>JANOQW010000026.1:0-32296 GCA_031422335.1 Methylophilaceae bacterium
TTTGTTATCTTGAGTCTGTACATAAACCATACAGCAAAACATTCCTGCCATCGCAAGCGATGTCAGGCATTTGTTGCGTCTATGTCAGTGCCTAAAACCACAAACACCCACACTTATCAGTCGTTCATATTGTTAAAGAGCGTATTTTATAAAATAATTATCCCAAAATTTAATTTTCGGGTTTAATAACTCTAGAATTATTGGTTGCGGGAACAGGATTTGAACCTGTGACCTTCGGGTTATGAGCCCGACGAGCTGCCAGACTGCTCCATCCCGCGTCCGATTCGACGTACATGCCGCCGAGAGATGAGACTATAGCAAGATTTGGCCTCCTGTGTCAAAGCATTTATGGCTTTTATTTTAGATTTGCCGTGATTATTTCAATTAGCATTGTTGCCACGCAACAAAAGCGCAAGCAGATACAAATTTTAGTGCTCAAAAAATCAAACAAAACACCGCACAAAAACTAATGCCCTGCAAGTCAATATCCATGGGGCTTGCAGGGCATTAAAATAAAATACTAGCTTAACCGAATGCTATTTACCTATCGAACCAAATACCTTTTTAAGCAAGCTACTCGCTTGGCCCAGCGGGTCTTTACGAATGGCAGCTTCTTCTTTAGCAATCATCAAATAAACGCCATCTAGGGCTTTGTTGGTGACATATTTTTCTATATTGGCATCTTCTTTTTTAACCACACCAAATTTGCTGCCCATCTCGGCATACTTGTTGTAACTAGCGGCCAGTTGCACATTCTCGGTGGCTTTGGTGACGATTGGTAAAAATTTCTCGCCCATTAGTACGGAGGTGGTTTTTTTAAAGTATTGCGTGGCAGCATCTTGCGGGCCAGTTAAAATGGCTTTGGCATCAGCCAAAGTCATTTGTTTGATAGAACCCACTAATAATGCTTTGGCTTCTGGCACGGCAGCCTCGGCGGCGCGATTCATCTTCAGAATAAGCTCATCTGACTGTTTTCCCATGCCCATTAACTTCATACCTTTTTCTATTTTTTTTAGTGATTTCGGCAGTGGAATTTTCACTTCTTTGTTACCAAAAAAACCATCTGCCGCGCCTAATGTGCTCACCGCCTTGCCCACACCTTGTGTCAGCGCTTCTTTTAGGCCGCCGCTGGCTTCTTCATTACTCAAACTGTTTACGCCAGAGCTGCTACTAGCGCTAGAAGTGCTGCTGCCACTAGATTTAATGGCATCTTTAAGCGTGCCTAAATCTAATGCATTAGCTTGTGTGATAAACAGGACGAGTAGCGTAGCTGGCAGTATGTGTTTCATGTGAAATGTCCTTAAAGTAATTAGTATGTTTATTGTAATTGCTTTAACGACGCTTACGCACAGGCGTTTACACTATTTTACTTCTCCACATTTTATTTTTTCATCGCCGTCACATGCCAAATATTTTTGGCGTATTCACCAATGGTTCTATCGCTAGAAAACTTGGCCATACGCGCCACGTTGAGTATGGCACGGCGCGACCATTCTTCTTGGTTTTGATAGGTGTCAGCCACCTCATCTTGACACGCGATATAACTGGCGTAATCGGCTAGCAATAGGTAATTGTCACCATTATTTAGCAAATTATCGATGATAGATTGGTAGCGATTGGGCTCTTGCATGCAGAAAAATCCGCTGCCTATCATATCTAGCACTTGTTTCAACTCGGTATTTTGGTTGTAGTAATCGCGCGGATTGTAATTATTGGCTTTAGTTGTGGCCACTTCTGGCGTAGTCAGGCCGAAAATGAAAATATTATCTGCACCCACCTCTTCCATAATCTCCACATTAGCGCCATCTAACGTGCCAATAGTCAGCGCACCATTCAGCGCCATTTTCATATTACCAGTTCCGCTAGCCTCGGTGCCAGCAGTGGATATTTGCTCAGATAAATCGGCACCAGGGAACAATATCTCAGCCGCCGAAACCTCATAATTAGGATAAAACACCACTTTTAATTGGTCGCCCACCGCTGGGTCATTATTCACGACTTCTGCCACGTCATTGATTAAACGAATAATCAACTTGGCCATCCAGTAACCCGGCGCGGCTTTGCCGCCAAATATCACCGCGCGCGGTGCGGCCAATTTTTCGCCTTTGCGGATACGGTTATACAAGGTAATCACATGCAGCACATTCAACAGTTGGCGCTTGTATTCGTGTATTCGTTTAATTTGCACATCAAACAACGCATCAGTATTCAGTTTAACGCCTGTCACGCTCTCTATTTTTTGCGCTAGGCGTAACTTATTGGCGGCTTTTACCGCACGGAACACTTTGCGGAAATCTTTATCATCGGCCAGCGGTGTGAGTTTTTTAAGCTGGGTTAAATCTTTTATAAAGCCATCACCAATCGCGGTTTTAATCAAGTCAGTTAATAAGGGATTGGCTTGATTGAGCCAACGCCTAGGGGTAATCCCGTTGGTCACGTTAGTGAGTTTGTTAGGGTAAATTTTGTTAAAGTCGGCAAATAAAGTAGATTTTAATAACTCACTATGCAGCGCTGCAACGCCATTCACCGTGTGTGCACCCACCACCGCTAAGTGTGCCATACGCACGCGTCGGCCATGCGTTTCATCAATAATCGATACGCGTTTTACCAGCTCGTTATCGCCTGGGAACAAGTGGTTCACCATGGTAATAAATTGCTGATTAATCTCATAAATAATCTCTAAATGGCGCGGCAATAAGCTACCTAACAAGTCCACAGACCAAGTTTCTAGCGCCTCTGGCATTAGGGTGTGATTGGTGTAAGCAAATATTTTATTCACCAAGCCCCAAGCAAAATCCCAAGCCAAATGGTGGTTATCTACTAATTGGTGCATCATCTCGGCCACGCCAATGGCGGGGTGCGTGTCGTTGAGTTGAATAGCAATTTTGTTGGGCAAATCTGCCCAATCTTTTTCAGTTTTCACCTCACGCGTCGTGGTAAATCGGCGCAAAATATCTTGAATAGAAGCCGACACAAAAAAGTATTGTTGTTTTAAACGTAATTCTCGACCCGATGCTGAAGCATCATTCGGATATAAAATTCTCGAAATTGTTTCAGAATCGGTGCGCTCCTCTACCGCCTCGTCATAATTGCCATCGTTAAACTGACGCAAATCAAAATCTTTAGTGGCTTTGGCAGACCATAAACGCAAATTGTTCACCGTTTCGGTGCCATAGCCTGGCACAGGCACATCATAAGCCATCGCCACCACGCGCTGTGTGTTCACCCAGTGGTGTGCAACGCCTTTACCCTCTTTTACTGGTACCACATGACCATAAAATTGAATGTCGTAGGTGGCTTCAGGCCGTTGAAACTCCCACACATTACCGTAACGTAACCAATTATCAGGATTTTCAATTTGCTGGCCATGCTCGATACTTTGCTTAAACATGCCGTATTCATAACGGATGCCATAACCCGCAGCGGGTATATCCATGGTAGCCATCGAATCTAAAAAGCACGCAGCTAGCCTGCCTAAACCGCCATTGCCCAGCGCTGCATCGTTTTCCATCTCCATTGCAGTTTCCATGCTGCGACCAAGCGCGCCCAAACCTGCACTTAATTCGTTATTAATGCCCACATTTAGTGCAGCGTTACTCAACATGCGGCCAATTAAAAACTCTAAGGATAAATAATAAACACGCTTTGGATCTTTTTCATAATATGAATTTGACGTTTTAACCCAACGCTCTACAACGTGATCGCGCACCGTATAAGCCGCAGCGTGGTACCAATCCCTAGGCGTGGCAACCTTGTCAGTCTTAAAGCACGAGAAAACTAAATGATTTTGTAAAGCCTGTTTAATAGGCGTTAATTTTGGTAGCGCGATGTTTTTTTTTGAAGTAATTAGTTTTTTTGCGGAATCAATCATGAAGAGCCTTTGGATATGGTTATTGCTTACAACCAGCATTTTAGCAAAAATCGCGCCAGTCTTTATGACAATTCTTTAAAGATGTGACACAAAGTTATATATACTTGCTTTTCGTACTAAAAATATAAGAGTATTGAACTTTGTGTTGCATGTAGTAAACTTAAATCTTAAATGAAAAAAATATTCCTAATATTGATGTTATTTTTGCTACCGCTGCAGTACACATGGGCGATGGTGGCAGGCTATGACACGCATGATGCACAAGATACTGAAGTACATTTTGGTCATCATGAGCATTATGCTGATGTACTTACTTCAAACACAGACTCAAACCAGCCTAATAATCCTGAAACGAAAAATTTAGACAGCCATGTGCATTTAGGCTTTTTTCATTTATCTTGTGGTGAGTTAATTGGATATGCTTTACCAGTATTTGAGCAGCAAGCCCTACAAATGACAACACCGTATTTATTCACCTATCACTCCCCACCCAGCTACCAGCCAGAACGCCCAAATTGGGTATCGCTCGTCTAACTCGGCGAGCCTTTTAGCCAACATAATTTCTAATTTAATACGCTCGCCGATTTTTCTATTTTTAGGAGAACGGTATGCGTTACACCCAATTTTTATTTTTTGTTTTACTCAATTTATGCGCGCAAATTGGCAGTTTTTCAGCTGCAATTGCAATAGAGAACATTAGCCTTGAGCAAGCCACAGCCCTAGCGCTGCAAGCTAACCCAACTATTGCGGTGGCGATGCGCGGGCGCGAAGTAGAAAGTGCGTTAACTTTACAAGCATCTGCGCGCCCTAACCCAACTTTATCAGGGCAAATTGAAGATTTACGTAGCCAAAACCGCATTGCCACCATTGCGATTAGTCAACAGCTAGAAACAGCTGGCAAACGCGATAAACGCATGGCAGCGGCTGATGTAGCCTTGTCTATGGCTGATGCTGATATTCGTATTACGCAAGCAGAAATAAGCGCGAAAACTTATGCCTCTTTTTACCAAGTTTTAGCCGCGCAGCAAGCGCAAACACTGGTAACTGAGCTATTACAAATTGCCACCACATCCAAAGAAACCACCACTAAGCGCGTGCTGGCAGGTAAGGTTTCGCCAGTTGAAGAAACAAAAGCCAAAGTAGCCGAGGCTGGTTTAAAAATAGAACTAGCCAGCGCCAATCAACAATTAGCTTCTGCTAAACAGCGTTTAGCCAGCTTGTGGTCTAATAGCCTGCAAGCCAATAACCACGAGGGGTATACCGCAGTGGGTGATTTGGATAAACTTAATAGTATCGCAACGCTTGAAGAGTTAATGATACAAGTTGCGGATTCACCGCGCCTTAAGAAGGCAACTCTTGCCATTACGCAAAAACAGGCGTTACGCGCGATTGAACAATCAAAACAAACACCAGATGTGACCGTAAGCCTTGGTGCACAGCGAAATGAGGAGTTAGGCGGCATTACCCAAGCCATTATCGGTTTATCTATTCCCATCCCCTTGTTCGATAAAAATCAGGGCAATGTGCAAAGTGCCAAGGCGCGCGAGTATCAAGCAATTGATGAAAAATCTGCTATAGAAAATCAATTGAAAACGGACATAGCCGATGCTTACAACCGCCGACAATTGCAAGCGGAAGCCAGCAATATGTATAAAAATGATATTTTGCCAGGCGCACAAAGCGCTTATGACGCCGCGCGCAAAGGCTTTGAATTTGGCAAGTTTAGCTTTTTAGAAGTGCTAGATGCGCAGCGCACACTATTTCAAGTCAAAACACAGCACCTACAAGCACTAGCACTGGCGCGCCTCGCAGAGGCAGATATTCACAATATATTAGGTACTACGTTTAAGTTAAGTACAAATTTAAAGGAAACACCATGAAATTAAACAAACAAACGTGGCTGGTGATTGCCATTATCTTAATGGGCATTGCAGCGGCTGGCTTTATTTTAAAAACCGAAAAACCTGTCATGGATGAACATGGTCATGCCGAACATGCAGAAGAAGCTGGTGAGCATAAAGATGAACATGCTGATGAGGCTGATATTGTTATGCCACCTAAACATGGCGAGGCTGGGCATGATCATGGAAAAGACCACCAAATACCAGCACAAAAAATACAAAAAGATAACGACGACGGTCACAACCATGCCGCCATGGCAACAGAAAGCATTAAAGGCCCACATGGTGGCAAGTTATTTACCGATGGCGATTACGCTATTGAAGTCACGATTTTTGAGCAAAACCAGCCGCCAGAATTTAGGTTGTACAGCTACTTAAATGGCAAGCAGCTTGCGCCAAAAGATTCAGCAGTTCAATTAAAACTAGCGCGCTTAGGTCGCACCGCAGAAACCTTTAAATTTGCGCCAGAAAACGACTACTTAACTTCAAAAAATATCGTCAAAGAGCCTCATTCATTTAAAGTAGATATTGAGGCAAGCTATGCTGGAAAAACTTATAAATTTGGCTATGACCAAGTAGAAGCAAGGGTCACACTGACAGGAGAACAGTTAAAGCATAACGCGATTGAGGTGCTAACCGCTGCACCCGCAAACATTCAAACCAATTTGCGTTTAATTGGCACCATTCAATTAAACGCAGACAACGCAGTACAAGTGTTGCCGCGATTGGCTGGCGTGGTAGAAAGCGTTGCCGCCAATGTTGGCGACAGAGTTAAAAAAGGCCAAACTTTGGCGATAATTTCTAGCGTTAGCGTGGCAGAAAACCGTGGGGATTTAGCAGCTGCGCAGCAAAGATTAAGTCTAGCCAAAACCACATTGGTGCGCGAAGAAACTTTGTGGCGCGAAAAAATATCAGCCGAGCAAGATTACTTAGCGGCAAAAAGTGAAGTGCAGCTGGCACAAATTGAAGTGTCGCGCCAACAACAAAAGCTCGCTAGCCAAGGCATTGGCGCTGGTAGCGGGTCGCGCTATGCGCTCACAGCACCTATTGCTGGCAGCATTACCCGCAAAAACATCACACTCGGCCAAGTGGTCGATATGTCGCAAATACTGTACGAAGTGGCAAACTTAAATACGGTGTGGGCGGATATAAGTATTCCCACTAAGGAGTTAGGTCTAGTAAAAGTGGGGCAAAAAGTCACTGTGCGTGCCGCCGCGTTTGAGCAAAGCACCGAAGGTAAAATTACTTATATTGCGCCACTGGTGGCTGAACAAAGCCGCACCGCCGTTGCACGTGTGGTGCTAGCAAACGACAAAGCTAATTGGTTAGTTGGCTTGCCTGTGAACATTGATTTGGTGGCTGATGAAGTCAATGTACCGCTGGCTGTGTCGCTTGAGGCGATACAAACTATCCAATTCGGCAATGTCGTGTTTGGCCGTTATGGCGATAATTTTGAGGCGCGGCCAGTCGAGCTGGGTCGTCGCGATAGCAGATATGTAGAAGTGCTGTCTGGCCTCGCAGAAGGCGAACAATATGCGGCAGGCAATAGTTTTATTGTGAAGGCGGAACTTGGCAAAGCGGGAGCCAGCCATGACCATTAAGCAAAATAAAGAAGCTAAAGGTTTTTTTGAAAAGTTAATCGCGTTTGCCATTGATCAGCGCTGGCTGGTAATGCTGATTAGCTTGGCCATCGCAATATTAGGCGTTGTAAGTTATCAGTATTTGCCAATTGATGCGGTGCCTGATATTACTAATGTGCAAGTGCAAATTAACTCAGCTGCCGCTGGCTATTCGCCATTAGAAACCGAGCAGCGTATTACCTACCCAGTAGAAACGGCCATGGCAGGGTTGCCGCATTTAGAAGAAACACGCTCAATTTCGCGCTATGGTTTATCTCAAGTGACGGTTGTGTTTAAAGAAGGTACCGATATTTACTTTGCACGCCAGCTAGTGGCTGAGCGTATTGCGCAAGTAAAAGAAAAGTTACCAGCAGGCATTGCCTCTGAAATGGGGCCCACGGCCACAGGTTTGGGCGAAATTTTTATGTGGATAGTGGCAGCCGAACCTGGCGCACTGAAAGCGGATGGCACGCCTTACACTCCGATGGATTTGCGCGAAGTGCAAGATTGGATTATTAAACCGCAATTACGCAATGTGCCAGGCGTGACAGAAATCAACACCATTGGCGGATTTAATAAACAATTTCAAATAGCGCCAAACTTAGATGCTTTAGTCAATTACGGCCTAACGCTAAGCGATATTTTGAACGCCTTAGAAAAAAATACCAATAACCAAGGTGCTGGCTATATTGAAAAGTTAGGCGAGCAATATTTAATTCGTGTGCCAGCGCAAATTTTGGTGGACAGTAAAGATAGAAATTTAGCATTAGATGCGCTCAGCAATATTGTGGTTGATACTAAAAATGGTACGCCTATTCGCGTGCAAGATGTAGCGAGCGTTTCAACAGGTAGCGATTTACGCACGGGTGCCGCCACCATGAATGGTGAAGAAGTGGTGCTGGGTACTGTGTTTATGTTGATGGGCGAGAATAGCCGCACGGTATCGCAAGCTGTCGCAACTAGGCTGGCAGAAGTGAATAAAACACTGCCAGCGGGCATTACAGCCAACACCGTGTATGACCGTACTATTTTAATAGTTGCAGCCATTAATACGGTTAAAAAGAATCTGGTTGAAGGCGCGTTGTTGGTGATTGCGATATTGTTTATATTTTTGGGTAATATTCGCGCCGCCATTATCACCATGTGCGTGATTCCGTTGGTGATGCTAATGACGTTTACTGGCATGGTGTCTAACAAAGTTAGTGCTAATTTAATGAGCCTTGGCGCGCTGGATTTCGGCATTATTATTGATGGTGCGGTGGTGATTGTAGAAAATGCCATGCGCCGCCTTGCGCATACACAAGGCACCTTAGGGCGCAACCTAACACGGCAAGAGCGATTTACAGAAGTGTTCTCAGCCGCGCGCGAGGCGCGTCGCCCCCTGATATACGGCCAATTGATTATTATGGCGGTATATTTACCTATATTTGCGCTAACAGGCGTTGAGGGCAAAATGTTTCACCCGATGGCGTTTACGGTGGTGATTGCTTTAATCGCGGCGATGATGATTTCCGTCACATTTATACCTGCTGCCATCGCATTATTTGTGACAGGACGTGTGGAAGAAAAAGAAAATAAAGTGATGCAGCTAGCCAAAAAAATCTATACGCCCGTATTAGATTGGACGCTAGTGAATAAAGCCGTGGTGTTGACGCTAGCGATAACAACGGTGGTGCTAAGTGGCTTATTGCTCACCCACATGGGCAGTGAATTTGTGCCCAGTTTAGATGAAGGCGATATTGCCATGCACGCCTTGCGTATTCCAGGCACCAGTTTAAGCCAAGCAGTAGTCATGCAAGAAGAGCTAGAAAAAACTATTAAAACCTTTCCGCAGATTGATAAAGTATATGCCAAGCTGGGTACCGCAGAAATCGCTACCGACCCCATGCCACCTAGTGTTGCGGATACTTTTTTAATTTTAAAATCACGATCAGACTGGCCAGACCCTTCTTTAAGTAAAAATGCTTTAATTGCACAAATTCAAGCGGCGGTGGCTAAAGTACCAGGTAATAATTATGAATTTACCCAGCCGATACAAATGCGTTTTAACGAGCTGATTTCTGGTGTACGTAGTGATGTGGCGGTAAAAGTGTTTGGCGATAACTTAGAAAGTATGACAGAAACCGCTGAACAAATTGCCGAAGTACTAGAAAAAACCCAAGGTAGTGCCGATGTAAAAGTAGAGCAAACCACGGGTTTGCCTGTGTTAACGGTGAATATCGATCGTGAAAAAATTGCGCGTTTGGGTGTGAACATGGAAGACATTCAAACAGCGGTAAGTATTGCCATGAATGGCGCACATGCTGGCACGGTGTATGACGGCGATAGGCGTTTTGACATTGTGGTGAGGCTAGATGAATCGCAGCGCTTGGATACCGACATGCTTGAACGCTTGCCGATTAAGCTGAACGTGAATAATACGGCCACTTATATGCGCTTAAGCGAGCTGGCCAGCCTAGTTGTAGCACAAGGTGCCAACCAGTTTAGCCGCGCTAATGGTAAACGTAATGTAGTGGTAACGGCCAATGTGCGTAACCGCGATATTGGCAGTTTTGTGGCAGAGGCGAAAGCAGGTATTGCTGAAAGTGTAAAAATACCCGCAGGCAATTGGCTAGAGTGGGGCGGCACATTTAAGCAATTACAATCAGCCGCTAACCGCTTAAAAATCGTCATACCATTGGCTTTAATTATTGTATTTATGCTGCTTTACGCCGCAATGAATGATGGCCAGTCAAAAAGTTCTGGTAACTTTAGAGATGGCTTAATCGTGTTCAGTGGTATTCCGTTTGCGCTCACTGGCGGCGTGACTGCTTTATGGCTCGCCGGCATCCCACTTTCCATCTCCGCAGGCGTTGGCTTTATTGCACTATCGGGCGTGGCAGTGCTAAACGGTTTGGTGATGATTACCTTTATCAATAATTTACGTGCCGAAGGCCAAGCGCTAAATGAGGCGGTGCGAGAAGGCGCATTGACAAGGCTGCGCCCTATTTTGATGACCGCATTAGTCGCCTCATTTGGCTTTATCCCAATGGCGATTGCGACAGGTGTAGGCGCAGAGGTGCAACGGCCTTTGGCCACAGTCGTTATTGGCGGCGTGCTGTCATCTACATTGTTGACATTGCTGGTGCTGCCGCTACTTTACAAAATGATTCATGCTAAGCAATAAAATGGCTTAATCTAAAATATTAAACTATGCAAAAAAAGAAAAAATGCCCTGCAAGCCGCATAGATATTTGCTTGCAGGGCATTTGCTTGAGTGTTGCTTAAATGATTTAATTAAAAGCTATTAAACTAACAAACTATTCATTCTTTTGACAAAACTGGCGGGGTCATTCAAAGTGCCGCCTTCTGCCAACAAAGCTTGATCGAATACCAAATGCGCTAAATCTGCAAACTTTGCTTCTTCAGTCTCATTTTCTAAGCGCTGCACCAATTTATGCGCTGGGTTCAGCTCTAAAATCGGTTTGCTTTCGGGCGCATTTTGCCCCGCCGCTTTTAAAATACGCGCCATGTTGCCCGATAAATCATGCTCGCCAGCCACCAAGCAAGCGGGTGAATCGGTTAAGCGATGCGTGACGCGCACTTCTTTCACTGCATCACCCAGTGTAGATTTAACACGCTCAATTAAGGATTTTGCTTCTTCTTCAATTTTCTTTTGGATTTCTTTTTCGGTATCACTTTCTAGCGCGCCTAAATCTAAATCACCTTTGGCGATAGATTGCAGTTTTTTGCCCTCAAATTCAGTCAAGCTGCCCAGCAACCACTCGTCTACTTTGTCGCTTAACAATAATACTTCGATATTTTTCTTGCGGAAAATCTCTAAGTGCGGGCTGTGTTGTGCAGCCGCAAAACTATCGGCGGTAATGTAGTAAATAGCCGTTTGTTCGGGCTGCATTTTAGCAATATAATCATTTAGAGAGATGCTCTGCACACTAGCATCCATGCGGGTGCTGGCGAAGCGTAAAAGACTCGCTATTTTATCTTTATTGGCAAAATCTTCGCCTGGACCTTCTTTAAGCACACGGCCAAATTCGCTCCAAAATATTGCATAATCGTCAGGTTTATCTGTTGCCATGTCTTCTAGCAAACCCAGCACTTTTTTCACAGAGACATTTTTAATCGCATCGACATCACGGCTATCTTGCAAAATTTCACGCGATACGTTCAGAGGTAAATCAGCAGAATCAATCACACCGCGCACAAAACGCAAATATTGTGGCATTAATTTATCTGCGTCTTCCATAATAAACACACGTTTTACATACAGTTTTATGCCATGACGGCGCTCGCGGTCATACAAATCAAACGGCGCTTTACTCGGAATATACAGCAGCGAAATATATTCTTGTTTGCCCTCCACACGGCTATGGCTGTAAGCCAGTGGTGCTTGAAAATCGTGCGAAACGTGTTTGTAAAACTCGTTATATTCTTCTGTTGTGATGTCATTTTTGGCTCTAGCCCACAAGGCTGAGGCTTTATTCACTGCCTCAAATTCATCAGTAGCCACCATCTCGCCTGGCTTTTGAATACCATCAGAACCCTGCTCGCCTTCTTTCCATTCGCTTTTTTGCATCACAATCGGCAGCGTAATGTGGTCAGAATATTTACGAATGATGGATTTTAATTGCCAATCGTTTAAAAATTCGTCTTCATCTTTGCGCAAATGCAGCGTTATTTCTGTACCACGAGAGGCTTTTTCAGCAGCCTCAAGCGTATAGTCACCCTCACCTGCGCTTTGCCATTTAACCGCATCGGTGCTGCCTGCGCGGCGTGTAGTTAAAGTGACTTTATCGGCAATAATAAAACTTGAATAAAAGCCCACGCCAAATTGACCGATTAAATTTGCGTCTTTCGCCTCATCACCACTTAAACTTTGAAAGAACTCTTTGGTACCCGATTTTGCAATAGTACCAATATTGGCAATCACCTCATCGCGACTCATACCAATACCATTGTCAGAAATGGTGACCGTACGCGCTGCTTTATCAAACCCCACGGTAATTTTTAGCTCACTGTCGTTTTCATACAGCGCACTATTGGCCAGCGCCTCAAACCGCAGTTTATCGGCTGCGTCCGAAGCGTTACTAATTAGCTCACGCAGTACAATCTCTTTATTGCTGTATAGCGAGTGAATCATCAGCTGCATCAGCTGTTTTACTTCGGCTTGAAACTCACGTTTCTCAGTCACCGACTTTTCTGCCTCTGTTTTTTTTGTAGCGGTTTTTTGCGCTGCCATGTAAATCCCTTAGTTGTTAGATTGAACTTAACTTTATAAATTGGGTTTAAATGATAGATTTCAAGTAAAATTTATTGGTAACTACATGGCAAAAATTAACATTAAAGAAATTGATTTAAGCACCTATAAAGTAACGGTGGTGGATGCGCACGTAACTACACATGAAGTGACGGTAAATTGGGGCTACGCGCTCAGCTTAACTGCGAGTAAAATATCCACTGAACAGTTAATCAAGAATGCGTTTGAGTTTTTGCTGGCGCGAGAGTCCAATTCTAGTATTTTACGTCATTTTGAATTAAGTCAAATTGGACTTTATTTTCCTGAATTTGAGGAAAATATGCGCAACCAATTGTCTTGAATGTTTAAAATATAATTCATTTAATGTCACAAATCCGCACAATAAATATGCTATAAAAGCATATGCAAAACGATAATACTGTTTCAACCAACCAACCCATAGAAACCTTACTGGCCGCCGTTGATTTAGGCTCAAATAGTTTTAGATTAGAAATTGGCCGCTATAACAATGGCCAAATTCATCGTGTGGATTACCTAAAAGAAACGGTGCGCCAAGGCGGCGATTTAGATGCAGAGCGCAATTTAAAGCCAGAAGCCATTGAGCGCGGTCTTAAATGTTTAGCGCGCTTTGGCGAGGCGATTAAAAGTTTCCCCAAACAAAATGTGCGCGCGGTGGCCACACAAACGCTACGTGAGGCCAAAAATCGTGACGTGTTTTTAAAGTTAGCCAAAAAATCGCTCGGCTTTGATGTGGAGGTGATTTCTGGCGTCGAAGAGGCGCGGCTGATTTACCAAGGCGTAAGCCGTTTATTGCCACAATCGGACGAGCGACGCTTGGTGATTGATATTGGCGGCCGCTCCACTGAGTTTATTTTAGGCCACCATTTAACTGCCGAAACCACCGATTCATTGCGTGTTGGCTCAGTCACTTGGTCACTCAAGTATTTTTCTGATGGACAACTGAGTGAGAAAAACTTTGAACGCGCAGAAATTGCTGCTGAATCATTTTTAGATGCCGTAGCCGATACTTACCAACACCAATGTTGGGATGTAGCGTATGGCGCGTCAGGCACGGTAGGTGCCATTGCCGAGGTGTTGGCAGGTGCGGGCTTTGCTGATGATATAGTGACTCGTAAGGGATTGGCGTGGTTACGCGCGCAGCTTATTAAGGCAAAAACTGTAGATAAATTAGAGTTAATCGGCCTAAAAGAAGAACGTAAGGCCGTGATAGCGGGCGGCCTTAGTGTGCTGACTGGGGTATTTGATTTGCTTAAAATTGATAGCTTGAACGTGGCCAAAGGCGCACTGCGGCATGGTTTGCTGTATGACATGATGGGGCAAAACGACGATAGCGCCAAAGACTTGCGTAATGCTTCTATTAACAACTTAATTACGCGTTTTGCGGTAAATAAAACCCATGCAAATAATGTAGCAAAAGTAGCCTTGGTTTTTTTAAATGCGCTATTGCCACAGCCAGAAGAAGATAACAAAAATAATTTTAATGTGCGCCGATTGAAACAAAAGTTGGGCTGGGCAGCATTGTGCCACGAGGTTGGCAGCGCAATTTCGCATAGTGAATCGCAAAAGCATGGCGCTTATATTGTAGATAATACGGAGTTGATGGGCTTTGCACAAAGTGAGTTGCACCGATTAAGTTTATTAGTGCTGGGGCATTGCGGTAAGCTTAAAAAATTAGAGGCAGATTTTAATGATGATAGTTTTATTTATCAGTTGATTTCGCTCAGGCTGGCGGTTATTTTTTGTCACTCGCGCCATATGCCAGTGCTTAAAAATATCCGTTTTGAGTGCGCAGGCAACACCTTTTTGCTTGGCCTGCCAAGTGCTTGGCAGCAGGCTTTTCCACAAACTTCTTATTTACTAGAAGAGGAAGTGTTGGCTTGGCAAAAAACCACTTGGAGCTTAGTCGTATCAATACAAGACTAACGCTATCACACTGATTTTTCTAGAAAATATGACCGTTTTATGACAGTTGACAAGCGAATTAAACGGTATAAACTGTTTATACCGTTTATTAGGAGATAACCATGTCAGAAGCTATATCAAAGCCAGCCATTAAAGTCGCTGTTGTTAAAACGACTGCTGTTAAAACAGCCGTCACCAAAACCAGTGTCGCAAAACCTAGACCATCAAGAGCACGACCTAAACCTATTGTTAAGCCTATTGTTAAGCCTATTGCTAAGCCTGTGGCCGCCAAGTCTCCAGTTGCTGTTAGTAGTAAAGTCGCTAAAATTGTACCCAAAACGACAGCACCAATAAAAGCAGCTCCAGCTAGAAACACTACAAAAAAAGTGGCAAAAAAATATGATAAAAAGCCAACTAAAAAAGACAAGCCAGAAAAAGTTAAAATGGAGCGCGACAGCTTTACCATGCCAAAAGATGAATACGCGCAACTTACTTTGCTGAAAGCGCGCTTAAGCTCGATGGGCCAACCCGCTAAAAAAAGTGAGTTGCTGCGCGCAGGCATTAAGCTGCTAGCTGCTATGAGCGACAATACGCTAAAAACAACATTAGCTAAAATTCCCGTGATTAAAACTGGGCGGCCTAAGAAAAAAGATTAGCCAAGTTTAAATTAAAATGTAAGCTATGTTAGAAAGCTAGGCGACTGCACTGCAACGATGTTGTAGCGTGCGTCTTTGATGTCTGCCCCATCATTAACAACAGTCTCATCTGAAACAAGGCGTAGCCACCATACTGCGCCTTTTTTAATGCTAATTTCTGGTGCTGCGAAGCCAGTTAAATGTGCCACCAACTGCCATAACCATGGCTGGTGGCCAATCAGTAATAGATTTTCAGTGCTGGTATCTAAGCTGACGATTTGATCCAACACCTGTTGCAAGCTTGCGCTGGGTTTTAATGCCTCAACTACTTTTACCTCAGCTTTTAAAGTTTGTGCGGTTTGGAAAGCGCGCATGGCTGGGCTGCTAATAACTAATGCACCTTTGGGCAAACGCTGATTTAACCAGCTTGCCATGCGTTTGGCCTGCTGCTTACCTTTGGGCGTTAACATGCGCGTTAAATCTTGCTCTTCCCCCAGCGCTAAGGCTGGGTGCGCCTCTGCGTGACGCCAAATAATCATATTTTTAAATGGCATGATTGTTTTAACAGTCTTCGTAATGTTTAATTAAGTTTTTTTGCGCGCTTATTTTTACTTTGTTTAAGCTTTTTTCAGATATGTATTCGCCGTTTTGCGCTAGCATCCAAGCATCTTCGGTATCATTTACGTACGGCATGACGCATTCTTGCATAATGCGCGCCTGCATTTGCGGGCAAGTAATTGGCCAGGCAATTTCTATGCGGCGAAGCATGTTACGACTCATCCAATCGGCACTAGAAAGCCACATTTTTTTTGATTGATTGATTTCAAAATAAAATACACGTGAGTGCTCTAAAAACCGCCCCACAATGGAACGCACGCGGATATTGCCTTTCAGCCCATCTGCATCTAGTGGCAATATACAGGCACCACGTATAATTAAATCAATTTGCACGCCGCTGCGGGCGGCCTCTAATAACGCACTCACTAACACCTCATCTGTAAGTGAGTTCATTTTGGCAATAATTTTTGCACTGCCGCCCAGCAAACATGCTCGCTTAGCCGCATGAATGTTGCGCAGCATAGCGCGCTGCAAATTAAAAGGTGCTACTAACAACTTTCGCATTGGTGGCAATGCAGTTTGGCTAACCAAGTGCCTAAAAATATACTCCACCTCACGCGTCAATTTAACGTCACTGGTCAGCATGCAAATATCGGTATAAAGTTTGGCTGTGTTAGCATTGTAATTGCCGGTAGATAAATGTGCGTAACGCTTAATTTGTTTACCTTCTTTTCGCATAATCAGCAACATTTTGGCATGCGTTTTTAAGCCCAGCATGCCATACACAATTTGTGCGCCGATGGCTTCTAGCGACTCTGCCCAGTTAATATTTGTTTCTTCGTCAAAGCGCGCTTTAATCTCTACCACTACTAGCACTTCTTTGCCGCGGCGCACTGCTTCTTGCAGTAGTTTTAGCATACGCGTGTCACTACCTGTGCGGTAAATGGTTTGATGAATCGCCAGCACATTCGGGTCGTTCACCGCCTGTTCTAAAAATTGAATCACCGCATCAAAATTTTCATAGGGGCGATGAATCAACACGTCGCCTTGCTTAAGCTGTTGAAAAAATGATTCTTTTGCAATAAGCTGCTTTGGCCAACGTGGCTGAAAAGGGCTGAACATAAATTCAGCACCTTTAGCCAAGCTCATTAATTGAATGAGTCGCCCAAGGTTAACTGGACCAGACACGCGGCAAAGTGACTCTGGCGGTAACCTAAATTGCTTAAGTAAAAATGCAGATAACGCATCGGAACAAGATTGTGAAACCTCTAAGCGCACAGCCTCGCTGTACGGGCGTTGTGCTAACTCGTACCTCAAAGCGCTGGGCAAGTCGCTCATATCATCTTCATCTAAAGCCAAATCTGAATGTCGCGTGACTCTAAATTGTGAAAAGCTTAAGATTTTTCGCCCCACAAAAAAGCTGGCTAAATGCGCGCCAATAATGCTTGTAAGGGTAACAAACCTTTGTACCGAGCCATTTGGCAGTTGAATTAAGCGAGGCAATGCACGCGGCACGCGAATAATACTAATGGTAGGTTGGTTGTCGCTTTCTGGCGCAAGCTCCACAATAAAATGCAAAGCTTTACTGGCAACTAATGGAAACGGATGCGTCAAATCGAGTGCAATCGGCAGCAGCAAAGGTTTTACATTCGCGCGAAAATAGTTCGCCACCCATTTTTTTTGCTCTGCCGTACGGTCACTGCTTGCCAAAATGTCTATACCAGCTGCTTTTAGTGCAGGCATCAACTCATCATTAAAAATAGCATATTGTTGGTTAACCAAAGCTTGTGCCTGGCTTGAAACTGCATAGTAGGTTTTTGCGGTAACTGCACCTTTTTTAATGCCAGCCCGCATAGCATCTAATTGTGCATCCATACGTACCTCAAAAAATTCGTCTAAATTAGAGGCTACAATGCATAAATACTTCAATCGTTCTAATAGAGGATAATCTTCGCGTTGCGCTAGCGAAAGCACGCGTTTATTAAAGCTGAGGATGCTTAAATCGCGATCGAGTAACTGATAGTTGGGTAATGACATAGGTGCTTATGTTATGACATTTTTGAGGTTTAATTATGACAGTTGCGTGACAATTACGAAGAATCTTCTTGCGAGCCATTACGCTTTATATAAAGCATAATAGCAAGTTGATGAGTGGCTTAATTAAAGTCTAGACAGCATCTATATGACTGAGTATTTTTTGTGCTTGCATTTGTATCGCCGCCACTTCTTCTGTACTAAAACGCTCCACATTTTTTGCCATCAATGCCGTGCGTGGGTTGCGAGCAAAGGTGTCGTAATGCTTGATTAAAAAATGCCAATATAGTGTTGTGGTTGGGCAAGCATCATGGCCAGTCTTCAGTTCTGGCTTATATTTACAGCCACTACAATAATTGCTCATACGTTTAATATAGGCGCCGCTGGCCACATAAGGTTTGCTGGTAAAGCGCCCGCCGTTGGCATACAAGGCCATGCCTGCCACATTTGGCAGCTCCACCCACTCCACCGCATCTACATACACAGCCAAATACCAAGCGGCCATTTGTTTGGGGTCAATTTCAGCCAGCACACCAAACATGCCGGTGACCATTAAGCGCTGAATATGGTGCCCGTATCCATGTTGCATGGTATCGTTTATGGTTTGTTTCATGCAATTCATCTGCGTGTCTGCAGACCAATACCAGCGCGGCAGCTGGCGCATATGGTTGTAATGATTAGCGTCTTTCATTTGCGGCATATCCAGCCAATACACACCGCGAATAAACTCGCGCCAGCCAAGAATTTGCCGAATAAAACCTTCAACGCTGGCCAAAGGTAATTGCTTATTTTTATAGGCAAGGACAGCAGCGGCAATCACCTCGCGCGGATTAAGCAGTTTTAAATTAAGCGAAGTTGACAGTAGCGAATGCCATAAATAGGGACTTTTAGTTTTATCCTGCTCATACCACATAGCATCTTGGTGATCGCCAAAACCAGCTAGTTTGTTGGCGATAAAAACCTCTAAAAACTGCAATGCTTGCTCACGCGTCACAGGCCAAATAAAGTTGGCCAAACTACCTGGATGATTCGGAAAATATTTTTCGACATCATCAATGACTGCTTGGGTTATCGCATCAATACTCACTTGTGGCGCAGCAGGTACATTTTGCGGCCCCGCTTTGCCAAAGGTTTTACGATTTTCGGCATCGTAATTCCACGCGCCACCTTCGGGTTCTTTGCCTTGCATCAGCACATCATATTTTTGCCGCATTTTGCGATAAAAAAACTCCATGCGCAGCTCTTTTTTATTCTCTACCCAATGTCTAAAGTCAGCACGACTACACATAAAATGTGTGTCATCGCGAATCACTAATTGCGTATTCATTTCTTTACACAGCGCAATTAAATCTTGCTCTAAGCGATATTCACCTGGCTCACAAACAATCACTTTTTGTGGCTGCAAAGTTTTAATATACTGCGCCCACGCATCTTTTAAAGTAGAAAAATCATGCTCACTCAGCTTTAAATAGGTTAAATTTATGCTCTGTGAAGCGCATGGATATTGGCTTACAAGGCAGGCATAAAAATGTCGCATGGCAGATAAAAATAAGACAATGCGCGCTTTGTGGCTCCAAACTTGTGTAGATTCGTACGGCGCTTCCACCATCACAATATGGTCTTGCGTTGCATCAAAACCTTCCAGTGCAGGATTGTCTAGGTTGAGCTGATCGCCAAGGATGAGGATTAAATGTCGGGTCAATTTACTTTGCTTTCTTGCGGCAAGCGTCACTGCAATATTTCACCTCAACCCAGTTTTTTGCCCAGCTTTTGCGCCAAGTCATTTCGCGTTGGCACACCACACAAATTTTGCTGGGTAAGTTACTTTTATTGCCTTTAAATGTTGCTGAAATGGTTGTAGGTTTTGTCACACAAGTAGTGACTATTTTGTAGGCTTGAGGTTCAGGCAATCATTAGATTTATTGCTAACTGCGCTAGCGCAAAACCCATGGGCGCAGTCACACACACACTAGAGCCATAACCCGCACAATTAAGCCCCGTAATTGCGCGAGGATTTTTAGTATCTCCCACAGCCGCACTGGTATTGGCTAGCAGGGCATTGTTAACAATGTTATTACTTTTTTCGAGTGCGCAAACTTCACTGTCAGCAGCATTTGGCATTAAAGTTGGCTCATCAGAATACACACACGTGATGCCAAATTTAGCAGATATTTTGGCGTTAGAAGCTTTTGGGAAATCATAATCACGGCGCAATTGATGACGCACTTTGGCCAGCAACTTATCTCCAGTCACTTGGCTTAAATCAGTGGTTTTAATGCGCGTCGGGTCTAGCCGCCCACCTGCTGCACCTGCCATAACAAGCGCAATATTAGACGCTTTACAAAAATCTGCCATTGCAATTTTGGCTTTTACGTCATCAGTTGCATCAACAACAACCAGCCTACAACCCTTATGGATATTGGCTCTCAGGGCATCATTTACATTTTCTTGGGTGATAAAATCTTCTATTTCATGTACGTTACAAGCTGGGTTAATGCGCAAGATACGCTCACGCATCGCAGTCACTTTGGCTTTACCAAACTCGCCGTCTAGCGCATGAATTTGGCGGTTAACATTGCTCTCAGCAATATTGTCTAAATCAATTAATGAGATTGTACCAACTGCATTGCGCACCAACGCCTCAACTGCCCAACTGCCCACGCCACCTATTCCCACAACCACAATGTGCGAGGCTTGCAGCTTGACTAAGCCTGCATCTCCATAAAGGCGCGCAACGCCGCCGAATCTTCTATTAAAATCTATTGTTTCGCTCATGTTTCTAATACAACAAATGCCGCCGCTAAATTCTTCTCATCACTAATGCTAATGTGGGTTTGCGTGATATTTTTTGTGATTAAATAATCTTGTAACTCTGCCGCCAAAACTAAAAGTGGCTTACCCAAATCATCATGGCCAACGGCAATATTTTGAAAGCTGCAAGGCGCGCGCAAACCCGTACCAAGTGCCTTACTAAATGCCTCTTTTGCGGCAAAGCGTTTGGCTAAAAAGCGTGGCTTTATAGCAGATTTTTCATAAGCAGAAAATTCAGAATCCGCCAAAATACGCTTAGCGAAATCATCGCCAAATTGCGTGATGGAAGCCTCAATACGCGTAACCTCTACGATATCGGTACCGATGCCAAAAATCATAATATAAGTATCATAAGCGATAGCGTAATGATGAATTTAAATAAAGCCTCATATTACTTTGGCGCGGCTTCTTTCATTAGGGTTTTCATCTCAGCAACCGCATTATCCCAACCCACAAACAGTGCGTGCGCGACAATAGCGTGACCAATATTCAGCTCTTCTAGACCCGCAATCTCTGCAATTTCGTGCACATTGTGATAATGCAAACCGTGGCCCGCATTCACCACCAAGCCGAGCTTTAGCGCGTGCGCAACCGCAGTCTTAATACGTGCCAATTCACTGGCTTTTTCTGCCTCATTTTCAGTATCGGCAAAGGTGCCTGTGTGCAGTTCTATCACTGGTGCGCCGGTTTTTTTGGCGGCATCAATTTGTGCAATATCTGGGCTGATAAATAGCGAGACGCGAATATGCTGTGCAGCCAATTTTTTGCAGGCTGCACTTACTTTAGCAAAATGCCCAATCACATCTAGCCCGCCCTCAGTTGTGCGTTCTTCGCGCCGCTCTGGCACCAAGCACACATCTTGCGGCGCGACTTTTATCGCAATATCGAGCATCTCATCCGTCACCGCACATTCCAAATTCATCTTGGTTTGCAGTAGTGGCCGCAACGCGAAAATATCTGCGTCTTGCATGTGGCGGCGATCTTCACGCAAATGCAGCGTAATGCTATCCGCACCCGACTGCTCAGCACGCAGTGCGGCTTGCACCACGCTGGGGTATTTAGTGCCGCGTGCTTGACGGATGGTGGCTACGTGGTCGATGTTGACACCTAATTTAATCATTTTTTATACTTTCAATTTTCGTTGCAATACTTTGTTACTCGATAAAATTTTTTGCTTACATATAACCCATATGCGCGCATAAAATTTTAACTCGCGCCGCGTCTTGCTTAGAAACTTGAATTATAAATTCACAAAATATAACTATTTAACACCCTTTAATTCAGCATGAATCATAACCCTTGTAAATCGACTAAAAGCTGCCTGGTATGTAAGGGTTTATCACCCAAATAATGCGCCAACAAATAGCGCATCAATTGCTTACTTTGGCTTTGCGTTGCGCTATCCTCATAGTAATCGCGCGCCATATCTAGCAAAGTTTTACCGCTTAATTGTACGCCATTCTTAGTGTTTTTTAATTCACATGCACCGTATTCTGCCTCGTAACGATAGGTTTTTTCTGCGGTTATCGGCGCATCATTTTCATCAATCAGCAATGGCACGGCGTAGCCCATTTCTTGCAATAATTTAAGCTCGAAGCGCCGCAAAGTAGTTGCCAAATCGGCCTCGCCAGTCAGTGTTTGCAAGGCTTGCGCATAATAAGCAAACAAGTTTTCGTGCGCATCTTCGCGTGGCAACAGCCTTAATAACAATTCGTTCATGTAAAAGCCGCACATCAACGCCTCGCCTTTTAACAAGGTGAGGCCAGCGCTCCAATCCAAACTATGCAAAGTTTTCAGCTCATTTTTGCCAGACCACGCGCCAGATAAGTGTTGGAACGACTGTAGCATGCCACGCATAGCAGAATGTGGCCTGCGCGCACCTTTGGCCACTGCTGCCACACGGCCAAATTGCTGGCTAAATAGCTCAACCACCAAGCTGGTTTCTTTAAACGGATAGGTATGCAGCACATACACAGGCTCATTATTTTTTTTATATGCGTCGTGCTTTAGGTTATTGTTTGCAACAACCATCAGTCTGCTTCTGCCAAGCTTTTCAGCGCTTCATCTTCGGCTTTTTGAATCAGTAGTGGCACTAACATTTTGGTCGGATTATCTGCCGAAAATAAAATCATGGCGTATTTTATTTCATCATCGGCGTGCACTGGAGTAAACTTGCCAAAGCCATAACGCGTGTTGCGCATCAACTGCCAGGCGCCTTTTGGTTCGGCGTATTCGGGCTTATCAAAGTGCTGCTTTATTTCATCCACGCTCACACTTTTTAGCGGGTAATCGCCATTATCGGCCAAAATTACCCAGCCCATTTCGCCATTTTTATTGGTATTTTTTAGTTGGTATAAAAACCAATCACCGTCTTGATTATTTTCAACTTCGTAAGCCAATTGGAATACGTTATTAATCGCGCCAGTTTTTTTGTTGTTGGCGCAGTAAACGCCTTGGTCATCTAGCGTGATGGGCTTGCCATAAATGGGTAGATTAAATACATTATTTTCAGGCATGCTTCCTCTCCCCATTGCAGTTACTTGCGCTAATAACCCAAGCTTTTAAGCGCCCTCTCATCATCCGCCCAGCCGCCTTTTACTTTTACCCATGTTTCTAAGTACACTTTGCTGCCAAAAAGTTTTTCCATATCTTGACGTGCTTCAGTAGAAATCTGTTTCATTTTCTCACCATTTTTACCAATTAGCATCGGTTTTTGGCTGTCTTTATCGACAATAATTGCAGCAAAAATACGCTTTAAATTTTTAACCGTTTCAAATTTTTCAATTTCCACCGTGACGGAATAAGGCACTTCGTCGCCCAGCAAGCGGAATATTTTTTCGCGAATTAACTCAGCAGCTAAAAAGCGTTCGGTTTTATCGGTCAGTTCATCCTCACCATACATGGCGGGCTGCTCGGGCAAGTACTGGCGCGTCGTTTCAAGCAACTCATCTAAATGCAGCGATTTTTTGGCACTCACCGGAATAATGCCCACAAACGGGTGCAGCAAGTCAAAATCTTGAATCAGTGGCAACAAATTATTTTTGTCGCCCATTAAATCGGCCTTATTCACCACCAAAATCACCGGCTTATCTTTTGGCAACAATTCTAATACTTTTTTATCCGCATCGCCCAGCTTCATCGGCTCAATCACAAACAGCACTACATCCACCTCTGTCAACACCGTAGTCACCGTTTTATTCAGTGTCTTATTTAGCGCATTCAAATGTTTCTGCTGAAAACCAGGCGTATCTACAAACACAAATTGCGTATCAGTTGTAGTATGTATGCCCAGCAAGCGGTGGCGCGTGGTTTGCGCTTTACGCGAGGTAATCGCCAGCTTCATGCCCAAAACGTGGTTGAGCAATGTGGATTTACCCACGTTGGGGCGACCAACTATAGCCACCGTCCCACATCTAAAAGCTTGTTGTTTTGTCGTCATTTTTAATTTGCTCTATTTTTTAATCTGTACTTTTATAATTTGTTCTAGCGCCAATTGCGCCGCTTGTTGTTCTGCGATGCGGCGGCTACTGCCATCACCCACACTGGTAATATTCAATTTTGTAATTACGCATTCAATTTTAAAAGTTTGCGCGTGCGCTTCGCCTTCTATGGCCAACACATTGTAATCGGGCAAGTCTAGTTTTTTGCCTTGCAAGTATTCTTGCAACTGCGATTTTGCATCTTTATCGATGATTTTTGGGTCGATATTATCCAGCTTTTCAGCATAAAGTTTTAACACCAATGTTTCGGTGTGTACAAAACCACCATCGCTGTAAACCGCACCAATAATTGCTTCCAGAGCATCTGCTAAAATAGATGGCCTGCGCCAACCCGCACTTTTAAGCTCACCCTCGCCCAATTTTAGTTCATCGCCCAAGTTTAAGGCAAAAGCAATTTCGGCCAAGCTAGATTCTTTAACCAGTTGCGCACGCAGACGACTTAAATCGCCTTCAGGCAGCTTGGGGAAACGCAAAAATAATTGATGGGCGACAATAAAATTGAGCACACTATCGCCCAAAAACTCGAGACGCTCGTTATTATTACCAGAAAAACTACGATGCGTAAGTGCCTGTGTCAGCAAAGCAGGTGCTTTGAATTGATAGCCTAAGCCTTTATTGGTTAGGCTATCTAATGACATAGCAAAAATTTATTTAGCAGATGTCGCACTAAAATCTAGTAACACGCTGGCATTGGCGACAATTGGAACCACTACTTGATATTCGACAGAAATGACGCCACCATTTACGACTAGATCAGAACCTTTAACGACTGTGATATTATCAACAGCAGCTGATTTTCCAAACGCATCGGCTACCGCTTTTTTGCTGCTGGTGTCAACAGAACTTGCAGCTTTTTTAATAGCGTTTTTTACGTTCATAAATTCTAAATATGCAGGCACCACTTTCATGCCGACCACAGCAAAACAAACAATTGCTGCAATCACTATTACCAAGCCAATAAACGTCATACCACTTTGGTTTTTACAAGAATATTTTTTAAATGCTTGATTTTTATTTATATTTTTCATGAAAGCTCCTTAAAATTAATTGCCATGTTATTTTATTGAATTGCCCACTCGGTCAAAATCGTCAAAATTCATCCAGATAAAAAACGCTTTACCGACTAAATTATGCTCTGGCACAAAGCCCCACACGCGGCTATCAGCACTGTTATCACGGTTATCGCCCATAGCAAAATAACTGTTTGCTGGCACGGTAATTGTTTCCCCAGACTGTAGTTTAGCACCAGGCATGTCAGAGTTGTATTGATTTGGAATATCATGTACCAAAATATCGTGCGGTACGTCGCCTAATTGCTCTTTAGATTTGCGCGCACTAACAATGTTAGCACCCTGCATTGCATATTCGTAATCGTTGGTAAATGTCACATCTAATTTTTTACCATTAATAATCAATTGCTTATCTTGGTACTGAATGGTGTCACCAGGCACGCCGACGACGCGCTTAATGTAATCAATGGTAGGGTCTGGCGGATAATGAAACACAATCACATCACCTTGTTTAGGCTTGTTCATGGCAATGATAGTATTATTTAAAATCGGCACGCGCAGGCCATAAGTAAATTTGTTCACCAAAATATAATCGCCCGCCAACAAGGTTGGCATCATCGAACCTGATGGAATTTTGAATGGTTCTACTAAAAAAGAACGCAAGGTAAATACCAATAAAATCACTGGAAAAAAGCTTTTGGCATATTCCACATACCAAGGATCGGCTTGGCCTGTAGCACGATTTTTGCGCAATACAAAAATATCCAGCAGCCAAATTAAGCCAGTAACTGCCAGTATCACCACCATAAATAATGCAAAATACATCGTTATCCTTTACTTGTCTTCTACACGTAAAATGGCCAAAAATGCCTCTTGTGGAATCTCTACATTGCCGACTTGTTTCATGCGTTTTTTACCTTCTTTTTGCTTATCCAGTAACTTTCTTTTACGTGACACATCGCCACCATAACACTTGGCAATGACGTTTTTACGCATAGCTTTTACCGTTTCGCGCGCAATAATATTAGCGCCAATACTGGCTTGTATGGCCACGTCAAACATTTGGCGCGGAATCAACTCGCGCATTTTGGCAGCCACATCGCGGCCACGCCGCACGCTATTATCACGGTGCACAATCAAACTCAGCGCATCTACGCGCTCGCCATTGACCATAATATCTAATTTAACCAAATCTGCAGCACGGAACTCTAAAAATTCGTAATCCATGCTGGCGTAACCACGCGACACCGATTTTAGCTTATCAAAAAAGTCTAACACCACCTCATTTAGCGGCATTTCATAGCTCAACATCACTTGTCTGCCCATATATTGCATATTTTTTTGAATGCCACGCTTGCCGTTACACAACGTCATCACAGGGCCGACGTAATCTTGCGGCATGAGTAAATTCACATTAATCATTGGCTCGCGTGTTTCTTCAATGCGCGATGGTTCTGGCAAACGCGATGGATTTTCGATCTGCACTACCGACCCGTCTTTCAGCAACAGCTCGTACACCACGGTGGGCGCGGTGGTAATCAAATCCATGTCGTATTCGCGCTCTAGGCGCTCTTGCACAATCTCCATGTGCAACAAGCCCAAAAAGCCGCATCTAAAGCCAAAACCCAGCGCAGTGGAATTTTCTGGCTCAAATAACAAGCTAGAATCGTTTAAGCTCAATTTCTCTAAGGCGGTGCGCAGCGCTTCAAATTGATTCGATTCCACTGGATAAAGCCCTGCAAACACCTGCGGTTTCACTTCTTTAAAGCCTGCTAGCGGCTCAGCGGCTTGGCGGTCAGTATGCGTCACCGTGTCGCCTACTTTAGCATCGTCCAACGATTTAATGCCTGCAATAATAAAGCCCACTTCACCTGCAGATAATGCTGTTTTTTGTAGGGATTTTGGCGTAAATACGCCCACTTGCTCGCACAAATGTTGCGCACCTGTCGCCATCAGGCGAATTTTTTCTTTCGGTTTCAGCACGCCGTCAATCACCCGCACCAGCATTACCACGCCAACATAATTATCGAACCAAGCATCTACTACCAACGCCTTGAGAGGCCCGTCGATATTGCCTTGTGGCGCAGGCACCTTTTTAATCACCGCTTCTAAAACATCACGCACACCTAGGCCAGATTTGGCAGAACACAACACAGCATCACTCGCATCCACACCAATCACATCTTCAATCTCTTGCTTCACGCGCTCAGGGTCGGCGCTGGGCAAATCAATTTTGTTTAATACAGCCGTCACTTCTACGCCCAAATCTAGCGCGGTATAGCAATTGGCCACGCTTTGCGCCTCTACGCCTTGGCTGGCGTCCACCACCAGCAGTGCGCCTTCGCAGGCAGATAAGCTTCGCGACACTTCATAGCTAAAATCGACATGGCCTGGCGTATCGATTAAGTTTAAATTATAAATTTGGCCATCGTCTGCCTTGTATTGCAGCGCTGCCGTTTGTGCCTTAATGGTGATGCCACGCTCGCGCTCTATATCCATAGAATCAAGCACTTGCGCTTCCATTTCACGATCTTCTAAGCCACCGCACAAATGAATAATGCGATCTGCTAACGTCGATTTGCCGTGGTCGATATGCGCGATAATGGAGAAATTACGGATGTTTTTCATGTTTAAATTGATGCTTTACAGGCAGTAAACTTATTGCTGCATATGATTCAAATGCATGGTTAAAATTCTGGTAGGCAGTAGCAGATTCGAACTGCTGACCCCTTGGATGTCGACCAAGTGCTCTAACCAACTGAGCTAACCGCCTATTTTTGTGCTTAAAACGAGGGCGAATTTTAGCGTATAAGCAGGTTTGACGCAAATTTGCGCCAAAAGTTACTTGTAGAAAGTAAAGTGCATTCTTAATATTCTAATTAAAATATGCGGTAAATATTAGCTGTCCTAGAAGCCAATATCCATGCGGTCTGCAGAGCATGCCTTTTAAGGTGTTTCAGGTTGTAATAGTTGCTGATACAAACTGTAACCAGCATAACCATCTTGTGGCAGATTTTTGCTGGCTTGATATTGCCGAATGGCGGCTTGTGTTTGTAAACCAGGAAAGCCATCTGGTATGCCACATTTAAATCCAAGCAAATTTAACCTACCTTGTAGCGCCCACATTTGGTTAAAACTTAGCGCTTCCACCTCAACTTTACCGTCCAATATAATCGGTTTATCTCCATCAAATTGTGTTGCCAAATGTGCGACCGAAATAGCGTAATTGACCGAGCGATTCCAATCCATAATCACATCAAAATTGCTAAACACCATAAATGCGGGGCCTTGCCATCCCTGTGGCAATAAAATGGCGGCATTTTCTAAGTTGGGTAGCGCATTATTCTCTACATCCACTACACCTAGTTTCGTCCAGTCTGCGGTAGATTTTCGATTATTTAGCTGCGCTAAACTGTAATCAAAATTGGCGGGCAATTTTACCTGCAATACGGATGGCTCAGCTTTACGCCAGCCCGTTTTGATAAGGTAATTGGCTGCTGATGAAAAGGCATCTGGCAACGAACCCCAAATATTGATGCGGCCATCGCCATCGGCATCTACGCCATGTTTTATTAGGGTAGAAGGCATAAATTGCATATGCCCCATGGCGCCCGCCCAAGAGCCGCGCATGCCTGCTACAGTATTATGGCCCGCATCGACAATGCGCATCGTATCCAATAATTGATTGCGAAAAAACTCGGCACGACGGCCTTCGTAAGCCAATGTCATTAAAGCCGATGGCAAGCCAAAACCACCTTTGTTGCTACCATAGCTAGTTTCTAGCCCCCAAAACGCAATGAGAATTTGCTTAGGCACCCCATATTGCGCTTCAGCTTTATTCAGCAAAGCTTCATGTTGTTCCAGCATATCCCTGCCATGCGCTATTTTACTGGGGGTAACGCGCTTTTCGATATAACTTAAAAACGTTGTAATAAACTCTGGCTGGCCGCGGTCTAGGACAATGACGCGCGGCAAATATTTAGCGTTTTTAAAGGTAGTCTTGATGGTTTTGGCTGAAATATCTGCCGCTTTGGCTTCCTGTTTAAATTCTGTCAGCCAATCGGCAAAATCATCTGTATCGTAAGCGTGTACTGCTGCGCAAGAAAATATTAAATAAATAAATAAAATGATATTTTTAAACATATCAATTTTTTAGAACTTGGCTGTAGCCTGCTTGGTAATTGGCATATTGCAACTGAAAACCTGTTGCTTTTAAGCGGCTATTGCATAAGCGTTTCCCACCAGTAACTGCGGGCGTTTTAATGTGCGTAACATCCACATGTTGCACAGCTGCAAGCCATTTTAACACTGCATATTGTTGCGTCGGCATGTCGTCGGTGACAATATAGCAATCGTAAATGGGCTGATTTTGCAGCGTTTTATTTACCAAAAAAGCAATAAAACCTGCTGCATCGTCACGATGAATGCGATTGCTCCAGTTATTTTGGGCGGGCCATTTAGAGACATCTTTTGCCATATTGGCCAAATATAAACGACCATTACCATAGATGCCTGAAAGGCGCATGGATGTTGCCTTACAGGGCAGGTGTTTATTTAGGCAGTAGTCTTTTAATGCATTTTCTGCTTCTAACAAGCGCTCGCCACCAAAATCGTTGGGAATGGCTGGCGTCGTTTCGTCCAGTAAATTGTCAGTTTTTTGCCCATACAATCTGGTGCTAGACACAAAAAATACATGCTGAAGTTGGGCATTTTCGAGCTGCATGGCGAGCACATTTTTTAACCCAGTCACATAATGCGCTTGGTAACTTTCATCGGTTTGCGCATCGGCCGAGACACAATAAATAATAATATTAGGTTTAAGATTTGTTAGCGCAAAAAGTGTGTTTGGCTGCGTTACATCAGCATGTATTATTTGCATGCCGCCAGTAGCCTCATGGATGCTACGTCGCAGGCCAGTCACTTGGTGCTCGTGCTTTAAATTGTTGGCAATGGTGCTGCCTAAATCGCCACAACCTACAATTAAAATATTAGCCATGCTGTGGTTTTAAATCAGCTAAATACTTCTCTGCAGAATACAATGCGACGATGGTTTTTCCATCGGTAATTTTGCCATTTTTGATCATAATTAAGCAATCGGCAAAACTAGCATCGAACACTTCTAAGGTTTCATCAACATCGCGTTGATGCGCACCCGCGCTTAATCCACGTGCCATATACATATAAATGACTTCATTAGAGTAGCCAATGCACGGATGCTGATGGCCGAGCAGTATCCACTCTGTTGCGCTGTAACCGGTTTCTTCTAGAAGTTCGCGCTGACCTGTAAGCAAAATATCTTCACCCGCATCAATTTTTCCTGCAGGCAGCTCAGTAAAAACTTGATTTAACGCATAGCGAAACTGTTTTTCAAGAATTACATGGCCATTTGGCAACATTGGCACCACCACCACAGCACCTGGATGCACCACATATTCGCGTTGGCTGCTGTTGCCATTAGGCAAGCGCACTTGATCGCGTTTAACTGTGAGCATGCCGCCCGAGGCAATGATTTGCGAGCAGATGAGATGCTCAGTTAAATCAACTTTCATCAAAAAACTTATACGGCAGCGACGTTAAAGGTATCACACTTATTCACATCGCCTAGTTTTAAACCTTGGTTAAACCAACGCATGCGTTGCTGTGATGTGCCGTGGGTAAACGAATCTGGCACTGCATAGCCTTGGGCTTGTTTTTGCAGCGCATCATCACCAATGGCGGCGGCGGCGCGCATGGCTTCTTCTACATCACCCGCCTCTAAAATGCGATTTTCGCCATCAGCATGGTGCGCCCATACGCCTGCATAGCAATCAGCTTGCAGCTCTAGTCGTACCGAGTACTGATTGGACTCAGCCTCGTTACGCGCGCTTTGTTTAGCTTGCTGCACTTTATCACTTGTACCCATGACATTTTGAATATGGTGGCCCACCTCATGCGCTATCACATAAGCTTGCGCAAAATCGCCAGGTGCATTGAATTTAGTTTTCATTTCCTGGTAAAACTGCAAATCGATATAGACCTTATTATCACCTGGGCAATAAAATGGCCCCATTGCTGCTTGTCCAGAGCCGCAAGCAGTGGGCGTTTGGCCACTAAACAGCACGAGTTTTGGCGCGGGGTATTGCTGACCAGCGTTTTGAAATATTTTGCCCCAAGTATCTTCTGTGCTGCCTAATACTTTGGCCACAAATATTGCAGCTGGGTCGTCTTTAGGAATTGGCACAGATTCAACTGACCCATTCTGGCTCATACCTTGGCCAATATTCATCACCAATGCAGGATCAACCCCAAAATACATGGCGACCAGCGCCATGACAATGGTACCAATGCCGATTCCACCGCCCAAGCGCATACCACCACCGCTGCCGCGTCTATCTTCTACATTACTACTTTCACGTTCGTCATCTAGGCGCATAATTTTCAACCTTTTACATTTCAGAAATATTTCGTTAACAATATCTAATTAGCATAAGTTTGAAGATAAAACAAAAGTGAACATTTTGCTAGGTCTTTATAAGGGGAAAGTAAAACTTTCTTTAATCATTTAGTAGTTGGTCTTGTTTTATACTCAATAGTTATTTAAGTCTGCTTTGTTAGAATATTTATTTTCAAATCATTGACTTAGCAACTTGTTGTTTAATAAAATGCCTATTCTACTAAAATAGTATTGGAATTATCATCTTATGAATAATTTAATTAATCGCACAAATCTGTTTACACTATCGATTGCCACAACCGCTTTTTTATTAACCAGCAATTTAGCAAATGCTGATATTTATAAATGGCGCAATAATCGAGGTGTGATTCAGTATTCTGATAAGCCACCTGTGACGGGCTTTAGTAAAGCAGATCGCCATGAATTGGTTAATATGTTGCAAGCGAAAGATTTATGCGCAGAGCCGACTGCAAAAACAGCAGCTGTTGCGTCAGCAAAGAAAATTAATGCTAATTTCTTTGGGGGCACTAGTACAGCGATTGGTGTGCTTAACCAACCAACTACTGTGCTTGGAATACCTGTTAATACCACGGTTATAGCAACCAGCCCAAAACCGACTCCGACTCCGACTCCGACTCCGACTCCGACTCCGACTCCGACTCCGACTCCGACTCCGACTCCGACTCCGACTCCGACTCCGACTCCGACTCCGACTCCGACTCCGACTCCGACTCCGACTCCGACTCC
>JANOQW010000027.1:0-36036 GCA_031422335.1 Methylophilaceae bacterium
TGCGCCGCTTCAATGCCGTCCATCACTGGCATACGAATATCCAGCAACATGACATCGGGCTGGCTGGTTTCGGCTAAATCAATTGCTTCTTTGCCGTTTTTGGCCTCGGCAACAATCGCTACCTTTTCCATATCTCCCAACAATTCGCGCAGGCGATTTCTGGCGGGTATTTCATCATCGGCTATTAAAATTTTAAGCGTATGTGTCATTTTGCTGGAATTCGAATATGCACAAAATAGTGATTATTTTTGCTTTCTGTTTTAAGCGAGCTCTCCAAATCAAAATGTAGTTTTAAGCGCTCTTTAATGTTTTTCATGGCCATTTTATTGCCTACGTGTTTGTCATTTTGCGCAGCATACGGGTTACTTATTTCAATGTGAAGCTCTTTTAGTTTGGTATACACCTTGACTATAATTTCACCACCGTCTGCCATTGGCTCTATGCCATGGTAAACCGCATTTTCTAATAAAGGCTGCAATATCAGCGGCGGAATCATGGCATCCGATGGCATGTCATTAATCTGCCAAGTGACCTTTAGGCGATCTTCTAGGCGTAATTTTTCTAAATCCAAATATTTATGACATAAACTTAACTCATCCGCCAACGGCACCAAGTCTCGGTTTTCGCTCATCAGTACGCGAAACAAATCCGCCATGTCTTCTAATGCTGTTTCAGCACGCTTGGGTTGGCTGCGAATCAGCGATAGCACGGCGTTGATGCTGTTAAACAAAAAATGTGGCCGTATGCGTGCCTGCAATGCTTGCAATCGCGCCTCGGCAATGGCGGGTGAATAGGCACGGGTTTGCAGGTTAAAGTAATACAATACAATAGCCGTTACCATGGCGGTGAGTAAGCAAGCGCGAAAGACTTCTGGATGCGAACCAAAAGAAAATAATTGATTAACGAAGGCAAACACCAGCCAAGTAAAGCTGATTTCAACCGCAACAATCAGCACCACACCTTGCCAATATTTAAGCTTATTCAGCAGTGGATTTAACAAATATAAACCTAGCATGCTAAGCAACAGTACTGGCTGCACCAGTGCAGATAATTGTGCTAACAAAGGCAAAAAATCATTCAAATTTTGGCTAAGCAAAATGGCTGCCATTGTGGCTAAAATGTTGACGATGAGCAAAATTCGTAGCTGAATGCCAAGATTTTGAAAGTTAGGGTGCCGACTATTTTTGCGCACAGCGTATACTTGGTTATAATAAAGCGTTAAGTATATTATTATTAAAGTAATTTTTACAATAAAGCCTAAATAAAAACCATAAACAAGGCATAAAAAAAGCGAGTCAGCGTGACAGAAAATTCATTAAACAAAAAAGCACAAGCGTGGTCAGCGCGTTTTAGCGAGCCTGTGGCTGAGCTGGTAAAACAATATACCGCTTCCGTTAATTTTGATAAACGGCTGGCTGAATTTGATATTGCGGGCTCTGTGGCGCACGCACAAATGCTGGGTGCGCAGGCCATTATCAGTAAAAAAGATGTCGCTGCGATTGAAAGCGGTTTGGCTGAAATTTTGGCCGAGATTCAAGCCGGTACATTTGAATGGCTGCTAGATTTAGAAGATGTGCATTTAAATATTGAAAAACGCCTTACAGATAAAATTGGTGATGCAGGTAAGCGCTTGCATACTGGTAGAAGTAGGAATGACCAAGTGGCGACCGATGTGCGGTTATGGTTGCGGGCGACCACTGACGATGTGTTGGCAGGCATTAAAAACCTGCAATTGAGCATTTTAGATTTAGCTGAAGCACACTTTGATACAGTGATGCCAGGCTTTACACACCTGCAAGTGGCGCAACCTGTCACTTTTGGCCACCATTTAATGGCTTATTTTGAAATGTTAAAACGTGATGCTGCTAGGTTTGCCGATTGCAGAAAACGGTTGAATCATTTGCCACTGGGTGCCGCCGCCTTGGCGGGTACCAGCTACCCGATTGATAGAGCGCTAGTTGCAAAAACGCTAGGCTTTGATGGCGTGTGCGAAAACTCGCTAGACGCTGTTTCTGACAGAGATTTTGCCATTGAATTTACCGCCGCCAGTGCTATTTTGATGACACATTTATCGCGTTTTTCTGAAGAACTGATTTTGTGGTCTAGTCCTAGATTCGCATTTATTGATATTGCCGATAGGTTTTGCACTGGCTCGTCCATTATGCCGCAAAAGAAAAACCCTGATGTACCAGAACTGGTGCGCGGTAAAACGGGGCGAGTGAACGGCCATTTGGTGGCGCTGTTGACATTGATGAAAGGTCAGCCGCTGGCTTATAACAAAGATAATCAAGAAGATAAAGAGCCGCTATTTGACACGGCAGATACGCTGTTGGTGACGCTAGCGATTTATGCTGACATGCTGCGTGGCATTACGGTAAATAAAACCAACATGCGCCAAGCTGCGCTAGAAGGTTTTGCCACCGCCACAGATTTAGCCGATTATTTGGTGAAAAAAGGCATGGCTTTTAGAGATGCACATGAAGTAGTAGCGCTGGCTGTTAAACATGGCGTGCAGCAAGGTTGCGATTTAGCGGATTTGCCATTGAGCGAGCTGCAAAAATATAGCGCTATGATTGCCGATGATGTTTACCAAGTGCTGACGCTAGAAGGCTCTTTGGCTAGCCGTAATCATATTGGCGGCACCGCGCCAAATCAAGTAAAGCAAGCCATTGCGCGTGCGCGTAAGCTTTTAAGCTAATCACAAATGATGTTGAAACGCGCTGTCGTCGTTGGGTTGCTTGTGCTGGCTTTTGGCAGCAGCTTTATGGCCAGTGCAGATGATGTCTTGCAATTAGATACAGGCTTAGATGTGCATGAAACCGCTAGCAGCATGACCTGGCCGATGTTGCCAGGCGAAAGTGTGAATGACGTGGCGCGCTTGTTTTACCCAAAAAATAGCGCTATGCAGCAGCAATTTGTGACCAAAGCTTTGCGCTTAAATGCAGAAATTCAATTAAACCCCAAGCAGCGTTTAGAAGCACCAACTTTGTTGCTTATTCCTACGCTCAAATCGCTCTCAAAAAACGCTTCTAAAGCCAGTAAAAAACAAAATAATAAATCGTTAAAAATGAGTTATGGATTAAAGCGTGTAATTCAACTTGCACCAGAAAAACTGCTGCAAGAATATGAAGAGTTAGTGAGTAAAAATGCTTTTTTAAAAGAACAGCTGGTTAAGTTAAACGAAAAAATTGTATTTTTAGAAGCTAAACTCGGTGAGCTAAAATTAATTTTTGATAAAACGCTGACCTTGCCTAATGCTGGATTAGCCGTTGCGATTAATGCGGCGCCAATCCAAGTACCAATTGTGATTAGTCCCGCTGCCGAGCCAACCGCCAACCAGCAAGCCGCAAAAAAAGTATTTAAAAACATAAGCAAACAAGCGCCGGCACAAGCAGCAGAGCCTGCCAAGGTTGCGCCAGCCGAAACCTCTTTCTTTGACAGTTTAAATATAGATTTGGTTAAAGCTATTTTAGTGGCTGCTGCCTTGTTGTTGGGCGCATTTGGCCTTAAAAAATATCGCGAGCGCATGTTTGCTAAATTAAGCTTTGCTGCCACCAAAATGCAAAATACCGTGACTGATTTTAGTGGCTATTTTGAAAAAACTAAGCTGCCTAAAGAAGAAGTAAGCCCCGAAGTCGTTCAGCAACAACAAGCGGCAAAAGAAGTAGAAACGCGATTAAGTGCAACGCTGGAAGAAGCCAAATTGTTGATGAGCGTGAATCGTGGCACCGATGCAATTGCGCACTTAAAAATGACGATAGAATCGCAGCCCAAAGCCTCAATTAATCATTGGTTATATTTGCTAGAAGTGTTTAGAAAACTGAATTTAAAAGACGAGTTTGAAGCATATGCCGAGCGTATGCACGAAACTTTTAATGTGATGACACCAGTGTGGTACGAAAAAGAGGCCGCAGTAAACACGGTAATGATCGTGCCGCAAAGCTTAGAAGAGTTTCCGCATATTATGGAGCAACTTTACGGTGTGTGGCCAGGCGAGTTAGCCAGCGTATATTTACGTAGCCTGATTACCGATAATCGCGGTGGTGAGCGCGCTGGCTTTGGCAAATCGGTGGTGGGCGAGATTTTGTTCTTGATTGAGCTACTAGATAGCTACAAAGATATTCCCAACTAATTAGAAAATATTTCAAACCAGCTAATTCAAAAATAGCTCCAGTAAGTTGTTTAAATAACGCTGCCCAAGCAGTGTCGGTTTAACAATATTTAGATCAGTTTTTAATAAACCTTTATTTTTCGCCTCTGCAACCCGCATGGATACTGCCTGCCAGGGCATGCCTGTACGTTCACTAAATAATTTGCTATCAAAACCGTTGGTTAAACGCAGCGCGTTCATCATAAATTCAAAGCCTAAATCCGCTTGGTCAATTGTCCAAATATTATCTGTTGCGTTACCATTTTCCGCTGCTTCCATAAACGCTTTTGGGTGTTTGTGACGGGTTTCGCGGCTGATTTTATTGTGATAACTTAGCTTGCTATGCGCACCCGCACCAACGCCTAAATAATCGCCAAATTGCCAATAGTTTAGGTTGTGTCTTGCCTCATTTTTGGGCTTACAAAAAGCCGAAGTTTCATAATGTTCATAACCATTTTCAGCCAATAAAGCTTCGATTTGTTCTTGCATGTCCGCACTTATATCATCACTTGGCAAGCTAGGCGGCGTGCGGTGGAAGGGTGTATTCGGCTCTAGCGTTAAATGGTAAAACGACAAATGATCTGGGTTTAAATGCACGGCCATTTTTGCATCGGCCAAAGCATGTTCTAAGCTTTGATTCGGCAGGCCGTACATCACATCCAAGTTCACCCGCTCAAAAGTTTTTAGTGCTAATTCTGCAGCGCTTATGGCTTGTTTGTCGTCGTGAATACGGCCTAAAGCTTTTAGATAATTCGCATTAAAACTTTGAATACCAAGTGAGATGCGATTCACGCCAGCATCTTTATAGCCTTGAAAGTGCGCCGTATCAACTGTGCCAGGGTTGGCTTCCAGCGTGACTTCCGCGCCATAATCTAGCGGCGTAAGCATGCGCACCGCGCTTAAAATTTCGTCAATAGACTCTGCCGAAAATAAACTCGGCGTGCCACCGCCAAAAAACACGCTTTTAATTTTGCGTCCATACACGCGCGGCACAGATTGCTCTAAGTCTTTGATGAGCGCCGCCACATATCGCTTTTCGGGTATTTCGCTTCGAGACTCATGCGAATTAAAATCGCAATATGGACACTTTTTTACGCACCACGGAATATGAATATATAGCGACAACGGCGGTGGATTTTTTAGGCCAGAAATTGTCGCATCACCCAAAATGGGCGAAGTGGCATTGATAGGTTTGGAAGGCGCATTAAAGCTGGCCTCTGCGTTAATTGGGATAATCTTTTTCAACGAAGGTTTATTTTTAAAATTAACGACTATTTCTTTTGATAGGGATTGACTAAAGCATCTACGATGTTATGCAATACTTTGCGCATTTGTGTTTCAGACACTTCCATCAGCAAACCATCTTCCAGCGCATCTTGCGCAAGTTGTTGAATCTCTTCAAAGTTTTCCTGCATGACTTTTATTTTTTCGCTGCAGGCGACGATTGTTTTGTCATCGCGTAGCCAAGTCGGTAATGGTTTCATAAGCAATCTATTAGTTTAAATGTTGAATCAATTGCAGCATTTTGCGCATGGCTTTGCCGCGATGGCTGAGTTTATTTTTAAGTTCAGGCGTCAGCTCGGCGGCAGATTTTCCTGTAATGTTGTCCATAAATATTGGGTCATAGCCAAAGCCGTTTTCGCCGCGCGGTTTTTTTAAAATCGTACCTGCCCAAACGCCTTCTGCAATCAACGGTTGTGGGTCGTCATGCTTACGCACTAACACCAGGCAGCAATAGTAATAAGCAAAGCGGTTGCTGTGTTGCTTTAAAGTTTTAAGTAAATATGCGTTATTCTTAGTGTCGTCTTTTGGTAAGCCGCCATAATATGCCGAGTGTACGCCAGGCACGCCAGGCAAGGCTTCTAGGCACAAGCCAGAATCATCTGCCAGCGCGGGCAGCTTGGTTGCAAGGCTGGCATGGCGCGCTTTGGCTAGCGCGTTTTCAATAAAGGTACAGTGCGGCTCGGCCGCTTCAGGGACATTAAAGTACGATTGTGGTAACACCGCTATATTTAGCGGTGCAAGTAAGCTTTGAAACTCTGCCAGCTTGCCCTGGTTACCGCTGGCAATCACCAATTTTTCTATCATTTATTTACTTAATACGGCAAGTTGTTTGCTAAGCAATTCTTGAATGCCGCTAGAAGCTAAGTCCAGCATGGCGTTCATGGCATCACGATTAAATGGCGCCCCCTCGGCGGTGCCTTGAATCTCCACAAAGCCGCCATCGGCGGTCATCACCACGTTCATGTCGGTGTCGCAATCGCTGTCTTCAATGTAGTCTAAATCTAACACTGGTGTACCTCTATATACGCCGACTGAAATGGCCGCTATGCCTTGTTTGAGTGGGTTTTGGCTAATTTTTCCGCTTGTTAAAAGTGTAGAAACCGCATCGTGCAGCGCCACATATGCACCAGTGATGCTAGCAGTACGGGTGCCGCCATCGGCTTGAATCACGTCGCAATCTAAGTGGATTGATCGCTCGCCGAGTTTTTCTAAGTCGATAATCGCGCGTAAACTTCTACCAATCAGTCGTTGAATTTCTTGCGTGCGGCCGCTTTGTTTGCCTTTGGCGGCTTCTCTATCCATGCGGCTGCCCGTGCTACGCGGCAACATGCCGTATTCGGCTGTGACCCAGCCTTGGTTTTTACCTTTTAAAAAGCCTGGTACTTTTTCTTCTACGCTGGCTGTACATAAAACATGCGTATCGCCAAACTTAACTAATACTGAGCCTTCGGCATGCTTGGTGTAATGGCGGATAATTTCTACAGTACGCAGCTGATTGTTGGCGCGTTGGCTGGGGCGAGTAAGATTGGTCATTGAATCGGCTTTGTAAAAAAAGCAATTATATGCGATGAAAATTGTACTGTGTTTTTAAAACGCGCTAAAAATGCATGGCCAATCTACTACATGCCCTAAATTTTAGGTTTTTGCTGGGTTTTATTTAAAGCACTTTGAATCGCCAAAATGGTGTTTTCAATATCATCATCCGATAGTTCTAGCGGGTCAGTGCCATCAACTGTTTGTTGCGTCACTGGGTTCATAATGGTAGTGGTTTCACCCAGAGGCATTAATTGGGTAGAAACCGCCACTTGGCCTGTGAGTCTATCACCCCATTGCAGGCCGATGGCGCTCATATTATCGCCGCGTTCATCACTGGCAAAGTCTGCACTATCCATTAAATCGGTGGTTGCAGCAGTAATATCGTTATTGCGCTGAATAATTTCTTTAATTTGTTGGTCGTCAATCACGCCCCACACGCCGTCTGTACACAATAGTACGGTATCGCCCTCAAGCAGTTCGTGTCTGTCCGATAAATCAATTTGAGGTGGAGTTTCGCCACCCACGCAGTTGTAAACTTTATTTTTATACGGGTGCGTGGCCATTTCTTCTTTGCTAATCATGCCTTTTTTATATAACGATTGCACCACTGAATGATCCTCGGTACGAAACAGCAAATGGCCATTACGAAAGTGATACAGCCGTGAATCGCCAACATGTGCACACCATAAATAACCGCGCTGAATAATGGCCGCCACAATCGTCGTACGTGGCGATTCTACATACTCTTCAACCTGCGTGACGTTTTCTATCATGTCATGTACTTGCTGAATATGCTCGATTAAAAATTTGGCAGGGCTACTTAAGCTGGGTACTGCCAAACGCTGAAACGCATCTGTGAGTGTTTTTACTGCCAATTGTGCTGCCACTTCGCCATTACGGTGGCCGCCCATACCATCCGCTAATACTAACAATAAAGCATCTTTGCTGTAAGAATAGGCCAGCCTATCTTGGTTGTATGGCCGTGGCCCTTGCCGACTATTTTGAAAGATGGTGAACTTCATATTAAAGTGGCTTATTCAGTACATGCTTGATTTTATTGACCAAACTTGTTTTTCTAACAGGCAAGGGCTTAACTGTTTCTAGTAAAGTTTTTTGTAGCGAGAACACGCTTTGTGGTCGCGCCATATAATCCAGCTTTAAGCAGCCATCAATAATTTTTAGCAGCTCTTCTGTATAAATGCCTTTACCCACTTTTACCGCAGGTGCCAAATGGTCTTCACTCACACGCAAATTGGCCGCAATCGGCGCAGAGCGCATCATGCACGAATACATGCTCGCACCTACACTGTAAATATCGCTCCAAGGGCCTAATTGTTTGCGCTCAAAATACTGCTCGGGTGGCGCAAAACCTGGTGTATAGCTAGGGGATAATTTAGATTGCACTTGTGTCAGCGTTTGGCGTGCCGAGCCGAAATCTAACAACACTGGTGAGCCATCAAGCCGAATATAAATATTGGCTGGCTTAATATCTAAATGCAGTAGTTTTTGTGCATGTACTTCACGCAGGCCGTTTAGCAGCTCACTAAACACGCGGCGCACAAATTTTTCGTTGACTGGTTCGGGTTGGCTAAGTATGTAATCTTGCAGCGATTTACCACGTTCGTATTGCATCACCATGTAAACGGTGTTGTTTTCTCTAAAAAAATTAGTGACGCGGACGATGTTTTTGTGGTCAATTTTGGCCAGCGCCAAACCTTCTTCAAAAAAACATTTTAAGCCGTGCTTAAATGTGGCAGCATCGTCGTCAGTACCCAATAATACAGTGGCGCCTTCTTCGCGCAACGCCAAGCCAGTGGGCATGTATTCTTTAATGGCCACTGTGTTTTTGTTCATGTCTTGCGCCAAATACACAAAACTAAAGCCGCCCGTACTCAAGACTTTGGTGATGATGTAGTCTTGTAGCATGTAGCCTACTGGTAATGTTTGGTTTTTGCTGGTTGCCATTAATTTCTTTTAAAGTAGCTGCTTAAATTTGCAATTATTGTAACCTATTCAGATTATTCTCTCATAAAACTCTAATTAAATCATAGCTATTTGATACAATCATGAACAATTACATTAAGAAAGTTGGCTATGATACTCAGTATGACAGGCTTTGCGTCGCAAGAATACAACACAACTAGTGGGATTTTGCTGTTGGAATTGCGTTCAGTGAATCATCGTTACCTTGAATTGTTGATTAAGCCAGACGACAATATGCGCAATTTTGAATCCACCATACGTGAACTGATTCAAGCCAAGTTAGGTCGCGGTAAGGTCGATTGTCGCTTAAGCCTAGTGCGTAATAATGCTCTACAAGCCTCACCAGTGCTTAATCACAGCGTATTACAACAAATAGCAGAAAACGCAAAAACAGCCGCGCAATATTTTCCACACACACAGCCAATGAATATGCTGGAGATTTTGCGCATGCCAGGCGTGCTGCAAACAGAGGCACTAGATAGCGAAGCTTTAGAAAGTGATTTAAAAACAGCTTTAAATGCCGCCCTAGATGATTTGATTGCAGCCAAAGCGCGCGAAGGTGAAAAATTAAAAGCCATTATTTTGGACAGATTGGCACAAATTACCCAACATGTAATCAAGGTAAAACCCATGATGCCAGCGTTGGTGCAGCAATATCAGCAAAAACTCAGCACCAAATTGGCAGAAGCGCATGCCAGTAATGATGATGAACGCATTCGGCAAGAAATGGTGTTATTTGCGCAGCGCATTGATGTAGATGAAGAATTGTCACGCCTAAGCACGCATATTGACGAGGTAAAACGTATTTTAAATGCAGGTGCGGCAGTAGGTAAACGGCTGGATTTTTTAATGCAAGAAATGAACCGCGAGGCGAATACGCTGGGTGCAAAATCAGTGGCGATTGAAACCAGCCAAATCTCGATGGAGCTAAAAGTCCTCATCGAACAAATGCGCGAGCAGATTCAAAATATAGAGTAATAGCTATTGAAAAATAATTATCGAACTATAGTTATCGAACATGCATAGCTGAAAATAGACTATCTAGGTACTTAATTTCACGCACTTATTTATTGCATAGTGTTAAAAATAGCCTTTTTAAACGCACTAACTCTGTGCATTTTTTGTTAAAAATATTAATAACTTACTGATTAAAAACAATAAATAATCTGGCACACGCCTTGCATGGGTATTTTTAATATTCAACAAAGACTTTTACTCATGCAAAAATCTCAGAAAATGTTTTTTGATGAAATGCAATCTGTTGTGGCCAACGCAGATGAGAAGCGTGTGCGTGACATTTATACGGCTTATCAACATTGGCTAAAAGATATTCCACATCATCAGTTAGAAAGTAAGCGCCAAGAAGCTGAACTGTTGTTTCGTCGCGTCGGCATCACCTTTAACGTGTATGGTGAGGAAGATGGTGCAGAGCGGCTTATTCCCTTTGATGTGATTCCGCGCTTAATTTCGGCCAAAGAATGGTCAACCCTTTCTGCAGGCGCCATTCAACGTGTGCGTGCGCTTAATATGTTTTTGCACGATATTTATCACAGCCAAGAAATTATTCAAGCGGGCATTATTCCTTCTAGTATTTTAGCTAACTCACAATACCGGCCAGAAATGTTTGGGGTGGATGTACCTAACCAAATTTATGCGCACATTGCAGGCATTGATCTAGTGCGCACCAGTGAATCACAATTTTACGTATTAGAAGATAATCTGCGCACACCATCTGGTGTATCTTACATGCTAGAAGACCGCAAAATGATGATGCGGCTTTTCCCAGAGTTATTTCGCCGCTACTCCATTGCGCCAGTAGATCATTATCCGCAAGTATTACTTAAAAATCTGCGCGCTGTGGCGCAAACAAGCATACAAGAACCCACTGTAGTGCTGCTATCGCCAGGGGCTTATAACAGTGCTTATTTTGAACATGCATTTTTAGCGCAGCAAATGGGCATTGAACTGGTAGAAGGCCCCGATTTATTTGTGCGCAATAATGCCGTGTATATGCGCACCACGCAAGGCCCGCAGCGTGTTGATGTCATTTACAGGCGCATTGATGACGATTACATAGATCCACTGGTATTTAACCCAAATTCAATTTTGGGTGTACCAGGTTTACTATCGGTGTATCGCAATGGCGGTGTAACCCTAGCAAATGCAGTAGGCACGGGCGTAGCAGACGATAAAGCGACTTATATTTATGTGCCCGAAATGATTAAATTTTATTTGGGCGAAGCGCCGCTGTTAGAAAATGTGCCCACCTATGAGCTGAGTAAAGAAGACGATTTGCAATACACACTGGCGCATTTGCACGAACTGGTGGTGAAAGAAGTGCAAGGCTCTGGCGGATACGGTATGTTGGTTGGCCCTGCAGCCACCAAAAAAGAGATTGAAGAATTTAGATTACGTATCGTATCAAAACCCGCTAATTACATTGCGCAACCCACACTCGCACTTTCCACTTGCCCAACCTTGGTAGAAGCAGGTATTGCGCCGCGCCATGTAGATTTGCGGCCGTTTGTGTTATCTGGAAAAACAGTGACGCTGGTACCAGGTGCGTTATGCCGTGTTGCATTAAAAGAAGGTTCGCTGGTGGTGAATTCATCGCAAGGTGGAGGCACAAAAGATACTTGGGTACTAGAAGAAACTAAGGTACTAGAAGAAACCAATGTGAGCTCAATTGAAGAAAGTCAGCCTGCGGCTATTAAAGTGGCGCAAAAAGCAGAAGCTGTATGTTAAGCCGCACTGCAGACCACCTATATTGGATGGCGCGCTACATTGAGCGTGCAGAAAATATGGCGCGCGTATTAGAGGTGACTTACAGCATGTCGCTGGTGCCAAATGCGGCGCAAAGCGAGGCAGCACTCTGGCTACCTGCGCTAGAAATATCAGGCAATATTGATGATTACGAAAGTGAATATGATACGGTCAATGCAGCCGATGTGATTCATTATTTGGCCATGGATGCGGATAATCCATCCAGCATTTATAACGCGTTGCGCAATGCTCGCGAAAATGCCCGTGCAGTGCGGGTGGCCATGACATCAGAAACTTGGGAAAATATTAATGCCTTGTGGTTAGAGTTTGATCAATTTAACGGCCAAGATTTAGCTAAAAACGGCTTACGTGAATTTTGCGATTGGGTAAAAGCGCGCTCGCACTTATTTAGAGGCGTATGCTTTGGCACCATGTTGCGTGACGATGCATTTAGTTTTGTTCGCTTAGGTACGTTTATTGAGCGCGCCGACAACACTGCGCGCTTACTTGATGTGAAATATCACTTACTATTGCCTGAACAAGAAGAGGTAGGTGGCGCGGTCGATTATTACGAATGGAGCGCAGTATTGCGCTCGGTTTCGGCGTTTCAAGCGTATCAAAAAATATTTAGCGATACTATCGTGCCATGGCGCGTGGCAGAATTGCTGGTGTTAAGGCGCGATATGCCGCGCTCACTGCATGCTTGTTTAGATGAGATTAGTGCCATATTAGAGCAGCTTTCGGGTAGCCGCCACACCGAGTGCAGAAGGCTTTCTGGCGAGCTGCATGCCAAATTGCGCTATGGCAAAATGCAGGATATTTTTCAGCGCGGTTTGCATGAGTTTTTAAGTGATTTTATTGATTCGAATAATATTTTAGGCGCAGAAATTCAACGTGCGTTTTTAAGCATTAACGCCAGCTAAAGTCGGTTAAAATAAGCCCAATATGCGTCTTAATATAGAACATCACACCCAATATGTGTATAGCTTACCTGTTCATTACACCATACAGCAATTACGCTTGACACCACAAAGTGGTTTTGGTCAACACGTCAAGTTTTGGGATATTAAAGTACAAGGCCAATTGCACAGTTTTGAAGATGCTTTTGGCAACACTACCCATACTTTGGTTGTTGATACGCCGCATACCGAGCTAAGTGTGACTGTGGTGGGCGAAGTTGAAACAGGTGTAAATGATTATTCGCAGCAGCAAGCCTTGCCCTTAGCTATTTATTTGCGCGATACCCCGTTAACATTGGCGGATGCGTCAATTAAGGCATTTGCGGCTAAGTTTAAACAAAGCCCGATTGATGATTTAATGCATGCGCTAGTAGAAAAAGTGGGCTACATTAAAGGCGCAACCGAAGTGAACACCACTGCGATTGAGGCGTTTAAACTGGAACAAGGGGTATGCCAAGATCATGCGCATATCTTTATTGCCTGTTGCCGCAGCTTGGGTTATCCAGCACGCTATGTAAGCGGTTATTTATTTACACAGGATGGTAGTTTGATGCAAAGCCATGCTTGGGTGGATGTATGGTTTGATAACAGTTGGCAAAGTGTGGATGTATCAAACGGCTGCCACGCAGGTGAAACCTATGTGCGTTTGGCGACTGGTTTGGATTATCGCACCGCCAGCCCAGTATCGGGTATGCGCTCTGGTGGTGGGGTAGAGGGCATGGCCACCAGTGTGGTGGTGAATCAAGCCGGTACACCTATTCATCAACAACATAAAATGAATCAGATTGCGTTATTAAAAGAGGCGCAACAAGTGCAGCAAAAAATACACCAAGCCCAACAAGCACAACAGTAATTAAATATGGCCATCAACTCATTGCAATTTAATCGCCACGGCGATAAAGAACACTCAGTATTTTTTGAAGAAAACTTAATGCGTCTGCTAGAAGAGCGCGATGCACTTGGCTTAACTAACATGATTCATGAGATAGACGCGCTGATGATTTCAGTCGATCCAGAACATGCGACCAAGTACATTGCAGAGCTGGCGTTAATGACGCCGTACCATTATTTGGTAACGCTAGAAACCGAGCAACATTTAACGCATGTGCTGCGTATCGATTTAAATTCGCCCGATATTTTACTACGTGAAGTGAAAGATCCTAACTTGCGTGGCATTTTTAGAAGCTTAAATGAAGTCTATCCAATAGGTGCTAAAAAACCCAATAGCCGCTATATGGGAGAGATTGTTCGGGTAGATGACTTACACAGCGTGGTTAAAGCGCAACAAGAGCGCGGATTTCGTTTTTTTAATCAAGATGATGTGCGCAAACTAGAGTTACCGGGTAACTTGGCAATTAGTAAACCATCGCCTTATACGCATAATATTTTGGCTTACCTAGAGCGCGAGCCAAATGAATTAAGGGTGTATGCGTTGGGCGTGAGTATGATTAAGCATGATGTGCAAGCTGCTTACCTTGAAGCGAAAACATTACAAACTAAAATTGGCGTTGCAGATTTATTGTTACCACTAGACCATTTAGCCACGCGTATTTATAGTCAAAATCGCGAAGTGGCAATTTTAGAATATTTATCCCTCACCAGTTATTATTTTTGGGGTGCTTACAACATCAAAGACCAAAATTCGTCCACCAATGTCACCAAAAGTGCACATATAATTCCCGAATCTAAAAGCCCAGCTAAAGTATTTACTGCCAACAACACGCCTTATTTTATTAACCATTTAGAACAATTACCCTCGCCCACCGAAACCTTTGTGCGCAATTACGGCCCGCGCTTGCACCATATGGCGATTTCGGTAAAAGATGGTGAATATAAGGGCAAAGAGAACATCGATTTTGTGGTGGATGCCATTGCCGAAAACGGTAAAGGCTTTTTACTAGATGTGATTGGCTCTAAAGAGCAGGGGCTTAAGCAAATATTCTCCAATGCTTCTGAACATTCATCGTTGATTATTGAATATGTACAACACTACGGTAGTTTTGATGGCTTTTTTACTCAAGAAAATGTGGCTAAATTAACTGAAGCGGCTGGCTTTATGTAAATTTATATAAGTCAGTCATTTTGTTTAAAAAATCTTTCTAGTTTTATCATCAGCCATTATTCAAAATGGTATGATTTGTTTTTATAAACTTTCAATTTCTCCATCATTATCATGACATACTGCGTTGGATTTTTACTAGATCAAGGAATGGTGTTTGCCTCTGACACACGCACCAACGCTGGGGTTGACCAAGTGGCAATTGCGCCAAAAATGCATATTTTTGAAACGAAGAACGAACGCGTAATTGTGCTGTTAACAGCAGGTAATTTAGCGATTACGCAGTCGGTAGTAAATTCATTAAAACTAAAATTAACAGATATTGATAGTAAGCACTTACATAACGTAGGTAGCTTATTTGACGCTGCCGCCTTAGTTGGCAAAGAGTTGCGCGCTGTTTTTGAGCGTGATGGCGCGCATTTTAAAAATCACGATATTGATTTTAATGCCAGCATTTTAATTGGAGGCCAAATTAAAGGCGAGTTACCGCGTTTATTTAATGTGTATGCGGCAGGTAATTTTATTGAAATTGGCCACGAGACGCCGTATGTGCAAATTGGCGAAACCAAATATGGTAAGCCGATTATTGACCGTGTGGTAAAGCATAATACAGACATTATGGATGCGGTGAAATGCTTGTTGATTTCGTTTGATTCCACCATACGCAGCAATGTTTCTGTGTCTGCACCGATTGATTTATTGATTTACAGAACAGATAGTTTGCATGCCGATTGCAAACAACGTATTACCGAAAATGACCCCTACTATTCAGCTGTTCGTCAAGGCTGGGGCACAGGACTCAAGCAAGTATTCTCTGCGCTGCCAAGCCCAGATTGGTGCTAATTAAATGGTAATTCAACAACAACAGGGTAACTTATTTATTATCACCGCGGCTTCGGGTGCGGGTAAAACCAGCTTGGTCAAAGAGTTATTGGCAAAAGATAGCCAAGTGAAGTTGTCAATCTCGCACACCACACGTGCGCCGCGCCCAGGCGAGCAAAATGGCACACACTATTATTTTGTTTCAGAGCCAGAATTTTTACAGATTTTAAACGCAGGCGGTTTTTTAGAAAGTGCCGATGTGCATGGCGCTAAATATGGCACCTCGCAGAAGGGCGTGGATACTGCCTTGCAGGCTGGCCATGATGTAATATTAGAAATTGATTGGCAAGGTGCGGCGCAAGTACGCAATATTTATCCGCAGGCAACAAGTATTTTTATTTTGCCACCATCATTAGAAGCACTAGAACAGCGCTTAAACAACCGCGGCCAAGACAGCGTTGAGGTGATTAACAAGCGCGTGGCAGCGGCGCACGAAGAAATGCGCCACGTGGTGGCGTTCGATTATGTTACAATCAATGATAATTTCGATGTAGCATTGCAAGATTTGTTGGCAATTGTTCGCGCCACTCGCTTGAATTCGCAATCCCAATTACAGCGTCATGCGGCGCTGATTCAAACGCTCACTTAAAGGAAAAGCTCATGGCCCGTATTACTGTAGATGATTGTTTAGATAAAATTCCGAATCGCTTTCAACTCACCTTGGTGGCCGCTTATCGCGCACGCCAATTAGCTAATGGCTCTGATCCGTTTGTGCACAGCCCTAATCAAAAAGACAAACCCACTGTGCTGGCCTTGCGCGAAATCGCTGCGGGTAAAGTAGGCATCGAAATTTTAAATCGCATACACCCTTAAGCAATTTTAATATGCAGCAGCAATGTCAAAAACAGGGTCACAATTAAGTCAACAGCCGCACACCATCGACACATTTCAAACTGCCGAGCCACCTTTGTTGCCGGCAGATGTCGAAACCTCTGCACTTACTTTACTTTTAAAAGAATATTTTAGCCAAGCCGATATTGAGCAGGTGTGGGCGGCTTACCGTTATGCGGCGTTTGCGCACCAAGGCCAAACACGCAGGTCGGGTGAGCCATATATTAGCCATCCCGTTGCCGTTGCCTGTATTTTGGCCAAACTACATTTAGATTTGCCAACTTTATTGGCCGCGCTACTGCACGACGTAGTAGAAGACACTGGTGTGCCAATTAGCGAAATTAGCGAGCGTTTTGGTAAGCAAGTGGCCGATTTAGTAGAAGGCCTGACCAAGCTAGATAAAATTGAGTTTCAAAGCGCGGCAGCGGCACAGGCAGAGAATTTTCGCAAAATGCTGTTGGCGATGAGCCAAGATGTGCGGGTGATTTTAGTCAAACTGGCCGATAGACTACACAATATGCAAACGCTAGAGGCCATGAAGCCAGAAAAGCAAAAACGTATTTCGCAAGAAACTTTAGAGATTTATGCACCGATTGCCAACAGGTTAGGCTTAAATTTAATCTACCAAGAGTTAGAAGATTTAAGCTTTAAATATTTACATCCTATGCGTCACCGCGTCATTGCCAAAGCTATTAAAGTTGCGCGCGGTAACCGTAAAGAGGTAATTAGCAAAATTTTGGAGGCGATTCAAAAGGCGCTCGCCGCTGCACATATTGATGCCGACGTGAAAGGCCGCGAAAAGCATTTGTATAGCGTTTACAGAAAAATGGCCAACAAAGCGACGGCATTAGAGCAAATTCACGATATTTATGGCTTTCGTATTTTGGTCAAAGATGCGCCGACTTGCTATTTAACGCTGGGCACCTTGCATGCGCTTTACAAGCCAATTCCTGGCAAATTTAAAGATTATATTGCTATCCCCAAAGCCAATGGTTATCAATCGCTGCACACCACTTTGTTCGGCCCTTATGGCACGCCGATTGAGATTCAAATGCGCAGTGAAGAAATGCATAAAATTGCCAATGCGGGGGTGGCTGCGCATTGGCGCTATAAAACCACTGATGCCAGTTTGACCGCGTTGCAGCAGCAAACGCACCAATGGTTGCAGCGTTTGCTAGAGATTCAAACTGAGTCTGACGACAGCTATGAGTTTTTAGAGAATTTTAAAGTTGATTTGTTTCCCGATGAAGTATATGTGTTCACGCCCAAAGGCAATATATTAGCGCTTCCCAAGGGCTCTACCGCGGTGGATTTTGCCTATGCTGTGCACACAGATGTAGGTAACAGTTGCGTGGCGGTTAAAATTAATAACGAGCTGGCGCCACTGCGTAGTGAGATGCACAATGGCGATAACGTCGAAATTATTACCGCGCCATTGGCTAAACCTAACCCAGCTTGGCTTAATTATGTGGTATCTGGCAAAGCACGGTCGCACATTCGGCATTATTTAAAAACATTGCAAGCCACAGAATCGGCTCACTTAGGCGAGCGTATGCTTAATTTAGCTTTGCGCGCATTGCATGTAGAGCCAACTGTGATTTCGGACAAACAATGGCAAAAAGTCATGCGAGATTACGGCGCCAAAGAAAAAACTGAAATATTGGCTGATATTGGCTTGGGCAAACGCGTCAGTTTGATGGTGGCGCACCAACTTACCGCTGGCCAGCCAGATTTGCATGGAGTAGAAAAACCCAAAAACAGCAAAGTGCTGGATAGCATTACTATTAGCGGTAGTGAGGGCATGGCGGTGCAATTTGCACCCTGTTGTAGGCCTATTCCGGGTGACCCTATTTTGGGTTTTATTAACAAAGAAAAAGGCCTGATTATTCACACGCATGATTGCCCAACCACGCGCAAATTTAAGCTAGACCCGGATAAATGGCTAGATGTGGCGTGGGATTCGGATAACAAAAAACTGTTTAAAGTGAATGTGCGCGTGGTGGTGGTAAACGAGCGCGGCATGCTTGCACAAATGGCATCTGGCATTTCAGATGTGGGCGCCAATATTGATAACGTGAACATTGAAGAGCCTGATGGTAGCCAATATGCCAACGTGAACTTTACCGTACAAGTGCGTAACCGCGTGCACTTGGCTGAGCTGATGCGAAATTTACGCAAAATACCCAATGTGGTTAGAATCAACCGTGTAAAGGGTAGTCACACAGAAGAAAAAATCCAATAAGAGCTATTTTGAAATACACACTTGTACGTTGTTACGCTTAATGTTTCATATCTCGTGTCGCCGTACTAAAATGGTTTGCCTTCGCTTATGTGTTTAGTACAAGCGTACATTTGAAAATAGCTAGCGTTTAAAAAAATCAAACATAGTGAATAATCTTTCAGAAATCAAAGCCTTCAGCAAACCTCTCATTGCCAATCTGCACAAGCTTGGTATATCCAATATTCAAAGTCTGTTGCTGCATTTGCCATTGCGTTACATCGATGAAACGCGCATCACGGCGATTCGCGATTTACGGCTTGGTGACGATGTGCAATGCGAGGGCGAAATTGTGCACGCCGAGGTTAGCTACAAGCCACGCAAAGCCTTAATTGCTAGGCTGCAAGATGCAAGCGGGCAGCTGACTTTGCGTTTTTTGCATTTTTACCCCAGCCAAATTACGCAGTTGGCAGTGGGGAAAAAATTACGCGTATATGGTGAAATTCGGCATGGATTTTTTGGCTACGAAATGGTGCACCCACAATGCAAAAACGTGAGTGAAAAAACTGAGGTTGCCGAAACGCTAACACCAGTTTACCCAACCACAGCTGGCTTAACGCAAGGCAATTTGCGCAAGGCGATTGCCATTGCATTAAAGCAAGCTTTGCTAGATGAAACTTTGCCAGCAGGCGTTTATAAATCGCTAAACCTGCCTGCCTTCAAAGCCAGCATTCATGCGCTGCACAGCCCTGCACCTGATGCTAATTTAAACGCCTTAGAAAATAGAAGTACGCCAGAATGGCGCAGGCTGGCGTTTGATGAACTATTGGCCCAGCAACTGAGCATGCGCAAGCATTATATTAAGCGCCGCAGTATTGATGCACCCGCCATTGCGACATCAAAAAAACTCGCGCCGCAAATGTTACAAAATTTAGCGTTTACTTTAACCAATGCCCAACAAAAAGTCATTGCAGAAATTTCGCAAGATTTAACGCAACCGCACCCAATGCAGCGTTTGTTGCAGGGTGATGTGGGCAGTGGCAAAACCATCGTCGCTTGTATGGCTGCGCTGCAAGCCATAGAACACGGTTGGCAAGTGGCGCTGATGGCGCCGACAGAAATTTTGGCCGAGCAGCATTTTAAAAAGTTTGAAACTTGGCTGAAGCCACTCAACTTAAACATTGCTTGGCTGACTGGTAGCCAAAGCAAAAAAGAACGTGAGTTAGCGCTTACTCACATCGCCAGCGGCCAAGCTCAGCTTGCCGTTGGCACGCACGCGCTGTTTCAGGATGCAGTGAATTTTAAAAAGCTTGGACTTGCGATTATCGACGAGCAACATCGTTTTGGCGTGCAACAACGCCTAGCGCTGCGCAAAAAAGGCGAGCCCGAGCCGCATCAGCTGATGATGTCTGCCACGCCGATTCCGCGCACATTATCGATGAGTTATTTTGCTGATTTAGATGTATCAGTCATCGACGAACTGCCGCCAGGCCGCACGCCTATTGTCACCAAATTGGTTTCTGATGAACGCCGCGACGAAATTCTGCAACGCGTGCGCGAGGCTTGCATGGCTGGCAGCCAAGCCTACTGGGTGTGTCCGCTGATTGAAGAGAGCGAAGCGCTGCAACTGCAAACTGCCAATGATACGTTTGCACATATGCAAGCAACTTTTCCAGAGCTTAAAGTAGGCTTAGTACACGGCCGCATGAAACCTGCAGAAAAACAAACGGTGATGGCACAATTTAGCGCAGGTGAGATTCAACTATTAGTTGCCACCACCGTGATAGAAGTAGGCGTCGATGTACCCAATGCCAGCTTAATGGTAATCGAACATGCCGAGCGCGCAGGGTTAAGTCAGCTACATCAATTACGTGGCCGCGTAGGGCGTGGAGCAACAAAAAGTACCTGTATTTTGCTGTATCAAAGTGACAAAAAATTAGGTGAGCTAGCGCGTGCGCGGCTTAAAGTAATTTATGAAAACACCGATGGCTTTATCATTGCGCAAGCCGATTTACATTTACGCGGCCCAGGTGAATTTTTAGGCACCCGTCAAAGCGGCGTGCCTATGCTAAAAATCGCCGATTTGGAGCGCGATGCTGATTTGCTAGAAGTCGCCAAAAGCATGGCGGACAAGCTGATTAAAGAATATCCTGCTGCGGTAGAAGCGCATCTGGAACGGTGGATGAGCCACGCGGGTGAGTTGGTTAAAGTGTAATCCCGACGTCATTCCCGCGTAGGCGGGAATCCATTTTGACCTTAAATTAAAACCTTGTCGGGGGTAGCCCGACACCTAGTCACTTTCTTTTAACTGCCTGAAAAGAAAGTAACCCAAGAAAACGGCACCCCGCTGCCACTTCATCCTTCAGTCTTAGCGCCGCATCTGAGTGTCGGCTGCGGAACTCGCGCTTTCAGCACTCAGACAGTCCTCGCCGCCTATCTTCTGCCGCTCAAGCCGAAGGCGCGGCAAAGGGGATGAAGCAGTGTGCCACTATTAATTTTTTAGCCAAACCCCAACAAGATTTTCACTGCTGTATTTATAGTTTCAATTGAAAGCTGCTTACCTTCCTGAGTCAAATAGTTCTTTACTTTATTCCAGCTGTTATCTTCGCGAATAGCATCTATAAAGTTATGACCTTCCCATGTAATGTCTTTAACGAATACATAACTAGGAATTTCTGTGGCGTTTTCGTTAAACTTTCCATGCGTGCCATTGAGTAAACCTGCTTCAATAGCAAGCATTTGGTGGTATTTAATAGCTTGAGGAGTAAAGCCCACTATATCAGGATAGGGTTGGCCACATTCAACGTTAAGTATGACTTGCCTGATTAAATCCATATTGCGCTGCATTCTAGTCCCCTAGCATTAAACTATCAAAATGATGCCAGATGATTATATGCGATAATTCATCTCGTGAAAATTCAACAAAAGCATTCCCAGCACCGCCAACATTGGCTTAAAATGCCGATGTTAAGCGGTGCTTATCGAAAATGGTTGATTGATAATGGCTCGCTAACAACACGCTTAAAGGCACGTTACACAGATTTTGTGGTGCGGCCAGTGCTGTTAAAAAATGCCAAAGCTTTTACCGACGAATCTGCCTTACTTGGCTTGAAAGCTAGCCAACCTGCGCTGATTCGCGAGGTGCTATTAATGGGTAATAATCAGCCGGTGGTGTTTGCGCATAGTGTGTTGCCACGCACTTCGCTGCGCGGGGCTTGGTACGGCCTTGGTAAATTGGGCAATAAACCGCTTGGCGCGACACTATTTGCGAATCCAAAAGTGAAACGAACTCGTTTAACTTATAAAAAGTTGCCACGCCACCACCCAATATCCATGCGGCTTGCAGAGCATATGCCAAATATGCCTAAAGTGTTATGGGCGCGCCGTTCGGTGTTTCAATTAAATTGCGCTAGAATTCTCGTCACAGAGATTTTTTTAGAACAATTATTCAAATGAATTTAGACCTGATAACTAAAAAACTAGATGCTTACGAGCGCTTAATGCGCTTAGATAAACCCATCGGCATTTTGCTGCTGCTTTGGCCAACGCTGTGGGCGTTATGGATGGCTTCACGCGGCTTGCCCGATTGGATTACTTTGCTAATTTTTGTGACAGGTACGCTGTTGATGCGCAGTGCAGGCTGTGTGATGAACGATATCGCAGACCGCAAATTTGACGGCCTTGTAGAGCGCACCAAAAACCGTCCGCTGGCGACAGGCGAAATCAGCCTGAAAGAAGCTTACTTACTGGCAGCCGTGTTGGCTTTAGCGGCTTTCTGCCTAGTACTGTTGTTTAATCAAAAAACAATTTTGCTGTCATTCGCCGCGCTATTTCTAGCTGCCACTTACCCATTTACCAAGCGCTTTTTGGCGATTCCGCAGGCTTATTTGGGCGTGGCGTTTGGCTTTGGCATTCCCATGGCATTTGCTGCGGTAAATGATTATATTCCGCCATTGGCTTGGGTTTTGCTGGCGGCCAACGTGTTTTGGGCAGTGGCTTACGATACGCAATATGCGATGGTGGACAGGGACGATGACGTGAAAATTGGCATTAAATCTTCAGCCATTTTTTTTGGTAAATATGATGTGATTGCAGTGATGATTTGCTACGCCATTATGTTAGGTTTACTGGTGTATGTGGGCAAGTTTATGGGTTTTGGAAAGTTTTATTATATTGGCCTAGCAGCCTCTCTGTTATTGGCTTGCAGGCAATATGGTTTAATTAAAACTCGCGATAAAACTAGCTGCTTTAAAGCATTTTTGCAGAATAACTGGATAGGGCTAGTGCTATTTATTGGCCTAGCCGCACAGTATTATTTCCGTGGCGCGGCTTAAAGGCTAAGCGCCAGTTATATTCGGCTTAGTTGTATTCAGCTAACGTAAATTCAAAAGTCGCTTCTTGGTTTTCTTTTTCAACTAAAGCGCGGCTTTCTGCTGTTTTTTGTTCAATAAGCTCGTTTACTTTTCTAATTCTATCTTCTTTATCGGCGGCCAGTTTTGCTTCTTTTTGTGCTTTAAGCGCTAGTTTTTTGTCATCTAACTGAATGACTTGCGCACTATTAACTGATTCGTGTGCAATGTTTTTAAGTAACAACAATTCTTCCAGCACACTTTTTTCAAAGCCAACACGGGTTTCAAGGCGGCTGTTATAAATTAAATCATCTAAATATACTTGTGCAGCTGGCGTGCCCCATATATCTTCTAAACCCGCGATTAAACGGGGAAAATCCTCAAGACGTTGTTTAGCGCTGCCTTCATCGTTACTAAAATCGGCAATGCGAATATTGAAGTGTTCTTTGCACTCGAGTGCAGTTTGCTCGTACATGGCTTGCATATTGTCTTTGGCCAATAAATCTAACAGGAACAACCATTCGGTAACTGATTTTTTTGGATGCTCGATTAAATGATTTTGTAATAACTGAATGGCTAAGCTTGTGCGTCCGTGCGATAAAAACACATCAGCATGGTCAAGAATGTTGTTGTCGTTATTAAATTCTTCCACAGAAAATGGCGTTTGTGTTTCTGCAGTTGCAGGCGCAAACAAGCTATCAGTTTCAGCTTCATTCATTGCAAAATTCTGAGTCGTGCCTTTAATTTCTTTGTTATTTTCTTGGTCTTTATCAAGGTCAAAAAAGCTGTCGCTAATGTTGAGTGCAACTACAGGATTGAGATATTCAGCCCCTAACGCTAATTCTGCATCCTCAAATAGTTGCTCTTGGCGACGTAAGCGCCATTTATTGGCAATATTAAAGCTGCTAAATAGTAGTGCACCACCTAAAATATAACCCAGCCAATCTAAGCTACTTTTGGCCGAGCTTGCAGTTTCTAGTTGTTGTAATTGCGCTTGGTTTGCAGTTTTAAGTGTTTGGTTGTTTTGCGATAATTGATCAATTTGGCTTTTTAAATGCACCATGCGCTTATTCATCACCGCCACTTCGTCTTGTATTTCAATATCGCCAGCCAGTGCATTTTGCAATGGCACTGGCGCGTTTTCTGGTGTAAATTGCAGTTGCATGTCCATGCGTAATTGCGGATTATTGGAAGGCATGACAGACATTTCGCCACCAGAAATACTCAAACGTGGTTTGGCTTCTTTTGCGACATCATTTTTTGGCTCAGCACGTACAACATCAACTGGTTTCACATCGTAGCCTGCTGTAAGCACAATTTCTTTTGTTAGTGCTTTAGTTGCTGTTACTTTAGTTTTAATCGTTTTTGCAGACTTTTTATTGGCTTTGGCTACTTTTACCGATTGCGGCGCTTTAGTAGCTGCAACTGTGCTTGCATCTGCAAGCTTGGCTTGGTCATTTTCAAATATAGTCTCTGTGCTAGTTTCTAGGCTGTTTTCAACATCCGTGCTTAGTGGCGGGTCTAGCAACAGCACGTAATCGCGGCGTATATTAGCATCACACTCTGCGGCAATGCTCAGGTTCATAATCGGTTCATTCAGCACTTGGTTGGTTGTCACTGTCAAAATTGCGACATCATCGACAGCTTTTGAAAGTTTAAAATTAGCGCTATTAATTTGATTGTCGGCAGAGCCATCATTCATCACGCGAAAGCAATCGACATTTTTAAGCTCGCTAGCGCCTTGCACTTTAATGCTGGCGCGCAGTGGCTGCCCCAAGTGCGAATTCACCTCTACATTACCTAGCCCAAGCGCGAACACATTGGTTTGCGCGCTCATTGCTAATAGCGCGATGGCAGTTTTAACGGCCTGTTTAAGTGTATAATTTGCTTGCATTTTATTTACCTGTCCATCAAGTATAAAGCTAACTGTTTGTTGTTGTAACTGTCTGTAAAGTACTGGTTGATGGGACAAAAGCAATCGGCGTGCCAACTTGTATTTTGGCTGTTTTATGTAGAGTGCTAAAAAACCCAAAATAATGCGTGCTTTGCAATTGACAAGCTTTAGCGCAAAAGCATATAATCCGCCCTCTTGATTTTTTTACGCTGTGCATTTGGCATGGTGCTTGGATTTTTGAATATGAATATTTTTTCTGGCAAAACATTTTCGGCTAAATCGCACGAAGTGCAACGCGATTGGTTTGTAATCGACGCAACTGATTTAGTACTTGGCCGTTTGGCAAGTGCTTGTGCGCACCGTTTGCGCGGTAAACACAAAACCATTTACACGCCGCACACAGATACTGGCGATTATTTGGTCATTATTAATGCTGACAAAATTAAAGTCACTGGCGCTAAAGCTGATGGCAAGCTTTACCATAGTCACTCTGGTTATCCAGGCGGCATCAGCACCACTACATTTGCAAAAATGCAAGATAAGTTTCCAGGTCGCGCATTAGAAAAAGCAGTAAAAGGCATGTTGCCAAAAGGCCCATTGGGTTATGCAATGGCTAAAAAATTAAAAGTGTATGCGGGCGATAAGCACGAACACGCAGCACAACAACCAAAAGCATTGACTATTTAAAGGCTTAAAAGAATGATTGGTAAATATAATTATGGTACAGGCCGCCGCAAAAGCTCAGTAGCGCGCGTGTTTATGAAGGTTGGTAAAGGCAATATCGTGGTAAACGATAAACCTGTTGATGAATATTTCTCACGTGTAACAGCACGCATGATTTTGCGTCAGCCACTAGAGTTAACGAACAATTTAACCAGCTTTGATATTATGATTAATGTGATTGGTGGTGGTGAATCTGGCCAAGCTGGTGCTGTGCGTCATGGCATTACACGTGCTTTGATCGATCACGATGCCACATTGAAAAGTGCGCTATCACAAGCTGGCTTTGTCACGCGCGATGCACGTGAAGTAGAGCGTAAAAAAGTGGGTTTACGCAAGGCGCGCCGTCGTAAACAATTCTCTAAACGCTAATATTATTCAGCGTCAAGAAATTAAAAAAGGTCGCGTTAGCGGCCTTTTTCATTTATGGTTTAGTTTTATAAGATTCAGTTTTAAAAGTATTTATATTAATTATGGCAAATAAAAAAATTAAAGTAGGCATTGTTGGCGGCACTGGTTATACAGGTGTGGAGTTGTTGCGCCTGTTAGCCTTGCACCCGCAAGTAGAACTGACCGCAATTACCTCGCGCGGTGATGCGGGCATGCCTGTGGCTGATATGTTCCCTAGTTTGCGTGGGCTGGTGAATTTAGCCTTTACAGACCCTGCTAACGCTAATTTAACTGCGTGTGATGTGGTATTTTTTGCTACGCCGCACGGTGTGGCGATGGCGCAAACGCCTACATTATTGGCCGCTGGCGTTAAGGTGATTGATTTGGCTGCCGATTTTAGGTTACAAGATGTGGCGGTATTTGAGCAATGGTACAAAATGCCGCACAGCTGTGCCGATATTTTAAAAGACGCAGTGTATGGCATACCCGAGTTAAATCGAGACCAAGTGAAAAATGCCAAGGTGATTGGCAACCCAGGTTGCTACCCGACGACTGTACTGTTAGGTTTGGCGCCGCTTTTAGAAAATAATTTTATTGATTTTAGCGTACCAATTATTGCCGATGCTAAATCTGGCGTATCGGGCGCGGGCAGAAAAGCCGAAGTGGCTACTTTGTTTGCCGAAGCTTCGGATAACATGAAAGCTTATGGCGTGACGGGGCATCGCCATCATCCTGAGATTCATGCGCAGTTGACTGCCATAGCCAAACAAAACGTAGCGTTTATTTTTACGCCGCATTTGGTACCGATGATACGGGGCATGCTGTCAACTATCTATGTAAAGCTTTCTGCGGCAGGCCTGCAAGCCAATATCCATGCGGTGTTTGCGGCACGTTATCAAGCAGAGCAATTTGTCGATGTTTTGCCAATTGGTAGCATGCCTGAAACACGATCTGTACGAGGTTCCAACCAACTGCGCATTGCGCTGCACAAGCAAGCAGACTCGGATTATTTAACCATCGTCGTGGTGCAAGATAACTTGGTGAAAGGCGCGGCAGGTCAAGCGGTACAAAATATGAACATTATGTTTGGTTTTGCCGAAAACGCAGGCTTGCAGGTGGTACCATTGTTGCCGTAATGATTGTCAATTAATAAAACTTAGTTTATGCAGCTTAGTATATGAAACCAGTCCGCCGCAATGTTCGCCGTCATTTTGGCTTAACTGCCAAGCAAGTGGCGGTGCGCTCACAACGACCTTGGTATTTTCAGGCTTTGTTGGCAGCTTTGTGTGTGGCTTTGGGCTTTGGCATAGCCTATTGGTTGCTGCACGATAGTGACAATTTGGGTGAAAAAGTAAAACAAGTGACGCAAGAAAACACCGATTTGCAAGCAAAACTGGTGGGTGCTCAAAGAGAGTTACAGGTAGAGCTAGCCACCAATAATACGCTTGCCAAAGAGCTAGCAAGCGTTCAAGATGATAATATTAAAGCCAAAGAAGAGTTATTCTTTTATAAAAATATGCTGGGCAAGAAAACAAATTAGTACGCTTTAAAGATGTGAGGAAAAAGTATGTTTTTTAAAAAAGCCAACAAAATAGATAACCGTATCGACACGCTAGTGGGCGCCGATACGCGCATTGAAGGCGATTTAAGCTTTAGCGGCGGTTTGCGTGTTGATGGCGCAATTCGTGGTGACGTGACCGAGCAAAACGGCAACCCAAGCACCTTAATATTAAGCGAGCATGGCAAAATTGAAGGCGGCGTGACTGCCGCCAAAATTGTGCTTAACGGCAAAGTGGTGGGCACAGTGATGTCTAGCCATTTTGTTGAGCTGCAAACCAAAGCGCGCATCACCGGCGATTTACATTACAAATCGCTCGAAATGCACACTGGCGCGGTGATAGAAGGTAAGTTGGTGTATATGGGTGACAATATGCAAGAAGAACCGCAATAAGCTTGCAATTTTGAACAATTAGCCCAATATAGTAGTCTGAACAATAGTAGTTTAAGGAGTCAACCATGAACACAGTAGTCGACATACCAGATGTTGAAATGCCAACCCCGCTTATTTTTACTGATAATGCGGCTAAAAAAGTCAAAGAACTGATTGAAGAAGAAGGCTCGCCTGATCTTAAACTGCGCGTGTTTGTTAGCGGCGGCGGTTGTTCGGGCTTTCAATATGGCTTTACCTTTGAAGAAGAAGTGAATGAAGACGACACGCAAGTGATGAAAGATACGGTGACTTTGTTAATCGACCCAATGAGCCTGCAATATTTAATGGGCGCAGAAATTGATTATCAAGATAACTTACAAGGCTCACAATTTGTGATTCGCAACCCACAAGCGCAAAGCACTTGTGGCTGCGGTAGCTCATTTTCTGTATAAGATTTTAGTATAAAAAAGCCAAGCTTTTGCTTGGCTTTTTTATTGTAAACTACTAAATTTTAATACCGAGAGAAAACACATGCTCTGCAAGCCGCATGGATATTGGCTTGCAGAGCATATTAATAAGGTACACATGAAAAAACTGTTTTTAACACTATTTTTATTGTTGTTGGCTGCTTGCAGCGCCGACAAGCCTAAATATGCTGCTATTCCGCAAGGCGCGACCGTGCTTATTTTGGGCGATAGTTTAAGTTATGGCACAGGCGCTAATGAAGGCGAAGATTACCCAACATTACTTACCACAAGCACGGGCTGGAACATCATCAACGAAGGCGTGCCAGGCGACACCACAGCAGGCGGGCTAGCGCGTTTGCCTGATTTACTAGAAGTTTACCAACCAAAGTTGTTGATAGTAGAGCTGGGCGGTAACGATTTGCTGCATCAAACCTCACCCACTGAGATTACGCAGAACTTAAACAGCATATTGGGGCTGGCCAAAGCGCAAGGTATTCAAACAATCTTGGTGGCCATTCCAGCAATTAGTCCACTAAAAGCAGTGGTGGGCAATTTGTCCGATCATCCTTTGTATGAAAAGCTGGCTAAGGAAACCAACACGCCACTGATTGCAGATGTGTTTTCAGACGTACTTTCAGATAGGGCTTTAAAAGCCGACCAGATACACGCAAATGCAAAAGGTTATGCTGTGGTGAGTGAGAAGTTAGGTGAAAAATTGAAAGAATTAGGCTATTTAAATTAGTTTGATGATGCTCTGAGAGGCAATATCCATGCGGGTTGTAGAGCATGATTAGTTTTTTAGGTGTGCCAGACGACATATTCTTCCTTAATTACTCCAACTATCACAACATACTCCCGCACGTTAAATTGACCAAATAATCGGACGTAGACATGAATCTCATTATTTTCGATGATATTCAAAGTTAGCCCATGTAGACCTTCGTTTGACACAATTGAATCACCCTCAACTGACCCGACCCAGCGTCCGATGTCACTTGATTCCCCTCGAATAGCTGGAAGAACATAGGCATTGGATATTGCGTCAAGTCCTAGCACTAGAACAGCATATCCATATGCGATCTTTCCAATCAGTTTTGCAAACATTACAGGACTAAAATCAATCAGAGTTTTGGCAACATCGAACTCACCACCATATTTTTTAGCTAATATAGCAAGTGGTAGCCCCGATATTTGTATTGGCTCAACTTTGCTTACTGTCACTCCCGAAGTGTATTTGTCACCGCTCAAATGCGCTGGGGTAGCCAACACAACATGGATTAAGAATAATGGGCACTCATTTGCAGGAACCATGACTTTTTTCTGGCGCCCTTGGTGTTCCAGCCATAGCGGAAATTTTGTTGGCCTTTGCCTTTTACGACGAGTTTGTAAGCCCAAAACAATTCTTGGTCCTATAAGTGCACAGCGTAGAGCATCTAACTCGAAACATGAGGTAATTCCTGCACATGACTTACAACTGGCTTCGTGTAAAAGTAAGTTGCCACTGTTATCGCTGGTAATTGTCAACCCTAGGGGGATGATATGTTCTTTAGAAAGAGGACTCACTTGAGAAAAACAGTAGATACATTGACCTATAAGTCGTTGCCTTTGAAACTCCTGTTTTTTTTGAGGAGTAGGTATGAACACAAGATTATGTGAGAATTGAATAAAAGATTCATCTCCTGTCATGGAAATCTCTAGGGTTGGTGCGTCTAATACAACCTCTATTCGGCTACCACGGCGAATGTCCACAGGCGATAACAGAAGTGGTCCAAGAGTCAGTTCTAAGTGAGTACCAATTAGTTGAGTTTTACCTTCAGTCGCAGGAAGGAGATTCGCTAATATTTGAGCATTATATGAGGTGACATATGCGCTCAATGACCACTTATGCGCTGAACTTACAGCGACCAACTGTTTAGCCAGTAATCTTACAGTAATAGTTCCCTCGAGCCGTTGAGGCTCGAGAGGTGGCGTGATATGGCTTCGTGCAGGCATAACGTCACACCTCTAGTTTTTACCTAGATTAGTGGCACCTTATTACAATGATTAAGTGCGTTTCTCAATCGGCACAAACTCTCGTTTAGCCTCACCGGTATAAAGCTGTCTTGGGCGGCCGATTTTGTGTTCTGGGTCAGCGTTCATCTCGCTCCATTGCGCAACCCAGCCAGCGGTGCGGGCAAGTGCGAAAATAGCGGTGAACATAGAATTTGGAATGCCCATGGCGCGCATCACGATGCCGCTGTAAAAATCGACATTGGGGTAGAGTTTTTTGCTGACAAAATATTCGTCTTCTAGCGCAATTTTTTCTAGTTCCATCGCCAGTTTAAACATGGGGTCATCGTGCAAACCAAGCTCATCTAATACTTCGTGGCAAGTTTTGCGCATAATCGCAGCGCGCGGGTCCATATTGCGGTACACCCTGTGCCCAAAACCCATTAGACGAAAGCTGTCGGTTTTATCTTTGGCGCGTTTAATAAATTCGCCTATACGCGACACGTCGCCTATTTCTTCTAACATATTTAATGTGGCTTCGTTGGCGCCGCCATGTGCCGGCCCCCAAAGCGAGGCAATGCCTGCCGAAATACTGGCGAACGGGTTGGCGCCGCTAGAGCCGACTAATCTAACAGTTGACGTTGAAGCATTTTGTTCATGGTCTGCATGTAGAATGAGTATCTTCTCGAAAGCCCGCGCTAATACTGGGTTTGGCGTATATTGCTCGCACGGTGTGGCAAACATCATATGCATAAAATTCTCGGCATAATTTAGCTTGTTTTGCGGTTGCATAAACGGCTGGCCAAGGTTGTATTTGTAGCTCCACGCAGCAATGGTGGGCATTTTGGCCAGCAACCTAAACGCAGAAATCTCGCGATGTTGTGGGTTATAAACATCCATTGAGTCAAAATAGAACGCACTCATGCTGCCCACCACGCCTATCATGACCGCCATTGGATGCGCATCGCGCCTAAAGCCACGAAATATATTGCTGAGTTGATCGTGCAACATGGTATGGCCAGTAATGCGGCTGGTAAAGTCAGCTTTTTGCGTGGCGTTTGGCAGCTCACCTTTCATCAGCAAATACGATACTTCTAAAAAGTCGCAATGCTCGGCCAGCTGTTCAATGGGATAGCCGCGATGCAGCAACACACCTTTTTCGCCATCAATATAAGTAATTTCTGATTGGCAAGCGGCAGTGGCCATAAAGCCCGGGTCGTAGGTGTAAACCCCATGCTTGCCCAAGGTGCGGATATCAATAACATCATGGCCTGCCGTGCCTGTAAGAACGGGCAGCTCGATAGGCTTAATGTTGTTATCATTAGTACCGTTATCAAAAGTAATGATGGCTTTGGTAGGTTTTGTGCTCATAACGTCATCTTTAAAGTGTTTTACAAGATTATACGCAAAGCTGGCAAAGCATGCTAACAGACGCTATTTTGGATGCTTTATTTTGGACGATTTATTTAGGAAAGACAGCACCCAACACGCGCAAGCCTATGGCGCCTGTGACGGCAGGCAAGTTGCCAGGCTGCTTTTCAATGGTTTGTTTGGCCAGCCAAGCAAACGCCACTGCCTCCACCCAATCGACATCAATGCCCAAATCATTGGTAGTGGCCAATTTTCGGCCATGCATCATTTCTGCTAAGCTTTGCATTAGCAAACTATTATGCGCGCCGCCGCCGCACACATATACTTCATCCACTTCTCCGCAATCTTGTGTAATCGCATCGTGAATACTGTGCGCTGTGAGCGCTACTAAAGTGCGCGCCACATCTTGCGGCCGTAAATGTGGGTACAGTTGATGCTGTTTAAGCCAATGGTCGTTAAATAAGTCGCGACCTGTGCTTTTGGGCGGCGCTAGCACAAAATAAGGCTCGGCCAACATGCCAGATAACAAGGTTTGCAGCACCACGCCGGTAGCTGCCCAGTCGCCATTTTTGTCGTAATCATTGCCCGTTTTTAGCTTGCACCAGCTATCTAGCAGCATATTGCCAGGTCCAGAGTCGAAGCCCAACACATCACCGTTTTTGTCTAAGTAGGTAATATTAGCAATACCGCCAATATTCACAATGGCGCGGTTTTTATCTGCACTAGCAAACATGGCCTTGTGAAAGGCTGGCACCAACGGCGCGCCTTGGCCGCCCGCAGCAATATCGCGACTGCGAAAGTCGCCCACCACATTAATATTGGTGAGCTCTGCAAGCAATGCGTTGTTGCCAATTTGTAGGGTAAATTCTAATTCAGGTCTGTGTCTAACTGTTTGGCCGTGGCAGCCAATGGCGGCAATATCTGTTACATTTATTTTTGCTTTGTTAAGCAATTGTTTAACTGCGTCGGCATATAAATGGGCAAGCCTGCAGCCCAATATACATGCGGCTTCCAGCTCGTTATTTTGGGGCTCGTGTAATGCTAATAATTCTGTTTTTAGTGCATCAGGGTAAGCTAAAAATTGTGTTTGTTTAAGCTGGCAAGCGCCATTTTCAAATGTGACTAAAGCGGCATCTACACCATCTAAACTGGTGCCAGACATAATGCCGATAAACAAATCGGCCACGTTAATCTCTTGTCGCCATGTGACTGCGGTTTAACATCTCAATTTGTGCCATGTAATCTAGGCTTTTGGCATCAAACTCTTTTTTAAAGTTGGCATCAATCGGAATACTGGTGGGCAAAGCAACAGTGAGCGGGTCGCGATGCACTTTATTCACCAAAAACTCATAATGTAAATGCGGGCCAGTGGCCATGCCTGTGCTGCCCACATAACCAATAATATCACCTTGCGCTACTTTCATATTTTTACGTAAACCTGACGCAAAGCCAGACAAATGGCCATATAGTGTGCTTACGCCGTTTTTGTGTTGCAGCACAATCACGTTGCCATAACCGCCTTTGCGCCCCACAAATTCCACTACACCTTCGCCAGAAGCCTTAATGCGTGTGCCTGTAGGGGCAGCCAAATCGACGCCCTTATGTGCTTTAAAACGATGCAATATGGGGTGAAACCTGCCTGCGTTAAAGCTAGAAGAAACCCGTGTGAATTCAATCGGGCTACGCAAAAAAGACTTGTGCAAACTTTTGCCCTCTGGCGTGTAATAAGAAAATTTGCCAGTGGCTTCGCCAAAATGAATGGCCTGATACACCTTACCATTATTTATAAACTCCACCGCCAACACATTGCCTGTTTTCATCAGCTCGCCCGCATTATAAAACGCTTCGTAAATCACATTAAATTTATCGCCTGGTCGTAAATCATCGTGAAAATCAATCTCTCCAGAGAAAATCTCGGCAATTTGCAGCGCGATTTGGTCGGGAATGCCTGCGTCATCGGTGGCGCCAAATAAACTATCTCGGATGGTAGCAGATTTTAAAACTTGGGTGTTTTGCAGCACTAATTTTTCGGTGGCCACTTGGTAGCCTTGCTGCGTTAGGCCAGCCACCAAAATGTTTTCCGCATCTAATTCATACTCTAAATGCAGTAATTGACCAGCTAAGTTGGTTTTAATTTCTAAGGTGCGGCCAGGAATAAGTTGTGTATTAATGGCGCGTGCATCGGGTGCCAGCATCAAATATTTAATCGCGTCTTCATCGTTAATGCCCATGCGTTTAAATAGGCTGCCAAGCGTGTCGTCGCGCCGTACATAATCTATCTGCCAAAATTCTTCACTATGGTTGACCGAATTTACTGCAAGCGGCAAAGTCACTTCTTCATCAATGGTTTTAGCCTTAAAGCCATGCGGAACGCCATCAGGCGCAGGGTTTAGCGCAGCCAAAACGGCAAAAACGGGCAGCAATAATATGATAAATATCCACCACAGCTTTATTTTACGCAGGCTGTTTAATAGGTTTTGCGTTAAAATAGAAAACTTGTTTTTTTTATTGAATTCGCTGGCCTGATTTTGATCTTGATTTGAATTTGGTTGCTGCATAATAATGACTGAAATGCCTGTAAATGCTTAATGTATAAAGGCATGGTAACAGAAAATTTAAAGCTATAAAAAGTAACAAATTGTAAAAAAGTTAGGCTATCCCAAGGAAAACCCGTTTTGGAAAATAAAGTGAATACGGATATTAATCAAACATTAGCCATTATTAAGCGCGGCGCCGAAGAACTGTTATTAGAAACCGAGCTAGTTGAAAAGCTCAAAAAAGGCGTACCGCTGCGCATCAAAGCAGGCTTCGACCCCACCGCGCCAGATTTACATCTTGGCCACACCGTGCTGATTAATAAACTGCGCCATTTTCAAGATTTAGGCCATCACATTTTGTTTTTGATTGGCGATTTTACAGGCATGATTGGCGACCCGACTGGCAAAAGCGCTACGCGCCCGCCGCTGACAAAAGAACAAGTGGCTGAGAACGCCAAATCCTACGCCGAGCAAGTGTTTAAAATTTTAGATAAAAGCAAAACCGAGATTGTATTTAACTCAAGCTGGCTCACCGATTTAGGCGCAGCAGGCATGCTCAAGCTAGCTGCCAGCCTTACAGTGGCGCGCATGTTAGAGCGCGATGATTTTTCAAAAAGATTCAAAGGCAACCAACCCATCGCCATTCACGAATTTATGTATCCGCTATTACAAGGCTACGATTCCGTTGCGTTGAAGGCAGATGTTGAATTGGGTGGCACCGACCAAAAATTTAACTTACTGATCGGGCGCGAGCTGCAAAAACAAGCGGGCCAAGCGCAACAATGCGTACTCACCATGCCGCTGTTAGAAGGCTTGGACGGCGTCAATAAAATGTCCAAATCGCTCAATAACTATATTGGCATCAACGAGCCGCCCGAGACTATTTTCGCCAAACTCATGTCGGTTTCAGATGATTTAATGTGGCGCTATATTGAGTTGCTGTCGTTTGAAAGCCTAGAAACTATCGCAAGCTGGAAAGCGCAAGTAAAGGCTGGTGAAAATCCACGTAATATTAAAGTGAAATTCGCTCAAGAAATTGTCGCGCGCTTTCACAGCCAAGCCGATGCAGAGCGCGCTTTAAATGATTTTCAAACCCGCGCCAAAGGCGGTGTGCCAGATGTTGTGCCTGCAACCCGCGTGGATATTGGCTCGCAGAGCATCGGAATTGCCTCGCTATTAAAAATGGCAGGCTTGGTAGAAAGCACCAGTGAGGCCATACGCGCGATTGAGCAAGGCGGCGTTAAACTAGATAGCGAAAAAGTCACCGATAAAAACTTGCAGCTTAACAAAGGCGCAACGGTGGTAGCGCAAGTAGGTAAACGCAAGTTTGCTAAGATAACAATTAGCTAAAAAGCGTTTTAGTTGTAATAAATTTGTAATTTCTCAATTTTAGGCTTGACCTAATCTTTAACCACGGTAGAATGCGCGGCTTCGCTTGAGATTCAGGCGAAAAGCGTGATGCAAAATACAGGTTAACAATTAAATATAAATAGTTTAAATTTAATCTTGACCAGCCCGCAAAGCTCTGTATAATGCGCGCTTCGCTTGAAACAACGTAATGTAAATAACGGGTTTTAAGCACTGCTCTTTAACAATATGAACGACTGATAAGTGTGGGTGTTTGTGGTTTTAGGCACTGACATAGACGCAACAAATGCCTGACATCGCTTGCGATGGCAGGAATGTTTTGCTGTATGGTTTATGTACAGACTCAAGATAACAAA
>JANOQW010000028.1:0-26520 GCA_031422335.1 Methylophilaceae bacterium
GATTTATGTTTTCAAGACTATTTTCCACACATGATTCGATACCTTTTTTAAGACCTTTTTTAAAAATACTTACTCTTTTAAGTGTATGACCTGTTGCGTTTATGATATCTGCTTCACGTATAAAGTCATGTTCAACTTGTGAACCATCTTTTTTAAAGTGCTGTGATTCATCAACTTCTATGTGCAACTGAATTTGTGGGAAATATATATCCGTTAATGCGCGGCCTTCTGGCCTAGTTACATGTTGCTGAGTTACAAATTTTATATCGGTATTATTCAGCAAGTGCCAAACTCTGGTAATTACGTAATTTTCATATCTTTTCTTATATGACTTAGCAAGTTGACGAACTATATAATCTGTTTTATTCAAAATAAAATATCCTTTTTTAAGTTATACCAATTCCACTTCCACCAAATTATCCGAAAACGTAGTCGAATGCCCCATATCCCCAAACTCCGCCGCACTAATGCAATTAACCGTGCCTTTATTCAACTGCCGCCAATAACCTAGCGTAGCAACCACAATGCCAGGGTTAACATCTTTGGTAATGCGCGCATCGCCTTCAAACGCGCCACGGTCGTTAAACACTTTCACCTTTACGCCTTCTAAAATACCCCGAGTTGCGGCATCTAGCGGGTTAATCAGCACAAATTGCTCACCTTGGCCTTTGATTTTCTCTGCCACGTTGGCATAGCAACTATTTAAAAAACCATGACTTTTGGGTGAGATGATACTTAACGGATATTTTTTCGCTAATGCTGGGTTACTTTCCACACTTTCACGATTCGCGACGTAATCGGGTAGCGCGTCTAAATCCTCACCTGGCTGAAAGCCTTCGTACATCTGCCTAAACGGCCCTGCCACAAAGTTTTTAGCGCCTTCTACCAAAAACATGCACTTACCACTAGGAGTAGGAAAGTTGCCGTTTTTATGCGGCGCGCGATCATCTTTGGTACCTACTTTCAGCTTGGCAAAGCCGTGCTCGCGCATATAAGCTAAATCATAACCATCGCAGGCGGGCGCATCCCAAGCCACGTAGTTTTCTAGGCATTCGCTATCAGACCATTTGAAGTTATCTTCTTTAAAGCCTAGGCGTTTTGCCAGCGCTCTAAAAATATCATTATTGGGTTTTGCCTCGCCCGGTGGATCGATACATTTGGCGTTGTAGGTTAAATACAAATGCCCCCAGCTTAAAATCATGTCTTCCATCTCTGCACCCATGGCGGCTGGCAGCACAATATCGGCATAAGCGGCGGTGTCGGTAATAAAGTGGTCTGCCACTACGGTGAATAAATCTTCGCGCATGAGACCTTTTACAATTTTATCGGTTTCGGGCGATTGCGTAACCGGGTTGGTATTCCACACCATTAGCGATTTAATCGGCGTTTCTAGTTTAATTTCGCCTGTTAGCACGCGACCAAGTTGCAGAATATTGGCTACCTGAGTGCCCTCTGGGATTAAATCGGGGCGGCAAATCACATCAAATTTATACGGGTGCTCCCATACTGGAAACTGTAAAATGCCGCCGCCCACTTTGCGCCAAGCACCAGTGAGTGCGGGTAAGCAGGTAACTGCGCGAATAGCCTGACTGCCGCCATAATTGCGCTCTAGTGCCACGCCAATGCGAATAGCCGAGGGTGAAGACGTTGCGTACTCGCGCGCAAATTTGCGAATGTCATCCGCAGGAATACCCGTAACTTTCTCTGCCCATTCTGGTGTGCGGGTTTTAGCACGTGCCGCCAACTCTTTGAAGCCGACCGTGTAGTTATCAATGTAATCTTGGTCTTGCAAACCCTCTTCAATAATCACGTTCATCATCGCCATGGCCAGTGCGCCATCAGTACCAGGCTTAGGCGCAATATGCCAATCGGCCTCTTTTGCGGTTTTGCTGGCGTATGAATCCACCACCACCACTTTGGCGCCTTTTTTCTGTGCCTCATGAATAATGTGCCAGTGATGCAAATTAGTAGAAACCGAATTAGATGCCCATACCACGATATATTTTGAATGACAAAAGCTTTCAGGATCTACACCAGCAGTCGGCCCCACAGTGAGTAGCCATGCGGTACATGAGCCTTCGCCGCAGAATGTACGCTCGGTAACCGTTGCACCTAAACGTGCAAAAAATGCATCGCCACCGTTTAAACCATGCACCAAGCCTTGGTTACCCAAGTAACTAGCGGGCATAATCGCTTGCGCGCCGTCGGTTTTGATAATTGCCTGCCATTTATCCACAATCGTATCCAAGGCTTCATCCCAGCTAATACGTTGAAACTGCTTGCTGCCTTTAGGGCCAACCCGCTTCATCGGGTAAAGCAAGCGATCTGGATGATAGTGACGTTTTTCGTAATCTTTAAGCTTGACGCACAAACCGCCGCGCGTCATGGGGTGTTCAGTATTGCCTGTGACTTTTAACAGCGTGCCATCTTTCACATGAAACACCATGCTACAGGTATCGGGGCAATCGTGCGGGCAACCACCATGGTGCGTTGTAATAGCAAGGTCAACAGGCTTATTCATCACTAATATCTCCCAATTTATTATTTAGAATACGCAATTTATGTAATCTCAACTATATACCCACTTGTATAGTCATGCAATTATTTTATGCAAAGCCAAAACAAGATTAAAATGCCAATATGAATTTACCACTACAGTTACTTAACCAGCTGACGCCAGAACAATTTTTGGCTGAATATTGGCAAAAAAAACCGCTGCTAATTCGGCAGGCGATTCCTAATTTTAAAGGCTTGCTTTCGCCCGAAGAGTTAGCTGGTTTGGCGTGCGAGGAAGATGTGCAAGCAAGAATAATCTCATTTAAAAAAGACAAATGGGCTGTAAAAAATAGTCCATTTGATGAGACTGATTTTACTAAACTAGCAAAAGCAGGTTGGACGCTATTGGTGCAAAACGTCAATCATTACCTGCCAACAGCCGCAGATTTATTGGCGCAGTTCAATTTTATTCCGCATGCACGGCTTGATGACTTAATGGTGAGCTACGCGCCAAAAGGCAGCGGCATTGGTGCACATGTAGATTCTTACGACGTTTTTTTGTTGCAAGGCGCGGGCAAACGTAAATGGCAAATATCATCGCAAGCAGATTTAAGTTTGATAGAAAATGCACCGCTAAAAATTCTGCAAAATTTTGCGCCGCAACAAGAATGGATTTTGGAAGCAGGCGATATGCTGTATTTGCCGCCACAGATTGCGCATTGTGGCACTTCCGAAAGTGATGATTGCATGACCTATTCGATTGGTTTTAGGGCACCCAAAACGCAAGAACTGCAGCACGAATTTTTGAATTACCTGCAAGATAATATTAACGCAGATGGTTTGTATGCTGACGCGGATATAAAACTGCAAAATCACCCTGCTGAAATTAGCGATGCAATGGTAAAAAAAGTAAGCGATATGTTGCAAAAACTGACATGGGATAAAAATAATATTGCCGATTTTTTAGGCCAATATCTAACTGAGCCAAAATTAGACGTGGTGTTTGAGCTACCAAAACAAATAAGCAAAGCCGCATTTACCAAACAATTGGCTACAAAAACTTTATGGCTAAGTTTAAAGTCTCAATTATTATTTACACAAAATAATTTTTACTTGAATGGCGAGAAACTAGATGTACCAGCAGCCATTGTGAATGAATTAAAGCATTTGGCAGATAAAAAAACTCTCAAATTAACCGGCCTGCAAGCCAATATCCATGCGGTTGCTGGCGATGCACTATTTGGTGCATATTTGGCTGGTTATGTACATTTTAGGTAAACATGCTAAACGATAGGTAATTAATCATGAGCGAAACTAATTTACAGCCAAATACCATCATTTTGGGCGAGCGCAATTATGAAGCGGCGCTGGCGTTGGTGATTGCTAGTGCGCAAAACGAGCTGCTAATTTTTGATCAAGATTTTGTGCGTGGCGATTACGCGAGCGTGCAGCGATTTGAGCTGATTCAAGGCTTTTTAAGCAAAAATAGCTTAAGCAAGCTCACCATTATTTTGCAAAATACCGAACATTTCACACTACACTGCCCACTACTATTTGGTTTACTGAAACTTTATGGCCATAAAATGCAGGTATTTGCCACCAATGACAACGCAAAAATTGCTAAAGATTGCTTTGTGATTGCCGATAAAAGTCATTACTTGCGACGATTTCATATTGAACAAGCACGTTTTAAATATGCGCTGGATGATGTAGAAGAGTGCGCCAACTTGGGCATGCGTTTTGATGAATTGCTGGAGGAAACTACTGAAGCGCTGTCGTCAACCAAACTGGGGCTGTAAAAGTTAATAAAGAATGAAAATTAAAGTAATGAAATTAAAAATTCTGAAAAACCTATTTTTTAGTTTATTGTTGGTGTGTACCAGCGCGTTAGCCGAGACGGAGTTTAAAATATTCACGCTGCAACACCGCTTTGCCAGTGATTTATTACCTTTTGTAGAACCCATGGTAGGCGCAGATGGGGTAGCTAATGGCATTGATAACCAATTAATTATTCGTGCGCAACCTCAGCGCATGCAAGAAATTGAAGCGCTAGTGGCTAAAATGGATGCCGCCAGAGTCAATCGTAAAATCACCGTAAACACCAGCAATAACATGCAAAGCCAGCACGAGCGCACCGAAGCCAGTGGCAAAGTGAAAATGGGTAAAGTCACTGTAGGAAACGATAGCAGAGCGCGCCCAAACACGGGCAATGTGGATATAGCGCGTAGTAGTAGCAACACGCGGCAAACTAGCAATCAATTTATTAACGTACTAGATGGTGAGCGCGCATTTATTCGCGTAGGGCAGTTGGTGCCGTTTACGCAAGAATGGGTAACGATTACAAGGCGTTATATTCAAATAGATAGATTCACCGATTGGCGCGAAGTGACCACTGGGTTTGCGGTGCGTCCGCGCACCATAGGCAATGAGGTTGAACTGGAGATTACGCCACGCATTGCGCGGCCCAATAATCAAGGCTATATTGATTTTGAAGAATTGACTACCGTGATTCGCACCAGCCTTGGCAGCTGGGTAGATATTGGCGGTACCATGCAAAATAATGATGAAGTCAGCCGTAAAATATTAGGCATTCAAACTAACACTAGCCAACAAAATAGTGCTTTATCCGTCAAAGTAGATTAAAACTCAGATAGAAACTTGAGGCTTAGGCGCTAAATTGTTGCGAATCAACGACTTTCTTTAGCAATATTCAGCATAAATCCAAAAAATAGTGGAATTTTTCACAATTACTGGTAAAATTCACGCACTCGGTTGGGCTAAAGATGGTCCGCCGTAACTGGTTTATACTCTTAGTTTATACGTTAAGGATTACAATATGACACGTTCTGCCCTATTAGCTGCATTATTAGCTCTTGCTTTAACTGCTTGTGGCGAAAAACCTGCTGAAGAAGCTCCTGCTGCTGAAGCTGCTCCAATGGAAGCTCCTGCTGCTGAAGCTGCTCCAGCTGAAGCTGCACCAATGGAAGCTGCTCCTGCTGAAGCTGCTCCTGCTGCTGAAGCTCCAGCTGCACCATAAGCTAATATTTAAAAACCTATTATCTTAAATACTAGGTTAGGTTTTTAAAAGCTTTGTAAAAAAGCCGACTTTTTGTCGGCTTTTTTGTTATTTAAGAATGAATTAAAACAACTTAGTTTAAAAACTTCTCCAAGCAAAACCATCTTCTTGTTGGGCAATCCCCACCCAATCTTGGCTGCAATTCAGTACCGCACTTAAGGCTTTTTGCGCTAAGCAGGGGGTGTTATTTTTGGCGCTTAAATGCGCAGCAATAATGTGCTTCAATTTACTGTTGTCTAACTTAGCCAGCAAAGCCGCAGCGCTTTGGTTATCTAAATGCCCCAGCTTACTGCCCACGCGCTTTTTTAGTGAATATGGGTATGCGCCGTTTTCAAGCATATTTAAATCGTGATTGCACTCCAACACCAAGGCATCGCAGCTGTTTAACACTTGCTCTATATGGCTAGTAGATGCGCCCGCATCCGTCAGCACACCAAGCTTATGCTTCCCATCGCTAAAAGTAAATTGTGTCGGCTCGCGCGCATCGTGCGGCACAGGGTAAGGATTAATTTGAATCGCTTCAATAGAAAATTGCGTATGGCTATCGATGATATTAAGTTGAATATCTGGGCTTTCAGGGATATAGCGCTCGCACATTTTAAGACTGCCGTGCGATAACCAAACCGGCACATTGAATTTGGCAGCAAATTTAAACGCGCCTTTGGCGTGATCATCATGCTCGTGCGTCACTAAGATGCCCGAGATTTGCTCTGGCATTAAATCTAACTTTTGCAGCCGCTTGACCACTTCATTTGGTGCAAATCCACAATCTAACAATAAGCGCGTGTTTGATTGCTCTACCACTAGGCAGTTGCCTGCACTGCCGCTGCCAATTGACGCGAAGCGCATTATAGTTGTAAAGTCGCGAAGCGCATTATTTTAATTGGTCATACAATAGCGAAATTATGCGATTGGCTGTCGTGCTGCGGTTACGCTGGTCTTCTGCATCCACCACATTGACGCGGGTTGCGCCTGCATCCGTTTCAGAAACTTTAATGCGATATTGCTTAGATGGATCAGTTTTGCCTTCATCGCCTTTCCAAAATTGTAGCTTGTCTAAAATAGTCTTCTCATCTTTTGGCTTAGATTTATTTTCGACTTCGTCGTCATCTTTCCAAAACGCCAACGTGTCGATTAAACCTTTTTTCTTTTTGGTGGTTTCATCAATATCCACATCGGCATAGCGCACAAAAAATAAACCTTTTGAGCGGTCTTTATCTTCAATCACAAAGCCCACTCTATCTAGTGCCAAACCGACACGACGCCAGCCACGGTCATAGCTATCATTTAAGTTTAAGGTTACGCTGCTGTCAGACTCTTTCACCACGTCAGCACGTTTTTCCGTTACGGGATTAGCCACAATTTGCTGGGCGCGTTTTTCTTCTACGCCCAATTTCACCATTAAGCGGCGTAATAACTCTGCATCTAAATCGCCGTCATTTGCCTCTTGTTTATTTTCAGTTTTAGCACCTTCAAAACGGTAACCAGTATCCACCTCGCCATAATTAGTGCGTACTCTACTTTTGCCATCATCAGGCGCTGTACTTACGGTGCGGTGCGTCATGTATATTTCGGTTGAGCCTTCTTTTTCGCCGCGTTCTAAACGGGTGCGAAATTTGCGCCTATCGGCCAAACCAGATAGCTTATCTAGCCATTTATCAAATTTTTCGCCGATATTTTTTTTGTCATCTTGTGCTTTAATGGCATCCGCTTCTATCCATTCAGTTTCCATCACGCCCGTATCCGGGTTTTCTACACGCACCGCAAAGCCTTGGTCTATCCAAAACTCGCGCACCACTGGCCAAATTTTTTCTGCTGGTGCATTCACCACCAACCAGCGCTGCGCACCGGCTTTTTCTAGGCGCACACCATCAGAGTTTGGCAACACTTTTTCTACACCTACCTCTTGACCTTCCTGCGCTTGGTTGTAGGTGTTATAGGTGGTGCTTCCGCCTGGCACGCTGTAAGCATCGCTCGAGTTTACCGAGGTTAAATCGGGCGGAACTTCGAGCGGTTTAGAGCGACCAGCACCTTTATAATCTGAGGTATTATCGATAAATGGAATTGAATCGCATGCGCTTAAAAATAAGGCTAGCGCACTTAATGTGATTAACTTTAAAGTCCTGCTTTTATTCACGTTTTGATTCATCGTCTGTTTCATATTTCTACCACCATTTTTTAACACTAAAATTGTTAAACACTAAAGTTAATTGATACCTGCTTGACGCATGGCCGCACGCAAAACATCATGATATTGCGCGCTTAAATTCACCATCGGCAAGCGAATACCGTTTTTAATTTTGCCCATTTGTTGCAACACCCATTTCACTGGCATCGGGTTAGGTTCTATAAATAATTTCTGATGTAAGCCAAACAACTTTGCATTAATTTCGCAGGTTGTTTTCACTTCGCCCGCCATTGCTGCTTTACACATTTCACGCATCAATTTTGGTGCCACATTGGCCGTGACCGAAATAACACCATGCCCACCAAGCAGCATTAATGCGGCACCTGTGGCATCATCACCACTATAAATGGCGAAGTCGCTGGGGCAGCGCAGCAATAAATCAGTACCACGCTCTATGCCACCTGTAGCATCTTTAATGCCGACAATATTTTTAATGGCAGCTAACTTAATTACCGTATTGTTATGCATATCGCAACCAGTGCGGCCAGGTACATTATATAAAATCTGCGGTATATCCACCGCCGCGGCAATCGCCGCAAAGTGTTGATACAAGCCCTCTTGCGAAGGTTTATTGTAATACGGTGTCACTAGCAAGCAAGCATCTACACCCAGCGCTTTAGCTTTGGCCGTTAGCTCAATCGCCTCACTGGTAGAATTTGCCCCCGTGCCAGCCACCACCGACATGCGACCTTTGACATGTGCCATCGTCGCTTCAATCAGCAAGCAATGCTCTGCCACATCTACCGTTGGCGATTCGCCGGTGGTACCAACAATCACAATACCGTCAGTGCCAGCAGCCGCATGCCAATCGATTAGCGCGCGTAATGCGTCTAAATCTAAACTTCCGTTGTCAAACATGGGGGTAACAATCGCTACCATGCTGCCTTGCAACATATCAAAACCTAGCAAAAATAAAGTGCCCTATTTTAACCGAAAGTGCCTGTTTAATGCGAAAACATGCACAAAATGCACTGTAAATTACTTTATATAACTAAAGTATCTGTAAATATAATTACATATTCTTTGTAGATATATGTAACTCGCGTTATATTGTGCTTCTTGATAACGCTTGAGCTAGTATTTTGGTTGATTATTGTAATGAATTTACAGCGAATTTACCGCTCTAATCGCCTACAAACACAGTATAATTAGGCCTTGTGTAAGCATTAAAATAATAAAGTTAAAGTTAAAGTTAAAGTTAAAGTATTAATTAAATAACTATGGATATTAATTTTCACCAATTTATGATGATTTTAATTGGCACGGTGTTGGTTAACAACATTGTGCTGGTTAAAATTTTGGGCTTATGCCCATTTATGGGGGTTTCTAAAAAATTAGAAGCCTCTATTGGCATGGCCGCTGCCACCGCATTTGTGCTGACCATTGGCAGCATGACTAGTTGGGCCATTAATGAATATTTGCTGGTGCCTAATGACTTGCAATATTTACGTACATTGTCGTTTATTGTGGTGATTGCTGGCGTGGTGCAATTTACCGAGATGGTGATGGAAAAAAGTTTTCCAATGTTGTACCAAATGCTGGGTATTTTCTTGCCACTTATCACCACCAACTGCGCAGTGTTGGGCATTCCACTGCTGAATGCGCAAGCCAGCAAAGGTATTATAGAATCTGGCTTGTATGGTTTTGGCGGTGCGCTTGGCTTCTCGCTGGTGTTGATTTTGTTTGCCAGCATGCGCGAGCGCATGGAAGCTGCCGATGTGCCAAAAGTGTTTCAAGGCTCGGCTATTGCCATGGTCACCGCAGCCTTAATGAGTCTGGCTTTTATGGGCTTTGCTGGCCTCGATAAGTATTAAGTTGAAATATTAATCCATGCTGACTGCTCTGTACATCATGATTGGCCTTGCGCTTGGTTTGGGCGCGCTACTTGGCTACGCCGCACTTAAATTTAAGGTAGAAGGTGACCCACTCATCGCGCGCATTGACGCTATTTTGCCGCAAACGCAATGTGGTCAATGTGGCTTTCCAGGTTGCAAACCTTACGCCACCGCCATTGCCGAAGGCCGCGCCGATATTAACCAATGTCCGCCTGGTGGCGATGCAGGCGTACGTGCGCTAGCTGATTTAATGGGCATGGAATACAAGCCACTCAATGCCGAAAATGGCACGGAAAAACCCAAGGCGGTGGCATTTATTGATGAACCCGTGTGCATTGGTTGCACTTTATGCATTCAAGCTTGTCCAGTAGATGCGATTTTAGGTGCGGCCAAGCACATGCACACCATTATTACTTCGGAGTGCACTGGCTGCGAGTTATGTGTGGCGCCCTGCCCAGTTGATTGTATATCGATGGTGCCAATTGCTGAAACGCCCGAAAACTGGAAGTGGAAATACCCGACCATACCGATTAAACCTGTAATGACTTTATAATGAATCAGCTAGCTAAATGAACGCATTAGTAAACCTAACGCAATTAATCAAAACCGCGAAAGAGATATTTCCTTTTCATGGTGGCGTACATCCGCCTGAAAATAAAGCGCAATCGACGCAATTGCCGATTGGTGAATTAGCGTTGCCCGAAAAATTGGTGCTACCGCTACGCCAGCATGTCGGCAATATTCCAAAAGTAAAAGTAAAAATTGGCGAGCATGTATTAAAAGGCCAGCTGATTGCAGAGGCAGAAGGCGCGGTGTCTGCTGCCATTCACGCGCCCACTTCTGGCACCATTATGGCAATTGAAGATGCGATTATTCCGCACCCGTCTGGCTTGCCAGATAGATGTATTGAAATAAAGCCCGATGGCAAAGATACTTGGATAGAAAAAACACCGCAAAATTGGCGCGGTGCAGATAGAAAAAGCTTAGTCGCCAGCTTGCGTTTATCTGGCATTGTTGGTTTGGGCGGCGCTACTTTTCCTACCCACATTAAGTTACGCAATGATGGTAAAAGCGGTGTACACACTTTGGTGATTAATGCGGCCGAATGCGAGCCGTACATTACCTGCGACGACACGCTAATGCGTGAGCGTGCCGATGAAATTGTAAAAGGAATTGAGGTTGCCCAGTATTTATTGGGTGCGGAAAATGTGATTATTGGCATTGAAGATAATAAGCCAGAAGCGACTGCTGCCATGCAAGCGGCTGTAGCGGGCACTAACTATCTGGTTAAAATTGTACCAACGCTCTACCCCAGCGGCGATGCGCGCAGGCTGGTGCATCTGGTGTTAGGCACAGAAATTCCGCACGATAAACGCTCAACTGAAGTGGGCCTGCAAGTATTTAACGTGGCCACAGTATTAGCTTTGTATCGTTACTTTGAATTTGGTGAGCCTTCGATTAGCCGTATTATTTCGATGACCGGCAATGTACAACAGCCACAAAATTTTGAGGTGTTATTCGGCACTCCGTTATTGCATTTAGTAGCTGCCGCTGGTGGCGCAAAAGCAGATACCAGCCACTACATTATGGGCGGCCCGATGATGGGTTTTGCGCTGCCAGATGAAAATATACCGATTACCAAGGCGGCAAACTGCATTATTGCTGCTTCGCCTAGGCTTTTTGAACCGCCACCGCCTGCCATGCCGTGCATACGCTGTGCGCGCTGCGCTGACGCGTGCCCAGTGAATTTGCAACCGCAAGAGCTTTACTGGTTTGCCAAAGCCGATAACTTTGAAAAAGCCAACGATTACAAACTGTTTGATTGCATTGAATGTGGCGCCTGCAGTTATGTTTGCCCCAGCAATATCCCATTGGTGCAATATTACCGTTATGCAAAAAGCGAGATTATTGCCGAAGATAAAGCCAAAGAAGCGGCTGATTTGGCACGTGAGCGCAACGATTTTAGGTTGGCGCGTATTGAGCGCGAAAAACTTGAGCGCGCACAAAAACATGCAGAGCGTGCAGCCGCACAAAAAGAAGAAGTGGCGAAAAAAGCATTAGAAAACACGAATAAAGATGTAATTGATAATGCTCTGGAGCCCAATATCCATGCGGGTGCTGGCGATGCTCAAAAAGATGCAAAACAGGCTGCCATTGCCGCCGCCATTGCACGTGCCAAAGCAGCTAAAGCCGCAGCAGGGCAAGGCGATGCGCCTAAAAACGTAACTGACGCAGATGAAACGGTAAAAAAAGAAATTGCCGAAATTGATGCAAGACGTAAAGAAGTTGGCTTAATAGACAAACCAGCAACTGAGAAACCTGCTATTGATACCGGAATTGATATAGACAAGCAAGCCAAAATTACTGCTGCTATTGCACGTGCCAAGGCTGCAAAAGCAACGGCAGATGCTGCTAAATTGAGTGAAAATTAAAGCGAAAATAAACAATGATTAATAGGAGCCCCTACATTTCTGACGCGCCCTCCGTCGGCGCCATCATGCTTAAAGTATTGTTGGCGCTGGTGCCTGGCGTTGTCGCTTATGTATGGGTGTTTGGCGGCGGTATTTTGGTGACAATCGCGCTGGCAAGCGCCACTGCATTGGCTGCCGAGGCGGTGATGTTAAAGATTCGTAAGCGCCCAATCCGACCATTTTTAACGGATTACAGTGCCGTGACAACCGCATGGTTATTAGCACTCGCGATACCGCCGTTAAGCCCGTGGTGGCTCATTGTGGTGGGTACGCTGTTTTCTATTGTCATTGCCAAGCATCTATATGGCGGCTTGGGTTACAACCCGTTTAACCCCGCCATGATTGGTTATGCGGTGTTGTTGATTTCGTTTCCCGTGCTAATGACCAAGTGGCCAGCTGCTTTGCAGTTGGCGCAAACTAAGCTGGGCTTTATTGACCAATTACAGTTTATTTTTAGTGGCACACTACCACCACAAACCATGCTAGATGCGGTGACCAGCGCCACGCCACTAGATTATTTAAAAACGCAACTGACGCTTAAGCAAGACATTTCTACCATCTCGCAAGCGCCCATATTTGGTGCGTTTGGTGGCAAGGGCGGCGAATATGTGACTGGTGCTTATTTGTTGGGCGGCATCTATTTATGGCAGCAAAAAATTATTACTTGGCACTTGCCCACCGCGTTTTTAGCAGCGCTGGCGGCTATTTCTGGCATATTTTGGCTGGTAGATTCTGCACATTTTGCGTCACCGATGTTTCACTTATTTAGCGGCGCCAGCATCATGTGTGCGTTTTTTATTATTACCGACCCGGTGAGCGGCCCAACCACGCCAAAAGGCAAATTGTGGTTTGCAGCTGGTGCGGCGGTGATTACCTATTTAGTACGCGTGTATGGCGGCTACCCTGACGGCGTAGCATTTGCAGTCATCTTTATGAATGTTTGTGTACCGTTGATTGATACTTATACACAACCGCGGGTGTTTGGTCATGAAAAATAAGTCTGGGCATCAAAAATGAAAATGTCTTCATACTTCGGCGTTGCGCATCAAAAAATTATCTTTGAATATACCCCATATGTGTCATCAAATTTTTTATCGCGCGCCTTGAATTATTTTGCCATTTTAATTTTTAAAAAGCTAAGTCATGGCTGAAACAATGATTAAACACGCCAGCAAAACCGCGCTTACGCTGATTGCGTTTGCTGTCGTTTTTACAGCGTTGTTGGCCTATATTTTTCAAGTGACAAAAGTGCCAATTGAAAAAAGTGAGGCCAAAGCACGCTTGGCGCTGTTCCGCCAAATTGTGCCCGCAGCGATGCACGATAACGATATTTTAAAAGATACACTAACGATTGCGCCAAATAACTTATTGGGCAACACGCAGCCTAGTATTGCCAATCGCGCCCGCATTAATAATGCGCCTGCAGCCATTATTTTAGAGGCGATTGCGCATGATGGTTATAGTGGTGACATTAAATTACTCATCGCCATTAAATATACTGGCGAAATTAGTGGCGTGCGCGTGCTGACGCACAAAGAAACCCCAGGCTTAGGCGATTATATTGATATTGCCAAAGATGATTGGATTAAACTTTTTGATGCAGAATCGCTCACAAAGACAAGCGACAAACATTGGAATGTAAAAAAAGATGGGGGTACGTTTGATTACATGGCGGGTGCTACCATTACGCCGCGCGCAGTGGTAAAAGCAGTGCATAAAACACTGCAATATTTTGAGGCGAATAAACAAACTTTATTCGCAGAAAGTTAATAAACATGAGTCAATATACAGAAATCGCCCATAATGGGCTTTGGAAACAAAATACTGGCGTGGTGCAACTGCTGGGCTTATGCCCTACTTTAGCCATTACCACCTCTGCAGTAAACGGCTTAAGCCTAGGCTTGGCCACCGCAGTTGTGATGGCAGCCGCCAACGGTGCGGTTTCACCGGTGCGTAAATTCGTACCTAGTGAGATTCGCGTACCAGTGTTTATTTTGGTCATCGCTGCGTTAGTCACCGTGATTGATTTAGCCATTCATGGCTTTGCGGAGCCGCTGCATAAAGTGTTGGGCATTTTCATTCCACTCATCGTGGTCAATTGTATTGTGCTGGCGCGCGTAGAGAGCTTTGCTGCCAAAAACCCGCCCGCGCCCGCCATGTGGGATGGTTTTATGATGGGCTTGGGCTTAACCATGGTGTTAGGAATTTTAGGCGGTATGCGCGAGATCATTGGCAAAGGCACGCTATTTTCTGGCCTAGATTTAGCCTTTGGCCCTAGCTTTAAGCCTTATGTGTTGACAGTGATTTCTGATTATCAAGGCTTTTTATTAGCAATTTTACCGCCAGGTGCATTTTTAGGGCTGGCGTGTTTAATCGCGTTTCGCAATTGGGCGGGAATGCGTCAAGCCAAAGCCACGCCACAAGGCGGTGGCGCACTCAAACCCGCGCAATAATATTAAGCTGATTTAGCCGCAATGAACGCAGATAAACGCTTTGAGATTTTTAAGCGTTTATCCATTGCTATTCCGCAACCCACCACCGAGCTAGAGCATGGCAGCACGTTTGAGCTGCTAATTGCCGTTATTTTGTCGGCGCAATCCACCGACAAAGGCGTCAATATTGCCACGCGTAAATTGTTTGCAGTGGCTAATACGCCGCAAGCCGTATTTGATTTGGGTATCATTGGTCTAGAAAGCTACATCAAAACCATCGGACTTTATCATGCCAAAGCCAAAAATGTGATTGCCTGTTGTAAGCAGCTAATTGATTTACACGATGCCCTAGTACCCAATACCCGCCTGGCTCTTGAAGCATTGCCAGGTGTAGGGCGTAAAACTGCCAATGTGATTTTAAACACGGCATTTGGCCAACCCACCATTGCGGTGGATACGCATTTATTTCGGCTGGGTAACCGTACTAAATTGGCCACGGGCAAAAATGTGCTGCAAGTAGAGCAGAAATATTTAAAAACCATACCCAAAGAATTTATGCAAGATGCGCACCATTTGCTCATTTTGCATGGGCGTTATACTTGCACCGCTCGCAGCCCAAAATGTGGTGAGTGTTGCATTGTCGATTTATGCGAATATAAAGATAAACTGATTCCACAAGCTCACCTGATGGCAGGAGCAGAAAGTTGAAAGTCGCGACAGGCTTAGCCATCGGCAAAACTGCAATTGCTGATTTAGCCGCCAAAGCAGTGGTATCAGCCATGCTGAAAGCCAATATCCATGCACCTTCCAGCGTGTTATTATTTTTAACCTCTGAGTTTGCCGCCGATCCGCAATCTGCCATTAAAGCAGCCGCCAAAGCCGCCAGCTGCACGCAGATTATTGGCTGCTCGGCTACGGGTATTTTTACTGAGGAAGATTGGGTGATTGATAGCCCCGCTGCCGCTGCTATGGTGTTTTCTGAGTTAAATTTTGGCCATGCAAATAATCAAAATAATGACTTATTACTGACATTAACTGCGCCCAATGCCATTAATACGACGTGGTTAAATTCTAATGGGTTAAATGTCGCTGGGCAAAATAATGTTACAGGCACTAGGTTCGGCGGAGTTTCTGGCGACGCGCTGGGTCAAGGCCAGTTTTCGGTATGGCAAAATGGCAAAGGTAATACACAAGGGTATTGCGAAGTCACTTTAGAAAATATGCACGCTGCCGTTGGCGCCTCGCATGGCCTGCAGCTCATTTCATCGCCGCGCCGCATCACTAAAAGCAATGGCAACGATTTACTGTCACTGGCCAACTTACCCGCTCTCAACACCTTATTTTCTGCCTGCAAAAAGCAAGATATTGCCATTAGCAACGACGATATTCCGTACCACCAACTGATGGCGATATATGCCAGCAAGGCCAGCGCCATTGAACGCGGCGAGTATAATTTGGCCTCACTGATCATTGCCAATGAAGATGCCGAATCGATCACGCTCACCAAATCGCTTAAAGAAGGCGATTGGCTAAGTTGGGCTATACGTGATGTAGATGCGGCACAAATTGACATTGTAAAAACCGCTAGCGTGCTGCGGCGCCAGCTAAACACAGAGCCAGAATTTGCATTGTTATTTTCTTGTCTGGGGCGTGGGCCGTATTTTTATAACGGGCAAGACCAAGATTTAGCATTAATTAAAACGCTGTTCCCCGATTTGCCGCTGATTGGCTTTTATGGCAATGGCGAGATTGCGCCAATTGCTGGTGTGAATGAGTTGCTGCAATATTCGGCGGTATTGGCTTTGTTTGCAAAAAGTAATGTGGTTAGTATATGAGTCTATTCAATCGCCATGTCTTTATTTAACCCATCGCGCGATGAAGTACGCGGCTTCTTTTTTGATGCTTGGGCCAAGTTTAAACTAGCGCAACCACTCACCGATTTAGAAAAAATTGCCTTAGGCGTGATGCACATGCACCCTGAGTATCATGCTATTTTAGATGCGCCAGAGCAGTTTAAACAGCAAGAATATTTTCCAGAGTTTGGCGAAACCAACCCATTTTTGCATATGAGTTTGCACCTTTCAATTCTGGAGCAAATTAGCATCAACCAGCCGATTGGTATTGCAGATATTTATGCGCAACTAAAAACAAAACACCAAAACGACCATGACGCACAACATGCTATTTTAGAATGTTTGGCCGAAGCCATTTGGCAAGCACAGCGCAATAAGGCTGCACTAGATGCCAACAATTATGTACAATTGCTGCAACAAAAAGTGAGTAAGCGATGACAACACCAAATGTGCATAATTGGTTAGAGCAGCACAGCGATTATTTGTATCGCTTTGCGCTGGCGCGCTTGCGCGACCCACATCTGGCCGAGGATGTAGTACAAGAAACCTTTTTAGCCGCTATAAAAAGCCCAAGTTTTGCCGAGCAATCTGCACCACGCACTTGGCTAACCGGCATATTAAAGCATAAAATAATTGATGTAATGCGCAAAAATGTGCGTGAAATTGCTGCTAGCGATTTATTAGACGACGAAGACGCAAACGTGGATGATTTTTTTGATGATGCTGGCAAATGGACAGACAAACCCCTAAAGTGGGATATGCCCGAAAATGCGCTAGAACAAAAACAATTTTTGGGCATACTACAAGGCTGCATGGATAAGTTGCCAGCAAAATCGGCACAGATATTTATGCTGCGCGATGTGCAAGAAACCGATAACGAAGAAATTTGTAAGGAACTGAATATTAGCCCGACCAATGCTTGGGTGATGCTTTACAGAGCACGCTTGGGATTAAGAAAGTGTTTAGAAATCAATTGGCTAGGCCATTAAAATTAGGAGCTAGAAAGCTTATATTATGTTGAGTTGTAAAAAAGCCAGTCAAATCATTTCACAATCGTTAGAGCGTAAACTAACGATAGGGGAACGATTTAACTTAAAATTACATCTACTTGTTTGTAAATACTGCAAACACTTTAGTCAACAAATACATAGCATAAGCGTTGCTTTAAAATTAACCGCCCGCACAATTGAAAACGATGACACTGTCAAAATGCCATCTAGCGCCAAACAACGCATTACAGACCTGATTGCAGCAAATTCTGCGCAATCGTAAACTTTTTACTTTATATTAAGGAATTTTACTCATGACTATCTCTACAAAAGCAGTGGCATTAGCAGTTTCAAGCGCATTCGCATTATCCATTGGTGCGGCAGTAGTAAACGCAGCAGAAAATCCATTTGCGATTAAATCATTATCAAGCGGTTACCAAGTAGCAGATGCAAAAGAAATGAAAGACGGCAAATGCGGCGAAGGTAAATGTGGCGCAGAAATGAAAAAAACTGACGCCAAAGAAATGAAAGATGGCAAATGTGGTGAAGGTAAATGTGGTCACTAGTTTGTTGTATATCTAACCAATATCTTGTCATCATTAGCTGACATTCAAGGCGTGGGTTTGGGGTTAAAGCGCGAGCTGATTCCTCAAATCCAAAGTCTCTATCTAAACCCTGCAATTTCCAATATTAATTTTGTCGAAATCGCCCCAGAAAACTGGATAGGCGCTGGTGGTAAATACGCGCAAGATTTAGCTTGGTTTGTCGAGCGCTATCCAATCGCCTGCCACGGTTTGTGCTTATCGTTGGGCGGGCCAGATGCGCTGAATGTTACGTTTTTAAAACAAGTAAAGCAGTTTTTAGCCGCCAATAAAATCCCACTTTATACCGAGCATTTAAGTTATTGCTCAGATAATTATCACGGAAAAACTGGTTATTTATACGATCTATTGCCGATTCCATTTACCGAAGAAGCGGTGAAATATGTGGCGGCGCGAATCCGTCAAACGCAAGACATTTTAGGCCAAAAAATTGCGGTAGAAAACGCCTCTTTTTACGCGGCAGCGCCGATTTCTAGTATGACAGAAATTGAATTTCTAAACGCCGTATTGGTAGAAGCCGATTGTTGGCTGCATTTGGATATTAATAATATTTATGTGAATAGCGTGAATTTTGGTTTTGATCCTTATGTGTTTTTGCGGCAAATTCCAAAAGATAGAATCGTTTACAGCCATGTCGCTGGCCATTATCAGCAAACGCCAAGTTTGCTCATTGATACGCATGGCATGGATGTGATTGATCCAGTATGGGATTTGCTGGCAGAGGCTTACCAATTGTTTGGCACTTTTCCGACGCTGCTCGAGCGCGATAGCAATATTCCGCCGCTGCCAACATTAATGCGCGAAGTAGATAAAATTGCGCAGATTCAAGCCAGCCATATATATCAAATTAACAGGTCTGCAAGCCAATACCAGAGCGGCTTACAGAGCAACGTCTAAATGCTTGATTTTCAGCATTATCAGCAACAATTTACCGCGCATATTCGTGAGCCCGCTAAGCACAAAAAACCTGCAGGCGTAAACGCAGCGCGCATGGCAGTTTATACGAGTGCCGTATTTAACAACATTTTTGAATCTGTATCTGTGTGCTTTCCCGTTTGCCAAGTAGCACTTGGCAAACGCGCTTGGCGCGCACTGGTTAAAGAATTTGTCAAAAATTACGCTGCTGCCAGTCCTATTTTTAGAGAAATTCCGCAGCAATTTTTGCAGTTTTTAAGTGCACAAACCTCGCAACCTATGTTTCTGTATCAGCTCGCACATTATGAATGGGTAGAGCTAGCTGTCGGCTCTCAACTTGCTGAAACTAAAAAACTAAGTAAAAAAACTGATTTACTGCATGAAAAACCTGTGCTGGCGCCTGCGCACATGTTGCTAGAATATGACTTTGCGGTGCATAAAATTGCCAAACGCAAGCTAGCAAAAACCACTGAAAAAACTTATTTATTGGTGTTTAGAAATGCAGCGTTTGAAATAAAGTTTATCGAACTCAACCCCATCACTTTTCAGCTATTACAACTGATAAAAGAAAATAGCATGACAGGCGAGCAAGCATTACTGCAACTTGCACAAGCAATGCAGCACCCAAATGTGGATGCTGTTGTTGCGTTTGGAGCGGAAATTTTGACTGACTTAGCCAATCAACAAGCGATTATTGGCAGCGTCAAATAAACACGAGAGAAAATAGATGCACTGCAAGCCAATATCTATGCGGTCTACAGGCCTGCTAAATCATTTAACCTACAAACATCAAGATGTACTTAGTTAAACTGTGCTGCTTCGCGCGCGCTGGCAAGCCCATTCACAGCTAGTTTTTGCGCGTTATCTAAATCCCACCAGCCTTGAATTTCGTCCATTGTGCGATAACAGCCTAGGCAAAAGCCAGTGCTGTCATCCATACTACACACGCCGATGCACGGCGATTGAACTTCAGATTCTGCCATAATTTTATTTAGCTTAAGGTGCCGTGGCACTGCTTGTATTTTTTGCCACTGCCACATGGGCACGGATCATTACGGCCTACTTTTACGCCATCGCGCATAATCGTATTGCCGCCCACCATTTGTGCTTGCTCTTCTGCACTAAACTCGCCTGGCGGATTTGCCAATGCTTCGTCAAAGTCTGCATGCTGATATTGCACATTAGCGACGTTCGATACTGGCTCTACTGGCTCAATCTCTTCTTGTTGGCGCACTTGCACTAGCATGGTGATTTTGGTCACTTCTGATTTTACCGTATTGAGCAAACCTTCAAACAGTTGAAACGCCTCACGCTTATATTCTTGCTTAGGATTTTTTTGCGCGTATGAGCGCAAATGAATGCCTTGGCGCAAATGATCTAGCGCCGCCAAATGCTCGCGCCAATGTAAATCAATGCTTTGCAACATCACTGAGCGCTCAAATTGGCGCATGGTGCCTGCGCTGGCCAGTGCTTCTTTAGTTTTGTACGAGCTATCGGCCGCTTCAAAAATATGCTCACGTAGCGTTTCTTCGTGCAAATCTGGGTTATCTTCTAGCATTTTTTGCAGCGGCAAATCTAAGCCTGCCTCTTCGCTTAACTCTTTTTCAAGGCTGGCAATATCCCATTGCTCCTCTACACTGCCCGGCGGAATATGCGTCGCAATCATGCTGCTTAAAGAGTCTGCGCGCATGGCGGTTATGGTGTCGCCAATATCGGTGGCTTCTAGCAGCTCATTACGTTGCTCGTAAATCACTTTGCGTTGGTCGTTCGATACATCATCAAACTCTAATAATTGCTTACGAATATCAAAGTTGCGGCCTTCTACTTTGCGTTGCGCGTTTTCAATCGCGCGCGATACCATGGCATGCTCAATCGCTTCGCCTTCTGGCATTTTTAGGCGCTCCATAATGGCAGAAACGCGATCACCAGAGAAAATACGCAGTAATTGGTCATCTAAACCTAAGTAAAAACGGCTAGAACCCGGGTCGCCTTGACGACCAGAGCGACCACGTAATTGGTTGTCGACGCGACGCGATTCATGGCGCTCGGTACCTATGATGTGTAAACCACCTGCCGCCAGCACTGCATCGTGGCGTTGCTGCCAGTCGGCTTTTAGCTGGGCTGCTTTGGTTTCTTTTTCTACATCGCTTAGACTAGCATCGCCACGAACCGCATGGATACTGGCTTCTGGGTTTCCGCCTAACACAATATCGGTACCACGGCCTGCCATATTGGTGGCAATGGTAATGGCAGCAGGCTGGCCCGCCTCTGCAATAATGTGCGCTTCGCGCTCGTGTTGCTTAGCGTTTAATACTTCATGTTTTAAGTTGGCTTTATTTAGAAAGGTTGAAATAATCTCAGAGTTTTCAATCGATGTAGTGCCCACCAATACTGGCTGACCAATGGCTTGGCATTGTTTAATATCCTCTATCACCGCGTTATATTTCTCGGCCGAGGTGCGATACACCTTGTCCATGGCATCTTTACGAATTTTTGGGCGGTGCGTTGGAATCACCACTGTTTCCAAGCCATAAATTTGGTTAAATTCATAGGCTTCGGTATCCGCCGTACCAGTCATGCCGCTGAGTGTTTGATACATACGGAAGTAATTTTGAAAGGTAATCGAGGCCAGCGTTTGATTCTCTTTTTGAATGTCCACGCCCTCTTTGGCTTCTACCGCTTGGTGTAAACCATCCGACCAGCGACGGCCCGGCATTTTACGGCCAGAGAACTCATCGACAATCACAATATCGCCATTATCAACCACATAATGTTGATCTAATTTAAACAGATTTTGCGCGCGCAACGACGCATATAAATGGTGTACCAAAGTGATATTGGCTGGGTCGTACAAGCTGGAACCTACTGGCAACAGCCCCGAAGTAGTTAAAATTTCCTCAGCGCGCTCGTGGCCAGCTTCACTCATGGTCACCGTTTGCGCTTTTTCATCTACCCAAAAATCGCCTTCTCCCGTTTCTTCTTTTTGTGCATTGAGCTGCAATGCAACGCCATTAATTTGCGTATATAAATCAATACTATGCTCGGCTTGGCCAGAGATAATCAGCGGCGTACGCGCCTCATCAATTAAAATCGAATCCACTTCATCCACTAACGCAAAGGTAAGTTTGCGTTGCACCCGCTCTTCAGCGGTAAATACCATATTGTCGCGCAGGTAATCAAACCCAAACTCATTATTGGTACCGTAGGTAATATCTGCGGCATAAGCCAGTTGTTTGGCATCGTGCTGCATTTGCGATAAATTAATACCGACGCTTAAACCCAAAAAGTTGTACAACTTGCCCATCCACTCGGCATCGCGTTTGGCTAAGTAGTCATTCACTGTGACCAAATGCGCGCCTTTGCCAGCAATAGCATTTAAGTAAAGTGGTAGCGTTGCAACAAGTGTTTTACCTTCGCCCGTGCCCATCTCGGCAATTTTGCCGCCATTAATCACCATACCGCCGATGAGTTGCACATCAAAATGGCGCATGCCCAACGCACGCACGCTGCCTTCGCGCACCACGGCAAAGGCTTCTGGCAATAATTTCTCTAAACTTTCACCAGCGGTAAAACGCTGTTTAAATTCTTCTGTTTTAGCGCACAACTCTGCATCAGATAAGGCTTGCATGGCAGGCTCTAGCGCATTAATTTCTTTTACTTTTTGGCCGTATTGCTTGACCAGCCGGTCATTACGGGTACCAAAAAATTTTCTGAACAACGTGGATAACATGAAAAGACACCGACTTTCCGAAAGCTCGGAAACCTCTAATTAATTGGATGAAAACTACTTTTTTATGGCTTACGCCATATATTTTATCTTGGTATTTATCTCGATATTTTATCTTGTATTTCTAACTTAATAGAATTGGGGATTAAAACAATTTATTCAAGTCATTTTTGATGATGCTAGCGATTGTTCAAATATTTACGCGGGTCTAACGATGCGCCATTTAAGCGAATCTCATAGTGCAAATGTGGTCCAGTGGAGCGCCCTGTACTGCCTACTTCTGCCACTATTTGACCTTTGGTCACGCGTTCGCCCACTTTTACTAATATTTTAGAAGTGTGCGCATAACGCGTCTCTAGCCCAGCACCATGCTCAATTTTAACTAGTTTACCATAAGCACCGCTTTGCTCGGCGCTCGATACAATACCATCTGCCGCTGCGCGAATAGGCGTGCCCGTGTTGGCAGTAAAATCTAAGCCTTCATGAAAGGCTTTGCTGCCGTTAAATGGATCAATGCGCCAGCCATAGCTAGATGAGTTAAACGCTGCATTAATTGGGTTGCTGTTGGGCAACATATCTTTAAGCACACTTTGCTGCAAAATTTTTGCTTCTATACTACTCAGCGATTCATCGCGTGCATCCACTGCTTGAGTCAACTCTAAAATGGCTGCTTGCAAATCTGGCTCGGTCATCGGGCGATCGTTAATCAATGGACCTCCACGATTGGCAGGTAATAAACTATCCGTTTTTTTGTCTGATTTTTTGCCTGCAGGTTTATCTTTCTCACCCGCAATTTTAGCCAGCCGCTCACTTTGTGCATCTAAGCGCATCATACGCGCTTGCAGCTCACCCAGTTCTTTTGCATAGGCATCTAAATGCACTTGCGACGAAATAATAGAGCTTTTTAAATGTGGTGGCAACATGGCTTTTACACCTTGCTCTTTAATATTGCTTGGCGGCGTAATAAATAATAGCGTCAATAACACTGGCACTAGCACCAACGCGGCCACCAGCAGGCCTGCCTGCAATACAGATAGGCTTTTGGCTTTTGCCATTTTGTTAGATACTAAAATTATATTCATAAAACAATATTCATTTATTTATATTTATCAGCTTTATATTCAACACATTTATATACAATAAGCCATGCGTAAAATTAATAGTTTATTTGCTGCCAATAGCCAACTAGAAGCGCTGGCTAAAAATGTGCAAGTACATCAACATTTGCAGCAACTTTGGCAAGCGGCTGCACCGCAAATGCTGGCTCAAGCTAGTTTTGCCAGCAACTTAAGTAATGGACAAATGACAGTTTACGCTGACAGTGCCATTGTCGCTAATAAAATCAAGCTTACACACGCTAGCTTATTGACGCAATTGGAAAATTTGCAAAAAAACAACCTAAAATTTAGGGAATGTAAAGTTAATGCAATTGTGGTGAAAGTGCAAGTAAAATCTCGGCCAAAAGCCCTCATTAAAACGCCGCGTGCGTTATCGGCCAATGCGGCCAGCAGCCTGCAAACATTCGCACAAGAATTATTGGCTAAAAATAAGGGCGAATCGCCACTGGCCACAAAGCTAAAACTGCTTGCTAGCAAAACTAAATAACGCCACATAATTAAGCGCTAAATATAAAGGCTTGCAGCAAAGTTTTGCTAGTGAGTAAGCAGGTAAAAAAATTAAAGAATTTTCAGTTAAACCTGCATTTAGAGCGGGCGCTGTAAGTGGTTGTCGCGCTTCAGTATTAGTGCCATAATGCCGCTGCTGTTACAAAAAATTTACAATTTTTTTAACTCAATACCAACCAATTACGTTTCAGATTTATAAATAATATAGATAGGGAGAAGTCATGTCAGTTGCAATAATGATCGCCATTGCTGCCGCAGTATTAGCAGTGCTCTATGGCGTAGTAATGAGTAAATGGATTACCAATTTGCCAGCAGGCAATGCGCGCATGCAAGAAATTGCTGGCGCCATTCAACAAGGCGCAGCGGCTTACTTGGCGCGTCAATATAAAACCATCGCCATGGTGGGCGTTGTTTTAGCCATATTAGTGGCGGTATTTTTAGGCACGACGACTGCAATCGGTTTTGTGGTTGGCGCAGTATTATCTGGCGCTTGCGGCTTTATTGGCATGAACGTATCAGTAAAAGCCAACGTGCGTACGGCACAAGCAGCCACTGGCGGTATAGCACCTGCATTTGACGTAGCCTTTAAAGGTGGCGCGGTGACTGGCATGTTGGTGGTAGGCTTAGGCTTGCTTGGCGTGGCTGGTTTTTACTGGTTTTTAGGCGCTGAGAACGCAACTAACCTAGACCCATTAATTGGTTTGGCTTTTGGTTCATCACTTATCTCTATTTTTGCGCGTTTAGGCGGTGGTATATTTACTAAAGGTGCAGATGTTGGCGCTGACTTAGTTGGTAAAGTTGAGGCAGGTATTCCAGAAGATGACCCACGTAACCCAGCCGTGATTGCGGATAATGTAGGCGATAACGTGGGCGATTGTGCAGGTATGGCAGCCGATTTGTTTGAAACTTACGCAGTAACCTTGATTGCCACCATGGTTTTAGGCGGTTTGATCATTACTAATTCTGGTGCTAACGCCGTGATTTATCCGCTCATGTTAGGCGCGGTTTCAATTGTAGCTTCTATCGTTGGCTGCTTCTTTGTTAAAGCAACGCCAACCATGAAAAACGTGATGCCCGCATTATACAAAGGCTTGGCAGTTGCAGGCGTGTTGTCACTAATCGCTTTCTATTTTGTCACGCAGCATCTGTTTCCAAACGGTTTAATGGCGGGCGAATTGGCGGTATCTGCAAACCAATTGTTTGGTGCATGTGCAGTTGGCTTGGTATTAACTGCAGCCTTGGTATGGATTACCGAATACTATACTGGCACGCAGTACGCGCCAGTACAGCACGTGGCACAAGCCTCTACTACTGGCCACGCAACTAACATTATTGCAGGTATTGGTATCTCAATGAAATCTACCGCTTGGCCAGTTTTATCTGTATGTTTGGCCATTTGGACGTCATACCATTTAGGCGGTTTGTACGGTATTGCCATTGCAGCAACCTCCATGTTGAGCATGGCTGGTATTGTAGTGGCACTTGATGCTTACGGCCCGATTACAGATAACGCAGGTGGCATTGCTGAAATGGCGGGCTTACCAAAAGAAGTACGTGATGTGACTGACCCACTAGATGCGGTTGGCAATACCACTAAAGCGGTGACTAAAGGTTATGCTATTGGCTCTGCAGGTTTGGCAGCATTGGTTTTATTTGCCGATTACACGCACAAATTAGAAGGCGCTGGCATTGTGGCCAAGTTTGATTTAAGCGACCCAATGGTGATTATTGGCTTGTTTATTGGTGGCTTAATTCCATTCTTGTTTGCTGCAATGGCGATGGAAGCGGTGGGTCGTGCAGCAGGCGCAGTGGTTGAGGAAGTGCGCCGTCAGTTCCGCGATATTAAAGGCATTATGGAAGGCACTGCCAAGCCAGAATATGGCAAAGCGGTTGATATGCTGACCACAGCGGCGATTAAAGAAATGAAGATTCCAACATTATTACCAGTGGCAGTGCCAATTGCAGTGGGCTTGCTGTTAGGTCCAGTAGCGCTTGGTGGCTTGTTAATGGGCACAATTGTGACAGGTTTATTTGTAGCAATCTCGATGTGTACTGGTGGTGGCGCGTGGGATAATGCCAAGAAATATATTGAAGATGGTAACCACGGCGGCAAAGGTTCAGACGCACATAAAGCGGCTGTGACTGGCGACACTGTGGGTGACCCTTACAAAGATACGGCTGGTCCTGCGGTGAATCCGCTAATTAAAATTATTAACATTGTTGCTTTATTGATTGTGCCGCTATTACATGCATAACTAGCACATGCATAATTAGTACATGCTTAATTTGTTTTAGTTAGTTAAAAAAGGCG
>JANOQW010000029.1:0-46853 GCA_031422335.1 Methylophilaceae bacterium
AAAATAGTGGAATTTCGTCTTGGTACAATTTAACGCGCGCCACATTTCCTGGCATCACGTGGTTCATAAATTGCACAGCTTGCTCATGCACATCTGGCGTATCAATTAAAATTTCACCAATATCGGCGCTAAAGTAATCGCGAATGGCGCGAATGACCAAGCTGCCTTCTTGGTAGATTAAAAAAGCGCCCGATTGAATATGCGAGGCTTCTTCAACCGCTGTCCACAGTTGTGTTAAGTAGTTTAAATCCCATTGCAATTCTTCTGCATTGCGGCCAATACCCGCGGTGCGCGCAATAATACTCATGCCTTTTGGTACTTCTAATTGCGCCAACACATCGCGCAATTCGTTGCGGTCTTCGCCCTCAATACGGCGTGACACACCACCGCCTCGTGGGTTATTTGGCATTAAGACCAAATAGCGGCCAGCCAATGAGATGTATGTAGTGAGCGCTGCGCCTTTGTTACCGCGCTCGTCTTTATCTACTTGTACAATTAACTCTTGGCCTTCTTTAATTACGTCTTGAATACGTGCTTTGCCAGCATCGACTTTGTCTGAGAAGTAGCTGCGTGAAATTTCTTTAAACGGTAAAAAACCGTGACGCTCTTGGCCGTAATCGACAAAAGCCGCTTCTAGGGAGGGTTCTACGCGGGTGATGACACCTTTGTAAATATTACTTTTGCGCTGCTCTTTGCCAGCGTGTTCAATATCTAAATCGACCAGTTTTTGGCCATCGACAATCGCAACGCGTAATTCTTCTGATTGCGTTGCATTAAATAACATGCGTTTCATGGTGTACTCCCACGCTTAGGCGGGCAGATGATTTTGACTAAAAACAGATTTAAGTTGCGGACCAAAGGCCTGAAGGGAGGCAATTAAATTGGCGTTTACACGCACAGTTTTGCCAGAAACATTAAAACACACGCTATGCCACATGTGCATATATTAGCGCGGAATTTGTAGCAGTAAAATCGACGCAAGGCGCGTGTTTAAAGGCCTGTATTGCATGACGCATGTTATAAAGCGTGATGCAGCTTGATTATATTTGTTTGCTACAGCTATCAACTTATACCAACGTGTGGCATAAATCCGTTAAAATTCTGTCTTCAGTACTTTAGTCGCGCCTAATATTAAATTAGTTATGGTTTATTTTATCTGCGGCGACTACAGCGTCATTATCTTAAAGATCGCTTATTAACTTGGCAAGCGACTTAGCCAAAAATTGTGTGCTTGAAAAGCCTAAAAGGCATATAAATTCAACACATTGCTAGTATAGGCGTTATCGACATTTTAAGCAAAACACTTTAAATAGAATACAGATGCAAATAGAACAAAATACCCTCGTAAGCGCCCATGCGGCAGCTAGCTTAACCATAGATGAGGCCAGTGATGGCCAGCGCATCGATAATTTTTTAGCTAAAACGCTCAAAGGCGTGCCCAAAAGCCACATTTACCGCATTTTGCGTAGTGGGGAGGTGCGCGTAAATAAAGGCCGTATTGATGCCTCGTATAAGTTGATGCTGAATGACGTGGTGCGCGTGCCGCCAATTCGTGTGGCGACTAGTGAGAAAGAAGTCACCAATGTAGCGGCAACCTCCATTTTAGAAAGCACTATCATTTTTGAAGATGATGCGATGTTGGTAATTGATAAACCCGCTGGCTTTGCCGTGCATGGTGGCAGCGGCGTGAGTCGTGGCGTGATAGAGCAATTGAGAGCTGAGCGCCCCAAAGCCAAGTTTTTAGAGCTGGTACATCGGTTAGACCGCGAAACTTCTGGCGTGCTGATGCTGGCAAAAAAACGCACAGCCTTAGTAGCGCTACATGAAATGATACGCAACAATCAAACCGATAAGCGTTATTTAATGCTGGTTGTGGGCGAGTGGACGGAGAAAAAAAGGCGCGTTCAGCTAGATTTGCAAAAGTATGTGCTGCCAAATGGTGAGCGGCGCGTGAATGTGGTCACCGACAAAAGTAAAGATAAATATAACCAAGCGCAGCACTCGGAAACTATTTTTTACCTTAAACAAAGCTTTGTGGGCTACAGTTTGTTAGAGGCGCAATTGGTGACAGGTCGCACGCATCAGCTTAGAGTTCAATTGGCGCATTTGGGCTACCCAATTTTGGGCGACGATAAATATGGCGATTTTGCGCTGAATAAAACTTTAGCGAAGCAGGGCTTAAAACGCATGTTTTTACATTCTGCTGAAACAAAATTGCAGCATCCTTTGTCTGTTGATAATAACAAAGAGAAGTTGCATTTATTAGCGCCACTGCCAGCCGAACTAACAAAATTTATGAGTAAACTTCAAGAAAAGCAGGAACAAAAGTAATGCAAAGCAACATAGAAAACAGCATTGAAAACAGCATTAAGCAAAGCACCATTTCTAGAAGATTCGATTTAATTGTGTGGGATTGGGATGGCACATTGGCTAACTCGACTGGCATGATTACCGAAGCGTTTGTCAGCGCTGCCGCGCAAGTTGGCTTGCCTAAAGTGCCTGCAGAGAATGTCACCAATATTATTGGCCTAGGGCTGAAAGAGTCTATTTATGCGGTGTATGGCGATATTGCACCGGAACTGGCGCAAAAACTGGCGCAGCAATACAGCGCCAATTATTATGCGGGCGAGCAAGAAATCCCTTTATTTGCAGGTGCAAAACAGACGATTATTGCGTTGCATCGAAGGGGTTATAAAGTGGCAGTGGCCACCGGCAAGGGCAGGCGTGGTTTGAATTTGGCACTGCAACATTGCGGGCTAACGCCGTATTTTCATGCCACACGTACCGTGGATGAATGCCACTCCAAGCCGCATCCGCAAATGTTAGATGAGCTAATGGAAGAATTTGTAGTGACGCCCGAGCGTACGCTGATGATCGGTGACACTGGTTACGACATGCAAATGGCAGCCAATGCTGACGTGCCTGCGGTGGCAGTCACATTTGGTGCGCATTCGCGCGAAAAATTATTAAGCTATAATTGCATACAAATGTTTAATCAATTTGACGATTTAAGTACTTGGTTACTGACGAATGCCTAATAACACGATTATCCTAGATAGCCATCAGCTAAAAGAAAAATCACACGGTTTACGTTTTGCCTTGCCGCAATTAGGGCAATTTGCAACGGGGTTTGTGGTGCGCTTTCACGGCAAGGCGCATGCCTACGTAAACCAGTGCGCGCATGTACCAGTGGAACTAGATTGGGAGCAGGGCAATTTTTTCACGGTAGCGAAAGATTATTTAATTTGCGCCACCCACGGCGCGCATTATGCGCCAGATACTGGCCACTGCGTCATGGGTCCTTGTAAAGGAAAAAGCTTGCAGGCATTACCAGTGACAGAGCAGAATCAACAAATCACCATACATTTAGATAAACTTCACAAATAAACTATCAATTAGGAATACCAAAATGGCAGAGCAAGACAACTTACCAAACAATAACCAATGGCAACAACAAACCATTGAAAAGCTGGCACTTTCTGGCCTTAAAGAGCAACAAACTGCGAGGCGTTGGAGTACGTTTTTTAAATTCCTTACGTTTGCTTATTTATTTTTCATTTTAATCATGGCTTTAGGTTGGCTGGGCGGTAAAGGCGCTACCGGCCCGCACACCGCGTTAATTGAGATTGCTGGCGTGATAGAGCCGGGCGGTGAGGTGAATGCAGATTCTGTGATTTCGAGCCTGCATGAAGCCTACGAAAACGCTAATACCAAAGGCATTATTTTGCGCTTTAACACGCCAGGCGGTAGCCCAGTGCAATCGGGTATTATTAACGACGAGATTGTGCGCCAGAAAAAGCTGCACCCAAAAATCCCCTTATATGGCGTGGTTGAAGATATTTGCGCATCGGGCGGCTATTACATTGCCGCAGCCACTGATAAAATTTATGTGGATAAAGGCAGTATTGTTGGCTCCATCGGTGTGTTGATGGATGGCTACGGGTTTACCGAAGTGATGAAAAAAGTCGGTGTAGAGCGTCGTTTACTTACTGCCGGCGAAAACAAAGCCATGCTAGACCCATTTTCTGACGTCAATCCAAAACACCAAGCGCTTGCACAAACGATGTTAAATGAAATTCACGAACAATTTAAAACTGTGGTGCGCAATGGCCGTGGCGCACGCTTGAAAGAAACGCCAGAAACCTTTAGCGGCTTATTTTGGAGCGGCGAGCAAAGTATTAAGCTCGGTCTTGCCGATGCGCTGGGTAGTGCAGACTATGTGGCGCGCGAGGTGATAAAGCACGAAGAAATTGTAGATTATACGTATCAAGAAACCATTACTGATCGCTTTGCTAAACGCTTAGGCGCTAGCATGGCCAAGGCGATTGGCATTGATGCAGCTATGAGAAACTTACAATTAAGATAACTAGAAGCAGCGAAATACTAATGCCCTGCAGCCCAACATCCATGCGGCCTGCAGGGCATGTTTTTTAAAGTATTATTTCAGCATTTTAGTGTGATTAATTAGGCCATTAGTTGAGCTGTCGTAGTTGCTTACTACTTCTTCACTGGTGAGTTGTGGCAAAATTTGTTGCGCAATTTGTTTGCCGTATTCCACGCCCCATTGGTCGTAGCTGTTAATATCCCACATAATGCCTTGCACAAATATTTTGTGCTCATAAAGCGCAATTAATTTGCCCAACGTATTTGGTGTGAGTTTATCGAATAAAATTGATGTAGTCGGGCGGTTACCTTCAAACACTTTATGCGGCAACAAGTTTTCTAACGCGTCGCCGCTCAAGCCTTGCTTTTCAAGCTCCGCACGCGCTTCGTCTTTAGTTTTACCCAACATTAACGATTGCGTTTGCGCCAAAAAGTTAGCCAGTAAAATTTTGTGGTGCGCATAACCATGCTTGCCAATGGCGTAATGGCTATGCACAGGCATTAAAAAGTCGGCAGGCACAATTTGTGTGCCCTGGTGAATAAGCTGGTAAAACGCGTGTTGGCCATTGGTGCCAGCCTCGCCCCAAATCACTGGGCCGGTTTTGTACTTAACACGGCTACCATCGCGACAAATAAATTTGCCATTGCTTTCCATATCCGCTTGTTGCAAATAGGCTGGGAAGCGCGCCATACCTTGATCGTAGGGCAATATTGCATGCGTATCGACATGAAAAAAGTTGTTATACCAAATGCCGATTAAAGCCAAAATCACCGGCATGTTTTGTTCAAGTGGTGCGGTTTTAAAATGGACGTCCATTTCATGTGCGCCACTTAATAAACCTTCAAAATTATCCATGCCTACATACAAGGCAATCGATAAGCCGATGGCAGACCAGAGTGAATAACGGCCACCGACCCAATCCCAAAACGCAAACATATTGGCGGTATCAATGCCAAAATCAGCCACTGCTTTAGCGTTGGTAGAGAGCGCGACAAAGTGCTTGGCAACATGTGCGTTATCTTTAGCGCTTTCTAAAAACCAAGTACGCGCGCTTAGTGCATTGGTCATGGTTTCTTGCGTGGTAAAGGTTTTGCTGGCCACAATAAATAGCGTGGTTTCGGCTTTACAATTTTCCAGCGCACGCATTAAATGTGCACCATCAATATTACTAACAAAATGAATGTTCAAATTGGCCTGCGCATAAGGTTTAAGCGCGTCGCATACCATGACTGGGCCTAAATCAGAGCCGCCAATGCCAATATTGACAATATCGGTAATACGTTTACCAGTAAAGCCTAGCCAGCTGCCATTCCTTACTTTTTCTGAAAACGCACGCATTTGCGCTAATACTGCATTCACGTCTGGCATCACATCTTTGCCATCCACCAGTACTGGCGTATTGCTGCGATTGCGTAGGGCGGTGTGCAATACAGCGCGGTTTTCGGTGATATTAATTTTTTCACCAGCAAACATGTTATCGCGCCATTGCTCAATATTGGCTTCGCGCGCCATTTGCAGCAGCAAAGGCAGTGTTTCGTCGGTGATGCGATGTTTGGAGTAATCAAACAGAATGTCAGCAAACTTGATGCTAAATTTATCGAAGCGTTTTGGGTCGGCTGCAAATAAATCGCGCATGTGCAAGGGCAGCACTTTTTTTTGGTGTACACACAGTTGTTGCCAAGAGGGGAATTGAGTCAATGTTGTCATTTGTTATATAATTATTTTGTTATTTTAATATTTATCATTTTAAAACAATATCTTAAAACTTATATTTAAAGTAGTTTAAAGCTTAATAATAATGCCAGCCAATGGCGGCACTGTCATCAGCAACGATTGGTTAAAGTTCATCCAAGCAATATTTTCACTTTGCAAACCCTCACCATTGCCTTGATTGCCACCACCATAATAAGCAGAGTCGCTATTAAAAATTTCGATATATTGGCCAGGCTGCGGCACGCCAATGCGATAATTATGGCGCAACACAGGCGTAAAATTCAACACTATTATAGCAAAAGAATTGTCTAGCCCGCGCCTAACGTAGCTAACGATGGATTGATCTGAATCGTGGCAATCTATCCAACTAAAGCCTTGCACATCAAAATCTAGTGTGTGCAAGCAATTTAGTTGGCTGTAGAGATGATTTAGGTCGCGTGTGGCACGTTGTATGCCAGTATGCGCGTCATGCTCTAGCAAGTGCCAATCTAAACTACGATTGACATTCCATTCTAAGCCTTGTGCAATCTCGTTGCCCATGAAATTCAGTTTTTTGCCAGGGCTGGTCATTTGCAGCGTCATCAGTAAGCGTAAATTAGCAAATTTTTGCCAAGCATCACCCGGCATTTTGCCTATCATCGAGCCTTTGCCATGCACCACCTCATCGTGTGAAAATGGCAATACAAAATTTTCGCTGTAAGCATACAGCTGACCAAAAGTGAGCTTGTCGTGATGATATTTGCGATGTACGGGGTTTTGCTCGATATAAGCCAAATTATCGTTCATCCAGCCCATGTTCCACTTCATGCTAAAGCCCAAGCCGCCCAAATGCACTGGTCGCGATACGGCAGGCCATGCGGTCGATTCCTCGGCGATTGTTAATGCGCCTGGAAAATCTTGATGTACAACTGAATTTAGTTGCTTTAAAAAATCGATCGCTTCTAAGTTCTCGCGGCCGCCGTATTTATTTGGTATCCACTCATCGGCTTTGCGCGAGTAATCCAAATACAACATCGAGGCCACTGCATCTACGCGTAAACCATCAATATGAAACTCGCTCATCCAAAAATAAGCGCTAGAGATTAAAAAGTTGCGTACCTCGTTGCGGCCATAGTTAAATATCAACGTGCCCCAATCTTGGTGCTCGCCAATACGCGGGTCTTCGTGTTCGTAGAGTGCCGTGCCATCGAAGCGCGCCAACGCCCAATCATCTTTAGGAAAATGCCCGGGTACCCAATCTAAAATGACGCCAATATTGGCTTGGTGGCAAGTATCGATTAAAAATTTTAAATCATCGGGTGACCCAAATCGATTGGTGACGCCGAAATATCCCGTGGTTTGGTAGCCCCATGATTCATTCAGCGGGTGCTCAGTAATTGGCAGCAACTCAATGTGCGTATAGCCCATATCGACCAAATAAGGCACCAACTCTGCAGCTAGGTCGCGATAACTTAATACATGATTACCATTTTTACGCCGCCAGCTGCCTACATGCAGCTCGTAACAATTAAATGGCGCATGCAACCAATCATTGCTGGCGCGCGCTTTTAACCATGCTGCATCTTGCCATTGGTGTTGGCTAGGCGCAGAAATTTTGGCTGCGGTGCCAGGGCGCAATTCAAACTCGCGCGCAAACGGGTCAGTTTTGGTGAGAATAGCGTGGCTGTGGCGATTGCGAATTTCAAATTTGTATAAAGTAGCTGCGTCTAAATGCGGAATAAACAGCTCCCATACGCCAGTACTGCCACGCACGCGCATTGGGTTTACTCTGCCATCCCATTGATTAAAGTTGCCTACCACGCTGACACGCTCGGCATTGGGCGCCCATACCGCAAAGCGTGTGCCAGCGATGCCTTGATGCGTGACTAAATGCGCCCCAAACGTGATGTAGGCTTGGTTTAAGTTGCCTTCGCCAAATAGATGCAATTCATCGTTGCTTAAAATAGGCGTAAAGCTGTAGGTGTCTGCTACTTCTTGCGTTTGACCATGGCTGATAATCTTTATAAAACTAGGCGCGTTGGCTACTTTTGCGGTTAGCTTACCGCGCCATTCATACAAGCCTGCAGCATCTACTTTTTCACACTCAGCCCATTTTGCGCCAACTTTTAGACTCACGTTTTCTGCGTATGGCAAAAAAGCACGGAATACATATTGGCCAGCATCTTGATGCAAGCCTAAAAAGGCAAATGCATCGTGATGCTTGGCGTCCAAAATTAAGCGCAAGTCGTTTTTTAGCACATTTTGCGCTGTTTTAACTTGGTCTTTTTCGATGTTTTTTTTAGATGTTGTGGCCACAATTTAATTTCAATAAATTTAGTATTATGGGATAGATTATAACGTGATAATCGGCATATAATATGTCTTATGTGAGCATTTATTGTTTTATTAATGGCTTGCATGGGTCATTTAAAGTCATATAAATGCTTAATAATAAAATTAAGGAGAGCAATCTATGGCACAAGATATAAACTCAACCCGTTTTATTAGCAATCTCACAAAAAATTCGATTGCGCTGATTTTGGCAGGTGGTCGTGGCAGTCGCTTAAGAGATTTAACCAGCCACCGCGCTAAGCCAGCGGTGCCGTTTGGTGGCAAGTTTCGTATTATTGATTTTCCGCTTTCCAACTGCATTAACTCTGGTATTCGCCGTGTTGGCGTCGTCACACAATATAAGTCACACAGCTTGATGCGCCATATTCAACGCGGCTGGGGGTTTTTACGCGGCGAGTTTAATGAGTATGTGGATTTGCTGCCAGCCTCACAACAGCGTGACACTGAAGAGTGGTACAAAGGCACTGCTGATGCAGTGTTTCAAAATTTAGATATTTTGCGATCTAGCCAAGCGGAATATGTGGTGATTTTGGCGGGCGACCATATTTACAAAATGGATTATGGCCAAATGTTGGCCTGCCATGTGCGTAACAATGCCGATATGACGGTGGCGTGCATTAATGTACCACTAGAGGAAGCCAAAGGTTTTGGCGTGATGGCGGTAGATGCTGAAGATAGAATTGTTGAGTTTGCAGAAAAACCTGTCAAGCCCAAACACATGCCAGGCGACCCAACACAAGCGCTCGCCAGCATGGGTATTTATGTGTTTAATGCGGGTTTTTTGTACGACCAACTGATGCACGATGCAGAAGATAAAAACTCTACGCATGATTTTGGTGGTGATATGATTCCTTACTTAATTTCGCGCGCGCGCGTTTACGCGCATCGCTTTGCTGAGAGCTGTGTCGGTGCAAGGAATGGTTTCCACTACTGGCGCGATGTTGGTACGGTAGATGCCTATTGGCAAGCTAATATGGAATTGACCAGGGTGATTCCAGAGCTGAACATGTATGATAATTTATGGCCAATTTGGACGTATCAAGAGCAGCTGCCACCTGCTAAGTTTGTGTTTAATGACAAAGATAGAATGGGCAAAGCAACTGACTCCTTGGTGTCTGGCGGCTGCTTAATCAGCGGCTCATGTATTACTAGCTCGGTATTATTTTCTAACGTGCGCGTGCATAGTTATTGCGAGATTGAGGGCGCAGTGATTTTGCCTAACGTGGTAGTGAACCGCCATGCTAAGCTTAAAAACGTGGTGGTTGATAAAGGTGTACATGTGCCAGAAGGCATTGAAATTGGCTTCGACCCAGTGGCCGATAAAAAACGCTTTTATGTGTCAGAAAAAGGCACGGTATTGGTTACGCGTGAAATGCTGGGGCAATTTAGGCCCATCACCTATAGCAATTAAACTAGAAAAGCTTGCCGTAAACTTTAATTCAATACCTTTTAATCATACCAATCAATGAACAGAACCCAGGCACCCGCTAAGCTTTTAGTCAATATTTTCTGGCACATGCACCAGCCCGATTATCGTGATTTGATTACCGGCGAGTACATTTTGCCGTGGACGTATTTGCATGCCATTAAAGATTACTCTGACATGGCGCATCACCTAGAAGCCAATGTTAAAGCACGGGTCACCTTTAATTTCGTACCTATTTTGCTGGATCAGCTTGAAGATTACGTAGCGCAGTTTGCTAGCAAAAAAATAAAAGACCCGTTATTGCAAATGTTGGGGGCAGATAGTTTGGATCATCTCTCACCCGAGCGTTGTGAGCTGATTATCGAGAGCTGCTTTAAAAGCCATCACGAGAAAATGCTGTCGCCTTATATTGCTTATCAGCGCTTATATCATATGTACCAAGTGGCAAGTCAAGGCGATGATGACCTCAATCTGCAATATTTCTCGGCTCAGTACAAAGCTGATTTGTTGGTATGGTACCACTTGGCGTGGATGGGCGAGAGCATTAAGCGTGGCAATAGGTTGGTGCAATCTCTTATCTCTAAAGGTAGTCACTTCAACGTAAAAGATCGTCAGGCTTTGTTTACGTTGGTGGGTGAAATTATTAGCAATTTAATCCCACGTTATAAAGCCCTGCAGCAAAAAGGCCAAATAGAAATCTCTAGCACGCCGCATCACCACCCCATATTGCCGCTACTGTTGGATTTTAACAGTACGCTAGATGCCATGCCTAGCGCCGCTTTACCACTGGCATCGCAATACCCAGGTGGCGAGATGCGCGCCATTAGCCATGTGCAGAAAGCGCAAATTTCGCACGCACGTCGATTTGGCGAAAAGCCAGGTGGTATGTGGCCAGCTGAAGGCTCTGTATCTAAAGCTGCACTATTGTTATTGGCCAAACAAGGTGTTAAATGGGCGGCTTCGGGCGAAACTGTGTTGACCAATAGTTTGTTGAAATCTAACCCTAAAAAAACGCTGATTTCTCACCATGATTATTTGTATAAGCCTTACAAAATTAGTGATGGCGACAATGAAATTGTGTGTTTTTTTAGAGACGATAGATTGTCTGACAAAATTGGTTTTGAATACGCCAAAATGCACAGTACCGATGCAGTAAACGATTTTATTCACGATTTAGAGCAAGTGCGTACCAGTTTTCAAGCGCATGAGAATCCAGTAGTAAGCGTGATTTTAGATGGCGAAAACGCCTGGGAGTATTATCCATACAACGGCTATTATTTTTTAACCGAGCTGTATCAAGCGCTTAGCAACCACCCAGAGATTGAAATGGTGACACAATCAGAAGTGTTGCAAGCCATTGAAAATCCTAGTAAAAGTGCCTATAAAGTATTTTGTGGCAACTTGCCAGAAATTGCTGCAGGTAGCTGGGTGTATGGCACTTTTAGCACTTGGATAGGCAGCAAAGATAAAAACCGTGGCTGGGATTTGTTGTGTGAGGCAAAACTGGCCTACGACCAAGTATTGGCTGCTGGCAACTTAACGACAGCAGAGCTTGAGAATTGCGAAAACCAGCTAGCAGTGTGCGAAGGCTCTGACTGGTTTTGGTGGTTGGGCGATTACAACTCTGCTGCTAGCATTAGCAGTTTTGACCAGCTGTATCGGCGCAATTTGAGTAATTTATATGTGCTATTAAAATTGCCAGTGCCAGCTAATTTAGTACATGCCATCAGCGTAGATACTGCGCAACAGGCAAACTTAGAACCTCTAAGCGGCACCATGAAACGTGGTAAAGAGTGAAGCGGGTTAAAAAAGTTAATGGCTGCCGCTAATACATCACAGCTACAAACGCGCAGCGCAGGCGTGCTGCTGCATATTAGCTCACTGCCTAGTGGAAATTTTGGTGTTGATGCCTATAAATTTCTCGATTTTCTAGCCGATATTGGCGCGCATATTTGGCAAACCTTGCCACTTAATAAGCCACACGATGATGGTTCACCCTACCAATGTTTAAGTGCGCATGCGGGTAATCCTGCATTTATCGATTATCATGCGATTGTTGCGTTTGGGTTGCTTAAAACTGAAGATTTAGTTGAAAAAGACACCAGGCTGCAAGCCAATAGGCATGCGCTTGCTGGCATGGCATATGCAAACTATAAACAGCATAAAAATTCACAATTACAGCAAGAATACACGCATTTTTGTCGCGAAAATGTAAGCTGGCTAGGCGATTTTGCTTGTTTTTTGTTACTGCGCGATAAGTTTCACCACAGCAGTTGGCACACTTGGCCCACGCCATTTAAAAATAAACAGCCTGCTGTCATTAAACAATTTAAACAGCGCAATGCGCATAAAATTGGCGTGATTAAATTTACCCAGTTTTTATTTTTTAAACAGTGGCAAGCGCTAAAAGCCTACGCAAATAAAAATGGCATTGCCATGTTTGGCGACATTCCAATTTTTGTGGCTTATGACAGCGCTGATGTGTGGGCAAAACCGCACTTATTTAAGCTGGATAAAAATAAGCGTATGCAAGTGGTGGCAGGCGTGCCACCCGATTATTTCTCAGCTACTGGCCAGCGTTGGGGCAACCCGCACTACAATTGGCAAACTATGAAAATCAACGGGTTTAGCTGGTGGCTGGCGCGCATGCGTACACAAAGTCGCATGTTCGATTTAGTGCGTATTGATCACTTTCGCGGCTTAGAATCAGCTTGGGAAATCCCTGAGCATGCAGAGACTGCCGTGGAAGGCGCATGGATATTGGCTCCTGGCGATGCTCTTTTGAAAGCAATTAAAAAGACCTTTCCAGATTTGCAATTAATTGCAGAAGATTTGGGTGTGATTACTGAAGAAGTGAATGCGTTGCGCGAGAAATATGCGCTGCCGGGCATGAAAATTTTGCAGTTTGCCTTTGGTGGTGATGAAACCAACCCGTATTTGCCGCACAATATTGAGGTAAATAGTGTGGTTTATACGGGCACGCATGATAATGATACAACGCTAGGTTGGGCATTGCAGTTGGATGAACACACTAAAAATCATGTCAGCAATGTGCTGGGCGAGATTGATGCAGAAATGCCGCAGGCTTTAATTGCGCTGGCGCTCGCCAGCAAAGCTAATACTGCCATTATCCCAATGCAAGATATTTTGGGCTTAGATGGTGCGCATCGTATGAACACCCCAGGCACGGTAGAAAATAATTGGCACTGGCAATTTAATTGGCAGCAGCTTACACAAAAGCATATTCAAGCCATACAGCACGCGATAAAATTATCAAATCGTTTGAAAAGCTAGGGATAAAATATGCTGGCGTTAGGCATTGATGTAGGCGGCACCAATATTCGTTTTGGCGTGTTCGACGGCAATCAGCTCATTGACACTATTCGCATAGAAGCCAATTTAAGCCAGCATTGCAACCATATTTCTAAAGAAAGTGCCGCACTAGAAATAGTGCGTATTTTATCGAGCGAAATCGTCAATATCATCGAAAAACACCCAGATATTCAAGCTGTTGGCATTGGTTTCCCCGGGTTTATTCATCCCGACAGCAAAAAAATTATTCAATCACCCAATTTGCCTGGCTTAAGTTATTTTGATTTGCGGGGCGAGCTGGCAAAAATATTGGATTTGCCCGTTACTATTGAAAACGATGCCAATGCCGCGGCATATGGCGAATATTGTTTGGTTGATCAATCAGCAAACAAAACCATGCAAAGCTTAATTTACTTGGGATTAGGCACAGGTGTGGGTAGCGGCTTGGTGCTCAATGGCAAGCCTTATACTGGCCAACACGGTGTGGCAATGGAAGTAGGCCACATGATTGTAGAGCCGGATGGCAGACCATGCGGCTGCGGCAATAAAGGCTGCATGGAACAATATGCATCGGCCACAGGTGTGGCTACCAGCTATTTTAAAGCCACCAATAAACAACTGACTGCGCAAGAAATTGCAGATTTAGCCAATATTGGCGATAAATTTGCAATCCAAAGTTATGCGCTAGCCGCGCGCGTGCTTGGCCAAAGTTTAGCTAATTTACTAAAAGTACTAGATGTGAAAAATGTAGTGATTGGCGGCGGCATGACAGGTGCTTGGCCATTAATGCAAAAAGCTTTTAAACAGCGTTTTGAAGCCGATTTAATTCCCGCCTTGCGTGGTGATATTAAAGTAAAAATATCCACTGCCGAAGACACCGCAGGCATGTTGGGCGCGGCGATGTTAGCTTTGTAAGAAATGGCAAAAAAGTCGCTAAGATTTGGTATTCAAGATGGTGAGGGTAAGAGAGCTGCTACTTGGAAGTTATGGACTGAGACTAGTGGTGATAATTCTGAAGTTTACTTAACCTGTAGAGCTTTGGGCGGTGTGCTGAAGTCGAGTTTGCATCAATCAGGTAGTTGGCATACGGCGTACTCTCCAGTTGCTTTTGAAAAACTTTTGAAAGGCCAGCTAATTGCAACCCAAAATAGGTTTATTCAACAGTGGCCTAAACCTAACGAGATTGCCCCCGGCATTACACTAGCATTCAGAATAGTTACTCCGTGGTCCGCAGTAAGTAACTCTATGGAGGTTGGAAATCACAGCAAGGTCAAACGGGTTGAAAATGCGCCAGAAGGTAAAGCTACTGAGATAGATATACTATATTCTAAGTCAACTACTATAGTTACTGATTGGCCAGGGAAGAATTCAATGAGAACTCGCTTAATCGGTAGCATTACACTAAATAATGGCGAAACTGTTTGGGCGGTTTACTGGGTAGTTAATATGCCTAATTTCGAAAGCTGGCCAAAAACAGTGAATATGAATTATTTTAACGGGTGTAGCAAGGAAGATTTAAAAGAAGACGGTTTAAGAATGTTGGTGTTTGGCTCAGAACCAGATGGTTCTAGAGTTATGTACGATTTTGCGGTGCTAAAAGAGAGTAAATAATTATTATTGATGCTGTTGCAAAGCCCACATCACATGCTCTCGCAGCAATCCATTCGCATCATTTTCACGTTTTTTTAATGCGGCAATAATTTCTGGCGAACTAGGCGCATTACCCAACCCCACCGCAATATTGCGTAGCCATTGCGTGTAACCAATCCTATAAATGGCGCTGCCTGCCATTTTTTGCATAAATTCTGCCTCGCTCCAACTAAAACATTCAACTAAGCTAATATCATCTAAGCCATTGCGTACATTAAAATCGGGTACAGTTGTAATCTCGGCAAATTTATTCCAAGGACAAATGAGTTGGCAATCATCACAGCCATATACCCGGTTGCCTATCAGTGGCCTGTAAGCCAATGGAATAGCGCCTTTCAGCTCAATCGTTAAATAAGAGATGCAACGTCGCGCGTCAACTTCGTAAGGCGCAGTAATGGCTTTAGTTGGGCAAATATCGATACAAGCATTGCAGCTGCCGCAATGGTTGCTAGCTTTGGTATTTACAGGTAAAGATAAATTAGTATAAATTTCACCCAAAAAAAACCATGAGCCATGATCTTTATTAATCAGCAAGGTATGCTTGCCGCGCCAGCCTAAGCCGGATTTCTCTGCCAATGCCACCTCTAACACTGGCGCGCTATCAGTGAATACTCTATATTCAAAATCGGGTACATTTTCTGCAATTTTGTCGCACAATTTTTGCAATTTTTGCCGCATCACTTTGTGATAATCGCGACCAAGTGCATAGCGTGAGATAAACGCCGCTTTGTCATCTGCCAGCACGCCCCAGCTGGCTTTTGCGGCAAGTGGCATGTAATCTAGCCGCGCGCTAATCACGCGCACCGTATTTGGTACTAAATCGGCAGGCCGCGTGCGCTTTGTGCCATGTTTTGCCATATAATCCATGTCACCATGAAAGCCTTTATTAATCCAAGCTTGGTGTTCGATCTCGGCATTTTTCAAGTCAATATCGGTGAAGCCAATATCAGCAAAGCCCAATTCACGCCCCCAGCGCTTGATGTCAGCCGCCAGCCCAGTCAATTCGTTGGTAGTAAAATCGTCATTGTTTAAAGATTGCATCACGTGAAGAATTTTACATTAAATTTAGATAACGAAGCGGCTACACTGGCCTGCGGCGCACGCTTTGCTAAAATATTGCAAGCTGGCTTAGTTGTGTATTTGCATGGCAATTTAGGTGCTGGCAAAACCACTTTTACGCGTGGTGTGTTGCATGGGCTAGGGCATGTTGGCAAGGTTAAAAGCCCTACTTATACATTGGTAGAGTCATACAATTTAATTCTAAATAATAACTTTAAGTATATTCTTTATCATTTTGATTTATATCGTTTTACTTGTGAAGAAGAATGGGATGCGGCGGGCTTTAGAGAGTACTTTAACCCGCAAAGTATTTGCATAATAGAGTGGCCAGAAAAAGCCGAGCATATACTGCCCACACCAGATGTGCATGTGCAACTTTCGCTTTATAATACTGGGCGACACATAGAATTTTCGGCAGGCACGTCTTTAGGAAATCAATGCTTAACAAACTTTTAGCGCCAATATTGATGGCCATTTTTATTGGCTGTATGCTCGTCAATACCAGTGCGCATGCCGCCAACACCATCACCGCTGCCCGCGTGTGGCCTGCGCAGGAGTACACACGTATTGCCATGGAATCGACCGCGCCAATTAGATACCAGCTGCTGATTTTAAAAAATCCTGATCGTTTGGTGCTAGATATTGAAGATGTTGAGCTTACGCCCGTTTTAAAAGCCTTATCGGATAAAATTATTTCGGATGACCCCTACATTAAACAAGTGCGCGTGGGCAAATTTAAGCCTGGTGTGGTGCGTATTGCGGTAGATTTAAAAGGTGAGGTGAAATCTAATTTATTTGCTCTCACGCCTGCGGGCGATTACAAACACAGATTAGTGCTAGATATTTACCCGTTGCAAGATGATTTGATGGCCATGCTAGGTAAAAAATCGACAGAATTAGATACTAAAGTGGATAATACAGAACCCATTATAGAACCGCTGCCACCCAGCACCGATGCGCCTTCTGGCGCACCTTCTGAAACAGATCTAGGCTCAAATTTGCCCCCAAGCACCGAGCCAGCAGATAATAAACAGAATAAAACAGAATCACTACCACCAAAAGACACTGCTAAAGACGTGCCTAAAAATAAAGACGATGATCGCCTCATCACCATTGTGCTAGACGCTGGCCATGGTGGCGAAGACCCAGGCGCGCGCGGTGCCAGTGGCAGCCGTGAGAAGGTGATTACTCTGCAAATTGCCAAAAAACTCAAAGCAAAAATTGACGCAGAACCTAATATGCGCGCCATGTTGACACGTGATGGTGATTATTTTGTGCCACTGGGCACGCGCGTGGTGAAGGCGCGAAAGTTTAAAGCGGACTTATTTATATCGATTCATGCCGATGCGTTTACCAATCCAGCTGCACGCGGTTCGTCGGTATTTGCGCTATCAGAAAAAGGCGCCACCAGTGCCAGTGCACGATATTTGGCCAAAAAGGAAAACGAATCAGACTTAATTGGTGGCGTCAGCTTGGGTGGAAAAGATCCAGTACTAGCCAAAACACTACTCGATTTATCGCAAGCGGCCACCATTAACGATAGCTTAAAGCTGGGCAAAGCGGTGCTGGGCAATATTGGCGAGATTAATAAGTTGCACAAAAACCATGTCGAGCAAGCAGGTTTTGCCGTACTAAAATCGCCAGACATCCCGTCGATATTGGTGGAGACCGCCTTTATTAGCAACCCTGAAGAAGAGAAAAAGCTGATTGATGATGTTTACCAAGACAAGTTGGTCGATTCTATTTTAAATGGCATTAAAAAGTATTTCTCTGGAAACCCAGCGCTGGCCAAGACTAAATAATCTGGTTTTAGTTAGGTTTAATTTTAAAGCTTAGCGCTTAAAATTCAAGACTTGTAATAATTAAAATCTAGCTCCCTTGCCGTTTGTCCATAGCCCGCTTGTGTAAGCAGGGCACGTGTGATGTACTGGCTAATGGCTAGCCTTAACTCAGGCACTTTTTCTCCATCCACAAAAATTTGTGGAAACTTATAGCTTAACCAAGCGTATAAACTTAAGTTCTGGCTCAAGCTTTCAGCCGCTTCTAAATACTTTGGGTTCTGTGTGTCTAGCCAAACAGGTACTACAGGCAGTGCCCTACAAGCCAATAGGTATGCGCTCTGCAGACACATCAAAAAATAGTCTTTTTCGATATTCACGTTAATCGAAATTGGCGCGCAAGCAAAGGTAAACTTATCTTGTAAATTCATCTTCGGTGCATATTCATCCACCAACAGCGCTTGGCTATATTGTGCTGATACATTGCCTAGCTCAAATAAATCGTGGTTAAAATGTAAACGCTGCGCAAAATACTCTAAACATTCAGATAGCTTATTCGTATGTAATTGCAGTTCAATCGCTGCTATTTGACCGAAGTTAGGTGCAATTGGCAGCTTTTGTAAATCTACAGTATCGTCGGTGGCCAGCATGTGTTCAATATGAATACGTTCATCATCTTCTAGCACATTCACATAGCCAGTTTCGTAAATACCAAAACGCCCAGCACGACCAGCAATCTGGCGCACTTCAGTGGCGTTTAATGGGCGTGATGCGATGCCATCAAACTTATGAATTGCAGTAAATACCACGCGCCGAATCGGCAAATTTAAGCCCATACCAATGGCATCGGTGGCCACTAAAATATCGGCACTGCCATTACAAAATCTTTCCGATTCATGCCGCCGTACTTCGGGCGACAGCGCGCCATAAATACTGGCGACGCTAAAACCCCACTGCCGAAAACGCGCTGATAAGGTAAGCACATCTTTACGTGAAAATGCAATAAACGCGTCGCCTTTTTGTAGCTGATTTTTTAGCTTGGGTTTACTGTATTTTTTACCACAAAGACTAGCATCTTCTAACACCAGCGGCGTCATGCGTTGCAATTGGGTGATTTCATAAGTCTCGTTTAGCGCATCTAGCACGCGCAAGCAAATATTGGTCACTGAGTTGGCACCGCACACAAACACTTGCCTGGCTGGCACACCCACCAGTGCGGCTGTCCAAGCACTGCCGCGGTCAGCATCTTGTAGCATTTGAATTTCATCAATAATCGCCACATCGACTTGCTTGCTCGGGTTCATCATTTCGATTGTGCTGGCGGTGTGTTGCGCCCCAATCATCATGTCGCGCTCCTCGCCAGTAATTAAATTGCACGGCACACCAGCGGCGACCAATTTATCGCGTACTTCCATCGCTAATAAACGCAAAGGCGCTAAGTAAACACCTGATTTAGCTGCCATTAAAGTGTTTAACGCGTGATACGTTTTGCCTGAGTTGGTTGGGCCTAAGTAAAAGTGGTGATGGCGTTTGATAGCACGCGCTTTGCTAAAACTATGGGCAAAATCGTCAGCAAAATTGTCAGGTTGAATTGTGGCTTGAATAGTTATAGGCATTGTGCAAGATTGTGGCGCAAAACAGGTAAAATACAAAGTATGTCGATTCGTTTACTTCCCGATCAATTAATTAGCCAAATTGCTGCGGGCGAGGTGGTCGAGCGGCCAGCCTCTGCGCTGAAAGAGTTGCTGGAGAACAGCCTAGATGCTGGTGCTAGCGAGATTTCTGTCAGTTTAATACAAGGTGGCGTGAAGCAATTAAAAGTCATCGATAACGGTAGCGGCATTGCGCAAGATGACTTAGCGATGGCGCTTACACGGCACGCCACCAGTAAAATTTTCAGCCTAGAAGATTTAGAAAATGTGGCTAGTTTGGGCTTTCGCGGCGAAGCGCTGGCGAGTATTGCCTCGGTATCGCGCACGCAAATTTCCAGCCGCGCACTCGATACCAAACATGCTTGGCGCATTGCCTCAGAAGGCAGTGAATTAGCGCCGCTTGTGCCAGTTGGTTTAGATGTTGGCACTATTGTTGAGGTCAATGACTTATATTTCAACACGCCAGCACGGCGCAAATTTTTAAAGCAAGAAGCCACCGAGTTCGGCCATTGCGAAGCTGCCTTTGAGCGCGTTGCGCTGTCGCGCCCCGATGTGACATTTACGCTGCAACACAATAATCGCGCGCTTAGCCGCTATGTGGCTGCAGAGCCAAACAAGCGCTTTGCAGAGGTATTAGGCGCAGAATTTTCCGCCGAATCTATTGCCATTGACGAAGTTGCAGCAGGTTTGCAGCTGACTGGCGTTATCGCCAAGCCTACTTACAATCGCAATAGCCGCGATACGCAATATGTGTATGTGAATGGCCGATTTGTGCGCGATAAACTGCTCAGCCATGCCATTCGCCAGGCATACCAAGATGTACTGCATCACGACCGCCACCCAGCTTATGTGCTATTTTTAACACTAGACCCAAATTTGGTAGATGTGAATGTGCACCCAGCCAAAACCGAGGTGCGATTTCGCGATGGCCAAGCGGTACATCGCTTTATTTATCACGCACTGCATAAAGCGTTGGCCACACCCACTGGCGTTTCTAATGCTGTTACCGCCAGCCAAGCCGCGCATAATCCGTTCGCAACGTTAAATTCTAACTACCTGCAATACCAATCGCAAATCAACTTAAACGCGAATCAGCCAAATAGTTTTTATGAAACTTTATTTGAAAATAGTCAAAATAATCCTAAAATAAATGCTCTGGGAGCTAATATCCATGCGGCTTCTGGCGATGCTGTTTTAGATGCTAATGATAGCGTAAATGAATTTTCATTAGGTTTTCCACTGGGATTTGCCGTCGCGCAAATTCACGGTGTGTATATTCTGGCGCAAAATACTGCAGGCTTAGTTGTGATTGACATGCACGCCGCACACGAGCGCATTATGTATGAGCAGCTCAAAAATGCGTTAGATACAAAGAAAGTTCCGATGCAACCTTTGCTGATTCCTGTCAGCTTTAATGCAGATAGATTGGAAGTGGCGACGGTGAATGAAGAGCTGGCAACTGGTGCAGATAATCTGCGGCAATTGGGCTTTGATATTGCTGTACTTTCGCCTTCTACATTAGCAGTTCGCGCAGTGCCAACAATGCTGCAAAATGCAAATGCTGTGCAACTGGCGCGCGATGTATTAAAAGACTTGCGTGAATACGGTGCCAGCAGGGCGCTCACAGAACGCAGAAACGAGCTGCTCGGCACCATGGCTTGCCACGCTGCCGTGCGTGCCAATCGCATTCTCAGTATTCCCGAGATGAACGCCTTACTGCGTGATATGGAAGCGACTGAGCGCTCAGGTATGTGCAATCATGGCCGCCCCACTTGGTTTCAAGTGAGTATGAGTGATTTGGATAAGATGTTTATGCGGGGCAAATGATAAATTTAGATGTAGATTATGACCCAAGGAGAATTTGAAATGATTACTCAACTGTTACTTCGGTATGGTTATGAGGCAATTATTGCAGGCATAGTTGTATTTTTACTGCTTAAATTCTTCTTGCCTGGATATTTAACAGAAAAGGGTAAAAATCTCGCTACTAGTGAAGATATCGCGAAGATAACGCAAAAAATTGAGGCTGTTAAAGCAGATTACTCTGTCCTGCTAGAAGAGCTCAAGTCCAAGCATCAACTTAAGTTAGCTGCAATTGATAAAAGGCTTGAGGCTCATCAGATTGCATTTTCACTATGGCGAGAATTAATTAGTAAAGTCCATAGTGATGAGATTCACGATACTGTAATTAAATGTCAAACATGGTGGGCAGAAAACTGCTTATATCTTGAACCTAAAGCTCGAGAGGCTTTTTCAACTGCTTATCATTCTGCCGCCTCCCATAAAGCATTCTTGCATCCGAATACTAGTCCGGAGTTAGTTCGTCAAAACTGGTCAAGAATAATGGAAGCTGGGCAGATTATTGTAGAAGCAGTTAAGCTACCACGTTTAACAGAAGCAGAATTAGTAGGCATTGATAAAACCAATGAGGAGTAGTACTAAGCCTGCAATTTTTCTCATGGGCCCCACTGCCAGCGGCAAAACTGGTGCGGCGGTTCATTGTTATTCAAAGCTGCCTGTTGAAATCATCAGCGTGGATTCTGCTTTGGTTTTCAAAGATATGAACATTGGCACCGCTAAACCAGATGCAGAAACGCTGGCAGCTGTGCCGCATCATTTGATTGATATTATTCCACCAACCGAGGCTTATTCAGCGGCAAGTTTTAGAAGTGATGCGTTAAAACTAATGGCAGATATTACGGCGCGTGGCAAAACCCCGCTGCTGGTGGGCGGCACTATGTTGTATTTTAAAGCCTTGTCTGAGGGCATGAGTGGCTTGCCACAAGCCAACCCAGAAGTGCGCGCAAGGTTAGACGCGCGGGCGGCTTTAATCGGTTGGCCTGCTATGCATGAGAAACTGGCTTTGATAGACCCAGAAACTGCAGCAAGGCTACAACCCAACGATGCACAGCGCATACAACGTGCCTTAGAGGTGTTTGAAATTACCGGTGAGGCCATGAGCAGCTTATTTAAAAAGCAAAGCAGTGAGGCACTGCCATATCATGTGCTCAAAATTGCACTGGTGCCGAGCGAGCGCAGCGTGTTACATCAGAGAATAGCAGCGCGTTTTGATGAAATGCTGAAATTAGGTCTGGTTGATGAAGTAAAAGACTTGTTAACCAAATATCCAACGCTTACGCCAGAATCAACATCCATGCGCTGTGTGGGCTATCGGCAGACGCTAGAACACTTAAATGGTGACTATAATGCGGCAGAGTTGCGTGACAGGGGCATTTTTGCCACACGCCAGTTGGCTAAACGCCAACTGACATGGTTGCGTGGCATGGATGATACCGTTGAGATGGATTGTTTGAATCCTGAGTTAAATGCATTAGTATTCAACAAAATTACGCAGTTTATAAAGGGGAGTGTGTGAAAAACTTTATTAAAGAAAACCTAGTGTTAGTCATCGGCTTGGCGTTGCCAGTGTTGTTGATTGTGCTGTTTTTTGCCGCAACGGTGATTCCAAAAATGAATAGCACGCCGCCGCAATATGAGGTGTTGTTTAGTGTGCAGGATTACGGCTATCAAAATAAACCTGACTATACGATTGATTTTAATGTAAAAAATCAGCAGTTGATGGTGAAGGTTAAAAAAACCGATGGCAAAGATAATTATTACAACTCAAAAAAACTGATGGCGTATGACGCTAAAACTGAGCTGATGCGAGAAATTACCATTGATGCTAGTAAGTTTAGCGATGGTGCCGAAATTCTGCTTGAAGAAACTAAAAATATGACGATAGACACCGTCATGCAAGCGCCAGATGGGTACATGCTAGAAAACCAGGGTTACAGCGGCACTGGGCTGATTGGCGGTCTATTTGGCGGTGGTTATCGTAATCATGGTTATCGGCTTAAAAAAGGTAACGTGGGCTATAAAATAAATATGCAGCAAAATAACCATTATTACGACCAGCTAAGTTTTATTGGCTGGGTTGTAAAAAAATAACAGCAGATTAAAAAAAGCGTAAAAAATAGGGAGATTGTAATGTCAGCCAAAGAAGAAGCCCTACAAGATATTGTTGTATTAATTAAGCATAATAATATTAGTTTGGATGATATAAGGCATGCCCTAGAGACCCCACCAGCATTGGCTTCCAAGCTATCTTCTAGCGTACTTTCCAAGCTATTTGGCTACATTGGTGGCATTTTTGTATTTGCTGGGATTGGCGTATTCATTAGCATGTATTGGGATGATTTTGGTTCTGCCGCGCGCGTGATTGTGACACTGGGCGTGGGTTTGGTGGCGTTTATCATGGGTCTGGTTTGTTTGGCCGATAAACGCTATGATAAAGCAGCGACACCCTTGTTTATTGTGTCTTCCATCTTGCAGCCGATGGGTGTTTTGGTGATGTTGCAAGAGTACTCATCAGGCGGTGATGCACGGCACGGCCTTATCTTTATGTCGGCTTATATGCTGATACAGCAGGGCGCTACTTTTTGGGCGAAGCGCCTGTCAGTGCTGGCGTTTAGCGCCATTTTATTCGGCTGTATTTTGTTGGCGAATTTATTTGATGTGTGGAACTGGGATGGTGAGCTGATTGGCATGGTGATTGGTGTTTCGCTGATTTGCGTGGCTTACGCGCTGCAGCAATCTAAACACATGGCGGTTGCGCCGTTTTGGTATTTTGTCGGCGGTGTGATTTTAATGTGGTCAGTGTTTGAGGCGGTAGAAAACACGCCACTTGAGCTGCTTTACTTGGGCTTATCTGCACTCATGATATTTTTAAGTACGCATGTGCGCAGTCGTGCGCTATTGGGCGTGGGCACACTGGCCATGCTGATTTATATTGGCTATTACACCGCCAAGCATTTCGCTAACACACTCGGCTGGCCGATTGCTTTAGTAGTGATTGGCGTGGCGCTGATTGCTTTGAGCTCACTTGCTGTGAGGTTGAATAACAAATATATTAAGCAGTAATATATTTCAATAAAAATCATATAAAAACAAATAGTTAACTTATCAAGTTAAAGTAAATTATAGATAATTTTTAATGCGATTAGCCGCTTCTAGGCATTCATCATAAGAAGCCACCAGCGCCATGCGGATAAAGTTTTCACCTGGGTTTGACCCGTGCGCCTCACGCGCTAAATAGCTGCCTGGTAGCACGGTAATATTGAGGTCGCGGTAAAGTTTAACAGCCAGCTCAGTGTCAGGAATGGCACTTTTCGCCCACAAATAAAAAGCCGCATCTGGCATTTCGACCTCTAACACTTCTGCCAACATCGGTGTGACCACTTTAAATTTTTGTGCATACAATTGACGGTTTTCAATCACATGCGCATCGTCGTTCCATGCTGCTGTACTGGCGGCTTGCACCGCTGGGTTCATAGCACAGCCATGATAGGTGCGGTATAGCGCAAACTTTTCGATAATCTTTTCATCGCCCGCCACAAAGCCAGAGCGCATGCCTGGTACATTACTCCGCTTAGAAAGCGAGCTAAACATGATTAAATTGGCATGTCCACGACCCAATAGGCATGCGGCTTGCAGAGCACCTAATGGAGGTTCGCTAAAATAAATTTCGGCATAACATTCATCTGCGGCAATCACAAAGCCATATTTATCTGACAGCTCAAACAATTCTTTCCACTGCGCTAGACTCATCACTTTGCCGGAAGGATTACCTGGGCTACACACATACACTAATTGTGTACGTCTTAAAATATCCACAGGCACGCTGGCAAAATCCATGACGTGATTATTTTCTGGTGTGGTATTTAAAAAATAAGGCTCAGCGCCTGCCAAAAACGCTGCGCCTTCATAAATTTGGTAAAACGGATTTGGCGAAATGACAATCGGCTTACTTTTTGAGCTATCGATGTTATTAGTATTGATAATGGCTTGCGCAAAAGCAAAGAGCGCCTCGCGGCTGCCAGTTACTGGTAAAATGCTTTTGTCAGGATTAGGCGCTGCGATATTGTATCGGCGCGCAACCCAATTGGAAATAGCGGTGCGAAGCTCAACACTACCAAGTGTTGTTGGGTAAGTTGCCAAGCCTGCTAAATTATTGGTTAGAGCGTCTTTAATCAGCTGTGGCGTGGCGTGTTTAGGCTCGCCAATGGAAAGATTAATGTTGTTAAACGCTGGATTGGGTGTAATGCCCGCAAATAAATCGCGCAGACGTTGAAATGGGTAGGGTTGTAGCAGGTTCAAGTTTGGGTTCATAGCCAATATTATAATTTAGGATTCACATTGATTAATAGCAATAAAAATGCGTTAGCGATATTTGGCCTGCTGTTTGGTGCTTTTTGCTGGGGCATTATTTGGTATCCCTATCGTTTAATGGCTGAAGCAGGCGTATCCGGCGTAGCTTCCAGCTTTTACACCTATTGTATTGCCACGCTGCTGGCAGGCACTTATTTCGCCAAACATTTTGCTGCAAACTGGCGCGAGCTATTTAATCAGTCACAAAACGTGATTTGGATTGGGCTTATCGCAGGCTGGACCAACCTGAGCTATGTGCTGGCAGTGATTGATGGCGAAGTGATGCGAGTGATGCTGCTGTTCTATTTGTCGCCATTATGGACCTTATTACTGGCACGCTTTTGGTTGCAAGAGCCGATTACAAAGATTGGCTTTATCTCGATTACTATCGCCCTGATTGGTGCCTATATTATGCTGGCAGGCCCATTTAGTCAGGTAGAAAGTCGCTTGCCTATTCCGCGTAATGCTGCCGAGTGGTTGGCGTTGTCCGCTGGCATTGGCTTCTCGCTGACGAACGTGATTACCAGAAAATCCAGCCACTTAAACTTGCTACAAAAATCATTTGCAGTGTGGCTGGGGGTGATTGTGGTAGCAGCGCTATTTGCGCCAATTTTAGTGAATTATTATGGACAAAACTTTGTCGCCCCCAGTTTCTTTAGCCTCAATAATTGGCTAATGATGGTAATGATTGCGCTATTACTCATTGCAGCCACCATGTTGGTACAGTTTGGTGTGACGCAACTGACAGCGGTTCGCGCTTCTGTATTGTTTTTATTTGAGCTGGTGGTAGCGGCTGTAGCTGCGTATTACTTGGCGCACGAGGCGATGACATTAAACGAATGGTTGGGCGGCGTGCTAATTGTTGCTGGTGCGCTGACGTCGGCTTTAAATCACAAAGATTAAGAGTGCATTAAGCACAAGACTCCTAAACTTTAGCCACCAAAACCACCAGCGTTGCCTTCGGCAGCAAAACGAATTTTCAGTGATAAATCGTTACGAGAATCGGCATTGGCCAGCGCTTCCACCTCATCAATTTTGCCATTAGCAAATAATTTAAATAGCGATTGGTCGAAGGTATTCATGCCAATATCGTTGTTATCGGCCATGGTGTCTTTTAGCTCACCCATTTTTTGTTTTTGAATCAACTCAGACACATAAGGTGTGTTGATGAGCACCTCTACCGCCGCCACGCGTTTCTGGATTTTGCCAGGAATCAAGCGTTGCGACACAATACCCACCAAATTGAGCGAAACCCCAAGTAGCAAGCCATGCTTGGCTTCGGTAGGGAAGAATGAAATGATGCGTTCTAGCGCTTGGTTAGCATTGTTGGCGTGTAAGGTAGCTAAGCATAAATGGCCAGTTTCGGCATAAGTAAGTGCCTGTTGCATGCCATCCATATCGCGCACTTCGCCGATTAAAATCACATCGGGCGCTTGGCGCATGGCATTTTTAAGCGCACTGGTGAATGAGTGCGTATCAATGCCCACCTCGCGTTGATCTACCACTGATTTTTTGTGGTTATAGACAAACTCAATCGGGTCTTCAATGGTGACAATATGGCCTGTTTCGTTGGCATTACGGTAATCAATCATCGAAGCCAATGTGGTCGATTTACCTGAGCCTGTGGAACCTACCACCAAAACCAGCCCACGTTTTTTCATGATAAGCTCACGCAAAATCATTGGCAAACCTAAGGTTTCGAAATCGGGGATTTCGGTTTTAATATGGCGAATGACCATACCAACCTCGCCGCGCTGCTTGAATACATTGATGCGGAAACGCCCAATATCCTTGCGACCAATGGCAAAATTGCATTCTAATTCTTTTTCAAACTCTTCAATTTGCGCGGGGCTCATAATGGCGTAGGCAATTTCTTTGACCATGCCAGGTGTCATTTTTTGCGCGTTTACTGGCATGGTTTCGCCTTCTACATCCATGTGAATTGCTGCACCTGTGCTAAAAAATAAGTCCGAGCCACCTTTTTCGGTCATGTATTTTAAGACAGGCGTAATATCAATGGCGGCCATGCGAAATCCTATTTATATAATTGCTCAACTTTAGCACAAGCCAGCTTTTTATGGCAATTTTGCCGATATTTCAAGGTATTGCTGCTCTATACCGCGTGCAAATTGGGTGGCATTAAATAAGGCAGAGCCATTTGATTGTATTTTTAATTGATCTGAATTTTGCAAAAAAAACAGCGCTTTTTGCTCATATTCTTGCAAATTATTGCATATAAATTGTGGCAAACCAGCGCGCGTGAGTAAACTAGCAGCTACGCGGCTGGGCATAGTGTCGCCCATACAAGTTAGCACAGGCACATTCATAAAAAGCGCGTCGCTGGCAGTGGTGTGAGCATTATAGGGCAGGGTGTCTAGAAACAAATCAGCATGTGCATGGCGCGCCAAGTGTTCAGCAATGGGTACGCGCGGCGCAAAAATAACTCTACTGGCCGCAATGCCTGCATTTTCTGCCTCACGCAACAAATTGCTTTTCGCCCACGGGTTGCAGTCTAACAGCCACAACACGCTATTGGGCGCTTGCTTGAGGATACGCATCCACGCAGCTAAAATATCTGCAGTAATTTTAAAGGTTTGGTTAAAGCAGCAAAACACAAAAGCATCAGCAGGTAGATGATTGTCAATTTTTGTGGTGGTTTTGCCAATCGGGCGTTGGCTGTCGTTGGGCTGGTAGCATGGCAAGTAAAGCAACTGCTCACTGAAATCGTTAGGGTTTGGCGCAATGATACGGTCAACCAAAATATAATCAAACAGCGGTTTGTTATTTAACTTACCTCCAATCTCTCCCATGCTGCCAGCATAGCCAAGCCAGTTAATGCTAATAGGCGCGGGCTTAAGTGCCACAATGCCAGAGCGACTAGTTTGCGTGAAGCCAGTTAAGTCCACCAAAATATCAATGTCATCTTGCTGGATTTTTTGAGCGGCTTGCATATCATTCAAATGCCGAATATCGTTAAATTGGTCAAACGCTTTTATTAGGCGCTTTCCAGTGGGGGTGATGTCAACCGCGCCATAAGAATAGGCAACAACTTTAAATTGGTTTCTATCGTGTTTTTCGATAAGCTCGGTAATTAAAAATGCCAGTGGATGCAACCTGAAATCAGCCGATAAATAGCCGATGTTGATTTTTTCTTTTGGTTTTTGTCTTATATCTTTGTTTGGTATGCTCTGCAGACCAATATCCATGCGGCTTGCAGGCACGTTATTTACGCTAGCACTATTAATCATGTTGCCAAACATATTGTTAGCCCAATTGCTAGCACATTGTTTTTGCTCGGCAGCGGTTGCTTCTGGCAGCGCCAAAAATGCAAATGGTGAAATCTGCGCACTCGGTTCTTCACGCACCAAGCGACGAATCTCTATAATTTGCGCATCCAAAACTTTTGAATTTAAACCAGCCCAATCACATGTATGCTGCTTTTGGTGTACTAAATGCGCTAACGCATGGTGTAAGTTTGGATTTAGCTTTAAAGCACGTTCATAACTGGCAATGGCGGCATCCAGTTTGCCTAGCTCACGTTGCACATTACCTAAATTGTTGTGCGCATCGGCATCATTTGGGTTGTAGCGCACAGATTGCATAAAGCTCTGTAAGGCGGCTTGTGGTTTACCAAGCTCACGCTGCGCATTGCCTAAGTTATACCAATGAATAGCATTGCTAGGCTGGTATTCTAGTGCCTCTTCAAAGCAACCTGCAGCCAGCACATATTGACCAGCATTTTGCGCTTGGTTGCCCAGCGATTCTAAACTGAAACATAAGGCGTCCCGCACATATTGATGCATTTTTAAGTCGCGATTTTTAAGCGCACGTACTAGGCGCCTAAAATAGCCAGCGGCCTCTTCATAGCGTTGCAATTCAATACACAAATTACCGCAATTTAGTTGTGCGTCTAAGTCTTGAGGGTTATGTAAAAGCGCTTGTTGCCAGTGTTTAAGCGCAGTTTCAGAATCATTAATTTGCATGGCAATATTTTAATGCATTTTATATGAGTGAATTGGCTAATTGTTTTAAACCCAACTCGCGTAATAAAAAGCGGCTGGGGTTGAGCTTACTGGCCAATGCTGCCACTAATGGTAAAGCATTTTCTGTTGCTAAACAGGCAATCAGTTCACCGCACAAGGGTGCAGTAATCATACCTTTAGAGCCATGTCCAGCATTCACAAATAAACCTTTTAACCATGGCAAACTCTCAGGTTTGGCGTTGTAACGTGGTGGGGTTTTCTGCAATATTTCTTCATCTAACAACTGGCCTGCAAGCGGCATGTAATCTAGGGTTTGGCTACGCCAGCCGACACGTGCATGCGTATTTTTTAAGTCAATATTAATGTTGGATAACATTTTGTGCAATGCGTTTAGGTTTTGCTGCGTATCGGCCGCGCTAATTTCTGCATTTAAATCGTTTGGCGCGTAACTGGTACCAAAATAATGCCAGCCATCAACCGCGGGGCTAATGTGGTGATCGCTGCAAATAATCGTTTTTATTGTGTCACTTTCAGGGCTAGATTGAGCCCAGTTCAGTTGGCCGCGCACTGGCGTAATTTCTGCGCTGGTGCATTGGGTAAATTGTTTGATGTCGTTAGCATTGCAGATAACTACGATGTCAGCTTCAAGCGGCTGTTGATTAGCCCCTGTAACGCACCAAAAATTATCCTGTTTATTGATGGCTAAAGCTTCCGTTGACGTGACAACGGAAATCAACGGCCAGCTGCAAAGTGCTTGGCATAAGGCTTGTGGCTTTACCCAGCCTGCCTGTGGCAAATATAATCCACCTGTTTTTAAGGGGATGCCTGCAATTTCACTGGCTTCAACTGCGTTCAATAATCTTACCTGTTGATGTTGCGACAAAGCGGCGTGTTTGGCTTGCTCGCGTGCGTTAAACGCCAGTTGAATTTGCCCGCATGCATCAAAATAACCCATAGAATTAGGCAGTTGCTTTAATAAGTTCAAGGTGAATGCAAAGCCTTGTAAAGCCAAACTATTTGCTGGAGTAGGCTTAATGTTTAACTTCGGATAAAGCATGGCAACAGGATTGCCTGAGGCTTCCTGCGCCAGCTTTATATGCCGCTCAATCAGTGTAACGGCAATACCGCGCTGAGATAAAGCAAAGGCAGTGCTACAGCCTGCAATGCCACCACCAATGACGATTGCGCTAGTCATTAGTGCCTGTCAACAAATCAGCCTGTAAATATGCCACTTAACATTTCCCGCTTTTTACCAAATCCTTTGTGCTTGCTCACTTCAAAACCTGCTGCCTGCAAACCGCGTTTGACGTGACCTGCGCTGGTGAAGGTGGCTAAGGTAGTGCCTATTTTTGAGAGTCGTGCCATCTGTACAAATACTTCGCTGGACCACATAGTAGAGTTTTTGGCTGGTGCAAAGCCGTCTAGCAGCCAAGCATCGGCGATTTTCGATAACTTTGGCAATACGAGCATAATGTCATCGGCCTGCAAACCAAGCTGGATGCGGTCTGTGGCGAGGCTAAAATGATGAGTGCCAGATTTAAGCATAGCGTTTAATGTGGAATATTGCGTAATAAGTTCGCGTGAAATATCAGCAAACTGTGGCCAAAGTGCATGCGCGCGCGTTAAATCTACCAATGAAAGCGGCATTTTTTCGATGCCAATATAATGCAAAGTGGCAGTTTTTGGTGCGAGCTTTAGCCACAAATGACTCACCACTAAAAAATTAAGGCCAGTGCCAAAACCAGTTTCGATGATGGTAAAGCTGCTTAAATTTGGTGCAGAAAAGCGTTGTGCCAGTTGGTTGTGTGCAATAAACACGTATTCAGTTTCTTGCAAACCGTCGTCAGTATTAAAATAAACATCGTTAAAATCAATGGAGTAGGGCTGGCTTTGCCCACTAGACCCAGTATCTTTACGCCATTCTATGTTTGCAAACTGCATAGCGCCATATTATAAAGCTAATTTAGATAAGCGCTGGGCGACGATTCTCTGGTTTAGCCAACAATAAGTGCACATCGCCTAGCGCGCGCTCGGCAAAGCCACCTTCGCAATAACACAAATAAAACTCCCACATGCGAATAAACTCTTCTGAATAGCCTAGCATGCGCACCGCATCGATATTGGCAAAAAAGTTTTCACGCCATAGTCTCAAAGTTGTGGCGTAATGCGGGCCAATATCTTCACAATCAAACAGACGCAAATCGGTAGTTTTGGTCGTGCTATTTAACATTGCGGTGTTACTGGGAATATTCGAGCCAGGGAAAATATAGCGTTGAATAAAATCAACCGAATTTTTTGCAGCTTCAAAACGCTGGTCTGCAATGGTGATGGCTTGAATCAGCGCCAAACCATCTGGTTTAAGTAAGCTACTTACTTTGGCAAAGTAAACATCATAAAATTGGTACCCAACCGCCTCTATCATTTCAATTGAAACTAATTTGTCAAATTGTCCTTGTAAGTCTCTGTAATCATTTAATAAAAGTGTAATTTTATGTTCTAAATTTTCTGCTTTAACTCTTAATTTTGCTTCATCATATTGTTGTTGTGAGATGGTGGTGGTAGTCACGTGGCAGTCGTAATTTTTGGCGGCATAAATAGCAAATCCACCCCAGCCAGTGCCAATTTCTACGACGTGGTCGGTCGGTTTTAGGTCTAATTTATCGCAAATGATCTTTAATTTTTTTAGTGATGCAGCTTGCAAACTACAATCTATAGGCTCAAAAATGGCTGCCGAGTACATCATTGTTGGGTCTAGCCATAGTTTAAAAAAATCATTGCCTAAATCATAATGTGCGGCAATATTTTTGCGGCTGCCGTCCTGTGTATTGCGGTTTAAGTAGTGCAGCGCTTTTAAAAAAGGTTTAGAAAGCCATTCAAAACCACCTTCTAATGTATCCATAATGCTTTGGTTTGCTGCAAATAGGCGAATCACATTGGTTAAGTTATCTGCCTGCCAATAACCCAACATATACGCCTCACCCGCACCTATGCTGCCACCAAAGGCAACCTCACTATAAAAATGCGCATTTTTGACAGTAATAGTGGCTGCCAAACTTCCTGCTTTGCCAAACTGATAGTGTTCATCGCCATCATTTAGCGTTAACTGACCATGTACAAGCTTTTGCAGCTTGTTAAGCACTTGCGCTTTTGCAAATGTTTGCAGCCAAGCAGCACGTTTTTTTGCTTTTAAAGGTGTAGAAAGAGTTTCCATATTAATTTCTAGCATTAGGATGTGAATAAAAAGGTACGCGTTTTAGCCATAGTATTAAGGCGTTCCAGTAAATACCAACGACCACTTTAATGGTCATCAGTGGATATTGAATCAGCAATAAATTCAACGCATTAGGCGTGATTTCTTGTGCTTGTAAACTTAACGTGGCATTAAAAATTTCTTGTTCATGCTGAAAGTTTTTCATGTGCACAAAAAGTTGTTTTTCGTACAGCTTAAACGCCCAATCGTAGTTAATTTCCATTGGCATAAACGGCGAAACATGAAATCTTTTACCCAGCTTAAATGCAGTAATCTCACCATTTTTAGTATTTTTTATCGTTTTCTCAGCATTAAAATCATGCACATAGGCATAATCTTCGCCCCACGGCGTGTTGGTAATGTGGGTAATGATGGCTTGCAGTGTTTCGCCATCTGCTTCAAAGCAGTAGTAAAAACTAACCGGATTAAAACAATGGCCAAAATAACGCATATTAGTGAGTAAGCGTATAGCACCGCGTGGATATTGGCCTGTGGCGGCATGTATTAAATCGCTGACTTCAGTTTTGAGTGATTTTTGCGGGTCGCCGTAATAATCTGCACGTTTAAAACTGGCGATATTGGTTTTGTTATATGACCAAAATAAGTTGTTTTTAAACAAAGTGGGTAATTCGTCTAAATCTAAATACATCATAAAAGCACGATAACGAAACCCATGTTTTTTTGGTGCGAATCGTTGATGTGCTATCCAGCCTTTGTAAATCATACTGTTGATTTTGCTATGCATTTGCCACGAACTTCTCGAAATGTTGCAACGCTGCAAGCGCACTTTTTACGCCATCTTCATGAAAGCCATTGAGCCAATAGGCGCCAGCAAAACCAGTTCTATTGTGGCCACTAATCTCGGCATGCCTTGCCTGCGCTGCCGCGCCAGCCAGCGTATAAACTGGGTGTGTATATTGCAAGCGCTTAATTATTTTGGCGGGGTTAATATTATCGGTATGGTTTAGCGTGACTAAAATTGGTTGTGGGCAATCAATATTTTGCAGAATATTCATGTTGTATGTCACTGCAACTTGTTTCGCAGCTGTTTTAGTTAAGTGATAGTTCCACGCTGCCCAAGCTAGCTTACGTTTGGGCATTAAGCTAGCATCAGTATGCAAAAATACGGTATTTTGTTGGTAGGGAATTGCGCCTAAAACTGCTTGCTCAATGCTTGTTGCATCTTGCAGCATGCGTAACGCTTCATCGCTGTGACAGGCAAAAAACACATAATCGAAAGTTGCTATTTCGCCATTTTGCAAAGTTATTTCAACCTGCTTTGTACTTCGCTTTACACTTTTTACAGGCGTATTTAGCTTAATTTTATGTTTAAAAGCTGCGGTAATTGCCTCAACGTATCTGGCCGAGCCGCCAGTAATGGTGCGCCATTGTGGCCGATTATTCACCGTTAAGAAACCATGGTGATGGAAAAATCGCACAAAAAAGCGTGCGGGGAATTGCAACATTTGCGCCGCGTCGGTGGACCAAATGGCTGCGCCCATAGGGATGATGTATTGATTGATAAAACGGTTGCCATATTTGTTATGCTTGAGGTAATCGCCCATAGAAATTTCATCGCCATTGCTTAATAACTCTAGTGAGGTTTTATTAAAACGCAAAATGTCGCGAATCATCATATAAAAGCTGGGTTTGAACAGATTTCGTCGTTGTGCAAACAAGCTGTTTAGCGTCGTCCCGTTGTATTCTAAACCTGTGGCTTCACAACGTACGCTAAAGCTCATATTGCTGTTTTGCCAAGCAACTTGATGTTTATCTAGCAACTGAATGAACTCGGGATAGGTGCGGTCGTTAAACACAATAAAACCAGTATCTACTGAATATTTTTTATTGTCTATTTGAATAGCATGCGTATGTGTATGGCCGCCAATGTGCTTATTGGCCTCGTATACGACTATGTCATGTTGTTGGTATAAATGGTGGGCGAGGGTGTTGCCGGCAATGCCAGAACCGATAATTGCAATTTTCATGCTGAGTTAACTTTTAACGTGCGCGTTTTTAATGGCAATTGGCACAGTTTTTAAATCCCAAATAATACCCAGCGCCGCCAATATGCGCAGCCCATAGTAGGTAAAATCAATCTCCCACCAATAAAAGCCTTGTTTGGCCGAGCCAGGAAAATGGTGGTGATTATTGTGCCAGCCTTCGCCAAGCGTAATTAGTGCGATAAGCGCATTATTACGGCTGTGGTCGCGTGTGGCATAGCGTCGCTTGCCCCACACATGCGCCAGTGAATTGACACAAAACGTACCATGATAAAGTAGCACAGTGGAGAGAATGAAGCCCCACACAAATAATTGCATACCATTAGTTTGCAGAGCCGGCGCTGCAATTTGCAATGCCTCGCCAAGCGCATAGATGCTGGCTCCTAGAGCAATCGGTATAATGATATCGAAGCGATCTAAAAAACGTAACTCTGGAAAATGTGCTAGTTCTTTCACGCGATCTAGCTGTGTAGAAAAATTGGCACGCGATAAAAACCAGCCGATGTGGCTCCACAAAAAACCATGCTGATGCGGCGAATGCGCATCAATTACTTCATCAGAATGGGCATGATGATTACGATGGTGCGACGCCCACCACAATGGCCCACGTTGCACTGCAGTGGCACCTAATACGGCAAATATGAATTGGCCAGCGCGTGAAGTTTTAAAGGCTTTGTGGGAAAAATAACGATGATAAAACGCGGTGATGGCAAACATGCGAATGACATAAAGTGCCAATGCAAAAGCAAGCGCAAACCAGCTAAAGCCTACATAAATAATACCAAAACAAGCCAAATGCAGGGCCACAAAAGGAATCACACGCGGCCAATCGATTTGATTTTCTAATGCTGCCGTATTGGCATCATAGTGGCTGTTATCTAACCAGCCAAATAAAGAAACGCGCAACGCATTAAGAGTTTTAAGCATATGTTTCTTTCTTTTATTTTCGCTCGGCAGGTGTTTGTTGTGGCGGTTTAATCAGTTTCGTCATGTCGTAACCCCAACTTTGAATTAGCGTGGTTAACTTGGCATATTCCGCATCAGTAATCTGCGGCGTACGTGCCATTAACCACACATAATCACGGGCGTTGCGCGCAATAATGGTAGTTTGGTAATTTTCATCTAAATACGCAATACGAAACTCTGATTTAAAAGGCCAAATAAACTGCATGCCCCATAGCGCATTATTGGTATCTGACTGCACGAAGCCTTTGGGCTCATATTTTTTGGCTTTGCCATCAAACGCGCCTTTATTAAAAGTAAAGGTGGTGGCAATGGTGCCGTCATCATTCAATTTGTAATTTTCGACAGGGTTGTAAGCTTTAGTTTCTATAACCGTAGGAATAACTGCAATCACATACCAATCGCCCATGAATTTGGTTAAATCAACTTGTTTTACTAATGGTATTTCAGTCATTTTGTTGCTTGCGCATCCAGTCAAAAATATGGAGCAAATCAGCCAGTAAATGTTTTTCTTAAGCATCACTTGTTCACTTTAACTTATAAATAATATTGTAGCCTTCGGGTGTCACCGATTTTAGCGCCACCCACTCATCATTTTGGTTATACCAAAGCTCAATATTCAGTTTTTTAACGCCTTTTAACGCGCCAGATAGCTTGTAATGCGTGGTTTCGGTAGGTTTGCCTTTCACGTCAATTTTCGCAGCTCCCAGCTTGGTGAAGGTGGTGTCTAAATACTCTGCATTTTGTGGGTTAAGTAGCTTTGTCTGCTCGAGTATTTTAGGGTTCCAATAAGCAAATGTCATCACGCAGGCGGCTAGCGTTTGCTCAACAGCACCATTTTTAATGTTGAATGTATCGCCCGCCAACTTTCCAGTGACTTTAGTGATGACTTTATTCTCTGTGGTGTTCGCTTCTAAGCCGCTTAAACAGTCGCCAGCCCATTGTTCAGTGGCAGTATGGTCATATTTATAGGCCTCTATAAACAACACTTTGACATTAAATTTAGCTTTAGAGATAAGTGTGTTGTCGTTTAAAGTAAAGCTATGCGTGCCAATTTTGCTTTTATCTAAATACACATTAAATGCCCATTCTTTGGCATGCAATAAAGGCGCAACCAAGATTAAACAAAGGCTTAATACTATTTTTTTCATTACTTTTTTATCCCAGGAAAAAATGCGTTGGTAGTGCGAATATATTCGGCATAAGCAGGCCGACGCTCAATAATGGTACTTTCTAGCAAACTCACACCAGATACTTTTAGCAGCAAAAGCGTCATAAGTATGGGTGAGATAATCGCCCACCAAGCCCCGCCAGCCATGGCAAACAAGTAAAACGCCCACCACACACAGCATTCGCCAAAGTAATTGGGATGGCGACTATAGCGCCAGACGCCGCTATTAAGCACTTTGCCTTTGTTGTTAGGATTCGCCTTAAAGCGACTTAGTTGCATGTCGGCCAAGGTTTCCCACATAAAACCTAAACTAAACAATGCTAGACCTAAATAATCTAGCGTATTTAGTGGTGTGGTCGCAGCAATTGCAGTGTGCAGCGAAAGTGAAATCACCCAGGCAAGAACAGCCTGCAAGCCAAAAATGATGTACAGGCTTTTAAACCAAAAATGTGGCTGATTATTGGCGCGTATTTGCACATAGCGCGAATCCTCATGTGGCCCCCAGTTGCGCCATGTGAGATAAAAAAACAAGCGCAGCGCCCAAACAGTGACGCAAACAAGCACCAGCATCAGCCGCGCTGGGGCAGGGTAAACAAACAAAACAAAAGCAGCAGTGGTAAAGGCGGCAATCACAAAAAACAAGCTCCACATGCTATCTACATGCGTCACATTTTTGCGCAACAAGCTGATCAACCAGCCTGCAAACGCAAACAGGCTGATCGTTACTAAACTATAAACATAGATAGGCCAGCTCATGCTTTAAAGCCATCGAATTTTTCAGAAAGTTTTAGCAATAATGGAGTGATGATTGCCCATCCCAGCCCAAGCGCAATATAAGTGGCGGGCAAATTGTTCAGTGTAACTGCACCTAGCTTTTCTGCGCCAATATAAGCTAGTGGTCCGCCAACTGCACCAAATAGAATCGCCACTAGATGCTTGTTGCGCATCCACTTTAAACTCACGTTTAATAGGGTGACAAACTCTGCCCACAGAGCCAATATCCATGCGGGTACTATATTTGTAAAACCTAGGGCATCAGGGTTGTTTAAAAACTCCCAGCCATGCGCTTGATAGCTAATTAAGCCGCTGCTTAACATGGCTTGATCAAATAACCCGCCAATGACTAAGGCAATTGCCAACAAAGTAAGCTCAGGTTTGGCATTTTTGGCTTGACTTAAATGCCATGCAACAATAGCAAATACCACTACGACGCCCAACCAAGGCATTTGTTTGGCTGCGCCAATAACGCAAGCAAACCAGCCAATTTGAAACAATATAAAATTGATGATAATTTGTGGCTTAAACATTTAGCACAACTAGATTATTTTTTCTCAAACAAATAATGCCCAACCCACCATTCTTGGCCCTTATTATGGCCAAACAGCTCTGCGCAGGCCATATAAAACATGCGCCAACGGTTGCGCCAAAGTGTGACATTATCAGGCCCGTAAGTGCTAGCAAAAATTGGCGTAATTGCATCATGGTTAGTATCCATATTTTGCAGCCAAGCATTAGCCGTTTTTTCGTAGTGCGTGCCGTCCCAACGCCAACGGTTTATCAGCTTTAAATCATCCTGAAAATATGCGGGCAAATCATCACTTGGCATAATGCCACCACTAAAAAAGTACTCGCTCATCCAGTCGTCTTTTCCTTGCACCTCAAACGCATAAGGCGTACTGCGATGCACGAAAATATGCTTAAAAAACTTGCCATTTGGTTTTAACCAAGTAGAGACTTTGCTATATAACACCTGCCAGTTGCGCATATGCTCAAACATTTCGACAGATACAATGCGGTCATAGCTACTAGGTGCTTCAAACACGTTCATATCCGCCGTGATAATGGTTAAATTAGTCACGCCCAGCGACTTTGCCATTTGCGTAATATATTCACGCTGCGAGTTCGAGTTTGAAACACCGGTAATTTGCGCATTAGGATAGTGCGTGGCTAGCCACAAACTTAAACTGCCCCAGCCACAACCCAACTCTAATATTTGCTGGCCATCTTGAATATCAGCATGTTCGCAAGTTTGTCTCAATGCCAGCAACTCGGCCTCGTCTAAACTCTCGGTATCTGGCATCCAAAAACAACTGCTGTATTTGCGCTGGCTACCCAAGCAATAAAAGAAAAACTCCTCTGGCAGCTCATAATGTTGCGCATTCGCTAGCTCTGGCACTGGTGCAATCGCGCTTGCGTTCATATGCGCTACAAACTCAGTAAGTGTTTTTGCACCTTGCTCGCAGTTGTTAGCGGCAATTTCTATTAAGCGCTTAGTGGCTAACTGGCGAATACCTGCACGGATAATACTGTCTGGCACTAAGCCTTTTTCGGCTAAAGCGAGTGATGAATTGATGATGGGCATTTAAAACCTATATTTAATTATTATTGGTAAACTTGTAATAAACCAAAATTATGACTGTTGGCGCATATTTTAGTTTCTTAAATTTAAGTCAATTGGCAGAATCTATTTGCAAAATATATTGATACTGATTAAAAGTTATCAAGGCTAGGCGTTGCATCAAAAAAATCTAATATGCGTGTAGGTAGCCAATCGCCACGCCCAGCAAAACCTGCGTGACCACCAGTTTCTGGGTATTCTAAATCTATCAATTCTGAAACTTCGGCAATTGTAGGTAAGGTTTCTGCTGGAATAAAAGGGTCGTTTTTTGCATTAAGTATTAGCGTTGGCAAGGCAATCTGGTTAAGCCAAGGTTTCGAGGCATTTTTTGCATAATAATCTGCTGCATCAGTCGCACCATACAAAACAGCAGTCACTGCATTATCAACGTCATGAATGGTTTTGGCTGCATTGATTTTTTCTACATCTAGTTGTATGTTTGGAAAGCGTACCAACATGTTGAGCGCTTTAGGCCGCAGCGTATCCACAAAACGTGGTGTATATAAAATACGGTTTAGGCCAGTATCTAAGGCAGCAGCCGATGCCGCTAAATCCATCGGTGCAGAAACTGCGACAGCTTTGTGGATTAGTAGCTGTGCTTGTGCGCCTGATTCGCCTAACCATTTAAGTAGCGCATTACCACCTAGTGACACACCAACCGCATAAATAGGCGCTTCTGGCTTATGTTGATGTAAAGTTGACAGCAGCAATTGTATTTCTGGTGTATCGCCAGCGTAATAGGCTCGTGGCAGTCGGTTTGGCTCGCCAGAGCAGCCTCTAAAATGAATCACTACGCCGCGCCAACCTTTAATTTTGACAGCGCTCATGAGTGCTTTAGCATAATTGCTGTTTGAACTACCTTCTAAGCCATGAAATAGGGCTACCACAGGTGTATTAATTGCAATATTCTCAGGCTCAACCCAATCCGTATCTACAAAATCACCATCGGGCAACTCCCAGCGCTCACGCCTGTAAGCCACGTCTGGCGCATCAACAATGGCACCTGCATAAATAGTTTGTAAATGCCCACCAGGCAGCCAAAAAGGCGCAGAATAAGGCAAACAGTAGGCGGAGCATGGCAACGCTAACAGGCTAAAATACAAACAAAAGGCACGCATAAAATAAGGAATTCTTTGTGGGTAATATTTGGAAAATGCGCTAGGTGCCTAATAATTTCAAGTACCGTATATTTACACTCTTCTCACCAGTAAAGTACAGCCATCAGCAGTTTGAATAGCTTGGTGCTGGCTGCCAGCATGTGCGTAGTGGTAATCACCGGTATGGCACAAAATACCTTCAATTATGACAGTGCCTTCCACTACAAAAGATTCTTCGTCATGTGCATGCAAATGTTTGGGTATGCTTGAATTTGCAGTCATTTTTAACAAAAAAGATTTGCGTTTGCCTGCGCTATGCAACATTTTAATTTGTACACCAGCAGATAGCGCTTTCCACTCACCTTGATTATCAAAAACAAATTGATGCTGATCTGTTTGAACGCGTTGCATCAGTTTGCTTTTAATGCGAGCAGAAACTTCTGGTGCGGGCGTAGTTGGGATAATCTTGCTGGCAATAGCCAAGCTAATCTCGTCGCTCAACACTGTCGCGGGTTGCGCCTGCTTCATTTTGCTTGGCATGTTACTTTTTATAAGTTGTGCGGTTTTTTTCATCATACACCTTCCGATTTATTTAAAGCCACTTTAAGCTTATCTTGTGCGCGCTTAATATTGGATTTCACCGTGCCAAGTGGCATTTGCATTTGTAGGGCAATTTCTTCATGGGTAAAGCCTTTAAAAAAAGCTAACGCGATGAGTTGCCTTTGTTGTGCTGTTAAATCTGCCATGGCAAGTTTAATGGTCGATTCGCGCTCTAGTACTAGTAAAATATCCAGCGGACTACTAACTTTAGAAATATCATTGGCTAAAATTTCAGGCGCTGCGTGCGATTCTGCTTGGTCTAAGCGCCTTAAAGCATCTATCGCACGAGATCTGCAAATAATCATCAGCCAAGCAATAATAGGGCCGCGCTCAGCGTTATACTTGGCGGCCTCTTGCCATACTTGCATATAAGTATCTTCCACCACTTCTTCAGCTAAATCGTGCCTGCGCGTGATTTTTAAAGCCAGTCCATACACTTTGGCGATGGTGTCATCATACAGCTCAGCTAAAGAATCTTCATCTCGCGCAAGTATGCCTATAAATGCGTTAAAAAATGGCTCTTTTGGCGGCACGGTATTTCCTATTAAATGGCTAAGCTGCATGTTTATCTGCTATATGTGATATTAATCTATATTCAACCGTCAATAAGGCTCAACTATTATTAATTTGCCAGTGATGTTGGTGGCACAGCTTTACCAGTGGTACTTTCAATGTCACGGTACATGGGCGCTAATTTGGCTAATAATTTGTTTTGCGCACTAAATGGCACCTTGTGTTTATCCATGGCAAACTGAAACTGCTCTACCAAGGCATTAAAACCTTCGCGATTTACTTTCATATTGGCATGGCTGCTTTTCATGTCGCGGCCTGGGTATTTGCAACCGCCGTTCATCAACTCACACATTTGTTCCACTAACATAGCTTTCACAAAAGCTTGTTTTTCGTTATTAAAAAATTGCGTTGTACGTGGGTCAGCTACCAAGCCAATCATAAAGTCATCCATAATTTTAACCAACCCTGCTTTACCACCAAAGGCTTCAAAGGTTTCAGTACCTTGCATGGGTGTATTACCTAAATTTGGGCTGTGCGTTATGGTTTCTTCGGCTAGTGTTGGTAAACTAAAAGTTAAGGTGAATAAAACAGCTGCCAGTGTTTTCATTTTAAAGTTCATGTGTGTTCCTTTTGTCTTTCGTACTAATTAAAAATTAAAAACCAATTTGGGCAGATAAATAAAATGCATCTTGCTTACCGTAATCGGCGTTCACAGCTTTTACTGTGGCAATATTGCCCAAGTAAACATAAGCAGCGGTTAGCGAGATATTTTTAGTTGGTGCATAAGCTACAAATACATCAAATGCATCATCTTCTTGTAGGTTGATGACCTCCGCGCCACCAAATAAGGCAGCGTTAGCAGGACTTTCCAGGTTATTAGGTTTCATGCGGTATTCCGCGCCAATGGCGACATCTTTGCGTAGTAAATAGGCGGCAGAAAGTTCGAGTTCTGGGCGATAGCTATCGTGTTTGTCACCACCAAAACCCAGCAGGCCAAATTGGTTGGCTTTGGTAAAGCGCAGGGTGCCGTTGAGTAGTAAATTTTGTGCCAGCAATAACTTGGTTGCACTTACATAAAAATCTGTGCCATGGTCTTTTTTTGCACCTACCACTGCGCCTGTTATAAAGTCATCATCATGGTTCTTTTTATATTGCACACCAACAGCCACTTGTGGTTTCCAGCTGTCAGCATCTAACACGGCTTCACCAAAAACTCGCACTTTTGCGCCAATAATGGTTTGGTCTAAATAATTAATACCCACGGCATCTACGCCTAAGCCATTACGTACTTTTTTGCGTAAATCGCTAATATCAAAGCGCTGTTGTGCAATAGAAAATTCAAAGCGGTCATAAAAGCCAGCCGTTAGGCCAAAGCTGTTTAAATCAAAATCGTTAGATTTGGCAAAAGTGTAATGTAGATTCGCACCAATTTCATTATTAGTGCCGTAACCGCCAATCAATGCCCAAGGCGTTAAACCGCCACCTGCTGCACCTTCTATTTGCGATACGCCGCCAGTCAGCAATAACTTGTTACTATAAGTTTCTGCCTGTGCAAGATTAGCAAACAGGGCTGCGCACATGGTAAAAAGGCTTAGCTGCAGCACTTTGTGATGATATTTGTGTGGATTGCCTACTATAGTGGGTGTTTTTGGTTGTAATTTATTTTTAAGCTGATGCATGACCATCCTTTAATTTAATTAATTATTTGTGACTTATCAGCTATACGGTGGCAAATAAAATCTGGATGCAGCATTAATGAATTTTTTAAATACTTTTTATGGTTGAGTTGTTAGATTGAGTTGCAACTATATTCTGGTGTATACTAACCTGTATATTCATTACAATGAAAAGCAAAGTAGAAAAATATGCTGGTACGTTTTTTAAAATTCACATTAGTCGCTTTTTTTCTGCAAAGCTGCGCCTTAAATAAGCCTGCGCAGCAGTTGAGCCAAGATTGGCCTAGCTTTGGGCGCGATTACAGCAGTCAACGCTTTTCTCCTGCTACGCAAATTAACACTAAAAACGTGAAAGAGTTAGCGCAAGCATGGTCTTATAAAAGTGGTGTTTCAGCCAGCTTTCAAACTACGCCCATTGTGCAAAATGGCGTGATGTATTTATCGTTACCATTTAATCATGTGGTCGCATTGGACGCTAAAACCGGAAAGCAATTATGGCGCTACAATCACGATAAACGCGCTGATTGGAAAATGTGCTGCGGCCCAGCCAATAGGGGTGTGGCGGTGAGTAATGGTAAAGTATTTATTGGCACGGTAGATGCGCGTTTAATTGCGTTAAACGCCAAAACGGGTGCTAAAGAGTGGGATATTAATGTGGTGGAAGGCGCAATCACGACCGAAGGCCAAGATGCACTGAATAAGGATGACCCCAACAGTGCACGCAAAGTCACAGGCGGCACTGGTATTGGTATTGCGATGGCACCCATTGTGTATAAAGGCAAAGTCATTGTTGGCATTACTGGCGTGGGTTATGGCTTGCATATTGATAACCCGACTGCAGATGCTCCGCTGGGTGCTGTGATTGGCGTAGCAGGGCGTTTTGGCAGACCTGGCTTTTTGGCGGCTTATAGTGTTGAAACAGGTGAAAAATATTGGCAATTTGACACTATTCCACAGACAGGTTGGGAAGGAAAATTTACTGAAACAACCGAAGATGGCGTGACATTTAACCGTGATGTGGTGCAAGAAAAATCTGATTTAGCTAAATATGCAGATTCTGCGCGCTTTGGTGGTGGCTCGGCTTGGAGCACGCCTGCGATTGATGCAGAAACAGATACGTTGTATTTTGGCACGGGAAATCCAAGCCCACAAATGAACGATATTTCGCGTCCAGGCGATAACTTATATACCGTTTCTTTGGTGGCGCTAGATAGCAACACTGGCCTGCGTAGATGGCATTATCAACAAGTGCCGCACGATTTATGGGGCTATGATTTGGCCAGCCCGCCAGTGTTGTTTAACTATAATTTAAATGGCAAAAGTGTGGCTGCTGTGGGTCAAGCCAGCAAAACTGGCTGGTTTTATGTGCACGATAGAGCAACAGGTAAGTTGATAAAAAAATCGGACGCATTTGTGCCGCAACAAAATATGTTTAAAAAAGCAACATTTGAAGGTACAGTTGTTTACCCAGGTATTTTGGGCGGCGCCAACTGGAGCCCTGTCAGTGTCGATGAAGCGCAACAACGCGTATTTATTGCCGGCATCCATGCGCCAATTAAATACACGCTGCACGAAACGCCGAGTAAAGATGGAGCGCCAGCAATCCGCTATGCTGCTAGTGAACCAACGCAAGACCCGCGCTGGGGCTTGCTCTCAGCGGTTGATTTAAGCACAGGCAAAATTGCATGGCAAAATAAAACGGCACAACCACTCATTGGCGGCGTGCTGGCTACCGCTGGTGGGGTGCTATTTACAGGTGAAGGGGATGGCAATTTTAATGCCTACAATAGCCAAACGGGCGAGTTGCTGTGGAACGCTAAATCGGAATTTGGCGTTAACGCACCGCCAATTACTTATACGATTGAAGGCGCGCAATACATTGCAGTGGCCAGTGGCGGCAACTCAATTTTTGGCTACAAACAAGGCGATGCGGTATTGGTATACGCGCTGCCTAAGCAAGCTAATTAAAATAAAATTAATAGTCTTTATTTAACTGCCCTGTAAGCCAATATCCATGCGCCTTGCAGGGCATCTATTTCGCACTGTATTTAAATTAATTACTATTTTGCTTTTGTGCTGGCGGCTAATCCCACCAAGTGCGAAACCACAATGGTAATGTACATGACGCCGCTAAACATTTGAAGAGAGGCGATGGCGCGTGATTGCGGGCTGACCGGTAATAAGTCGCTAAGGCCAGTGCCAGATTGCACACTAAAGCTAAAAAATAGCAGCTCTATCCAGCTGCGGTACTGTGTAGCTGCTGCACCACCCGAGATACTATTTGGGTAAGTTTGCTGGCATACCGAGTACACCAGCGCAAAACCCCACACCAGTAGCGTAAAGGTGGCGCCTGCGGCATAAAGCTCATCCAAAGTTACAATATCGTCTTTAAACATATACATAACCAAACTAATGGCAGCGTAAAAATATAGCAAACTTTCAAAGGCGTGCGCCCAAACTAATAATTGAGATAGCCCGCCGAATAAGGCTAGCAGCGATGTGCCGATAGAGGCTGAAACCAACACAAAGCCTATCCAGTTGGTGGCAGGCGAGCGATAAACTGTCCAAACCGCTAAAATGGGCACGATTAAGCCTAAACAATTAAAAATAAGGTGACTTAGCTGCGAATCTGTCATAAAGCCGTAAAACAGTACGCTAATGAGCTGCACGCAAAGCAACATGGCAAAAGGATATCGCTTAAGAAATGAGATGGTTACTTGCATAATGATGTTTGACTTTTTATTTTTAAGCCCCTACTTTATAAGGCTAAGCTTGATTTTGCAAGTGTTGTGCGCTTGCACTTTTTAAAACTTGGCGTGCGTTTGCACCAGGCGTTTTAGCTCTGGCTTGCACGATCCGCATTCGGTGCCGCATTTGAGTTTGTTTTGCAGGGTGATTAAATCGGCACCTAGTTGAATGTTACCGATAATTTCATTTTCAGAGACATCTAAGCAGCTACAGATAATTTTGCCGCGACCATGCTGGCCTGTAGGTGGCGCCGATATTGGTGCTAGCGCCCAACGGCTGAACGCTTTGTAATGGTCGGCATCTTTAAATTGGCCTGTTGTCATCACTTCTTTTAGCCAATCGCTGGCCAGCGTTTCACCCATCAGCCGCACGCCAGTGACTTCCATTTTGCCATTGTTGTTTTCTACCAAAATACGTTTGCTAATACAACGCTTGGCATCGTCATAATTTAGGCAGGGCGATTCATCAGTCATGCCTAAAATTGCATCAATTTGTGCAATCAGCGCTGCATCTGGTGCAGTTTCATGTGCCGCGCGCAAAATTAACAAACCGGCTTTGTTGCTAGCGGTTGCGCGTCCAAATAGCCCGCAACTGGCATAAGTAAATTGTGGCATCAGTGCGCGTATTTTGGTCAGCAAGTTAAGGTCTTGGCAGCTGCGTAAAATAGTCATACGCCAAGGCAGTTCTAGTTTTTCCAGTTTAACTGCGGTGTGTTTAAGCTCAGGCTGTTTAGAGGTTTTATCAAAGTTGGGTGGCATTAATGCATTTACACCTAAGCCGTTCATAAATTGGCTGCCCCAGTGCATGGCGATAAATGTTTGTGCTGGTTTTACTTCATCGCTCATTTGCGCTGGTAAAACTAAATTGCCACGTTTATTACTAACCTTAACAATGTCGCCATTTTTTATACTGCGGCGCATCATATCGTCACTACTC
>JANOQW010000030.1:0-62696 GCA_031422335.1 Methylophilaceae bacterium
GTTGAAAGCCAAACATGCTGTAGAAAATGTAAAACGGAATCATCTGCACACCTGTGACAGAATATGAGGTGGCAGCTGCTATCCAGCTGGAGAACGAGCCTGCCTCGTTAATGCCTTCCTCTAAAATCTGGCCATCGACAGATTCTTTGTAGTACATGACTTGATCAGAGTCCATCGGCTCGTACAATTGGCCTTGGTGTGAGTAAATGCCCAGTTGGCGGAACATGCCTTCCATGCCAAAAGTGCGCGCTTCATCTGGCACAATTGGCACCACAAATTTGCCTATCTCTTTATCGCGCACAATGGTGCTTAAAATGCGCACAAACGCCATAGTGGTGGAGATTTCACGCTCACCTGTACTCACCAACATATTGTCAAACGCAGCTAGTGCGGGCACTTTTAGCTCGTTGCCTTTGCGGCGACGTTGCGGCACAAAGCCACCCATGGCGGCGCGGCGCTCAGCCATATATTTCATTTCTGGACTATCGTCGGCAGGCTTGTAAAAACTTAAGCTTTCAACTTGTGCATCCGAAATCGGCAAATCAAAGCGATCGCGGAATTTTTTCAGTGATTCTATATCCATGCTTTTTTGCTGGTGGGTAATATTTTGGCCTTCGCCAGCTTCACCCATGCCATAACCTTTGACTGTTTTGGCTAAAATGACCGTTGGCTGGCCTTTGTGGTTGACTGCCGCATGATAGGCAGCAAATACTTTATGCGGATCGTGCCCGCCACGGTTGAGGCGCCAAATATCTTGGTCGCTCATGGCGGCGACCATTTCTTTTAACTCGGGATATTTACCAAAAAAGTGCTCACGCGTATAGGCGCCGCCTTTGGCTTTAAAGTTTTGGTATTCACCATCCACGCATTCTTCCATACGTTTTTTCAAAACACCACTTTTATCCATGGCTAATAGTGGGTCCCAATATGAGCCCCAAATTACCTTGAGCACGTTCCAACCGCTGCCTCTAAAGTCAGATTCTAATTCTTGAATAATTTTGCCGTTGCCGCGCACAGGGCCATCTAGGCGCTGTAAATTACAGTTGATGACGAAAATTAAATTATCTAATTTTTCGCGGCTTGCCAATGAAATCGCGCCCAGCGATTCAGGCTCATCCATTTCACCATCGCCGCAAAATACCCATACTTTACGGTCTGATGTGTCAGCAATGCCGCGATCGTGAATGTACTTCAAGAACCTAGCTTGGTAAATGCCCGCTAATGGCCCTAATCCCATCGAAACTGTAGGAAACTGCCAAAAATCGGGCATCAACCACGGATGCGGGTAGCTAGATAAGCCGTTGCCGCCTGTTTCTTGGCGAAAGTTATCCATTTTTTCTTCAGAAATGCGACCTTCTAAAAAGGCGCGTGCATAAACACCAGGCGATGAATGGCCTTGAAAATACACACAATCGCCACCAAAAGTTTCATTGGCAGCTCTAAAGAAGTAGTTAAAACCTGTGTCGTACAGCGTAGCAGCCGATTGAAAGCTGGCAATGTGACCACCCACACCTGGTGATTTTTCATTGGCGCGCAAAACTGTCATAATCGCGTTCCAGCGCACTAATGCGCGTACTTTGCGCTCCATTTCTGGGTCGCCTGGCAAGCGTTGCTGCAAATGGGTAGGGATGGTGTTTACATAGGCAGTCGTCGCGTTATAAGGCAGGTTGCTGCCCGAACGGCGCGCTTGGTCTATCATTGCCTCTAACAAAAAGTGCGCGCGTTCCGTGCCTTCGTTTTCTATCACCGACAACAGTGCTTCAAGCCACTCTTGCGTTTCAATCGGGTCGGTTTCTTGCAAATTAGTTTGGGGGTTCACTGCCATGCTGTTGGCTTCTCCGTGACATAATTAGCGGCACACACAAATGTGGCAACTAAATATGCATTAAAATGTTCTATACAGAATAATTACTAAAGGTTGGAGTGTGGCTTTTTTAGGCATTTTGGTCAAGTTAAACCGTGTTGTTTAAGCTGTAATCTATTAGATTTGCTATGTCAGTCATACATTATATACAAGAGTTGAGGATACAAAAATGTCGTTAAAATTATCACAATATGCAGCTATTTGTAGCGAAAAAACACTAACTACAGAAAAACACCTACTTTTTGTGTTGGATGAGGCGGTTGAAACCAAGCATGCTTTTGCTGATGCGCTTGCAAGCAAACTTAAACGTAGCCAAGCTAAGTTTAAAGACCTCAATAAAAGCCCTGTGACGGTTGACTTGCCTAACGGTGGTTTGGCCAGTTTTGTGGTGTTGGCGGCAGATTTGAGCGTGTTTCAAAAGCATACTTTATTACGCAAAGCGGTAAAACCGCTAGTAGATGAGCAGCCAAAAAGCTTGGCCATTTGTGTGTTTGGCGATGACGAAACGCGTGAGGCCAACGCTTGCGCCGCCTATTATGTGGCGACAGTGAATGCCGCGGAATTGCCCAGCCGAAAAAGTAAAGGCAAGCAAGAAGCTAAGCATAAGCCATTGAAAAATATCAGCATTCATGGTCATAAGACTGAGCACGATTATGGCTATGTGAATGCTCGCGTTGCAGGTAACACGCTATGCCGTAGCTTAACCATGTTACCGCCAAATGAGCTTACACCGACGATTTATCGTGAAAAAGTGAAAAAGTTAGCGAAAGAGCAAGGTTGGGCATGGGAAGAGTTTGATATGCCAGCGCTTAAAAAAATGGGCGCAGGCGCATTTTATGCAGTGGGGCAGGGCAGTGATCCAATGGATGCGGCGATTGTGCATTTAAGTTATCACCCAAAAGGTGCCAAAAAACACATTGCATTAGTCGGCAAAGGTATTTGTTTTGATACTGGCGGGCATAACCTAAAGCCCGCCAAATACATGCAAGGCATGCACGAAGACATGAATGGCAGCGCGGTTGCGCTGGGTGTTTTACGTGCGGCCACGATGCAACAATTGCCTGTAAAAATTGATTGCTGGTTAGCCATCGCGCAAAACCACATTGGGCCACTGGCGTATAAACAAAATGATGTAGTAACTGCGCTCAACGGCATGACCATTGAGATTGTGCATACCGATGCTGAAGGTCGGATGGTACTGGCTGACACGTTGACGCTTGCTAGTCGTCAAAAACCGGATGTAATTTTAGACTACGCCACGCTCACTGGCAGCATGGCGGTGGCGGTGACAGATCGCATGAGCGGCGTTATTTGCACCAACGATGAGCTGGCCTGCAAGGCAATAGGGGCGGGCACTGCAGCGGGTGAGCGTATTGTCGCTTTTCCATATGAAGAAGACATGGATAGCGATTTAGACAGCGACATTGCCGACATTAAACAATGCACGCTAGAAGGCGGCGGCGATCACATGCTGGCCGCGCGTTTTATGGGCAAGTTTATTGAGAATGATGTGCCTTGGTGCCATGCTGATTTATCTAGTACTAACCGCAAAGGTGGCTTGGGTGCGGTGCAAAGTGATGTGAACGGTTTTGGCGTGGGCTTTGGGTTGGAGATGGTGAAACGTTTGATTGCTGAGTAGATGAGGCTAGTTTGATATGTTGCAAGTGCATCTGTCGACTGTTAGGCTATTGTTAATAAATATAATATACATAAAAACGATAAATTAAATGGGGAGAGCATTTTGGACGATTTAAACTGGCTGCAGAGTTTCCCGCCATTATTAGCTTTAGAAGCTAATGCGCGTGACATTTTAAGCAAATCTGCACGCATGGTAGAGGCGCCCATTGGTACCGTTGGCTATCGCGAAGGCGGTGCCTGTGGGGCTTATGTAATGCGGCTTGCAGGGCAATCGCGGGTATATAAAATGTCCGCCAGTGGGCGCGAAATTTTGTTGTATCGCGTGAATGCGGGTGAAACTTGCGTGATTACCACCACTTGTTTGCTGGGCAATAGCAATTATCCTGCCTCCACCATCGTAGAAGAACCCATTCGAGACGTGATTATTCCATCGTCTGCATTTAACCAACTGATGATAGATTCAAAAGTATTTCGTACTTTTGTGATGACCAACTACGGCGCGCTGATTAGCGATTTAATTGTGTTGCTGGACGAAGTGGCTTTTCATAGCTTAGATGCGCGTTTGGCCAAGTTGTTGGTAGATGCAGGTGGCGTGACAATTAATAGAACGCATCAACTGATTGCTGATGAGCTAGGCACGGCACGCGAGGTGGTCAGCCGCCAGCTAAAACGCTTTGAGCAAAAAGGCTGGGTGGCGCTTGGGCGCGGCCATGTAGAGATTAGCGACCGCGCCAAGCTGGAGAAATTAGCCGCAAGTTAAGTTAAGCTATTAAGATAACTAAGCTAGTTAGAACCTAGAACCTTGCCTGCAAAAGTTTTTTGCGGGATTTTCAGCTAACATCATGTCCTTATCGCTCATTTTATTGTGCGTTTTTGAGCTTAGGTTTTCTGCCGAGTTGGTCGCCGGCCTTTCTACCAATTGTTCCTTTTTTATTGCAGGTACCTCCGCAACTATCGCGCAATCAATGCATTCACCTTTAGCCACATCATAGCCTTTAGTCGCCGCAATGCCTGTTACTTTGGTCATAATGGTGCCATCCAACACTGCTTCACCCATTTTTGCGCCTGTAATATCGGCTCCAGTTAAATCGGCTTTACTAAAATCGGCGCGAAATAAATCGGTGTTACGCAAATTGGCGCCGCGTAAATTGGCAAATTTAAAATTACTGCGGTTAATATCGGCACCCTCAAAATTGGTGTTGGCAAAGTTACCGCCAATCGCGTCAAATCGCATCGCACCCATTGGTTGGTTGCCAATATCTAAGCCAAAACGGCCATTTTTAACAATCGCATTACTCATATTGACATCGCCCAGCGTACCTATCATGCGCACATTGGTGAGGTTGGCGCCCTCAAAGTTGGTTTTACTAAAAATTGGCTGAAACATAGTGGCATTGGTTAAATCTGCTTTGCTAAAGTTGGCATTTTCTATACGCGCTAAGTTTAAATAACTGTTTTTTAAATTAGTGCCGCTTAAGTTAGCCCCCATGAGCTCGGCACCGAAGAAGCCGACATTTTCAAGCTTGCAGTGGCGCAAATCTAAGCCATTAAAAATAAGGTAGCCTGCATCTTTATTGCTTAAATCGCAGCTTTTGCTGTTAATTTGTTTAAGTGCATCGGCTTGGCTAATTTTTGTGCGGGCAATTTCTTGGTTTTCTTTGCCCATGTCAGCGACTGCAAAACTACTAAAAATCAGCGTGCTTAAAGTGAATATTTTTGTGAATTTTTTCATGGTATTTCTCCAATTATTGCCGCCTATTGCAGCAGATGACACAAGTATAGGCGCATAAAATCTAGCTACAGTAACTATGGTCACACTAAGCTAAAATAACCAAAATTAATATTTAACTTACTGATTTATATTATATTTTATTGAAAATAATTCTCAAACGCATCGCTAAGTAAAATCATTAATCTGCATTTTGCGGTCAGCTAAGTTAATTTAGCCTCGTTGTAAGCTCATCTGCCTGAAAATTTTTTCATATAAAAGCAGATAAACTTGAGGAGATTTAAAATGCGTCAAACAATATTATTAGGTTTAATTGCTGCGTCAGTGTCAGTGCCCGCGTTAGCAGGCCATGATAATTACGAAGATCGCGGCCGTGTAACTGCTGTTACACAACAATTTGAACGTGTGAATGCACCACGTCAAGAATGTCGTACAGAATATGTACGTGAAAGTTATTACGAAGCGCCACAACGCTCTAACACAGGTGCCATTGTTGGCGGTGTGGCCGGTGGTTTAGTGGGTAGTCGATTTGGTGGTGGTAGCGGACGTATTGCAACGGCTGCTATTGGTGCAGGTTTAGGCGCAGTTATTGGCGACCGTTATGACAATAATGGCCGTGACAATCGTGGCCGTGAACGTGTAGAAACGCGCCCAGTAGAAAGCTGTGTCACTGTCGATAACTGGCAGCAAGTGCCGGCGGGTTACTTGGTCAATTACGAGTACAACGGCCGCCAATATTCAACCGTGACTGATCGTGACCCAGGCCGCTATATTCCTGTGTACGTGCAGGTAAGACCTAATGGTTATGTGACTAATGTGACTTATCAGGAGAATCGTTGGAATGATGATGACGGTGATGACCGAGGTCGTGGTTACGGACATAAAAAATATAAAAGTAAGCATTATGACAAGCACCACGGTAAGCATCACGACCGCAATTACTGGTAATTTTAATTTTAGCTCCCTAAGTTAATTTAACTAAGTAGATAAAGAAGCCACCGCAAGGTGGCTTTTTTATTGGGCAACGAAAATAAACCGCTCGCTCTGAGCTTGTCCATGATTTGTATGATTCAAAAAGGGTTGAGTGAATCAAAAATGCTAAAATAACACTATGTTTTCTTTTTTTAAAAAACTATTCAAACCAAAATTTATCGATGCAGCGCAAGCGTGGCAACAGCTTGGCAACCAACCAGATAACGCTTATTGGCTATATGCCGCGCCTGTGCATTTGCAATTGCAACGCGACACTTTTACTCTTGCGGGTGTTTTAACACTAGAACTTGAAGAAAGCGATGCCCTGACAGCCGCACTGAATAAGCACTTCTGCTTTGATGATAAAAGCCCAGATAAGCTGATGTATTTTTGGCATGAAAAACAATGGTTTTTGCGTTTACAAAGCAATCCAAATATTCAAACACATGCGCCACAAGCCGCATTAAATAAGGCTGTTGGCGCATATCTACCAACAGGTGAGGGCGCCATGCAATGGGCTGCGTTTACCAACGAGCTGCAAATGCTGCTGTTTGAACATCCAATTAACCAAGCGCGCGAAGCCAAAGGTTTGCCAGCGGTAAATAGCTTGTGGTGTTATGGCGGCGGTCGCATGCTTTTAGAAAAGAATCATGCAAATTAAACAGCGTCAGTTTGATGAAGAAATCGTCGCCGAACTGATCACGGAAGGCACACACCCGCTACTAGCCAAGCTCTATGCGGCGCGCGGCGTATTGAGCAAAAGTGAGCTTGAAACTTCACTCAGCCAAACTATTCCACCAGAGCAATTGACCAACGCCAGCCATATGGCCAAATTGCTGGCTGATGCCATTGCAGCAAACAAAAAATTATTGGTGATTGGCGATTACGATGCCGATGGCGCTACCGCAACGGCGGTGGCGGTAAAAGGCCTAAAAAGTATGGGCGCGACGGTGGATTTTCTGGTGCCAAATCGCTTTGAGTATGGCTATGGCTTAACGCCCGAAATTGTTGCCCTTGCAAGTACGCTAAAACCAGATATTTTAATTACCGTGGATAACGGCATTGCCAGCGTCGATGGCGTGGCAGCAGCCAATCTATTGGGTTTGCAAGTATTAGTGACAGATCACCATTTGCCTGGTGATACTGCGCCAGCCGCGGCTTGCATTGTGAACCCCAATCAACATGGCTGCACTTTTAAAAGTAAAAATTTGGCAGGCGTTGGTGTCATGTTTTATGTGCTGCTGGCCTTGCGCGCAGAGCTGCGAAATCGTGGCGCTTATATTGAAAAATCTGAGCCCAACCTGACAGAATTGCTCGATTTAGTCGCACTGGGCACAGTGGCAGATTTAGTCAAACTGGATGCTAATAACCGCATACTAGTCGAACAAGGTTTGCGCCGCATCCGCGCAGGTGTTGGCTGTGCAGGCATTTCAGCGTTACTGAAAATTGCAGGAAAATCCCCTGAAAAAGTCACCGCGCAAGATTTTGGCTTTGCAGTTGGCCCAAGATTAAACGCGGCTGGCAGGCTAGATGATATGCGGCTTGGCATTGCTTGTTTGCTGGCAGAAAATGAGGCTGACGCCATGCAAAAAGCACAAACTTTGCATGAGTTGAACATGCAACGGCGCAATATTGAGGCTGATATGCAAGATGTGGCGCTGGCCAGTTTAGATAATATTGAAGTAGCAAACCAATACAGTTTGAGTATTTACAATGCCGATTATCATCAAGGTGTCATTGGCATTTTGGCCTCACGATTAAAAGAAAAATACCATCGGCCAACTTTGGTTTTCGCGGATGCGGGCGACAGTATTATTAAAGGCTCTGGTCGTTCCATCGTCAATTTTCATCTGCGCGATGCGTTAGATTTAGTCACTAAACGCCATCCAAATCTCATCATTAAATTTGGTGGCCACGCCATGGCAGCGGGGTTGAGTATTTTACAAAGCAACTTTGCAGCGTTTCAAGCAGCATTTGAAACCGTCGCGCGCGAGCTGCTGACTGAGGCAGATTTGCAAGCTATTTTAGAAACCGATGGCCAATTAGCTATAAAAGACATGAGCCTGCAGATCGCGCTGCTATTGGCTGCTGGCGTATGGGGTCAAAGCTTTCCACAACCTATTTTTAGTGATACTTTTAAGGTCATCAACCAGCGTGTTTTGGGCGAAAAGCACCTAAAGTTGATTCTGGAAAAAGATAGCAGAAGATTCGATGCGATTTATTTTAACTTTGCCGATGTATTGCCAGAAAATATCACAGCAGCCTACGCACTAGAAGCGAATGAGTACAAAGGTTTGCAGACGCTGCAGTTGCAGATTAAGTATATTGAATAGATGCCCTACGAGCCGCATGGATATTGGCCTGCAGAGCATCTTTTATTAAAGTTATTTAAATGCCACAAAAATCAAATAAATATTGGCGATTAAGAATAATACGCTGCCAATATAGCCAAACTTTCTATCTAAGTTTTGCGCACGTATGGTGTCATCCATATTCTCAGTTTCGCGGTCGTGTTCTATCCATTTGGTGGCGATAATCAGCTCGGCCATTAGGCAGATTAAAAAGATGTAACCCACCACATACAGCGCATCCATCAGGTTCATATATTGCAGCGCGGGTAAATCGTTACCGTTAGAAATTTGCAGCGCCACTAGTGACAAAATAGAGAATACGGCAATTTGAAAGCGGCTATCAATCAAGCGCGGGTGCAACATCAGCGCGAACATGGCACAAATAACTGCTAGCCAAATGGGTAAGATATTTTTAACAAACGAGGTGAGCGCGTTGCGATACACAGGCAAGTTAAATTCCATGCGCGAATACACGCCATTTTCTGTCATGCGCGTGTCGCCAAACTTGGTAGGGTAATTGTAAGCTTTTGATTCAAAAGAGGCTTTACCGAACTCAAAACCTGGGATTTTTAGCGCTGGGTTGACGCTGACTTCTTCAATCTCGTACTGCAAGCCATTAATATCAGCCGCTACATCCTCCATTAAAATCACCAAATTTTGTTTGTCGAACGGGTAAGAGCGCAAATTCATTTTCTCACTCATGCGGCCTTGAATATGCATCACCTGATATTGCCAGCCATCGGGCAGCGTTTCGGCTTTTTCTGTTGGTTTGGTATTTATCGTTGCCCACGATTCTGAGTGATTCATAAATTCAAAGCTGGCGGTGGGGTCAGCCTCACGGTCTTGCCACTTAAACCACATATAAAAATCCAGTAAATAATTGTTAGCATGCGTATCAATACTCTGCACATCGTTTAAATAAATACCCACTTTTACAATGGCAGGGCCGCTGGGAGCCGCCTCTGCTTTGGCTTCAGTGGCTTTGGTTTTTAATTCTTTGGTGATTTCAGCTGGGCTGGCTGCTTCAGTTTCGGCAACTGCAAGCATGGGTAAAAGACTCATGAACACGCACAACAAAATTTTTTTCATTGTTATCCCCTGTGGTGAATTATTGATAGCGCACTTTATTTTGCACTCAGCTTTTATCATACTCAGATTTAGTGCAGTTTCAATGGCTATGGCAGCAAAAGTCACATGATTTTAACAATTTTATACTTGAAACTTTTGCTAATTGTCGCTATCTTAAACATATTGCTGTTTGGCAAGTTTTTATAAGGATACAAAATGATAGATAACACGCAAGTATTAGGTCGCGATAGCACATTAGCCACAACGCAGAATAAAGTGTTGCGCAACACTTACATGATGCTTGGCCTCACCATGATTCCAACCGTAATTGGCGCAATTATTGGTATGGGCATGAACTTTAGTATTATTGCAATGCACCCATTTATGGCGTTTGGCGCATTTATGTTGGTGACTATTGGCATGCAAATGGCCATTTCAGCTAATCGCAACAGCAGCGTTGGCGTTGTTTTGTTGTTTGTGTACACGTTTTTGCTGGGTTTAATGATGGGCCCAATTTTGCAACACGCAGCCAATTTAAGTAACGGCGCGCAGTTGGTTGGTTTGGCCGCTGGTAGCACTGGTTTAATCTTTTTAAGCATGGCGGCCATTGGCGCCACCACCAAAAAAGATTTCAGCTACATGGGTAAATTTTTATCCATCGGTATTATCGTGGCATTCATTGCCATTATGGCCAATATGTTCTTGCAGTTGCCTGCGTTCTCAATCGCAATTTCATCCATTTTTGTACTGATTTCATCAGCTTATATTATGTACGAAGTGAACCAAATCGTACGTGGTGGCGAGACCAATTATGTGATGGCAACCTTGTCATTGTTTATCAGCATCTATAATATTTTCACCAGTTTGCTGCATATTTTAATGTCATTTGGTGGTCGCGAGTAAATCAAACTAGTCGTTTTTAAGCTTGTTAAAAAACCCGCTTCGGCGGGTTTTTTTTGTTCGTCGTTGCAATAGCAATGACAAAAGTCGTTAAATGTTGTTTTTAGGAGTGCGTTTGGCTTTAAAAAACTGGCTTAACACCATGCCGCATTCTTTTGCTTGCAATCCACCAATCACTTCTGTGTGATGGTTTAGCTTGGACTCGGCCATCAAGTTAATTACACTGCCGCAAGCGCCGGTTTTGGCATCGTTTGCGCCATAAACCAACTTAGCAATACGCGCATGTTGTATGGCGCCAGCACACATGGCGCAAGGTTCTAGTGTCACATACAGCGTGCAATCGACTAATCTATAATTACCCAAATGCGCCGCAGCTTGGCGCATGGCCTGAATCTCGGCATGCGCAGTCGGGTCGTGCAAGCCAATCGGTGCGTTGCTGCCGCGGCCAATAATTTCATTATTTTTAACTACAATCGCGCCCACCGGTACCTCATTATTTTGCGCAGCCAAAGCCGCCAACGCAAGGGCTTGCTGCATGTATGCAATGTGGGTGCTGTTATCTTCAGTCATGGTTTAATAGTAAAGGCTTCTACGCTTTGTTGTAGTTGTTTTAATAAGTCTTCATTGGCAATATTGCCATATTGCAGCACATTATAGTTGCTGGCAATATTTAGAATCTGCTGTTGATAACTTGGAAATTGTTGTGCTGCACGCGCCGCAAAATCAAGTGCGCCTTCACCCATATTAGGCTGACAATTTACGCGCTTTAGCTTGCGTAAATATTGCTGATAAAGTTGTTGCGCGGGGTTGAGCTTGGCTTTCATTTGCCTAAATAAAAAGTAGCTTGTCGCCAACATCACCAACACAATTGTACCCATCATGCCAAATACCAAATCCGATAACCCCAGCTTTTTACCGGTTAGCTTGTTTAAAAAACCCAGTTGTTTTTTGTCGTCATAGCCCAACACCCATTGGTTCCAGCCGTTGTTGATGCTATCAAAATTTAAAAATGCTTTTTTAAGTAGTGGAAAATCGCCCCTTGCCAGAAAAGGCAACTCGTCGTTGTCACGCAGCGCCTCGCTAATACCTTGCTCGATACGTTCAGGCGATACCGCGGCAGTTGGGTCGATGCGCACCCAACCTTGATTTTTTAGCCAAACTTCGGCCCATGCATGTGCGTCACTTTGGCGTACGATTAAATAGTTACCATTGGGGTTCAACTCACCACCTTGATAGCCCGTCACAATGCGCGCAGGCACACCTGCGGCCCTCATTAAATAAACAAAGCTGGCGGCATAATGCTCGCAAAAACCTTTTTGAGTATTAAACAAAAAATCGTCAATCGGGTCATCGCGAGATATTGGCGGTCGCAGCGTGTAGATAAAATTTTGTTGGCGAAACATTTGCAGCGCTTGGTTGATTTTTTGTTCTGGGCTAAGATTTTGCCAAGCTTTTACCAATTCAAACGTGCGTGGATTTTCGCCTTCGGTTAGTTGCAAGCTTAGCACTTGTTCACGCTCGCTTAGCGCTTCGCCTAATTTATAAGTGCTGTATGAGCTGGCGCTATATCTTATACGCGTTCTCACTGGTTCGTTGGCTACTGCAGAATAATCATGGGTAAAACTGGCACCCACAGGCGCCAAAGTTGGCATATCTAATAGCAGCAACCAAGGGCGATTATGCGGTTCCAAAGTAATCGTATAATCAATTGACGCGCCTTTGGTTGCTAATATTTCGTTACGCAAGCCGATGCTTTTGCTGGGCATGAGCCACTGGTTTTTATTTTGGTGCCACAACACCGGTCCGCGCCAATATAGCTGATTGTTTGGCGGCAGTTTATCTTTAAATTGCGCCCGAAACGCCACGCTGCTATTTTTAGTCAGGTTGCTAATTTCGCCAAATTTTAGGTTATCGCCCAAACCGGTCATGCCGCTGTAAGCATCTTGTGGTATGCCCCACAGCGGGCCTGGAATACGCGGAAACAGCACAAACAAAATCAGCATCACAGGTACTGATTGCAACAACATTTTACCTGCTAGTTTAGCCAAAAACTGCCAGCTTTGTGGTGTTTTAAGGCTCATATTAATCAGCGTTGCAGTGAGTAAAATAAGTGGTGGAATGCTTAAGCCAAAGGTGAGCATACTTTGGTTAAACGAAAACAAATTGCCGATTAAAAAGTAGGCCAGCATCACCGTGAGCATGTAGTCGCGCATTAAGCGCGTTTCTAGTAGTTTTAGCACCGTCATCAGTACCAGCAAGCTTAAGCTGGCATCACGGCCAAAACTATGAAAATTGAGCAAAATACCAAAACCTGTTAATAATGAAAGCATCACCAGCAACCAGCGATTTGGCATGAGCGTGGGGTTTTGAATGGCAAAATAGCGCCAAGCGATGAATGCAGCACATACGGCAGTGACCCAAATGGGCAAATTGGGCGCGTGTATGGCTAAAATAAGCGCCAAGCTGGCCAGCAGCCAATATAAATGTTGCGGGGTTAAAGTGGTTTTTTTCATACTTACACTAGCGCTAAAGCTTGCAAAGTCTCGTGGTAATGCGCCTCGCCGCTGTTTGGCGGCAATGTTAAATTAGGCAACTTAAAGCCAAAACGTTGTTTGGCGGCGTGCGCGTCTATCACCCAGCGCGTCATTTGTGAAATGCGCGCTTCGAAATCTAAGCCAGATGTCATTTCCCAATCCAAAAGCAAAATAGTGCTGCCGTTGCCACGATATTGCTTGCTCAACATGCCGATGCCTTTACTCGAGGCTTTCCAATCGACACGGCTGGGCGCATCGCCAATTTGGTAGGTTCTGTGGCCATCAAAATCTTCATCGCCACGCGCAATCATATTTTTGCCGCCGTTTTGCCCTGCGCTAGTAATAGGCGGCGCAATATTACTATCGCTAGGTTTTGGATAAATTAAGACTTGCTGCGGGCTTTCTACATAAGCCCAAGCGTGAAATAGCGATAGTGGAAATTCGGTATGTAGCTTAATACGTGGTAGCACCTGCCAGCCACGATGTTGCGTTTTTAAGGGCAACAAAAAAACTTGGCTGTTGCTGCTAGTAATGTCGTGCGTCACAATTGTATTATTTTCAAGCTGTGCAGCAATCGCATATCTAGCGCGGTTTTTAGTGTCTTGTAGTTGAATGCTTACATAAGCCACAGCGCCCGCAAATACTGGTTGTGTAGGCAACACGCTTACTTGCAAATGTACTAAATTGCGCCAAGTGTGCAGCATGGCCATATTGCCAAGCGATGCTAGCAAAAACGTGACGTAATAGCCCAAGCTGATGGAATAATTGATAGAGCCGACTAGCAATAAGACCAGCATGACCGCATATAAAATGCCCCAGCGCGTTGGCAGAATATAGATTTGACGCGGGTTTAGAGTGGCAATATTATTGTCGCTTTTGGCAACGCGAAACCATGATTTTAAAAACTTAGGTTTCCAATAGTCAGGTGTTAAAAAACCTAGTTGCAAAAAACTAAAGCTAGCCATATTTACTGAAAAATGTGTACTTAAAAATAAGCGCTTAGCGAATCGCCACGCGCTCAAGTATCTGCTTGGCAATCTCGCTATTTTCTGCCGCTAAACGATGCGATACCACACTGCCAAACACTGCTTGTACATCTTCGGGTATGACAAATTCGCGACCTTCTAGCAACGCCCAAGCTTGCGCGCACTGGCGCAAACCCAAACCAGCGCGTGGCGATAAACCAGTGCTAAAGTGCGTGCGCGTATGCAAAATTAAATCTTGCAAATAATCTAACAATTGATCAGATACATGCACATTTTTAACCGAATTTTGCAATGATATCAGCGTGTTCACATCGCATACGGGCTGAATAGCAGTACCGCGTCCCGCTTGATTCTTCAGTAAAGCACGCTCTGATGCGGCATCGGGGTAGCCTAGCGTAATGCGCATTAAAAAGCGATCGAGTTGTGATTCTGGTAGCGGAAACGTGCCAATATGGTGCTTGGGATTTTGCGTGGCAATCACAAAAAATGGTTTGGGCAGCGCGTGTGTTTCGCCGTCTATGGTAATCTGGCTCTCTTCCATCGCTTCTAATAATGCGCTTTGTGTCTTGGGTGTGGCGCGATTAATCTCGTCCGCCAGTAACACATTGGTAAACACTGGCCCGGGGTGAAATTGAAACGCTGAAGTGGCGCGATCGTACACCGACACACCAATAATATCTGCTGGCAATAAATCACTGGTAAATTGGCTGCGCCTAAAGTTTAAGCCCAGCACTTGCGCCAGCGCATGCGCTAGCGTGGTTTTGCCCATGCCGGGCAAATCTTCTATCAGCAGATGGCCGCCTGCCAAAACGCAAGCGAGCGATAATTTGATTTGCTGTTGTTTGCCTAAAATAACGCTGGAAGCAGCATGAATAACTGCTTGGATAGTATTTTTATTCGATGGCTCTAATGCACGTGAGAATTGATTTTGCAGCATAAGTGTTATTAACCTTGAAATTTATTTCGCTTGACCTAATATTAGCATACCAAAGTACTCAAAAAGTGACGCTGAAAGGCTGCTAAAAAATGCAAATTCGACCATCACAAGACCGCGGACACGCTAACCATGGCTGGCTAGACAGCTATCATTCATTTTCGTTTAATAAATATTACGATCCGAACTGGATGGGTTTCTCGGTGTTGCGTGTAATTAACGAAGATGTTATCGCGCCTGCACAAGGTTTTGGCACGCATTCACATGCCGATATGGAAATTATCACCTACGTGTTACAAGGCAATTTGGCGCATAAAGATAGTCTTGGCAACGTCGAAGTGATTCGTCAAGGCCATGTGCAGCGCATGACAGCGGGCACAGGTGTTTCGCATAGTGAATTTAATGCATCGGATACCGAACCCGTACATTTGCTGCAAATTTGGGTATTGCCCAACCAGCAAGGCCTAAAACCGAGTTATGAAGATGGCTTTTTTAGCGATGAGCAAAAACAGAATAAATGGTGTTTACTGGCATCAGAAAATGCCGAACTGGGTTCATTAAAAGTGCATCAAGACATGGCATTATTTGCAGCTAAATTAAGTGAACGAAACCAGTTAGATTACGTTCTTAAAGAAAACCGTAGCGCTTACTTGCAAGTTGCCAGTGGTAATGTGGAAATTGATGGAAAGTCGCTTAACACGGGTGATGCAGCGATGTTTACTGCGGCAGAAAGCATACATATAATCGCAACTAATGACGCAGAAATACTGCTGTTTGATTTACCAATTGACTAATTGTTTAGGAGAATAACGATGAACTTAATCGCAAAAATAATAGGGCTGACAGCCGCTCTGCTATTGGCTTGCAGCCCAGTGTTTGCAGATCAAGAAGCCTACAGGATTGATGATTCGCACAGTTTTGCCAATTGGAGTTTGCGTCACGTTGCGGCAAAACCTCTGGCACATTTAGCGATATTACTGGAAAAATCTTCATTGATAGTGAGAATTTAGCCAATTCTAGCGTAGAAGCAAAAATCAATATGCTCAGCGTCAACAGTAGCCATGCCAAGCGCGACAAGCATATTAAAGAAGCTGATTACCTAGACACCGACAAATTTGCCGAAATGACGTTTGTTAGCAAAAAAATTGTAGCAAAATCTGCCACTGAAGGTGTGATGACTGGCGTGTTAACTTTGCATGGCGTTGCCAAAGAAATGACATTCCCATTTAAAGTATTAGGTTTTGGAACAGACCCTTGGGGTGGTTACAGAACTGGTTTTGAGGCACACACAACGTTAAAAGCCAGTGATTTTGGTTTTGGTTGGGGCATAAAATCTAACGCCTCAGTGGGCGATGATATTGAAATTACGCTGCTGATTGAAGGTGTGAAGTTGCCACCTGCCAGTCCGATTAAATAAAATCCACTTAAATAAGCCCACTTAAGAAATTTACTTATATTTTTTAAAAATTAACCAGGAGCAGCACATGGCATTAGATTTATTTAGCCCAGCAAAATTAGGCGCTATTAGCCTTAAAAATCGTATGGTGATGGCACCATTAACGCGTAACCGCGCAGGCGAGGGTGGCGTGCCGCAAGATTTGAACGTGACTTATTATGCACAACGTGCGACGGCAGGCTTAATTGTGACAGAAGCCACGCCTATATCGGCCATGGCGCATGGTTACCCCGCCTTGCCAGGTATTTATACGGGTGAGCAAACTGACGGTTGGAAAAAAGTAGTAGATGCCGTGCACGCCAAAGGCGGCAAAATTGTGTTGCAGCTTTGGCATGTAGGTCGTATTTCGCACCCAAGCTTGCTACCTAACGGTGCGTTGCCAGTTGCACCATCTGCAATTAAACCTGCAGGCAAAGCCTTTACATACAAAGGTTTGGTTGATTATGTTGAGCCGCGTGCTTTAGAAACAACTGAATTGCCAGCTATTGTGCAAGATTATGCATATGCTACCAAATGTGCGCTGGAGGCTGGTTTTGATGGCGTAGAAATTCACGCCGCCAATGGCTATTTGTTAGACCAGTTTTTGCGCGATGGCAGCAACAAGCGTACTGATAACTACGGCGGCAGCTTTGAAAACCGAGCGCGTTTATTGATGGAAGTGACTGCGGCAGTAGTGGCAGTGGCAGGTGCAGATAAAACTGGCCTGCGCTTATCGCCCGCTAATCCTTTTAACGACATGCAAGATAGCAACCCACAAGCGCTATTTAATTATGTAACAGAGCAGCTTAATCAATTTAACTTAGCTTACTTGCATGTGGTAGAAGGCGGTATTGCTGGTGGCGGCGAGGCCAAGCCATTTGATTTTGTAGAAATGCGCAAACACTTTAATGGCAGCTACATGGCCAACTTGAGCTACGACAAAGTACGTGGTAGCGCCGCTATTGCAAGTGGCCATGCCGATGTGATTGCTTACGGCGTGCCATTTATTGCTAACCCAGACTTGGTAGAACGCTATAAAACCGATGCACCGCTGAATGAAGCCAATTCTAAAACCTTCTATGGTGGTACTGAAAAAGGTTACACTGATTATCCATTTTTAAGCGCCTGAAAGATATACGCCATGCAAAAAACCGCCAGCACGTCTGTACCAATTAACGAAACCATTGCTAATCGTTGGAGCCCGCGTGCTTTTGATGCCAGCAAATCAGTCAGCCATGAACAAATCGTGGCACTGTGTGAGGCAGCACGCTGGGCGCCCAGTTGTTTTGGTGATGAGCCTTGGCGCTTTATCGTTTGGGATAAACATGCAGATGAAAAATCTTGGCAGCAAGCGTTTGATTGTTTGGCGCCCAGTAACCAAACCTGGGTAAAAAATGCACCAGTGTTAATGCTAATTTGTGCAGATACATTGTTTGGGCATAACCAAACGTCAAACCGCTGGGCACAATACGACACAGGCGCAGCGGCAGAGAACTGTTGCTTGCAAGCAAGTCATATGGGCTTAGCAGCGCACCAAATGGGTGGTTTCAATGCCGATGCTGCACGCGATGCTTTTAAAATTCCTGCACAAATTACCCCCATGGCCATGCTAGCGATTGGTTATGAAGGCGATACTAATGACTTGCCAGAAGAACTAAAAGCACGAGAGCTAGCAGCACGTAAACGTAAACCACTAGGTGATTTATTCTTTGCAGGCACTTGGGGTAAGCCCGTTTAGCTTAAAAAATAAATGCTCTGCAAGCTAATATCCATGCGGCTTGCAGAGCGCCAATTTTCTATCCTTTACATTACTGGTTAGTTTTATTAAGCTATTTGTTGAGTGGTTGGCCAACTTTTCAAAGCCATTACAACGATTGCTATCAGCTCTTCTCGTGTTGCGCCGCTAGTGGCTTGCACCGACATACCCTGATGAACTGTTGCGATATATTTTGCTAGCTGTTTAGTATTCACTTTTGCTGCTAATTCCCCTTGTACTTTGGCTAGCTCAAAACGTTTAGTCAGTGTATCTTCAAAGTTGCCTCTGTAAGCAATCAATTCTTGCTGAATGGCTAGTGAGCTTTGCCCGCAAGTTAGAGCGCCTTGCACAATCATGCAACCATTTGGTGTGCTTTCATCACTAAAAAAATCAACTGCCTGCATCAAAAGAGTTTCAACTGCTTGGTGTGCAGTTGGCTCATTCATCGCAGTACCGACAAAAGCAGCAGGCCCAGCAATATATTTGGCTAATGCCTTACGAAACAAGGCTTCTTTATTACCAAACGCTGCGTAAATACTAGGCTTATTAATGCCCAGTGCTTCGGTGAGCTCTGCCATTGAGGCACCTTCGTATCCGTGCGACCAAAACACATGCAGTGCTTTATCTAGCGCCTCATCTTGATTAAATTCCAGTGGACGACCACGCGGTTTGGTCGGTATTTTGACAGACTTTTGGCTTTTAGCAACAGCACTCATCAGCGTTTATTCTCTAAGTAAAGTAAATATTGTACCACTAGGTACAAAATTGTGTTGACAAAATATTTTAACTCAATTATTATTTATTTACCAATCAGTACAAATATAAATTTAAGGATTTAAAATGACAACATCATCAGGAAAAGTAGCATTTATCACCGGCGCAAATCGCGGCATTGGTTTTGAAACGGCCAAAGGTTTGGGCGCATTAGGTATTCGCGTGGTCATTGGATCACGTGATGCCGCTAAAGGTGAGGCCGCAGCTAAACAATTACAGGCACTAGGCTACCAAGCTGAGGCGATTCATTACGATGCAAATCAATCTAATACTGCAGACACTGCCTATGAATACTTAAATAAACACTATGGCAAGTTAGATATTTTGGTGAATAACGCGGGTATAAATCAAGAGCAACTGATGGGTAGCAATAACAGCAGTACTGTCAGCATCGACACCATTCAACAGACTTTCCAAAGCAATCTATTCGCTGTCATTGAGCTTACCCAAAAACTGTTACCCCTGATTAAAAAAGCGCCTGCAGGCCGTATCGTGAATCTGTCGAGTATATTGGCCTCACTCACCTTACATAGCATGCCAAATTCACCGATTGACCCTGCAAAAGCGTTTGCCTATAACGCTTCAAAAACTGCACTCAACGTATATACCGTGCATTTAGCGCATGAACTACATGATACCAATATCAAAGTAAACTCGGCACATCCAGGTTGGGTAAAAACAGAACTTGGTGGAGAAAACGCACCGATGGAAGTAGCAGACAGTTACAAAACCAGTGTGCAACTAGCCACCCTAGATAGCAAAGGCGCCAATGGCGGATTTTTTCATCAAGGCGAGTCATTGCCTTGGTAAATTTTTCTTAGCTGTGACGTACTCAAAACTTAATTAGAAAAGGACATGAATATGCAAGATTTATCCAAAACTGGCCAAGTATCAGATATTCAAATAGACGATAGCAGGACTTTGCGATTTTTAAAAACGGGCACTGGTGCGCCGTTGATTTTGCTGCATACCATTCGCACGCAGCTGGATTATTTTCAAGAGGTAATTCCACTACTTGCCCAGCATTACACGGTTTATGCAGTGGATCTGCCTGGACATGGTTACTCATCCATTGACACCAAGGCCAATTACGATGAACCGTACTTCCGCAGTGCAGTCATTGATTTTATAGAGAAACTTGATCTGCGGGAGGTGACTCTGGTAGGCGAGTCAATTGGCGCTGTTTTAGCACTGACTGTTGCCAGCGCATCGCCTGAACGTATCAAGTCCGTAGTTTCATCCAATACTTATGACTACGATACGCGCTATGCAGATGGTGTGCGCCGTGGCAATTTCATTGCTAACTTCATCCTTGGTCAGTTTGCTATCCCAGTTCTTGGAGCAGTGTTTGCGGCTATGGAAAACAAACCATTACTTGGCCTCATCATGCGTGGTGGATTGCGGATGAAGCGTTGGATGCCCAATCAATTACTCACTGAATTTAATCGCGCTGGATATCGCAAAGGTTACCGTTATGTAGAGCGCAACGTCTTCGCCAACTGGCGTTCATGGAGCAAAGCCAGAACTATGTATGCTAATGTAAAAACGCCTGTCAAACTCATATATGGCGAACATGATTGGTCTACATTGGATGAACGCAAACGCACCGCAAAAGAACTTGGTGGAGTAGCGATAACCACCGTGGCCAATACTGGACATTTTGCCTTTGTTGATAACCCAAACAAACTGGTCGAAGTTGTATTGTCCATTCATTAACACTAGAGATTAAACTCATGGCAAGTAAAATCGCATACCGATATCGTAGTGTGCTTTTCGCGCTCATTATGTCTGCAAGCACGGCGTTGATTGTGTCTGGCATCATCATTTTTTTGCGCATCCAGCCGCATACTGGTTTTATTCAGGTGTGGCTAGAAGCGTTTATCACCGCATGGCCGATTGTGTTTGTGGCGATTTTAATTATTGCGCCACTAGTCAATAAGTTATTGAATTTGATTGTTGAAGATCATTAGTGCTATCAGTAATACTGGTTACACATTTTGCTTAAATGCAATAAGTTTTAAAATTGATGCCCTGCAAGCCAATATCTATGCGGCTTGCAGGGCATGTTTTTTACGCGCTACAAAATTGAATCAAAAAGTAATGTTTTTAAATAAAATCTCAGTGGTTTAACTATAGCAATTAAGCGCTGAAACTTAACTTAATGGCGCGCGTCTGATAAACTGTTCGATTATTTAAATAAATCATTTTTAAGGCGCAATTATGGCAGTTGTTACATTAACCAAAGCAAATTTTAAGCAAACCATTGAAAGCAATGCATTTGTAATAGTAGATTTTTGGGCGCCATGGTGCGAACCCTGCGTAGCATTTACACCAACCTTCAAAGCGGTTGCAGAAAAGCACCCAGATATTGTGTTTGGCATGGTAGATACCGAAGCCGACCCAGAAATTAGTGAATATTTTGAAGTAAGCCAAATTCCAGGTATTTTGATTGTTCGCGACCAAGCGGGCATACACACGCAAATTGGTGAGATTGGCGCGCCAGCGTTAGAAGAAATTATTACTTGGGCGCGTGCGCGTGATATGAGTGCGGTGCATGAGCATTACCAAGCAGAAGCCAAAAAGAAACACTAGATTATGTAAGCAATAAAAAACCACGCTATGCGTGGTTTTTTATTGGCCAGATTTAATTATAGAAATTAAAAGCTGCTCGTAGTTGCGAACCTAAACACATAAAATGCGCCTATCGCCATCATAATGTACATGGGTATGTTGCCCGATTTTTTACTCTCGTTTGGGTTGGTGGATGACATCATGCGATTCATTAACCAAAGTGCAAAAATAATCACGGGAATAAACATCATGCGGGTGGTGGATTCGAACAACCATGCCAGCGCCGTTTTTAGCCAACCACCTTCTTTAAAAAACTCTAACCCAATGCCTACTAAGCCCACTAGCATTAATAGCATGCCAACTGCAGATAGGATGGTTTTAAGTGGCGTGTCTGCTTTAATATCAGCATTTTTGGCGTATTTATTGGGTTCTTTTTTTAGTGGTGCGGCCATGATTCATCCCCTTAATAATTTGTAAACTAATTCTGATTTAAATACTTGGCTGGGTCAACCGATTTACCCAAGCGGCGAATTTCAAAATGCAATTTAGTTGTATTTGCATCGGTGTTACCCATCTCAGCAATTTTTTGGCTAGCCACCACCGTTTGGCCTTCTTTCACCACAATTTTGCTGTTGTGCGCATAAACGGATAAATAAGTTTTATTGTGTTTCACAATCACCAATTTGCCATAGCCGCGCAGGTCAGATCCGCTATAAATCACCTTGCCAGCGCTGGCTGCCTTAATGGCTTGGCCAGTCTCTCCGCCAATATCAATACCTTTGTTAGTGGCCTCATTAAAGTTAGCAGTGATTTTTCCTTGTGTGGGCCACGTCCAAGCAATCGCCTCATCGCCTGTTGCAGCAGTGTCAGCAGGCTTAGTTTCAGTGGGCTTGTTATCAGTTGGTTTTGCAGTTGCAGTTGCAGTCGGCGTAGCACGATTGAGCGCTTCTAAGCTATACGGCTCACGCTGCGCTTTAGGCTCGTTTAACACGGGGGTGACGACAGAAGCCATTGGCTTTTCGGTGGTAATTGGCTTATCACCTACAACTGCAGGTTCAGTTGTCATCGGCGTAACGACGACACCGTCTTCTTTACTGCCAGCTTCTGTTTTAGCAGCAACAGTTTTGCTGGCATCAATAGCAGGCGCAGTTTTAACTTTAAAGCTTGTTAAATCTAGCTTTTGGCCAATCTTAATGGGGTAGGGCGGGGCAATATTATTAGCAGTGGCAATCTCTTTGTAATCCACACCATATTCCAAACCAATGCCAAACAGCGTATCGCCTTTTTTAACCACATGGCTATCTGGCCGCCAATCTTTGCCTGCTTCTGTATTTTTAGGTACAGGTTTTATCACAGGTGGTTTTGGTCTGGAGTCAGGCATACGGTCTATGACGGGTGCTGGCGGGTTGCTTTCGCAAGCGGCTAGTAATAATGCCAACAAGAAAACGCAAAAACGTCGCATTAACTTAGCCCACCTAATAAAGGCACAAATTTTACAGGCTCTAGCTTGGTTTGTTTGTAGTCATTTTCCAAGCGTTCAATCAAGTGTAGCACCTGTGTACTTGTGCCAACTGGTATCACCATGCGTCCGCCAATGGCCAGTTGCGCCAATAATTCTTGTGGCACATGGCTGGCGGCAGCGGTTACAATAATGCCGTCGAAAGGCGCATAGCTATTAAGCCCCAGGCTGCCATCGGCATGATCTAATTTTACATTATTGCATTTAAGCGTACGCAAATGGCCGCGTGCTTTCATTACTAATGGGCGAATACGTTCTACTGATAATACTTCTTTCGCCACTTTTGAAAGTACGGCAGTTTGGTAGCCACAGCCTGTGCCAATTTCTAACACTTTGTTCAGTTGCTTGCCGTTGCGCAAAATCTCGGTCATACGCGCCACAATATAAGGCTGTGAAATGGTTTGCGCAAAGCCAATTGGCAGCGAGACATCCTCATAAGCGCGTGTTGATAGCGCATCATCCACAAAAATATGGCGTGGAATTTCACCCATGGCGTGCAGCACCACTTCATCTTTTATGCCTTGCTCGCGCAGGCGCACCAACATGCGCTCGCGCGTGCGCAATGACGTCATGCCAATACCAGCTTTACTGGTGACAGGTTTTAATATTGCCATTTTATTTGTTTAACCAATCGTTCATCTCATTCATTTGGCTATATTTGGTTAAATCCACTTGAATGGGTGAGATGGATACATAGTTATTCGCTACTGCATAAAAATCAGTGCCTTCACCGCCATCATTGGGCTTGCCGGCTGCCCCCACCCAATACACCGTCTCATTACGTGGTGTTTTAAGCTGAATGACTGGCTCGGCCTTGTGGCGCTTGCCTAGGCGCGTAATTACTTTGCCTTTTAGTTGTTCATAAGGCACGTCTGGTACATTTACATTTAATAATGTGGGTGATGCAAAGCCTATTTTTAAATAGTGCTGCACTAGCTCTAACGCCACGCGCGCAGCGCTTTCAAAATGGGCGGCGTTGTGCTGCGACATGGATATTGCGATAGAAGGAATATCCAATAAATAACCTTCCATCGCTGCGGCTACCGTGCCACTATAAATGGTATCGTCGCCCATATTGGCGCCATCGTTTATGCCAGAAATTACCATGTCGGGCATCGAATCCATTAAGCCAGTCAGCGCAATATGCACGCAATCGGTTGGCGTACCGTTGACATAAAAAAAACCGTTTCTGGCTTTTTTTACACTCAAGGGTCTATCTAAAGTGAGCGAGTTACTGGCGCCGCTGCGGTTACGCTCTGGCGCCACCACGGTAATCTCAGCTATTTTAGCCAAATGCTCAGCTAAAATATTGAGGCCCGGTGCAAAATAGCCATCGTCGTTGGATAAGAGAATTTTCATGCTTTTAATTATAATTGAAGGTGGCTTTATTGGGCTGATTGCCGCATGAGTTTTGCGTAATAAATTGTGCACATAAAAAAACCAAAACTTAATACGGCTTCTATTAAGGCCAATTTGCCCGATAGCCCAGTATCAGACCAAGCACGCACACAGCCTTCGGTAAAGTAAAACAAAATAAACATGCTGGCCCACTGATAAGTGTAGCGGCGGCCTTTTAATATACCAAATAGTGGCAATAAAAGTGGTAATGTTTTTAGTATGAGTAGTGAGCCGCCAGGTTTGAACGGCGCTAAAACACTCTCCCAAGCCAAACATAAAAAGATGAGTGAGATTAAACTAAAACTTGCTGCGATGCGTAAATAAGTAATCAAGCGCGTACCTGTTTAGATAAAGCTACAAACGCAGCGCGGGCAGAAGCGGCATCAAAAATAGGTGCGGCAAAATTAAAGCGCAGCGTTTTAATCTCATCGCTAACTACTGCCTCCACATCAAAACCATCGCTATCAATACCAATTAATATAACGCGCGCGGGCGTTACTTGGTGAAAATACTGGCAATATTGCACTAAGCTATCCGCATGGTCTTGGTTCATGTGTTCTATCATGTCGGTTTCTAGCGCGGCAATGCTGTTAATTTCAGCTTGAATATTCAGCTCGTTACCAGCCAGCCAGCCCATTTTGCCAAAGCCCGCAATGTAGCGCGCTTGCGCAATGTGAATGCGATAAAAAGAGAAATCATGCATGGCAAAATAGCCAACAGCATCAGGAAAGTAACGGCTATAACGCGCCATTAAATTGGCATCATTTTTGCCTATACTTTTTGCTTCGCCAATTAAGGTAAGCCTTGCATTTGCCTGCAAATCATCACCTTTAGCAAACACTAGCAATGATACTTTTGGGTTAGCAATAATATTTTTGGTGTGTTCGGCAATGTTGCTAATGAGGATAATGGGTTGGCCATCGTGACCCAAAATAAACGGCGTGACTGAGCCAAACGGATAACCTGCAAACTTGGTGGAGATGGTGGATAAAATACCGTGCTGCGTGCTGCGCAAAAACTGTTTTGCTTCTAGCGCTAAACTCATTTAGTTAGATAACTTTAACGCGGTTTCTGCTAATCTTTTACCCAGTGCCAAGCAGAGTTTTTTCTCATCATCGGTGATTTTTTTATCATCCAGCGCACCACCGACATGACTGGCACCATAAGGTGTGCCGCCGCTAGTGGTGGTGCTTAAAGCAGGCTCAGAATACGGCAATCCAACTATTAACATACCGTGGTGCATAAGCGGCAACATCATGGTAATTAAAGTTGTTTCATTGCCGCCGTGCATACTGCCTGTGCTAGTAAACACGCAAGCAGGTTTACCCATAAGCGCACCTTTTAGCCATAAACCAGCTGTACCATCTAAAAAATACTTCATCGGCGCCGCCATGTTACCAAAGCGCGTCGGGCTGCCCAGTGCGATGCCAATGCATTCTTCTAAATCAGCCAACTCACAATATGGGTCACCGCTGTTGGGGATTTCAGGCTCGGTCGCCTCGCAATTAGCCGATACTTTTGGCACCGTACGGATGCGTGCTTTTGCACCACTTACAGATTCTATACCGCGTGCAATGAGCTGAGCCATTTCACGCACTGCGCCACCTTGAGAGTAATATAAAACTAGTATTTCAGTCATTTTTTCTTTGGATCTTTAATCAATACTCTTTGTTCTGTTCTATTAATCTCAAAATAGCCAATTGCAGCTACAAGTTCGCTTAATTTTTCATAGTGATAGTTTCTTGGGTCAAAGTCTGGAGCCTGTTTTGAAATGTTGGTGCCAACTTGACCCAAATAAGCCCAGCCGTTTTCATCTGAAGCGGCAGCGATTGCGGATCTAAATAAATTCATAAGCTGAGTATCTTGGCGTAATTTATTGCCAGGAATCTTTGTGGATTCTTTTTCAGGATTTTCAATGACGGAAAAAACTTCGGTGTAAATAAAGCGGTCACAGGCAGCTACAAAAGGTTGTGGTGTTTTCTTTTCACCAAAGCCATATACGCGCTTCCCCGATTCCCGAATTCTCTGAGCTAAACTGGTGAAGTCACTGTCGCTAGATACAATGCAAAATCCATCAAAAGTCCCCGTATACAGCAAATCCATTGCATCAATAATCATCTTACTGTCGGTTGCATTCTTTCCCGTGGTGTAACGGAACTGCTGTATTGGCTGAATTGAATGGTTAAGTAAAACAGTTTTCCACTGCCCTAAATTAGGAGTTGTCCAATCACCATAAATTCTTTTGACGCTAGCTACACCAAATTTGGCAACTTCTGAAAGCAGGCCTTCAATAATAGAGGCTTGAGCATTATCAGCATCAATTAAGACAGCAAGAGAAGCGTTACTTTCGGTAATAATTGCCATATTTTAGATTTTTTTTGCCAACTCAACCGCTTTACCGATATAGCTAGCTGGTGTCATTTCTAGTAACAGTTTTTTAGCATCCGCTGGTATTTTTAGCGTTTGTATAAATGCGTGTAGCGATTCTTTATTGATGCCACCTTTGCCGCGCGTGAGTTCTTTTAATTGCTCGTAAGGGTTTTCTATACCATAGCGGCGCATCACGGTTTGAATTGGCTCGGCGAGCACTTCCCAGCTATTATCTAGATCTTCTGCTAATTTTGCAGCGTTAATTTCAAGCTTATTTAAGCCACGCAAGCAAGAATCGTAACCTAATAGCGTATAGCCAAACGCTACACCCATATTGCGTAACACGGTGGAGTCAGTTAAATCTCGCTGCCAACGAGAGATTGGTAATTTTTCAGCCATATGGCGTAAGACTGCATTGGCTAAACCCAAATTACCTTCTGAGTTTTCAAAATCAATCGGGTTGACTTTGTGTGGCATGGTAGATGAGCCGATTTCACCTGCTTTGACTTTTTGTTTGAAGTAACCAACTGAAATGTAGCCCCAGATATCGCGGTTTAAGTCGATTAAAATGGTGTTGATGCGGCTTAAACAATCAAATAACTCCGCCATGTAATCGTGCGGCTCAATTTGAATGGTCATCGAGTTATACGTTAAGCCCAAATTCTCGACGAATTTTTTGGCAAAAGTTTCCCAATCAAAATGTGGATAAGCCGATAAATGTGCGTTAAAGTTACCTACAGCGCCATTAATTTTGCCTAGTGTTTCGTTGTTAACTAATTGTTTTTGTTGACGTTGTAAACGGTACACCACATTAGCCAACTCTTTACCCATTGTGGTGGGGCTGGCAGTTTGGCCATGCGTACGCGCAAGCATTGGCTGTGCGGCTAGTTCGTGCGAAAGCGCAGTTAAACGCATAATTAAATCACTCAAAAATGGCAACATCACTGCATCACGCGCACTTTTAAGCATTAAGCCGTGCGATAGATTGTTAATATCTTCACTGGTACAGGCAAAGTGAATAAACTCGCTGGCTTTTTTAATTTCTGGGTTAGCGTCAAACTTCTCTTTAAGCCAATATTCAAGCGCTTTTACATCGTGATTGGTACGCGATTCAATGGCTTTAACTTGTGCCGCATCGGTTTCAGAAAAGTTGGCAATCGTCGCATCTAATTCTTTGATAGTATTCGCAGAAAAAGGCGCAATTTCTTGCAAATCCTTCGCTGCAGCTAAGGCTTTCAGCCATTCTACTTCTACCCATGCGCGGTGTTTGATTAGCGCATATTCACTAAAATAAGGACGCAGTGCATCTAATTTGGTTTGGTAGCGGCCATCAAGAGGCGATAGTGCGTTTAGTGTGGTCAGCGTCATAAAAAGCCTTCAAACAGCAGTTCGAAAAATGCTATTTTACCCTAAAATCGTCAAATAATCGATGCCCTGCAAGCTAATATCCATGCGGCTTCCAAGGCATATATTTTAATATTCTAAACGACTATTTTAAACCACTAGCATATCCACAAAGTCATTCACTGGCGTGGCTTCTAGTTTGGTTTGGTCTAAACATAGCGCCAAAATGTTCGCCTGTTTTTTGGCATCAAACTTACGCGCTAAATTCACTTGGAATTTTTTCACCAGTTCTGGGATGCCTTCACTGCGACGACGGCGATGGCCAATAGGGTATTCCACCGCGATGTTGTCAGACTTGCTGCCATCTTTAAAGAAAATCTGAATCGCGTTGGCGATGGAGCGTTTTTCTGGGTTGTGATAATCGGCGGTGTATTCGGCTTTTTCAACGCAAGTCATTTTAGAGCGAATGGCGTCAATGCGTGGGTCTGCGGCTGCTGCATCCTCGTAATCTTGTGCGGTTAGGTTGCCTTTGAGTAAACCAATCGCAGCCATGTATTGAATGCAGTGATCTCTATCAGCTGGATTATCAAGTGGACCAGTTTTGTCGATAATTCGAATCGCAGATTCATGCGTGGTGATGACGATTTTATCAATTGCATTGATTTGTTCTAAAGTTTGTAATTTGCTGCCAACGGCTGCATTTAATTGAATCGCGCATTCGACCGCGGTTTGCGCGTGAAACTCGGCAGGGAAGCTAATTTTGAACAGCACTTGCTCCATCACATAACTGCCGTAGCCGCGTTGAAATTTGAAGGCATTACCTTTAAATAATACATCATAAAAGCCCCACGTTTTGGCTGTTAAAGCTGACGGATAGCCCATTTCACCTTGCAGTACCATCCACGCCAAACGCACCGCACGCGAAGTTGCATCGCCTGCCGCCCATGATTTACGTGAGCCAGTATTTGGCGAATGGCGGTATGTACGCAAGCTTTGGCCATCGACAAACGCGTTTGAAACGGCGTTGATAATATCTTCTTTATTGCCACCAAGCAGCTTAGTCACAACCGCTGTTGAAGCGATTTTGACTAAAATTACGTGGTCTAAGCCGACGCGATTAAAGCTGTTTTCTAACGCAAACACGCCTTGAATCTCGTGCGCTTTAATCATGGCGGTAAGCACGTCTTTGACTGTGAGTGGCGCTTTGCCTTCAGCTATATTTTTACGCGAAATATAATCAGCGCAGGCCAAAATTCCGCCCAAATTGTCTGATGGATGACCCCATTCTGCGGCTAGCCACGTGTCATTAAAATCTAGCCAGCGTATCATCGCGCCAATATTAAATGCGGCTAAAATTGGGTCTAATTGAAAGTTTGTACCAGGCACTTTTGCGCCGTTAGGCACAACCGTGCCAGCAATCACAGGGCCTAATATTTTGGTGCAAGCAGGATAATCTAGCGCCTCAAAACCGCAACCTAATGTATCCATTAAGCAATTTCGAGCAGTATCAAACGCTTCGGCTGAAGTGATTTTATAGTCGGCGACATAGTTGGCAATATCAACAATGACTTGATCGGGGGAGGGACGGACATTTGAAATATGAGCTGACATTTTCTAATTACCTTTATCAATTATTTTTAAAGCGAATTGCTGCGTTGCGTGCTGCTCAAAATCCTCATGTACTACGTGTACATTCCGGTTTTTGCGCTGCTTGCGCCTTGCCCTTCATCTTTTAAAATGAATTGCTAAATGCAATTAAAACGCAATGACTAGTGTTTTTACCTTTTGCTAAGAGGCACAAATGGCCGATTCTCTGGCCCTGTATATTCAGCATTCGGACGAATGATTTTGTTGTCGATACGTTGCTCAATCACATGTGCCACCCAGCCGGTAGTGCGCGAAATGACAAATATTGGCGTAAACATACTCGTCGGTACGCCCATTAAATGATAACTACTAGCGCTGTACCAATCTAAATTAGGGAACATTTTTTTCTCACGCCACATCACTTCTTCTATACGTGAAGAAACGTTAAATAACGTCATATTGCCGTTGTCTTCGCTCAATTTACGTGAAACTGCTTTTATTGATTCATTTCTTGGGTCAGCAATTGTATACACGGGGTGGCCAAAACCGATGATGATTTCTTTATTTGCCATACGTGTCAAAATGTCAGCTTCTGCTCCATCAGCATTTTTATAGCGCTCGATAATTTCCATTGCGGCCTCATTAGCGCCACCATGTTTTGCACCACGCAGTGCACCAATCGCACCGGTAATGCAGCTGTACATGTCTGATAGTGTTCCAGCAATGACTCTAGCCGTAAACGTGCTGGCGTTAAACTCATGTTCTGCATACAGCACCAGTGAGGTATTCATGGCATCAATATGCAGTTGGCTAGGTTTTTTGCTGTGTAAAATATGCAAAAAGTGCGCGGCGATTGAGTCGTCATCGGTTTCTACTTCTATGCGGCGACCATGGTGACTAAATTGATACCAATACACTAAAATTGAACCAAAACAAGCAATTAGCCTATCGCCTAAATCTTTTGCTGCATCAATATTACGGTCTGCAGCCTCTGGTTCAAGCGTGCCTAGCATGGCGCAAGCTGTACGCATTACATCCATTGGATGTGCCTGTTTAGGAATCTCTCTTAACACTTTTTTAAGCGCTTTGGGCAGACTGCGTAAAGCTTGCAATTTGGTTTTGTAGGCGCTTAAGGTCGCGCTATTGGGCAATTCGCCATGAATCAGCAAATATGCAACTTCTTCAAAAGTGGTATATTTGGCTAGCTCGGTAATGTCGTAGCCGCGATAATGCAGATCATTGCCGGTGTGGCCAACCGTACAAATACCTGTAGCACCAGCATTGACGCCAGCTAGCGCCACGCCTTTTTTCTTTTTAGGCTCTGTTGGGTTGGGGTTGGCTGTAGTTGTTTCCATGGCTACTTTTCTCCCTTAAACCTTGTCTTGATTAAATAACGCATCGAGTTTTTGTTCAAACGCGTGATAACCCAAGTGCTCGTAAAGCTCAGCGCGCGTTTGCATTAAATCCACTACGTTTGCTTGCGTGCCTTCTTTACGCATGGTTTCATACACGGTGAGCGCCGCTTTGTTCATGGCGCGAAAGGCTGAAAGTGGGTACAACACCATGCTCACATGCGCCGTTGCCAGCTCAGCAACAGTAAATAATGGTGTGCTTCCAAACTCGGTGATATTCGCCAACACGGGCACTTTTACTGCATCCACAAACTGTTTATACATGCTTAATTCGGTCATGGCTTCTGGGAATATCATATCTGCACCCGCCTCAACGCAAGCACAGGCGCGGTCTATGGCAGATTGTAAACCTTCAACAGCCAATGCATCAGTGCGCGCCATAATCACAAAATCAGGGTCAACGCGCGCATCCACTGCTGCTTTAATACGGTCCACCATTTCGACTTGCGAAACAACCGCTTTATTTGGCCGATGGCCACAGCGTTTGGCCGAAACTTGGTCTTCAATATGCACCGCTGCAGCACCTGCTTTTGCCACGCTTTTAACCGAGCGTGCGATGTTAAATGCGCCGCCCCAGCCCGTGTCAATATCCACTAAAAGCGGCGTATCCACCGCATCGGTAATACGGCGCACGTCAATCAGCACGTCTTCAAGCGAAGAAATACCTAAATCGGGCAAGCCTAACGAGCCAGCAGCCACGCCGCCGCCAGATAAATACAAAGCTTTAAAGCCAGTTTGCGTGGCCAGCATGGCATGATAAGCGTTAATCGCGCCGATAATTTGCAACGGCTTCTCAACTACGATTGCGGCGCGAAAACGCGCGCCTGCAGACATTATACTGCTCATGAGAAAAACCTTTTTTGTGCTTCGTCGGAGATGGCTACATTGGTCAATTTCGCTTTTTGTAGCACTTCCCAAAAGTAACGATAAGTCGCTCTGTCATGCAATTCGCCTTCGTACTGAATCGGCCCCCAAGCCATGTCCTGCGCGGCGATAAGAATATTCGCTGCATCCGTTACTTCATCATAATTGGGTTTCATGGCATCCACAATCGCCGTAATTTGCGTCGGGTAAATGCTCCACATGCGCATAAAACCAAACTCGTTGCGGGCGCGGCTAGCGTCACCAAAAGTAGTTTCTACGTTTTTTAAATCTAGCGTCACGTTATGCGCAGGTACCACACCGTTTGCCAGTGCAGCAGAAACTACTTCGGCTTTAGCGCGGGCTAATAAACGATGTTCAAACTGGCCTGGGCTACGCATTGCGCTGGCGGGAATCGCACCGTGGTGCGCGCTGACAAAATCCATCAGGCCAAAATCCAACACTTGCACCCAGGGCAAATTGGCGATGTCATGCACTTGATTCAGCGCACCGTGCGTTTCAATTAAAATGTGCACAGGAATCACTCTTTCTATGCCATTAAACGTCGCCGTTTTTTGAATGTAAGCAATCATTTCTTTTGCTTGATCTAAGCTAGTACATTTTGGAATCGTAATATAACTGAGTAATTTACCTGCACCGCCGACCAAAATATCAATATCCTGTTTCCATGCTGGGTGTGTGTAGTCGTGAATGCGTGCGCCAGCCATTTTGTGCACGTTGGCTTCGCTAGTAAGTACACGCACGATCATTTGCGCGTGTTCCACTTCTTGGCCACTGGCTGCGCCGTCTTCGCAATCGCAGGTAATATCAAACACCGCACCAGGCGCGTTTGGATTATTTGCATCTTGCAGGCTAAGTGCTTTTAAAATTAACTTTTCGCTACCCGCAAAATGCTCACAGGCGGGAATCAGTGGAAACGGTTTTTCGCCACCGAATAATGCATCATTTGGATGTACCATTTTTTGCTTTCTCTTTTGTGCTTTATATCTTAAGTGGCATAGCCACAGTGTAATCAAGGTCTAACACCACATTGGGGTGATAGCCAGTTTCTGTTTTAATCTCTGTTATTTCATTAGGCGACATATTTTTAATGCCAATCATGCGTAAGCGCAGTGCACCTAGCTCTTTGCTTATTTCAAATCTGTCTAAAACTTCAGTCGCGCAATAAATCGTATCATTGGCAAATGTTGGATTGGCGTGAGTGCCGCTGTTAATCGCCAATATTAATAGTGCGTTTTCTAAGCCTTCAAAGCTCATTGCGCGACACATGGAAATCGCCACACCACCATACACCAAGCGCTGACCAAAGCTTGAATCTTTCATTAGGTGGTCGTCAAAATGCAAGCGTGCATTATTTTGATAGAGTCGTGTTGCCATTGAGTGTTCGGCTGGGTTAATAGTATAGCCAGCTGTATGATTCATAAGCTCACCAACCTGGTAATCTTGCCAAGAGTATTGGCAGCCAGTGACTTTTTTATCGAAGTTTTTGGCAGAAAAATAGCTTGGTACATGCAAGTTTTCTGGTGCTACAAAGCTCGGCAATGTCGGCACAACCGTCATGGGCGCAGTTCTATTGGTATCATTTTTGTGTACCATGACCCAGCGCACCCAGCTTAAAACTGGCTCTGCACGTTGGTTAATAGCCGTCGAACGAACATATACAACACCGCTTTTGCCGTTGCTATTTTGCCTTAAACCAATGACTTGGCTGCTGGTAGATAAGGTATCGCCGACAAACACTGGTTGAATAAAGCGCACATCGGCATAACCTAAATTAGCTACCGCATTGACCGAAATATCAGGTACCGTTTTGCCAAAGGCAATGTGAAAAGCCAATAAATCATCGACAGGTGTCGTTATGTAGCCTAAAGATTGTGCAAATGGTTCGCTACAAAATAATGGTTGGCGCGCGCCATACAAGGCAACATATAGCGCACAATCACCTGCCGTAATAGTGCGTGGCGTGGCGTGCTGAATCACTTCGTTAAAAACAAAGTCTTCAAAAAAACGGCCAGTGTTAATTTTATTCGAACTAGACATATTCTTCTTCCAACTCGGCTATCATCTCGTGCAATTTTAACAAGCGTTCAGCTGCTTTAACGTGGTGGTGCTCAACCAGTCTATCATTGACCACTACCGTGCCTAAACCATTCTCATTGGCATTTTTAAGCGCTTGAATAATGGCGCGTGCATTCGCCACTTCACTGCTTTTTGGCGTGTAAGCATCATTGCTGTAGGCGATTTGGGAGGGCGACACTAGCGTTTTTCCATCAAAGCCCATGTCGCGGCCAATGCGGCAAGCATATTCAAATGAGTGCATGTTTTTGAAGTCTGAGGTGATGCCATCTACCACGCAACGACCATAAGCGCGCGCGGCTAAAATGACCATAGAAAGCGCAGTTAAAATAGCGCTTTGCTCGTGCGTGACTCTTGCGTGAAGTTGCGAGGTTAGATCCGAGGTTGCCATCATCATGCACACAATACGGTCGCTGGCAGCAGCAATTTCTTTGGCATTAAGCACCGCAATCGGGCTTTCTATCATCACCATGACAGGCATATGGCTACCACCAGCCTCATCTAACAATCTAAGCGCGGTATGTACGTGCTCAGCAGATTCGATGTTAGGAAAAAGAATGGCATCTGCGCCGATATTAGCGACCGCTTTAATGTCGTCGTGGCCCCAAATGGAATCTAAATTATTTACGCGCACAATCACCTCGCGCGCACCATAGCCACCTTCTTTAACCGCAGCCACAATATTGTTGCGTGATTCAATTTTGGAGTCTATCAAAATCGGGTCACCCAAATCCAATATCACCGCGTCAGCGGGCAGGGTACGCGCACGGTCTAAATAATGCTGATTGCAGCCTGGTACATACAGCGCAGAGCGGCGCGGGCGAAAGCAATGTTCCATAATTTAGCTTTTATATTGATTAAGTTGCAGTGATTATATAGACCACCATCTAAAACTGTCAACAAATATCTTATGTCTTATATAAGATATAAAACACTAGACTAATTGAGCTGGATATGTTTTAATTTGTTCAATCGTTTTTAAAACTTAAATACCATGATAGATAAAACGCTCAATTCGCCCAATTATCGGCCGCTATACGACCAAATTAAAGTGCTGCTGACGCAAAGCTTAATTGGTGGTGAGTGGCGCCCAGGCGAGATGATACCTAGTGAGATTGATTTAGCAGGCCGCTATAAAGTGAGCCAAGGCACCGTGCGCAAAGCCATTGATAGCTTGGCAGGTGAAAATATATTAATCCGTCGCCAAGGTAAAGGCACCTTTGTTGCCACCCATAACGAAGAAGGTATTAAGTTGCGCTTTTTGCGCCTAACTGCGGTAGATGGCCATAAAGAAGTACTGAATAACGAACTGATAAGCTGCAGCAAATCTAGAGCCGATAATTACATGGCAAAAATACTAGAGTTGAAAGCAGGTGCAGCCTCAATTGAGGTAAAACGCCTACTGACTTTTTCTGGCAGGCCGCTTATTTATGACCATATTATTGTGCCAGCAGCCCCATTTAAAGGGCTGAACGCAGTGCGCATTGAAGAAAATCAAGGTTCTTTATACAGCATGTATGAGCAGGAATATGGCATACGTATGATTCGTGCAGAGGAACGTTTGACGGCGGTTGCTGCCAATGCAGAGGTGGCTGAGGCGCTTCATCTGAAACAAGGATTTCCGTTATTAAGTATTGAACGTGTTTCTTACACCTATGGCGATAAGCCAATGGAGTGGCGGCTAGGCCTGTGTCTTACCGATGATCATCACTACATGTCCGAACTGGAATAAAAATGCTGCTCTCATCTCAACTACTGCGTTGCAAAAACTTTTTATTGCTTATGTATAAAGCGCTGAAATATAAAACTGGCGGCGCTACAAAAAAAGTTTTCACGCCCTGTATTTGAACGAAACCAACATTTTTAAAGAAATTTAAAGGCTGAACATGGATGATTTAAAAAAACGTGCACTTGATTATCACCAATTTCCAAAACCAGGTAAATTGAGTGTTGATTCGTCCAAGCCTTGCGCCACGCAAGATGATTTAAGTTTGGCCTACACGCCAGGCGTTGCGGAGCCAGTGCGCGAAATTCATGCTGACCCTGCAAATGCATACAAATACACCAACAAAGGTAATTTGGTGGCGGTAATTACCGATGGTACGGCAGTTTTGGGGCTAGGTAATATGGGCGCGTTGGCCAGTAAACCAGTGATGGAAGGTAAAGCTGTGTTGTTTAAGCGTTTTGCTGGTATTGATGTGTTTGATATTGAAATCAATGCCAGTTCACCAGACGAATTTATTCAAACCGTGGTGAATATTGCACCCACGTTTGGCGGTATTAATTTAGAAGACATTGCTGCACCACATTGTTTTTATATTGAAAACGAGTTAAAAAAACGCCTCGATATTCCTGTGTTTCATGATGATCAACACGGCACTGCAGTGATTGTGGCCGCTGCTTTATTAAACGCGCTAGAACTGCAAGGTAAAACGCTACCAACGGCAAAAATTGTATTTTTAGGTGCAGGTGCAGCAGGTTGTTCATGTGCGAAACTGCTCAAGCTAATGGGTGCAACCAATATTACTATGGTGGATAGAAGCGGCGTGTTAGACAGCAGTCGCGCAGACTTACACGACAATAACCGTGAGTTAGCAGTTAAGCAAAGCGATAATAAAACGCTTGCAGATGTGATGCCTAATTGTGACGTATTTATCGGTGTTTCGGCCAAAAATGCATTAGATGCAAGCTTGATAAAAAGCATGGCCAAGAATCCAATCATATTTGCTTTAGCTAACCCAGATCCTGAAATTTTACCAAGCTTAGCGCATGCCGTACGCGATGATATTTTAATGGCAACAGGCCGCAGCGACTTCCCAAATCAAGTCAATAATGCGCTGTGTTTTCCGTATTTGTTCCGTGGGGCACTAGACGCAAAAGCCAGGCAAATTACTGACAAAATGAAAATAGCCGCAGCCTATGCTTTGCGTGACCTGGCCCGCGAGCCAGTACCAGAGCGGGTGCTGGCGGCATATAATTTGACCGTATTAAAATTTGGCAAAGAATACATTATTCCCAAGCCATTTGACGAGCGCTTGTTGGAACGGGTTTCTAGTGCGGTGGCCAAGGCCGCCAAAGATTAGTTTCGATATCAACTATGCAAAAAAAAGTAATAAAAAATCGGCCTAAAAACCTCAATTTATTCACCATTCGTTTACCAATTAATGCGGTGGTATCTATTTTGCATCGCGCTTCTGGCGTTGGTTTATTTCTATCATTGCCACTGATTTTATTGGCTTTGCAAGCCTTGGTGGGTTCTCCAGAATCCTACCTAACACTTACCAGCTGGCTTAACACTTGGTTGGTGAAATTGCTATTAATTGGATTAGGCTGGGCATTTTTCCATCACTTTTTTGCGGGTATTCGGCACTTATTACAAGATATTCACTGGATGACATCGCTGAGTAATGCGCGCCTTTCTAGCCGCATTTTATTGTGGTTAGTGGCTATTGCGACAATCATTTTCGTGTGGTTTATTAGCTAAGAAAGTCTAGTAATTTTTTATGCTAATTCAGTTATTAACCAATAAATATCCTGGCATGCGTTTGTGGCTATCGCAACGCCTGACTGCGCTAGTGATGGCGGTTTATATTGTATCGCTGCTTATTTTGATTGCTTTCATTCAACCTGCAGGTTACGCCGTATGGCATGCTTTTATTGCGCCTGTTTGGTTTCGTGTCGCAACTTTAGTGTTTTTTATGTGCCTATTTATGCATGCGTGGTTAGGCGTGGCCGATGTGCTAAAAGATTATGTGTTTAACAAAACACTGCGTGGCTATATGCAAATTGCAGTCGATATCGTGTTAATCGGCTACCTATTTTGGTTAATGTTTATATTGTGGAATGTATAAAGCATGGTGACAACAAGTAGTTTACAAAAATATCAATATGACGCTGTCATCATCGGTGGCGGTGGCGCAGGTTTACGCGCTTCGTTGCAATTGGCAGAGGCGGGCGTTAAGGTCGCGGTGCTGTCAAAAGTGTTTCCCACACGTTCACACACAGTGGCAGCACAGGGCGGTATTGCAGCGGCGCTAGGCAACGTGGCTGAGGATAAATGGCTGTGGCATATGTACGACACCATCAAAGGTAGCGATTTTTTAGGCGACCAAGATGCCATTGAATATATGTGTAAAAACGCTGCCAAAGCGATTATTGAGCTGGAACATTTTGGCATGCCGTTCGACCGCCTAGAAAGTGGCAAAATCTACCAACGTCCGTTTGGCGGCATGACGCAAAACTTTGGCGAGTCGCCAATCTCGCGCACGTGTGCGGTGGCTGACCGCACTGGCCACGCTATGTTGCATACGCTATATCAGCGCAATATTCGCGCCAATACGCAATTTTTAATTGAATGGTTTGCGTTGGATTTAATTCGTGATGTGGATGGCGATGTATTAGGTGTAATCGCGCTAGAAATTGAAACAGGCGAGATTCATATTATTCAAGCCAAAACCACTTTAATTGCCACTGGCGGCGCAGGGCGTATATTCAAAGCTAGCACCAATGCCTTCATCAATACGGGTGATGGCCTGGGCATGGCGGCGCGCGCAGGCTTGCCATTACAAGACATGGAGTTTTGGCAATTTCACCCGACAGGTATTCAGCATGTGGGTGTGCTAATCACCGAAGGTGTTCGTGGCGAAGGCGGTTATTTGGTAAATAGTGAAGGTGAGCGTTTTATGGAGCGCTACGCGCCACATGCCAAAGACTTAGCCAGCCGCGACGTGATTTCGCGTGCGTGTGCCACTGAAATTAAAGCCGGCCGTGGCGTAGGTAAAAACAAAGATGCGGTGTATTTGAAGCTCGACCATTTGGGCGAAGAGCGCATCAACAAAAGCTTGCCAGGCATACGCGAAATCGCTAAAACTTTTGCCAATGTCGATCCAATCAAAGACCCAATTCCTATCGTGCCAACTTGTCATTACATGATGGGCGGCATTCCCACCAATATTGATGGTCAAGTGGTGCTAGAAGGTAATGTACCTGTGAATGGTCTTTATGCAGTGGGCGAGGCGGCGTGTGTTTCGGTGCATGGCGCTAATCGTTTAGGTTCTAATTCTTTATTGGATTTAGTCGTATTTGGTAAAGCTGCAGGTGACCATATGGCAGCAGCCATTAAACAAAATAATACGCATAAACCTTTGCCACAGCATGCCGCAGATCCAACATTGGCGCGGGTTGCAAGGCTAGAAAAAACGCAGGGAGAAAGTGTCTCTGAAGTGGGTGATGCGATTCGTGACACCATGCAAAATCACTGCGGCGTGTTTAGATTTCCCGATGACATGGCAAAGGGCGTCAGCGAGATTGATGCAGTTGCCAAACGTGTACAAAACATCACCATTAAAGACAAAAGCCAAGTATTTAACACCGCCAGAGTAGAGGCGTTAGAGCTGGATAATTTAATCGAAGTAGCAGTAGCCACCATGCATTCTGCGCATGCCCGCACCGAAAGCCGTGGCGCGCATGCACGAGAAGATTTTGCCGAGCGCGATGATGAAAACTGGCTAACGCATTCACTTTTTTATAAAGAAAATAATCGCTTAACTTATAAGCCGGTGCAGCTAAAACCACAAACGGTGGAATCGTTTGAACCGAAAAAACGTGTGTATTAAGGGTTGATTTAAGGATGCATGACCATGACAAATCTAGTTAAGTTTTCAATTTATCGCTTTAATCCCGATGCAGATAAAAAGCCTTACATGCAAGATTACAGCATTGAGCTGGCGGACGAAGACAATATGCTGTTGGATGGCTTGATGCGGCTTAAAGAGCAAGACGATAGCTTGACCATGCGTAAATCGTGCCGCGAGGGCGTGTGCGGCAGCGATAGTATGAACATTAACGGCAAAAATGGCTTGGCCTGCATTACCAAAATTGCCGACTTAGATCAACCGATTGTGTTGCGCCCGATGCCTGGCTTGCCAGTGATTCGCGATTTGGTGGTGGATATGACGCAGTTTTTTGATGCGTATAACTCGGTAAAGCCTTACCTCATTAATAATGATCCGCTGCCTGAAACCGAGCGCTTGCAAAGCCCTGAAGACCGCGCTAAGTTAGATGGTATGTACGAGTGTATTTTGTGCGGTGCTTGCACCACATCTTGCCCAAGTTTTTGGTGGAACCCCGATAAATTTGTTGGCCCAGCAGGCTTGATGCAAGCTAACCGTTTCATTATGGATTCGCGCGACCAAGCGACTGAAGAGCGTTTGGAAAACTTAGAAGATCCGTATCGACTCTACCGCTGCCACAACATTATGAACTGCGTTGAAGTATGCCCTAAAAAACTCAACCCAAATGCCGCGATTGCCAATATTAAAGACTTAAAAATTGAGCATGCACGCGATACAAAGGTAGCCAAAAAATCGATACCGATTAAAGTACTTTGATGCAATATGTTGAAACAAATAAAACGATAGAACAACGCCGCTTAGCTTGGCGTTGTAGGCGCGGTTTGCTAGAGTTGGATATTGTGTTGCAGCGTTTTATTGCTAGGCATTTTGATGATTTAAGCCAGCAAGAGTTGTTGGCTTTTGATGCTTTGTTAGCATTGCCAGACAATGATTTTTGGGCTTTGATTTCGAATAACAGCTTGCAACAAAATGGCGGCGCAGATGCAGTACAAAAACAAGTAATTAATAAGCTAAATACGCGTGTGTAAAAAGCATGCCCTGTAAGCCTCGCGGATATTGGCTTGCAGAGCACATGTATTAGATAAAAATATAGACAGGGATGGCTATGAGTGAACAAACAAATCTGCAAGCAGCTAGCTTGGGCGATTACTGGCCGGGCATTCAGCTGTACTACCCACCGGTAAAATACGCGCCCAGCTTGGGCATTTACGAGGACATGACGCAAGCCGCTGCGCGCATGGCTAAGCATGCGCACAACACCATTGCGCATACCCTTATTTTTGACTTAGAAGACGGTTGTCGCCAAAAAGCCATGAGCCGCGATTTATTACGACAAGAGCTGCCAGCCTTACGCAAAGTGAATCAGCACGTGAGCATTGCCATCCGTTGCAACTCGTTTCGCACCGATGAATACGAGCTAGATATGCAGCTGGTGCGCGATATGGGTGACTATATTGATGTGGTGATGCTAGCCAAAGCAGGTGAGGTATATGGCGCGCCAGAAGTGCGCGATTTGTCTAGTTTATTGCTGGGTGTTAACCCAAGCATCACCATTCAGCCGATTATTGAGCACCCAAAATCACTCAAAATTGCGCCAGAACTGATGCAGTATACAACGGTAAAGCATGTGGTATTTGGTATTCACGATTTCTCTAAAGCCATGGGTATTCACATTACGCCCGAGGGCTGGATAGAAGAACTGCAGTTTTATATGAATACGCTGATGTTTGAAGCGCGCATTGCAGGTAAGGGTGTGATTGGCGGGGTTGAAACGCTGATTGGCCAAAATATCATGCCTGAGAAGTTTTTAGAGCCGCACGATGTACGCCGTTGGTTAGATTTACATGGTGACAATGAATCGCGCATTGTGTATAAACATGCTTGTCAAGAAGCCGCTATGGGCCTGACAGGCAAGCAGGTGATTCATCCAGGCCACATTCATTTGTGCAAAACCGCCTACACGCCATCGCCCACAGATGTTGCACAAAAAGTGGCTATTTTAAAAGCCGCTATTGCAGCTGATGCCTTGCTTGGTGGTGCGATTAAGTTCGAAGGCGAAATGTTAGACCCGCCGATGTTCGGCAAAGCTTTGCAAACCCTACTGCGCGCACATGCATTGCGTGCTTTAAAATCGAGCGACATGGAATTTGCGACGCATGTATTAGAAAAGCTACCAGAGCAGGTAGTAAGACAAAACTGGCCATATGGAGTGTTATTGTAATGTTTACAGATTTCCCACAATGGCAATGGAATATTCCCAGCCACTTCAACATTGGCGTGGCTTGCAGCGATAAGCATTTAGGCACAGCACAAGCCAATAATATCGCCATGATTGTTGAAGACGACGTGCTTGGTACTTCGCAAATCACATTCACTGAGCTAGCGCATAAAACCGACCAATTCGCACAATTATTGCGCAACCTAAAAGTAAAAGTGGGTGATCGCGTGTTGATTCGCTTACCAAATAGTTTGGATTACCCCATCGCATTTTTAGGCGCGATGAAAATGGGTGCGATTTCAGTGCCGACTTCAACGCTATTAACCGCAGAAGAAGTTGCTTATTTGGCCAAAGATTCAGGTGCAACTGTGCTGGTGACCGATACACCCGCTTGGGCTGCGATGGAAGCGCAATTGGTCAGTGGCTTAAAAGACATGCCAAATTTAAAGCATATTTTGTTATCACAAACCACGGATACTGCACCGCATGGCCACTTAAATCTGCTTAGCTTAGAAAACTCACTTAACGTAACGCACAAGTTTGATCAACCTTACAAAACCAAATCGGAAGACCCGGCGTATCTAGTTTACACAAGCGGCACTACAGGTTACCCAAAAGGCGTATTGCACGCACACCGCGCCCTACTTGGTCGCCAGCCTGCCGCGCAGTATTGGTTTAATTATGCGCAAGGCGATAATGCCACTGACCGCATCATGCATTCAGGCAAATTTAATTGGACCTATGTATTGGGCTCTGGCCTGATGGACCCGCTGTATTTAGGCAAAACGGTGATTGTGCATGAAGGTAAAAATGATGCGCAAGTTTGGTTAAATTTAATTCAAAAACATCAAGCCACCATTTTCATTGGTGTGCCGACTATTTATCGCCAAATTTTGCAAAAAACTACAGCCACTCAAGCTGAAATTCCTAGCTTGCGCCACTATATGAGTGCGGGCGAGCATTTGTCAGACGAAGTGTTGAGTCAATGGCATGCGCGTTTTGGTTTAGATATTTACGAAGCGGTTGGCATGAGCGAATTTTCTTATTATTTGTCTCAAAGCCAATATCGGCCAATTCGCCCAGGCTCTGCAGGTTTTCCGCAGCCAGGTCACAATATTAAATTATTGAATCCTGACACTTTGGAAGAAGTTGAAATGGGTGAAGAGGGCATGATTAGTGTGCCGATGGACGACCCAGGCTTGTTTTTAAGTTATTGGAATTTAGGCGAAGAAACGGCTAAATATAAGCATGATAACTACTTTTTCACCGGAGATTACGCAAATTATGATGCAGATGGCTACATTTGGTTTTTAGGCCGTAAAGATGACATTATTAAAAGTTTTGGTTATCGCGTATCGCCATATGAAATAGAGCGTGTGTATAAAGGCCACCCAGATGTCGCCGACTGCGCGGCTGTGGGCGAGGAGCTAGAAAAGGACAAGCTGCTGGTGGTAATTTATGTGATTTTGAAACCAGATACAAACACCAGCCCAGATGATTTGCTGGCATTTGGTAAACAACATTTGGCTGCTTATAAAACGCCCAAAACTGTGTATTTGGCACATGATTTTCCGCGTACTAAAAATGGTAAAATTTTGCGTAAAGATATTAGTGCAAAAATAGCAACTGCAAAAAGCTCGAGATAGGGGCGATTTTAAAATCGCAATTGACGAAGTAGAAAGTTATGACCATTATTAAACAAGCCGATTTTATTCAAAGCATCGCCGATGCTTTGCAATACATTTCATATTATCACCCTGCTGATTATATTCAGGCCTTGGGTGATGCGTATAAGCTTGAGCAATCGCCTGCGGCGAAAGATGCTATCGCACAAATTCTCACAAACTCCAGAATGTGTGCAGAAGGTAAGCGACCGATTTGTCAGGATACTGGCATTGTTGTTGCTTTTGTTAAAGTAGGCATGAGCGTGCAATGGGAAGTCGCTGCAGGAAATACGCAATTAGATATAGAGCAAATGGTGAATGAGGGCGTGCACCGTGCTTACTTGTTGCCCGATAATAAATTGCGCGCTTCGATAGTGACTGACCCTGCTGGAAAGCGTGCCAATACTAAAGATAACACGCCTGCGGTGGTGCATGTTTCGCTGGTTGTTGGTGATGCTGTTGACGTGCAAATTGCCGCAAAAGGCGGCGGTTCAGAGAATAAAGCCAAACTTGCGATGCTGAACCCAAACGACAGTATTGTGGATTGGGTACTGGAAGTAGTGCCCCAAATGGGTGCCGGGTGGTGTCCACCAGGTATGTTAGGTATTGGCATTGGTGGCAGTGCAGAAAAAGCAGTGTTGTTGGCAAAAGAATCGCTAATGGCGCCGATTGATATGCATGAATTGAAATTGCGTGCATTAAATTTAAAAGATAAGCAAAGTCTTAATCGAATAGAAGAGCTGCGTTTAGAGATTTATGAAAAAGTGAACAATTTAGGCATAGGTGCGCAAGGTTTAGGTGGTTTGGCGACTGTATTGGATGTGAAAATTTTGGATTATCCAACCCACGCAGCCAGTTTGCCAGTGGCGATTATTCCAAATTGTGCAGCTACTCGGCATGTGCATTTTGTGTTGGATGGATCGGGCGTGGCAGAACTGACGCCACCAGATTTAACCAGTTACCCTGACGTACATTGGGTGGCTAGTCCAAATGCTAGGCGTGTGAATTTAGAAACGATTACTAAAGCCGAAACGCAAACTTGGGTAGCGGGCGAGACACTATTGCTAACTGGCAAAATCCTCACAGGCCGCGATGCCGCACATAAGCGCATTGCCAATATGCTGGCAAAAGGTGAAAAGTTGCCAGTCGATTTTACTCATCGATTTATTTATTATGTGGGCCCAGTAGCTGCGGTGCGCGATGAGGCAGTTGGCCCAGCAGGCCCGACCACGGCTACGCGAATGGATGATTACACTGAAATGATGCTGGGAAAGCTGAGTTTGTTAGGCAGTATTGGCAAAGCAGAGCGCGGCGATGAGGCGCTGAATGTGATTAAAAAGCACAAATCTGTGTATTTAATGGCAGTAGGTGGTGCAGCGTATTTGGTGAGCAAAGCCATTAAAAAATCGCGTGTAATCGCGTTTGAAGACTTAGGCATGGAAGCGATTTACGAATTTGATGTGGTGGATATGCCAGTTACCGTGGCGGTAAGCGCCAATGGCGATGCGGTGCATAAAACTGGCCCAGCCGAATGGAAGCAAAAAATCGCGCAGCACAAAATTATCGAAATTAATCGAGTTGATGGCTAATGTGCATCTAGTCACACATTAAACTGCACGTTTAGCCTTAATATCAGTCATAATTTATGAACATTTTTGAGGCTTTGCATAAAATGACAAAATTAACATTAACCTTGTGCTTATTGTTAACTGCTGGAACAGCCAACGCGGCAGATATATTAGATTATTTAACCGATAAAGATGGAAGATATGCTGGGCCAACAGTTGAGCAAAATATTGTGAGCATGGACACGGATAAAAACGGGTTTGCTGATGTATTAGAGGTGCGTGCATTTTTGGCGCTAAAGCATGGTAAAGATTACGAAAAAGGTGTGCTAGATAGGTGGGAAGTGCGTGCCATGGGTGGTGGTTGCCCGATCCCGTTTGCTAAAGAATTTGTATCAGAAAGTAGTCACTAGCTTAAATTTTTGACGTTTTACACTGGCTTTTTACATATGTGAAACGATTGTAGATTTAGGCTGGTTTATAATTACAGTTAATTATTAATGAGCCTTAAATCACTATGTTAAAAGCGTATCAACATCACGTTGCAGAGCGTGCAGCACTACAATTACCCCCATTGCCTTTGAGCGCTGAACAAGTGGCTTCGCTGGTAGAGTTGCTTAAAAATCCTGCCAAGGCTGACGAAGCTTTACTGCTTGATTTGCTTGAAAACCAAACGCCAGCGGGTGTAGACCAAGCGGCTTATGTTAAAGCCGCATTTTTAGCAGACATTGCCAAAAGTACTGCTACTTCACCTTTAATTTCACCTGAAAAAGCGGTGCAATTACTTGGTACCATGTTGGGTGGCTACAATGTTGAATCTTTAGTTGAGCTCTTAAGCACGCCTATGGCAGCACATGCAGTCAGTGCATTAAGCCAAACCATTTTAATGTTTGATGCATTTCACGATGTGGATGTATTGATGAAAGCGGGTAACCCGCATGCTAAAAAACTCATGCAAAGTTGGGCTAATGCCGAATGGTTTACCAATAAACCTGTGTTAGCTAGCAAAATCAAGATGGTGGTGTTTAAAGTAGATGGTGAAACTAACACGGATGACCTAAGCCCAGCACAAGACGCTTGGAGCCGCCCAGATATTCCGCTACATGCAAAGGCTATGCTGATTAACAAAATGCCCGATGGCTTAAAACTTATCGAAAAATTAAATGAAAAGGGCTTGCCGCTCGCATATGTGGGCGATGTGGTGGGCACGGGCTCATCACGCAAATCGGCCATCAATTCCGTGCAGTGGTATATGGGCCACGATATTCCAAATATCCCCAATAAACGTACTGGTGGCGTGATTTTAGGTGAAAAAATTGCACCTATTTTCTTTAACACGGCAGAAGACTCTGGTGCGTTGCCGATTCAGTGCGATGTGTCAAAAATGCACATGGGCGATGTGATTAGCATTCAGCCTTATGCGGGCAAAGTGCTAAACGAAGCAGGCGAAATTATTTCCACTTTTGTATTAAATCCAGTCACTATGCCCGATGAAGTGCGCGCGGGTGGCCGTATTCCGCTCATTATTGGCCGTGGTTTAACGGCCAACGCACGTAAAGCTTTGGGATTGCCAGAAACCGACGTGTTCATTCAGGCATCGCCAGCCGCCGCATCTAATAAGGGCTACACGCTGGCGCAAAAAATGGTCGGTCGTGCCTGTGGCTTGCCAGAAAATATTGGTGTGCGCCCCAATACCTATTGCGAGCCAAAAGCGACTACGGTTGGTTCGCAAGATACTACTGGTGGTATGACGCGCGATGAATTGAAAGAGTTGGCTTGTTTGGGCTTTAGTAGCGATTTAGTCATGCAAAGTTTTTGTCATACTGCTGCCTACCCAAAACCAGTCGATATTAAATTGCAACATAGCTTGCCAGAATTTATGAGCAGCCGTGGCGGCGTGACTTTGCGCCCAGGTGACGGCATTATTCACTCCTGGTTAAATAGGTTGATTTTGCCTGATACCGTTGGCACAGGTGGCGATTCACATACACGTTTCCCCATTGGTATTAGCTTTCCTGCGGGCTCTGGTTTGGTGGCATTTGCAGCTGCCACAGGCGCTATGCCGCTAGATATGCCAGAATCAGTATTGGTGCGTTTTAAGGGCAAGATGCAAGTGGGCGTTACACTGCGTGATTTGGTCAATGCGATTCCATATGCGGCGATACAAGAAGGAACGTTAACAGTTGGTAAAACCAACAAAAAAAATATCTTTAATGGCCGCATTTTAGAGATTGAAGGCCTGCCTGATTTAAAAGTTGAGCAAGCGTTTGAGTTTGCCGATGCTTCTGCCGAGCGCTCTGCCAATGGCTGTACAGTGTTGCTGGATAAAGCGCCAGTGATTGAATTTTTAACATCGAATATTGTACTAATGCAAAGCATGATAGAAAACGGTTACGAGGATGCACGCACCTTGCAACGTCGCATTGAAAACATGCAAGCTTGGTTGGCCAAGCCAGAACTGCTGCAACCCGATGTGGATGCAGAGTATGCGCACATTATCGAGATTGATTTAGCGACTATTACTGAACCATTGGTAGCTTGCCCGAATGACCCAGATGACATTAAACCAATGTCAGCCGTTGTGGGCGACAAAATTGACGAAGTATTTATTGGCAGCTGCATGACCAATATCGGCCACTATCGCGCGGCCGCCAAAGTGTTAGAAGGCTTGGGAAATATTCCAACCCGATTATGGATAGCTCCACCCACGCGCATGGATGAAGCGCAATTGCGCGACGAAGGTGTGTATTCTGTGTTTGGCTTGGCTGGTGCGCGCACTGAAGTGCCAGGTTGCAGTTTGTGTATGGGTAACCAAGCGCGCGTGGCAGATAAAGCAACAGTATTCTCGACTAGCACCCGCAACTTTGATAACCGCATGGGCCGCGATGCCCGTGTTTACTTGGGTTCAGCCGAGTTAGCCGCCGTTTGCGCAAAACTAGGCCGCATGCCTAGTCATGCAGAATACTTAGAAACTATCGGCAGTAAATTACAAAACACCGCTGAAATTTATAAGTATCTAAACTTCGATCAAATGACAGAATACAAAGCGGCGCTGGATACGCTGGCCAGCGGCAAAAAAGTGATTCCTATCGCCGAAGTTGCAATTTAAGCTGCGTTTAACTTGTTAGAAAGCGTTAAACAGGCATCAAAAACTACCCTAAACAGTGTGGCCAGTTATCTGCCAGCAGTTTTCTTTTTTGCGGGATTTATTTGGGATGCATTGACCATAGGCCGCAAAATTGCGGCGTTTGATTTAATCATTTTCGCTGGCTATTTACTGGGCGCAGGCTTAATTCTGTTTACCATCAGCCGCCCTAGTTTTATTTTAGCGGATGAAACCAAACTGCCATCACGCTTGTATGCAATCATCACTTCGCGCTTTCCCTATTTTTTGCTGCAGTTTTTATTTGGTAGTTTGTTAAGTGCGCTGTTTATTTTATATTTCAAAAGTTCTAGCCACTGGCTAGCTTGGCTCGTGTCTTTGTTATTGGCTAGCCTGCTTGTTGGGAACGAGTTTCTAGAAAATCAATACAGACGTTTTACCATCAGTTGGGCATTGTTTGGCTTATGCGCCATGTTGCTGTTTAACTTTGCACTACCATTTTTGCTGGGTAGCGTTTTGAGCATTTGGTTTTATTTAAGTACTTTACTTGGCGCGGCTTTGGCTTACTGGTTGTACACAAAAACGCCGAATCACTTAGGCAGTATTTGGCCAGTTTCGGTCATTGCTGGCTTGCTTATGCTGGCTTACGCGGCAGATATGATTCCACCAGTGCCACTAGTGAAACGGGATATCGCCATGGCTTATGCCATCGAAAAAGTAAATGGGCAATATCAGTTAAGTCAGCAAAAATCGCCTTGGTGGGTATTTTGGCGTCAATCTAGCGACGATTTACAAGTGCAAAGCGGACAGCGTATTTATTGTTTTTCGACAATTTTTGCACCAGCAGGCTTAAAAACCAAGCTGTTTCACGATTGGCAACTGCATACCAAACAAGGCTGGGTTCTACAGTCGCGTGCCAGTTTTACGGTGAGTGGCGGTCGTTACAATGGTTTAGAGGCTACACTTATAAAAGTAATCCAACGGCTGGCGATTGGCGTGTGGTCATTAAAACTAAAAATGAAAAAACCATTGCCGTACATCATTTTACAGTGAGCAATTTCAATGTAAAAAAGGGGCTAGCAGCCCCTCATAAAATCATGCGATTGTATTAGTTGGATTAATGTTTAGCATCATTGTGCGACATGATTTTATCAATGTAAGCAATCGCAACAGCCGATAGCACAAAGGTCATATGAATGATGGTTTGCCACATCAACACTTTGTAGGTTAAATTTTCAGCATTAATAAACGTTTTAAGTAGATGAATCGATGAAATACCGATAATCGCAGTGGCTAGCTTTACCTTTAGCAGATTAGCATTCACATGTGAAAGCCAATCGGGTTCATCAGGGTGACCGCTTAAATTAAGGCGCGATACAAAGGTTTCATAACCACCGACAATCACCATAATCAGCAGGTTTGAAATCATCACCACATCAATTAAACCCAATACAATCAACATGATATCGGCTTCTTTTAGGCTGGGAACTTTCTCTACTAAATGGATTAACTCTACCCCAAAGTGAAACACATATACCGCTTGCGCGATAATTAAGCCTAAATACAGCGGCAACTGTAGCCAACGGCTACCAAACAATACATTCGACATAATATTGGTTTGTTTGTATTCAGATTTATTGGGTTTGGTTTGCATAACTTAGCCTTAATTTTTGTATAACATTATTTTACATGATGTTGCTTACAATAAACGAATTTGCACTAGCATCCAGCTGTAAAAATTCTGTTAACACCGGCATCACTTCATCTAATATTTTTGGCAGCGTATAAGGCGGATTTATAATAAACATACCACTACCGTGCATGCCATAGCCATCAGCGCTTGGTGATTGCACAGTCATTTCCACTTGCAACCAGCTTGTAGATAAGGCCATCAGACTTTCAACCATGTTGGCAGGTTCTGGACGTTGTAACAGCGGGTACCACACCATATAAGTGCCTGTAGCAAAGCGATTCAAGCTGTCTTTCATGCAAGCGACTACTTTTTGATAATCGTCTTTAAGCTCATAGGGTGGGTCTATCAGCACTAAGCCGCGCTTAGTTACTGGCGGCAAGCAAGCTTTGATGCCAGAAAAACCGTCTATTTGTTCTATTTTGGTTTGCTTAGCTTTGCCCTTGAAGTTCTCTATGAGCAATTTGCAATCGCTGGGGTGCAGCTCAAATAAACGTAATTTATCATCTACACGCAAAAAACTTTCTGCAATTTTAGGCGAGCCAGGGTAAAAATTTAAACGATTTTTTTCATTAAAGCTATTAATTATTGTTACAAGTTCAGCTAATGATTTTGGTAAATCTTTCGCTACATTTAGCCTCGCAATACCTGTCTCAAACTCAGCATTTTTTTGCGCAAACTCACTTGTTAGCGCATATATACCTGCACCTGCATGCGTATCCACATAGCAATAGGGCTTATCTTTTTGGTTAAAATAATCTAGCACTAGGCTTAGCACATAGTGTTTCAGTACATCGGCATGGTTGCCTGCATGAAAGGCGTGACGGTAACTTAGCATGACTACAAATCAGGTGGCGGTAGATAACTGAACATAGGTGTATTATAGCCCAGCCGCCTTGTCTGTTAGTCATTGCGGCGGTCGCTTTAAATGTTTGTTTAATTAAAATGGAGAATAATAATGAGAAATAATTTAATCGTTTTAATGGCCACATGTTTGCTGCTTGCTGCATCTTTTACCATGGCTGAAGAAAAGATGAAGCTAGATGCTGATGCTGACGGTAAAGTCAGTTATGACGAGTATCGCGCCTCGAAAGAAAAGGGCCATGAACGCCAATTTAAAAAGATGGACAGTAATGGTGATGGCTATATTGATGCTGCCGAAAAGCAAGCGCAAAAAGACAAAATGCGCGCCATGCGCGATAAACGCAAGCAGAAAACGCAATAACTAAATAGTGAACATTTTGCTGCAAGGTAATGTCATAAATTCTGAACAAGCCAATTAATTTTTAGGAGCTTTAAATGAAATTAAAATTTGTATTATCTGTGTTGTCATCGGCCACAATTTTTAGCGCCAATGTTGCACTAGCCAACCATCATGAAGGCGGTCATGACCATGGCAACAAAGAGCAATATAAAACCTCAGCCGATGCCAACAAAGATGGCAAGCTGACTTATGATGAGTATAGATTGCACAACGAAAATCGCAGCAAGAAAAAATTTGATCACATGGATGCCAATAAAGACGGCACATTGGATGAGGCTGAATTAAAAGCGATTCATGAAATGGGTAGCAGTTGCGACCACCACAAAATGGATAAAGCGCCAGCTGCCAGCAAAACTTAATTGTTAATTCACTAAAAAAAGCACAGTTTAGCTGTGCTTTTTTTTCGCCATTTGTTAGCATGTGTTAATGACAAACCACGCACATCAGCATGACGACGACCCCCATCGTCACCAAGATGAACATCCAGCCAAAAAATCACCCAAAAACATCTATGCTATTCCCTTTGTGTTAATTTTGGGCTTTGGGTTTATTGAAATTTTTGGCGGTATTTGGACTAACTCGCTGGCCTTGCTCAGCGATGCTTGGCATATGTTGTCTGATGCCTTTGCATTGGGCTTAGCTTGGTTCGCAGCGCACTTATCAGCCAAGCCAGGTACGCATAAACACGCCAGCGGACAAAGTCACCTAGAAATTGCCGCCTCGTCCATTAACGCGCTACTGATGCTGGCGGTAGTGGCCTATATCATCTATGAAGCATTGCAGCGCTTTAACAATCCACAACCTGTCACAGGCGGCTATGTCATGTTAATTGCGTTTGCTGGCTTGGTGGTGAATTTGATGGTGGCCAAAATGCTGCATGGTGACCACACGCATAATTACAATAAGCGCGCTGCTTATTTGCATGTGCTGGGCGATTTGTTAGGGTCGGTTGCGGCGCTACTGGCGGGCGCGGTGATTTACTTTACAGGTTGGCTGCAAGCCGACCCAGTACTGTCTATTTTTATCTCACTACTGCTTTTGTTTGTCACCATTAAGCTCACAATAGATATTTGGCAATCATATAAAAATGGCTGATTTAAATTCGAGCGAAAATAGCTTGCCTGCAACCCGCATAGATATTGCCTCGCAGAGCATGTTTTTTAATGATTCAATTTTAATCACCTCACTTATTTAATAACCTCACCTAAAGGAGAAATCAAATGCCCTATGTCAATGTAAAACTCGCTGGAAACATCACTAAAGAACAGAAAAAAGAGATCGCCAAAGAAATCACCGAAACCTTGCAAAAGCATGCGCATAAACCACCCAGTTATACCTACATTGTGTTTGAAGAAGTGAAAATGGAAGATTGGGCAATAGGCGGAAGTTTGCTGGGGTGAATAAACTCTCAGGCTTTATTGCGACTTTCTGGGGATTTTTTATTAACAAATTCTGTAATTTTGAAGAAGACTCTACCTATGTTTTTAAATATCGGTCTGACAAGACGTTTTCGCGAGATTTAGATGGACTTAAAGATAATTACTTTTGGGCTGCTACGAGAGATAGACTGAATGACCCATTTGAGGGAATGTATGAAGGTGATAGGCTGGATTTTGAAATAAATACTATTGATTTATTGGCTAAACAAGTCACCAAAGGAAACCTTAGCTTTGTTGAGGTTAAAGAATCTATTGAAAATTTACTTTTATTCGTAGATAAGTCAGGGATTTTTTCTTTAAGCACATCACCATTTGAGGAGTTACTATGGGCGCATTATGGGAACTCGCACAGTGGGTATTGTGTTAAATATAATCTTGAAAAGCTAATTCAGTTTGAAAATAAGATGCGCGAAAAAATTGTTGTGAGATATGAAAACAAGCCGCCCATCTATTTCTTAACCGATTTTTTAGGCGCTAAAGACGTGTCATTAATTTTGTGGAAATTACTCGGTATTAAATCTAAGTCATGGGCTTATGAATCTGAAGTTAGGCTTATTTGTGACCCGTCTGGTAAACATGAGTATGATTATAGAGCAGTAGAAGCTATTTATTTTGGGCTTAAAGCTAAAAAGTCTATTAAACAAAAGGTTATGAAGACTTTAGCTGGTAGAGGTATTAAATATTTTGAAATTAAGTTGGTAAATAATGCGTATAAGTTAATAGCAGAGCCAATTGTAGATATTTTTTTAGATAGCCCAAAATATAATTATAAAATTTCTGAAATTGAAGATAGTGCAATCAATTTAAAATTTTTAAAACCTGAACAGCTTAAGTTTTCGGCATATCTTAGTAAAGCAGCAGAGATTGTTAGACGCGACGCATATTGTGAAAAAGTAATATTTGTAGACTTTAGTTCATCCAAAGGCACAACTGAAAGTCCTGTGATTTATGTGACATATGAAAACAAACATAACCAACCAATAAACAAATTTTTCACAATCAACCAGATTAATAACGATTATGCACTTATCACTGACTTAAATTCTTGATAAGAATCATAGCTTTTTGCTTAGATTTAAGCGGTAAAATATATTTATGTTCGACCCCAAGCCTATTTTAAAAAATCTGCCTAATCTGCCAGGTGTGTATCGCATGATGAATGCGGAGGCGGTGGTGATTTATGTAGGCAAAGCCAAAGACATTAAAAAGCGGGTTTCCAGCTATTTCAATAAAAACTTGCCTAGCCCACGCACCAAGATGATGGTGTCGCAAATTGCTAAGATTGAGACCACGGTGACGCGTAGCGAAGCAGAGGCTTTGTTGCTTGAAAATAACCTCATCAAAAGCATTATGCCGCGTTATAACGTGTTGTTTCGCGATGATAAATCGTACCCGTATATTGCACTGACTGGCGATGCGTTTCCGCGATTAGCGTTTCACCGCGGGGCGCAACGTAAAGGTAATCAATATTTTGGCCCTTTCCCCAACTCTGTTGCAGTGCGGGAAAGTATTCAGTTACTGCAAAAAGTATTTAAGCTGCGCACTTGTGAAAACACCGTGTTTGCAAACCGCAGTCGGCCGTGTTTGCAATACCAAATTGCGCGTTGTACTGCGCCTTGTGTCGATTATATTTCTGCAGAAAACTACGCGCATGATGTGCACCATGCGGCGATGTTTTTGCAAGGAAAAACCAACGAGGTACTGAATGCGTTGGGCGACAAAATGAACACAGCAGCGGCCAATCAGGAGTATGAGTCTGCGGTGGTGTTTCGCGACCGTATGCAAGCACTGCGCCAAGTACAAGCCAAGCAATTTGTTAGCGATTTTAGTGTCAACGATGCAGATGTGATTGCCCTAGCAAGCAATAAGGGCGGGCACTGCATTAACTTGGTGATGATACGCGGTGGGCGCCATTTGGGCGATAAAAGTTACTTTCCTAAAAATAGCCAAGATGCAGAGTTGACCGAAACCATGGAGGCTTTTGTCACCCAACATTACACGCCGCAAAATACGCCGCCGTTAATTGTGTGTGGCGTGGCGTTTGAAACTAAAGATTTTGAGCAAACATTGAGCGAGCTAACAGCGCGTAAAGTGCGAATTTTAACCAATGCCATTGGCGATAAACGGGTGTGGCTAAAAATGGCACAAACCAATGCCGAGCTGGCATTGACACAGCAACAGCAAACCTCTAGCAACCAAGCAGCGCGCCTATTGGCGCTGCGTGAAGCCTTGCGCTTACCCGACAATATTGAACGTATGGAATGCTTTGATATTAGCCACACCATGGGCGAGGCAACGGTAGCTAGCTGTGTGGTGTTTGATAAAGGCGATTTGCAAAATGGCGAATATCGGCGCTATAACATCACCGGCATTACGCCAGGTGATGACTATGCGGCGATGCGTGACGTGTTGACTAGGCGCTACAAAAAAGTAGCGGCGGGTGAGGGTGTTCGGCCAGATTTGGTATTTATTGACGGCGGAAAAGGTCAGTTGGGTGTGGCGATTGAGGTGATGCAAGAAGTAGGGCTGGAAGATATCTTGCTGATTGGTATTGCCAAGGGAGAGGATAGAAAGCCAGGCTTAGAAACCATGATATTTAGTGATACAGGCGAAATGGTGAATTTACCTACCGATAATATTGGCCTGCACCTATTGCAGCAGATTCGTGATGAAGCGCACCGGTTTGCCATTACAGGACATCGTGCAAAGCGTGCCAAGGCGCGAATTACCTCAAGCCTAGAAGATATTGCAGGGGTGGGTGCGAAGCGCCGCAAAGCACTATTGACGCGCTTTGGTGGATTAGACGCTATAAAAAGTGCTAGTATGGATGAAATTGCAGAAGTAGACGGGGTAAGCAAAAGCCTCGCACAAAGCATCTATGATGCATTACATTAATAACTAAAGCTAATTAAAAACTTGATTAAACCAAGCTTATGAACTGGAACGTCCCCAATATCTTAACGGTGCTGCGCATCGCACTTATCCCTGTATTTGTCGGTATATTTTACTTACCCAAAGCCGCGTTTGATAGCTTTGGGTTTCCCTCGCATTGGGCAAATACCATGGCAGCCTCTATTTTCGCAATTGCTGCTTTTACCGATTGGCTCGATGGTTATTGGGCGCGTAAGTTTAATCAATCTAGCAATTTTGGTGCGTTTCTGGACCCTGTAGCTGATAAGTTGATGGTGGCTGCGGCATTAATCGTGTTGGTAGAGTTTGAGCGTATTGGGGCAGTCATTGCGCTGATTATTATTGGGCGTGAAATTGCTATTAGCGCGTTGCGTGAGTGGATGGCAGGCACAGGTGAGCGTAGTAGTGTGGCGGTGGCGCAAATGGGTAAAATTAAAACTGCGGCGCAAATGCTAGCCATATTATTATTGCTTTACTATGACAGGATAGGAAGCTTCAATACTAAGCTGGTAGGGCAGGTGCTGATTATTTTTGCGGCGTTTTTAACTTTGCTATCAATGGCTTATTATTTAAAAGCAGCATGGCCGACAATTAAAAAATCAATTAACTAGATTTTTTAAAATGGCCTATATTTAAGAATTGTTCAAGAATAGTGTAAATAGGCCTGTTTCAGCCTTGACACAAAGTCAAAAATCGCTAAAATGCTGGCTTCTTAACGCGGGAATAGCTCAGCTGGTAGAGCGCAACCTTGCCAAGGTTGAGGTCGCGAGTTCGAGCCTCGTTTCCCGCTCCATTTATTGTTTTAAGCCACCAAACTTAAAACGTAGCTTAAAAGATAAACATTGTTTACTTAAAGCTAGCAACACAGTCAAAACGGCGATTGCTGCAATGCTTTCGCCGTTTTAGTTTCAGCATTGTGTATAATTAGTTTTTGTGCACACATGGCGCGATAGCAAAGCGGTTATGCCGCGGCCTGCAAAGCCGTTTAGGCCGGTTCGACTCCGGCTCGCGCCTCCAAATTTCCTCAGTTGTTGCTTTTTCAGCCAAACAATTCATCTATTTTTACATTTGTACGCAATCTATTGGTGCATGTACTTGAGTACAATAGTACTATTACAATAATGTTGATACATTACATTAAATATAAATCTTAATAGATTGACTAAATAGAGTGAAATGGCCAGCTTAGAAAATATAACTTTAGAAGATTTGGCCGATCCACCCGCAGGTGGTTACGATAGCTTGCTGGGCTGTCTGATGCTGGCCTGTCGTGCCAACCAAGTAGCAACAACGCCAGACGCGCTAGTGGCTGGCATGCCGTTGCGAAACGGTAAAATGACGCCAGCAGTGTTTAAGCGTGCCGCAGAGCGTGCCAATCTTTCTGTCACTACCCTTAAAAAACCACTCAACCAAATTCGTTCAGAACTCTTGCCAGTGACCTTGTTGCTGAATAATAACGAAGCTTGCAAGCTGGTACGCATCAATATTAAAAATAATACTGCGCATGTCATTTATCCTGAATTTGGTGATGCTGAGGTAGAAGTGCCGCTGGCTGATTTGGCTGAGCAATACTCGGGTTATTTTATTGTCACTAAAATCAAATATATTTTTGATAAGCGTGCGCCCGCTGTGGGTAAGGTGCGCCTAAAACATTGGTTTTGGGGCACATTAGCAGAAAATAAACGCATTTATCGCGATGTGATGTTGGCGGCATTTTTGGTGAATATGTTTGCGCTGGCCATGCCAATTTTTACTATGAATGTGTATGACCGCGTGGTACCCAATCGTTCTATAGAAACCTTGTGGGTAATGGCCATTGGCGTGGCAATTATTGTGGTTGGCGATTTAATTTTGCGCACCATGCGCGGCTACTTTTTAGATTGGGCCAGTGCGCGTATCGACATTAAGCTCAGCGCACGAATTATGCAGCAAGTACTAGGGCTGCGCATGGAACAGAAGCCAAATTCAGTGGGTTCTTTTGCCAGTAATTTGCGCTCGTTTGAGGGTGTGCGAGATTTTATTACCTCGGCCACCATTACCACCATGATTGATATACCATTTGGCCTGATTTTTATTGCGGTCATGGCGTGGATTTCTTGGCCAATGGTGATTCCTGTCATTATTGGCGCAGTGATTATGTTGCTGTATGCGTTTAGTGTGCAAACTAAAATGCATGCGCTTTCTGAAACCATGTATCGTGCGGGCGCTTTGCGAAACGCCACCCTGATTGAAAGCTTGGTTGGGCTGGAAACAGTAAAAGCGCTGGGTATGGAAGGTAATATGCAGCGCAAATGGGAGCATAGTGCGAATTATTTAACCGAGGTAGGCAGCAAATTACGCTTGTTGTCGCAATCCATCAACAATGGTTCCAGCGCTATTTTGCAAATAATAAATGTTGTACTGGTGCTGCTGGGCGTGTATTTGGTGATTCAGGGTGATCTCACCATGGGTGGTTTAATTGCTTGCTCTATGCTGTCATCGCGCGCGCTGGCACCCATCGCACAAACCGCAGGCTTGCTCACCCAATATCATACGGCAAGCACCTCATTGCAATCGTTAGACGAGGTGATGAACAAGCCCGTTGAGCGTCCAGATGATTCAAATTTTCTGTCGCGTACTAGCTTTTTAGGCGATATCGAGTTTAGAGAAGTCAGTTTTAAATACCCAGGTGCAGAAGAAAATGCACTAACTAAGGTTTCGTTTAAAATTAAAGCAGGTGAGCATGTGGCGCTGCTTGGCCGCATGGGTTCTGGTAAATCAACCATCCATAAACTCATGCTGGGCTTGTATCAACCAACCGAAGGCGCCGTGCTGGTGGATGGTATTGATGCACGCCAAATTGACCCTGCCGAATTGCGTCGGTCTATCGGCTACGTGCAGCAAGATACGCATTTGTTTTATGGCAGTATGCGCGAAAATATCACCATGACCTCACCACACGCTGATGACGCTACGGTGTTGGCGGCGGCGCATGCGGGCGGTATTGATGAATTTATAAATGCTAACCCCAAAGGCTTTGATTTATTGGTAGGCGAGCGCGGTGAAACGCTCTCTGGCGGCCAACGTCAAGGTGTGGGTATTGCGCGCGCTTTAATCGCCAAGCCAAATATTTTGCTATTAGACGAGCCGACCAGCGCGATGGATCATACTAGCGAAGATAACGTGAAAAAACGCCTGATGGCGGCAGCTGCGGGCAAAACCATTGTACTGATTACGCATCGTTCTACCATGTTCGATCTGGCCAATCGCATTATTGTGGTGGATACAGGTAGAGTGGTGGCAGATGGCCCAAAAGATCAAGTCATAGAAGCTTTGCGCACGGGCAAAGTGGCGAAGGCCTTGTAGATTATGAGTGAATCCTTATTTAATAAAATAGGCAAAGTCAATAATTTGTTTAGCCGTCAATCGTGGCTGACTAAACCAATTTATTATCTGATTGACCGTGCTGTGCCCACCGAAAGTCGCGACGATTTAAGTTGGCATGAAGAAGCCGATTTGGCTATTTTGGAGCAAACACCGCTCAAAGCCAAGCGGCTGCTATACGCCATACTCGCAATTTTACTGGCTGCGCTGGCATGGGCTTGGCTGGCAAAAGTGGATGAAATTACCCGTGGTGAAGGCAGGGTTATTCCGTCGCGTCAATTGCAAGTTATTCAGTCGCTAGATGGCGGCATTGTGTCTGAAATTTTAGTCAAAGAGGGTGATTTAGTTAAGATTGGCATGCCGCTGATTAAGATTGATGAAACACGCGCTATTTCTTCTTTGCGCGAAAACAAAGGCCAATATTTAGCCTTATTAGCCAAGCAAGCTAGGTTGCGTGCGCTTGCAGAAGGCGGCGCATTTAATCCACCAACAGAAGTAAAGTCAGAGTCACCGCTGGCTTATGAAGAAGAATATGCCCTTTATACCGCCAGTCGCGAGGATTTAGATTCGATTGTCAGCATTGCGCGCGACCAAATGGTGCAACGTGAAAAAGAATTGGTAGAGGTGCAATTTAAAAAAGAACTGGCCGAAAAAACCTATGAATCTGCTAACAAAGAATTGATAGCAAATAAGCCATTATTAGCCAGCGGCGCGGTTTCTGAAATTGATATTTTAAAACTAGAACGTGAAGTCACGCGTGCCCGTGGTGAAATAGATCAATCGCGTGCACAAATAAGCCGTATTCAAGTGAGCATTAGTGAAGCCAGACGTAAAATTGTAGAAGCAGAACAAAGTTTTCGCAGCAAAGTTCGGGCGGAGCTCAATGAGGTCAGCGCTAAGCTGAATAGCTTGACTGAAACCAGCGTAGCGCTCACCGATAAAGTCAAACAATCCACCTTAAAATCACCAGTAAACGGCAAAGTCAGTCGTTTATTTTTTAATACGCTTGGCGGCGTGATTCAACCTGGAAAAGAGGTGTTGGAAGTTGTTCCCACCGACGAAGTATTAGTGATTGAAACCAAAGTAGAGATTAAAGACATTGCCTTTTTACGCCCACAACAGCCTGCTGTGGTTAAGCTGACCGCTTATGATTACTCCATTTATGGCACGCTAGATGCTGTTGTAGAGAGCATTGCTGCTAATTCAATTGTTGATGACAAGGGCAATGCTTATTATTTGGTGCGTGTGCGCACGCTGCAGAAAACCTTAGGTAATAATCTACCGATTATACCTGGCATGGTAGCGCAGGTCGATATTTTAACAGGCAAAAAAACTATTTTATCTTATTTGCTAAAACCTGTATTGAAAGCTAAATCGTACGCATTTAGTGAGCGTTAAGAATAAAAATAATCTGCATGCAAGATATTTTCATTTCACCGCTCACTAGCGGATTAACTAGCTGGGTGGAGGCTTTTCCTAAAGCCAAAATTAGCGCAATGGTAAACGCTAAGCCAACAAAAGTGCAAAAAAATGCGTCATATATGTTTTGGCTACATATGAATGAAGATAGACAACAATGGCTTACTAGCACGATAGACTTAATTCAAAAAAAGTATGAAAACGCTAAAATTGTCGTGCTAGCCAACGCACCAAATCAAGCGGAAGCATTTTATGCCATGAGCATGGGTGTGGTGGCGTATTCGCATGCTTATAGTCCAGCGTTTGTATTAACAGAAATTAAAACGGTGATTAGCCACGGCGGTGTCTGGCTGGGGCCAGATTTGCTTAAGCGCATTATTGAGGTTTCTACTAGTTTGGCAGGTAATCAGGCAGAGCAAGTGAATCAGCACTTAAAAACGCTGACCAAACGTGAGAAAGAAGTAGCAGTAGAAGCCGCCAAAGGTTTAAGTAATAAAGAGATTGCGCGCATTTTAAACATCACCGAGCGCACAGTAAAAGCGCATCTTTCCTCCACATTTGAGCGTCTAGGGGCAAAAGATAGACTGCATTTAGCCTTAATGCTCAACAAAAAAGCTTAAAATCTTCAAATTTAATGCTCTGTAAGCCAATATCCATGCGGCTTGCAGAGTATTACTTTTTACTACTTATTTACCTTGTCCTTTAGTACAATAGTTTTCTAGCTAAACCTCCTGTTTAATAGCAATATCGTAAAAAGTAATACATTTTGCAATTACTTAAATTACAGCTAAATAAAAGCGATTAACAGGAAGCAACAACATGGCAAACATCGGCGTAGTGGTTCTATTAACAGGTTCAGCAATTGTGGTCAACGCACAAGGCGTGCAGCGACAGCTGACGCTAGGTGACAGCATTGACACAGGCGATACCATTATTGCGCCAAAAGGCACCAGGGTAGAGCTGCAACTTGCCAACGGAAATGTAGTACAAATTGGCGCACAACAAAGTGTCACCTTCACGCAAGAGCTGTCCGATGCCATTTTATACAACCTAGTTGAACCTACAGACAACGCCGTTTCACAAGCCACCATTCAAAGTGTTATCCAAGCCATTAACACTGGTGACAACATTGATGACATTATTGCCAACCTTGCGCAACAACGTGCTGATGTAAACGAAGGCGTTGGTGAGCAGCAAAGCGGCCACAACTTTGTCGATTTGCTGCGTATCGACAACGTGCTCAATCAATTTGACTATGGCTACGATGTGGCCAGCCGCGAATATCTTGACAGTGACCCCATGGCGCAAGATCGTGACATTCAACCAAATGACGCCATGAGCGGCGCCGTCTATTTACCACGTATCGACCAAGATTTAAACCAATTTAACTTTGATTACAACCGCTTTAATCGCGATTTCCAGGGGCGCCGTGATGGCGACAATTTACGCCAAGGCAATGATCCAGATTATGGAAACGGCGGTAGCAGTAATGGCGGCGGTAATATTGGTGCGGCCAGCATTACGATCCCTGATACCAATGGTGCTGCTGCAGGTGACAGTACATTGCCTGAGACGGCAGGTCCGACTGCAGGTAGCTTTACTGTGACAGCACCAGCAGGCGTACAAAGCATCAGCGTTGGTGGCACCTCAGTCACTGAAGCACAACTCAATAACTTAGGCACTACTCCAGTTAGCATCAGCACTGGTGAAGGTACGCTCATTCTCACTGGCTACAACCCAGGCACCGGCGTCGTTACTTATACGTACGACCCGCTGGTACAAAACAGTAACGCCAATGTGACAGATATCATCCCAATCAGCGTCACTGATGACAACAGTATCACTAGCCCAGTTAATAATTTAGATATTGTGATTACCGACAGCAAACCAGTAGCGGTAAATGATAGTAATAGTGTCATTGAAGATACTGCGTTAATTGCCACTGGCAACGTACTCACCGACGTTGCAACTGGTGACACGGTTGGTGCTGACGTGAATGCTAACCCAATTACGCCAGCTACAGTGGCACTGACCTACGGTAACTTGGTATTAAATAGTGATGGTAGTTACGTCTACACTTTGAACAACGGTAACCCAGCGGTAAATGCGCTCAATGTTGGCGATACGCTTACTGACAATTACACTTACATCTTAACCGATGGGGATGGCTCAAGTACCACCGCAATACTCACTATCACTATTAATGGTAGCAATGACGCACCGGTCGATGGCAACGAAACCAACACCGTGACCGAAGACGTCACCCTCACTGTTGCTGACGGTGCCGCAGGCGACTTACTCAACAACGCCACTGACGTGGATGGTGAC
>JANOQW010000031.1:0-53705 GCA_031422335.1 Methylophilaceae bacterium
GCGTTTGAGCGCGGACAGTACATTGAGTACGACAAGCGAAAAACAACGCAGAAATTTCGCGTTAAAAACAAAACCTATTTTCTGTGGTGTTGCCTGAGTCGTTAATCCTGAACCAAAAAAGTTCAGGTGGTAACAACCTAAAGCGCATTAGGTACACTCGCCAAGGGCATCTTAAAAGATAACCCAATTTAGAGCGCTCACACCGCAACTCGAGTGGCTGAAACCTATAACAAAAGCTAGTTCAAGGAATTTAGACTCAAGCAACACCACAGAAAACAGATTGAATATTAGAACGAATGTATGACGAACTGATGAAAAACTTTAGTTGCTTATACTTACTTACAAAAGCTTACTTTGCGCTGCCATCGCTTCATCAATTTGATTCTGCATGACACTTATCCTACGCTTATAATCGCCGATGTCAACATCGCCGGTTTTGGTATTCAACAACTCATGCGATAAGTTTAATGCCGCCATAATGGCAATGCGATCTAGCCCAACTACTTTGCCAGAATCGCGAATATCGTGCATTTTTTTATCGAGATAACTTACCGCGTTAAGCAAGCCATCGCGCTCTTCATCTGTACACGATACGGTAAACTCGCGCCCCATAATCGATACATCGACTGGTTTACTATTGCTCATAAAAACTCACTCAAAGTGTCTCAACATTATTTGGCACATTATTAAGCAAAACTTCTAACCTATTGCTGGCCAGTAGCATATTGTTTTTTAAAGCGTCAGTTTTTTGTTGCGCTTGCGATAAATCATCGCGCAATTGACCATTCTCCTCGCGCAAATGCCCGCACAAAGAGATGAGTTTGGAAATTTTTTCCTCTAAACTTTTTAAATCTGCTTCCATTACCCCACTATAAATTAAAAATTTCATTTAAGTCAATAGCTAACGTGAGCTATTCAAAGTAATTTAACACGTTTAACCCACTTGTGACGTAAATTTAAATTGTACAAGTGCATAAAAAACAACATATGGAGATATAATCGAGGTTAGTTGTAAGGTGCCACTGTTTATTTAAAACATGGTGAAACTGGGAATTAGGTGCGTTAACCTCAAATTAACAATGCCTATGCTGCCCCCGCAACGGTAAGTGAGTGTAGTTTTGCAATGAGCCACTGAGTATTTTTTATATTTGGGAAGGCGCAAATCATTCCTCACAAGCCCGGAGACCGGCCTGACAATTTACGCCTTAATTTTAAGGCAAGCTAGGCAATGCCGCGGGGTGACGGTGACCAAAAGCTGCAGCAAATATTCATTTATTTGCGCGCAATTTTCGTCTTTCTTATCTTTCTGTATTCCCTAGACTTTTTAACCAAGCTTTTCTAAATAAAAGCTTAAAAAATCTACATGCGGGGACGCATGTAATTTAGGGAATCTATCATGTCTAAAAAAATCATCGCAAGCCTAATCGCGCTCGCATTTACAGCACCCAGTTATTCAGCAGAAAATATCGAGTTAGAAGATGTTGTTGTCACTGCAACCCGCACGGCGCAACCGCGAGAAAGTGTGATTGGCGATGTAACAGTCATTAACAGAGAAGAAATTCAACGCAGTGGGCAAGCGACTTTAGTTGAGCTTTTACAGCTTCAACCAGGTATTGAAATTACCAGCAATGGTGGTGCAGGCAAAACCGCAGGTATTTTCATAAGGGGTAGCAATAGTAGTCATGTTGTCGTGCTTATTGATGGTGTACGTGTCAACTCAGCTACATTGGGTACGACCACATTTGAAAACTTGCCAATAACACAAATTGATAAAGTTGAAATTTTGCGTGGCTCTGCAAGTAGCTTGTACGGCCAAGATGCCATTGGCGGTGTCATTCAAATTTTTACTAAAAAAGGCGAAGGTAAACCACGGTTTTATGGCAGCGTTGGCTATGGTACATATGACACAAAAATTGTTGAGGCTGGAGTAAGTGGCCAAATAAACGACACTAGTTTTGCGCTTAACTTATCTGGCTCTAATACCGATGGATTTTCTGCAATTGATACAAACAACCCTAATTTTAATGATGATGATGGCTATAGCAATTTTTCATTCAACACTTCAATCACCCAAAAGCTAGTTGAAGGCCATGAAATTGGCGTTCAGCTATTTAACAGTGATGGCAAAACGCGCTTTGACAACAGCTTTAACCTAGGTAACTTTTCTTCAAATGCGGATATTGAACAGCAAAGCTTAGCGTTCACCTCAAAAAATCAATTTTTACCATTTTGGGTATCTAATTTAAAAGTGGGGTTTAGCCAAGATGAAGTTACAAGTAATGATGAAATAGACCCTTTCAACAACCCATTCAATCCGACTAAATTTGAGACCGAGCAAACACAAATTAATTGGCAAAATGATTTTAGTTTGCCAGTGGGTACATTGACGCTGATGTACGACAGACTTGAAGAGGATGTGGAATCAACCACCGATTACGATAAAACTAATCGCATCAATGAAGGCTATGTTGCTAGTTATTTAGCAAATATTGGCGCACACAGTTTGCAGGCAAGTTTGCGTGAAGATCATAATTCTCAGTTCGGTAATTACATGACTGGCGGCATTGGTTATGGCTATAGCTTTAATCAAAATTGGCGCGCTACTGCTAGTTATGGCAGTGCATTTAAAGCGCCAACTTTTAATGATTTGTACTTTCCTGGTTTTAATAATCCTAATTTAGCGCCCGAAAAATCAGATAATTTAGAGGCTAGTTTGCGCTATCAAGATGAGAACACTAATATTTCAGCAACCATTTATGAAAATAAAATTAGGGATTTAATAGCTTTTGACATATCAACTTTTACAATTGAAAACTTACGGAAAACAACCATTCAAGGCTTAACATTAGCTGGCTCGCAAAGCTGGGGCAACTTGCAATTACAAGCGAGCGCTGATATTCAATCGCCGCGTGATGATGCTACTGATAATTTACTTGCACGTCGCGCCAACCGTCATGGCGCACTTAACTTAAGCTATAACTGGGGCGATTGGCGCTTTGGTGCAGAAGCGACTGCTTCTTCAAAACGTTATAATAATTTGGCTAATACGGTTGGTTTAGATGGTTATGCTTTGCTAAATTTAACTGCCGCTTATAAGTTGCACCAAGATTGGACTGTTCAGGCAAGGGCTAACAATATTTTAGATAAAGATTATGCGCTAGCTGTAGATGGTAATGGTATTGACTACAATACACCTGGCTCAAATTTATTTGTTAACGTGCGCTGGCAGCCAGAGTAGAGAACAAACTCGCAAAATGTTATGATGTCACACATGAAACTGGAGAAAGCCATGAACATATCAACACTCACTAAACCCTTACTAATTGCCGTAGCAATTGCATTTGCTATGCTGCTTACACGCGGTAGCCATGTGCTTACATTAGTATCTTTGCCAGATGCAAGTTTAGCCTTGTTTTTATTGGGTGGCTTGATGCTGAAGCGTTGGGCTTGGTTTGCTGCGTTTTTTGTACTGGCTACATTCATTGATTTTGGTGCAGCTGCAATTGATCCAATTCAAGGTTTTTGCCTGACCAATGGCTATTGGGGCTTAATTCCTAGCTATGCTGCACTTTGGTTTGGTGGTTTGTGGTTAAGCAAGCAAACAAATCCATTTTCTCCATTGCGTTTTGCAGCGGTGAGTTTAGGTGCAACCTTTGTAGCATTTGTGGTTTCTACCCAAACTTATTATTTGTTCTCTGGCCGCTTTCCAGCAGAAGGTTTAATTGAATCAATGAAGCATGGCTGGAACTATCTACCCAATTGGATGGCGGTCAACGCGGCATATTTTGGTTTGGTGTTGATGGTAGTTGCTTTAATACGCAGTGTTAAACCCGCCGAGATTTCAAAAAACTAATTGTATCTCACGATAAAAGCCGCTTTTTATAGCGGCTTTTTTTCTCACAAAATATGAAAAATGCGCATTCTTACAGCGAGCTAGAACAAGCAGCCATTTACAAGGTGATTGCCGAGCGGCGCGATATGCGGCATTTTTTGCCTACCCCCATTGCGCCAGAGCTGTTGACCAAACTGCTGCAAGCCGCGCACCATGCGCCTAGCGTAGGCCTTATGCAACCGTGGCGTTTTATTCGTATTAGCGATTCAAACTTACGCAAACAAATTCACAAGTTGGTAGATGAAGAACGCGCGAATACCGCGCAAGCCATTGGCGAGTTTGAGACCACCACCCGCATGGCCGAGTTTTTAAAGCTTAAAGTAGAAGGTATTTTAGATTGCGGTGAAGTGCTAATTGCTGCGCTATGCGATAAGCGCGAGCAACATATTTTTGGCCGCCGCACCTTGCCAGAAATGGATATTGCATCGGTGAGTTGCGCTATACAAAATATGTGGTTGGCCGCGCGGGCAGAGGGCTTGGGCATGGGTTGGGTGAGTATTTTTGACCCAGTTAAACTTGCCAGTTTGCTGAATATGCCAAAGGGTGCAAAGCCAATAGCTGTGCTGTGTTTGGGGCATGTGAATAGTTTTTACAAAGAACCGATGTTGGTTGAAACTGGTTGGGCAACGGAGAAAACTTTAGATGAAATGCTCATGCAAAACAGCTGGGAAAATAACGAGAAAAACCAATGAGTTACCTGCCCCAGCGCATTGTTTGCCTGACCACTGAAACGGTTGAGGTGCTGTATTTGTTAGGCGAGCAAGATCGTATTGTTGGCATTTCTGGATATACCACACGACCTGCTGAAGCGCGCAAAGAAAAGCCCAAAGTGGCTGCATTTACCAGCGCAAAAATTGATAAAATATTAGCGCTAAAGCCCGATTTGGTGCTTGGGTTTTCTAATTTGCAGGCGGATATTGCAGCGGAACTCATCAAAGCGGGCATACAGGTGCATGTGTTTAATCAGCGCTCTGTTGACGATATTTTGCGCATGATTGCAACCATTGGGCGTTTGGTGGGCGCACAAACTAAAGCTGATGCGCTTATTTCTACCTATCAACAAAAAATAAACGATGCTCTGCAAGCCGCATCCACACTGACTTGCAGGCCAATTGTTTATTTTGAGGAATGGGATGAACCCATGATGTGTAGCATTCGCTGGGCGGCGGAGCTCATCAATATTGCAGGCGGTGAAGATTGCTTTCCAGAGCTAACGCAGTTTCAAAGTGCTGGCCAGCGCATGGTAACGCCTGCGCAAGTATTGGCACGCATGCCAGATATTGTGATTGGATCGTGGTGTGGCAAAAAATTTCAACCAGCGCAAGTGGCAGCACGCGAAGGCTGGGGTGAAATACCCGCCATAAAAAATGGCTTTGTGTTTGAAATTAAATCGGTGGATATTTTGCAGCCGGGGCCATCAGTATTTACACATGGCCTGCCGCAATTGCAAACCATTATTCAACAGTGGGCAGCTTCTCAACATTTGCTACAAAAGTTTGGTACAAGGTTACGCGTATGAGTATTCATTTAATTTTAGGCGGTGCACGCAGCGGCAAAAGTAGTTATGCAGAAAAGCTGGCGATTGAATCTGGCTTAGCTGTGACTTACATCGCTACTGCGCAAATTTACGACGATGAATTTAAAGTGCGCGTGCAGCAGCATAAAGACAGGCGACCGAAAGAGTGGGAAATAATAGAAGTGCCACATTATTTAGCAGATGTCCTGAATAATATCGGCCTGCAAGCCAATAAGCATGCGGCTTCTGGCGCATATAAAAATTGTATTATTATAGATTGCTTAACACTGTGGCTAGCGCAATGCATTTGTCCAGAATGTGCACCTATAGAAGGCGTGGATTGGAAATTAGAGCGAGAAAAGTTTTTACAACTGTTGCCAACATTAGACGCTGAAATTATTTTAGTCAGTAATGAAGTAGGAATGGGTATTGTGCCATTGGGCGCAATTAATCGCCAGTTTCAAGATGAACAAGGTCGGCTAAACCAAGCAATAGCAGGTGTAGCAAACAAAGTCAGTTTTATTGCTGCTGGCTTACCCATTAATTTGAAAGGTTAAGATGGAATTTGAATTAAAAGGCGAATTTATAGCGCTGTGCGATTTGCTTAAAACTACGGGCATTGCTAATAGCGGTGGCCAAGGCAAATTGATGGTAGCGGATGGTAACGTCACCGTAGATGGTGCAATAGAGTTACGCAAAACCGCAAAAATTCGCGCAGGCCAAGTGGTGGAATGCTTTGGCGAAACAATTTTAGTTGAAGCCGCAAATTAATTTTTGTGTTCTCAGTAATTAAGCCCTTTGTTTTCCCGCTGATTGCGATTGCTGCAGTTGCCATTGATTACTTAGTAGGCGAGCCACGCCGATTTCATCCACTAGTAGGTTTTGGTTGGTTGGTAGATAAGCTTGAAGCGTGGCTTAACCCCGAGCGCAACCAAAATAAAGCCTCGCAACGTGTTTTAGGTGCATTGGCGTTGCTGTTATTACTTACCCCTTTTTTTTTGCTGGCTTATTATTTATGCCAAATAAGCTGGCAGAATATCTGGCTAAATATCCTGTTAAATATTGCTTTGTTATATTTTGCTATTGGTCATAAAAGCCTGCACGACCATGCCCGCGCAGTCACTCAAGCGCTTAAGAAAAATGATTTGGCGCAAGCAAAAATAGCCACTTCTTATATGGTGAGCCGCGACTCTGCTGCAATAGATCCAATACCCGCCACGGTAGAATCGGTGCTAGAAAACGGCAATGATGGGGTATTTGGTGCGCTGTTTTGGTTTTTTATTGCGGGTGGTGCAGGCGCATTATTGTTTCGTTTAGCCAACACCATGGATGCGATATGGGGCTATAAAAGCTCACGTTTTTACTATTTTGGCTGGGCTGCGGCTAGGTTAGATGATGTATTAGATTATATTCCTGCGCGATTAACTGCGCTAAGTTATGCACTGATTGGCAACACTAAAACAGCGCTTAGTTGCTGGAAAAGCCAAGCGCCGTTGTGGGATAGCCCCAATGCTGGGCCTGTGATGTCGGCAGGTGCAGGCGCGCTAAATGTGCTACTTGGTGGCGCAGCTTGCTACCACGGAGAGTGGCATCAACGCCCCACTTTAGGGGCTGGTAACGCACCCGTGTTGGCGGATATTGAACGCGCATTAGCTTTAGTGCGCCATAGCGTCTATTTATGGCTGGTAGTATTTTTAATCATGTCTTGCATCGTTCACTACTATGCTTGAACACGGCGGAAATTTAGCCTTAGCTGCCAAGCAATATGGTATTTCACTTGAAAACTGGCTAGATTTATCCACTGGCATTAACCCAAATGGTTATCCTATTCCTAAGATTCCGCAAGTTATGTGGCAACGCCTTCCGAATGAAAACGATGGGCTGATAGAAGCTGCTTGCACTTATTATGGTGCGACTTCTATCTTACCAACTGCAGGCTCGCAAGCGGCTTTACAACTATTGCCAACACTACGCACAGCCTCTAAGGTGGCCATGTTATGCCCCATGTATAACGAACACGCACAGGCTTGGCTACGTTGTGGGCATCAGGTGACAACTTTTGAAAATTATCCAAATGATGACCTGTTAAATACGACGGATGTGCTGTTAATTTGCAATCCAAATAATCCGACAGCAACACAGTTTTCAGCCGAGACTTTGCTTGCTTGGCATGCTGCGCTTGCTAAACGTGGCGGCTGGTTAGTGGTAGATGAAGCTTTTATAGATGCAACCCCTGAACACAGCTTAGCGCAACATGCGCATTTGCAAGGTTTAATTGTATTGCGATCGCTAGGTAAGTTTTTTGGCTTAGCGGGTGCAAGAGTCGGCTTTATATTGGCGCACAAAACATTATTAAACCAAGCACAAGAGGCTATCGGTCCTTGGTCGCTGACAGGGCCAAGTCGTTGTGTGACAACACAAGCCTTGCTTGATACACAATGGCAACAAGCTACGCGAATACAATTATCAAACAATTCACAGCGCCTTGTAAAGTTGCTAAGCCAGTTTGGATTAAGCCCTTCAGCAGGCACCACACTTTTTCAATTTGTGCCAACAAAAAATGCTAGCATTATTCACCAAGCACTTGCCAAACAAGGGGTTTGGGTACGCTTATTTTCTGAGGCTTCTAGCTTGCGTTTTGGGCTGCCGCCAGAAGGTGCATGGCAACATTTAGAAAGCGCATTGATGGATATTCAGCACGCACTTTAAATTGACATACCCTACAAGCCAATATCCATGGGGCCTACAGGGCATATAATCACTAGCTTGTAAATTACAAATTCACAAAATTGATTTTAGGCACGGTTTGCGAAAAATCTAACTCCGTCACACTGGCATAATCAATATTAAATCGAAACAACCCTTTCAGTTCCATATTCAACACATGCGCTAGCAGCGCACGAATGAGCCCGCCATGCGAAACAATTAAAATATGTTTACCAGAATGTTGACGCTTTAGTTCGTCCAAAAAATGCAGTGCACGTTGTTGCAGTTGGCCAAAAGTTTCACCGTTAGGTGGCGCAAGGTTAGCGTAATCGTGCGCCCACACATCAAAAAACTCGCGCGGAATATCATCCCAAGCTTGCGTTTCCCAATCGCCAAAATTCAGCTCCATTAAACGCGCGTCTTCAACTGCATCACCCACATTCAGCGCGCTTGCTAGCTTTACGCAGCGTTGCAATGGGCTGGCATACACGGCATCAAATTGTGTATTTGCCAGCTTGGTTTTAAGTTTGTTTGCTTCAACAAAAAAATTTTCGCCTACATCAATATCGCTTTGACCATAACAAATGCCAGGCGCAATTTGTAGCGAGGTGTGGCGAACCAGCGTAATTTTCATGGTGTTAACTTCATAGCGTTAATTTTAAATATTATAAGCGTCGATATATTGCAGCCAAGTCAGCGATGCAATGTAAAACATTAGCTCGCTAATTTGCTGTATGCCGCCCAAGGTATCACCAGTATAACCACCAAGTTTACGTTTAAGTAATGCGTGCCACCAAAGCCAACCAGCGCCAGTGGCGCCTATCAGTAAACAGATATAGCCCGCAGTGACTTGCCAATTGCCTGCGGTCACAATATAAATTAACCCACCCAAAAGTAGCACAGGCAACAAGCCAAACAAATTGGCAACCCAAAAATCTTGGCGCGAAATTTGTGTCGCTAACGGTTTGGCTTTGCTGCTGAGGTTTGCATTAGTTTTGGCATATGGCAGCGCTGCCATTAGCCAGACAGCCGTTAACCGACTTAACGGGTGCGCACAAATTAAAGCCAGTGCGACCATATCTTGATGCATACTATTAAGTAACTGAAACTTTAGCATGAGCACTAAAAATAAAGCCACAGCACCGTAAGTACCCAAGCGCGAATCTTGCATAATAGTAAGCGCTTGCTCACGATTCCAGCCTCCCCCTAAACCATCTGCGCTATCTGCCAAGCCATCCTCATGAAAAGCGCCAGTGGCAAAAATAGTGACTGCCATGCTAATAACTATGGCGACGCTGTGCGGAAAAACTTGACCCAGAAGATAAAAAATTAAAGCGGCCATCAATCCAATCAACAAGCCAACTAACGGAAAATATTTAACCGAATGGTTTAAATCTGACGCTTGAAAATTGGGCTGGCTGGGTACAGGAATGCGTGTAAAAAAGCCCACTGCCAACAAAAAATATTGCCATTGTTTTTGCATATTAGGCTTTCTCACTTACATTTGCCGATTCGAAACTGGCCATGTCATTTAAAAAATTAACGGCTGCTTGCACCAGCGGGCATACCAAAGCTGCACCTGTGCCCTCACCTAATCTTAAACCCAAGTCTAGCAGTGGTTTTACGCCTAAATATTCTAATAACCGCTTGTGACCTGCCTCGCCAGAACAATGAGCAAACACGCAATAGTGCAAAATATTAGGCTGCAATTTACTCGCCACCAATAAGGCAGAAGTTGCAATAAACCCATCAATCAACAACAGCGTTTTTTGCTCGGCCGCGCATAGCATGGCACCTACCATCATGGCGACTTCAAAGCCGCCAAATGTGGTTAATAATTGTAGTGCATCGTCTGCTGGTAATGCATGATGCGCAATTGCTAGCTTTAAAATTTCAGTTTTTTTGACTAATCCAGCGTCATCCAAACCCGTGCCTCGTCCTACGCAATCTTCAATCGGCAGCTTGCACAATACGCTCATTAAACAGCTGGCAGATGCAGTATTAGCAATGCCCATTTCGCCAAACGCCAACACATTGCTGCCAGCTTGAATCTCTTTTTGCACAAGACTTATACCAAGTGTAAGCGCTTGCTGACATTGCGCTTTTGACATAGCAGGTACATCCAAAAAGTTGGCTGTACCCATACCAATTTTGGCATCAATCAAATTAGTATGTGGCTCAAAAATATGATTAACCCCTGCATCTACCACCCGCAAAGCTATATTATTTTGTTTGGAAAATACGTTAATGGCTGCGCCACCATTTAAAAAATTTAATACCATTTGTGCAGTGACTGCCTGCGGATAAGCACTGACACCACTTGCAGCGATGCCGTGATCGCCCGCGAATACCATTACTACAGGCATATTTAATATTGGTGTGAGCGTATTTTGAATCAAGCCAATTTGCAGCGCAATTTCCTCTAAGCGGCCTAGCGCACCCAGCGGTTTGGTTTTGTTGTTTATTTTTTGCTGCAGTGCTATTTTTAAGCTACTACTTGGCGGCGATATTTGAAAATTTTGCATGGCTGAAAGTGTAAATGAAAAACCCGCAAAACCTAATGGCGTTGCGGGTTTAATCTAAAAAATAATTTAACCAGTTATTTAAGACTAGTGATTAATTATTTTGCCGCTTCAGCAGCAGCCGCATCTTTAGCTGCTTGTATCGCATCTACCGCATCATCTTTTGCTTCTACTGCGGCTTCTGAAGTGGCTTCTGCAGCATCCGTCACTGCCTCTTTAGTTTCATCAGCAACAGCGCCAGCTGCTTCTTTAGTGGCATCTACCGCTTCGCCCATTTCTTCCTTCATATTGTCAACCGCATCGTCTGATTTGTTGCAACCAGCTAGTAATGTCACGGCAAAAACACCTGCTAATAGTGCGCGTAAAAATGTATTCATGTTAAAACTCCTTTTTTGATAAAAATATTTAGTGAAAATTAAACTAAATTACTGCGGCGGAATACGCAACATTTGGCCTGGGTAAATTTTATCTGGGTGACTTAACATTGGCTTGTTCGCCTCAAAAATACCGTGGTACGCATTTGCGTTACCATAATATTCTTTGGCAATTTTAGATAATGTATCGCCACGCACGACCGTATAAAATACAGGATCAGCTTCAGCTGAAATCACCCCTAATTGATCTTGCACATGCTCTACGCCAGCCACATTGCCGCAGCACAATAAAATTTTCTCTTTAGTTTCTTGATCTGCCGCCATACCTTGCACAATCACCGTGCCCGATGCGCCATCAAAACCAATATCTAAACCATCGGCAGTTAAATTCATTTTTGCCACATAATTCGCAATCGCGTTAGCTGCAGCTTGGTTGGCAGCATCTACATTGACTGGTGTTGGATTAGCTTTTGCGGCAACTTCTGTTGCTTTTGCCTCGCCAATGCCAAATAGTTTCTCACCCGCCTCTTTAATAAACGAAAACATTCCCATTGCTATCTCCTTTTTGATTTTATTTAATGATTTAAATGTTTATCAAAACACACTATAAACATATCTCATAAACACACTATAGTGCAATTAATTGTGTTTTACTACCCTTGCCAATAATTTATATTGTTGGGTATATGCCCATAAATGTTTAAGTTTGCTATAATGCGCGACTTGCAAATAGTGTTATGCGTTTTGCCCGTTGGCCGGGTAGCTCAGTCGGTAGAGCAGCGGATTGAAAATCCGCGTGTCACAGGTTCGATTCCCGTCCCGGCCACCAATTTTTGGAAATATCAAAACTAGCCTGACTCTAACCAGTCCGGCTTTTTTGTATCTATAGCACTGATTAAAAACACTTTTATAACTAAATTTTAGTTTTGATTTAAATTGTAAGTGCGTGTTTTAGGTGTTTTAAAGAATCATTGAAATTTAATTGATTCGAAAAAATAAGTACTTCATCACCAATACGGTTTGATGCGGATTGAGATAGTTTATATACAACTCTGTGCATTTCTGAGTATAGATTCAATATGAACAAATTGTTGTCGTATGAGATCATCCACTTTTTATCCATAGTAATGACAAATTCACTCAGTTTTTTATGGTCGTATTCTGAAAAATAATTCATATATAAATCAGCTCCTTTTTCGAAATAAGGAGGATCAAGATAAATAAAAACATCTTCTGTTTTTTGATTTATACGTGTAGTAAAGGTAATTCCATCTTCATTCGATACGTAAATTCTGTTTTTATATCTAGATATTTTTTGTATTCGTTCTATAAGATCTTCTTTATTAAATCGTGCATCTATTTTGTATTTACCTTTTTGCTCTATTCCACCAATGATTCCACCCTTTATAACGCCAGAAACATTTGTTCGGTTTAAAAAAAATGTTGCTTTGGCTAGCTCAAATAAATCAGTTTTACTTTTGCAGTCATATATTTTTTTATATTTTTTCCATGACTCAACATTAACCTCAACTTTTCTTATCCAGTTACAAAATTTGTCTGGTTCTTCGATGATTGATTTCCAAAATGCATAAATTGCAATATCCAAATCGTTTATATAAATCTTCTCAACATACTCTTCGAAGAGTAGTCTTAAAGCCAGGCCGGAGCCTCCTGCATAAGGCTCAGCATAGCTGTAACCAATTAATTCATTTTCAGAAATGATATTTGCCACAAATTCAAAGATACAGTTTTTACCGCCAGGGTATCTTAGTGGACTATAGAATCTCATTTTTCACCTCGGCAGAAAAATGTATTTTGAGTAGATGTCCAATAATCTTAGATAGCCTTAAAACCATTGAAATATCTGTTCTTACAGACCCATGAGCTAGCTTTGCTAACAATGCCTCGACATTGCTTTCACTAATTAGGTTGCTAATATCAACATCAATGCCAAGTGAGTTTTTGTCTTCTTGAGCAGTAACTGAATTTTTTAATAATTTAAGATATTTTTTATAAAGATCATCCTGATTTTGACCCTGAACAGGATTAAGTTTGTAATATTCATGAGCTGCCACATCTAAGATTAATCTCAACGAGAACCCTAAAATCTCTACGCAACCTTCACCATTTTTTTTATGCATTTCGTAGATACTGCATATATCAAGATAAATATCGTTTACTATTGATTTTTTGAGATTAAGAATTTCACCAAAGATAATTTCATTTTTAGAAGTGCGCTTTGTTTTTTTGAGCTGGTTTATTTTTTTGTTTGCAGAGTTTTCTTTAGATAAGTCTCTGGGCTCAAGAGTCCCCAATACATTAATTAAGAAGTCTTTGCGATCTGAATCGTGATAAACCTCTTTAACACTTTTCCCCATCAGCGCTTTGTATACTTTTTCTAACCATTCAACATCATTAAAAGCTGTACCATTTGAGTCATTAATAATAGATAGTGCACTTTTACCTGGTTTTGAAGATAGCAATCTATCAAGAGTGGTAATGTTAGTTGCGTGATACTCTTTTTCGGTAATTCTTCCTTCTTCTAATAGCTTGTCTTTTGCCAATAGACCAATAGATTTATCACCTAAAAATCTTTGCTTTTGTCCTGCGTCCCAATTTATTTGGCCTCGCCCTTTTTGTTCACCGCCGTGATTAATTTCAAGCCAGTGATCTATCTCTTTTCTTGCATTAAAAATTACACAATCTACTTTTGTTATGTTTTTGGTCTTAAACTTCTTACTAAGCCCTACAAACTTACTATGGACTTTCCTTTTTTTTATTAAATCGGGTGTTTCTAAGGTTTTTAATACAGTTAATCTTCTGTTTCCATCACCATCAATATATTTACCATTATCTTTAAAAACGATTAATCGCTTACTTGGGTCTAGTCCATACTCCGTTATATCAATTGCCAGTTCGTAGAGCTTATCTTCCTGATCGTTGAACATCACATCAATCGCTTCTTTTTGATTACTCACAGGCTCATATCTAGGATTCTTTTCGTCAAGTTGAATTTCTGAAATACTTAGACTCATAAATTTGTTGCTCATATAACTCCCTTAAATTCATTCGTACTTTCGTACTAAATACTGTCCTTGAGTTATTAATAAGCTCTTTATAAGTTATGAAAAATTATATTACATGATTATTTGACTTAATGGTTTTATGCAAACCAGATTAAGTTGACTATAGTAATTTTTTTTGTTCTGGATAAGGTGACAAAACCAACCTTACTTTAAGCTCTGATTTTTTTCTTGCTATGGACCATTCACCAGTAAATGAATTAACTATGGGGCCATTAGGGCTATTAATAGTTAATTCGAAGTCTGAGGTTCTGTTAACGATACCATCTAGTACTGTTGGCAATTCAATCTCTAATATACGCTGCTTAACACCATTAACTTCTCTTTCATCTTGGTGCAACGATATTTCAGGCTCTAATGATACGGGACTTGCAATGATAATTCCTTCTTCGGGAAATAAAGTTCCAGAAGTCGGCATTGAGCTATATTCCGACAAACTTGACGGTGCAGAAGTTTTAACTAAAACTTTTCCCTCTTTGAAACCGCCTCGCTTTTCAAGCTTAACTTTTCGCGCGTCCTCTATACTTTTCATGCTTACTTTTAAATGATGTGAAATCGCATGTATTACCTCTAGGACATCGGCAAGTTCTTCTACAGTATCAGCAGTCGATTTTGCATCCAGAACTTCTAGAGCTTCTTCTATTAGTTTGGATTTCAAGGCACCAACTAACTGATCCCCTTTAATTTGTAAAAGGCTTACAGATTCGCCTTTTTGGATAATAGTATCTGGGATTTTATCCCTAACTACTTTTCTGAAAACTAGGCTTTCTTCCGTTGCACCAAACAGATCAACTATCTCTACAGCGCAACCTGCTTTTTGTAAAATATAAAAGGCATGCGATAAAACTCCACCTTGTAACTCTATTACTGCATTACGTTCTTTAGCAAATGCAGCAAGCAACTCAAGAAAGTCCTTATCTCGAATTAAGTTAGACTCCCTAGGTGAAACAGATATTCTTTTTATCAGTTGATGCTCTGCGACAGGGCGACTTTGTAATTTCTCCCAATCACTTAATGTGTGCAATTCAATAGTACGAGAGTCCGCCTGTTTAAATCTTGGTGCAACTCGAAGTGCTGTTTTATCTAACATAGACATTTCATGATACCAAGGTAAATTCGAGTGACTCGATGCGTCTTTATGAACCCCTATAAACCACATTACGTTAACTGGAACATTTAATTTTTCAGCAATTTTTCTAGTCGTAATGGCGATTTCCTGAAGCTGGGCATCATCTGAAATAGTGGATTTCCAGTCATAAGGTATGCAGGTTCTATGTGTACACCAATTACCTTGCTTATCTGGAGCTACGAAAAGGTCTTTATATCTTGCTCGCTTTGTATATCGAAATTTATTTTTGTTTTTGATTGCGTCCTGTAAATTAATTTCACCCGTATCAATTTCATATGCATCGTGGCTATACCAATACATCCCTTCTGGTATACCCCACAACGCTTCCACGCGAACAACTCTCTTCCCTGGCTCCACCATGCTCCAAGCGGATGCAAGAGCTGGTAAGAAGTTATGGCATATAAAAACTAAATTTTCTTTCCAGTCTGTAATTTTTTGTAGCTTTTCAGGGAGAGTTTTACTAAACCAGTCGACTACATCCGCTGGCGTATAAAGCCCGTCACTACGTGGAAGCATTTGCATCTCTATGCCATCAGATCTTACAACTAAAGGTTCCTTGGCAGTAAGTTTTGCTAAATCTTCTAAGATTGATTCCCTTGGATTACCTTTAATTAACTCTTCAATTATTGAAAGATCTTCAATAATGTAAAATGGTGGGGGTTCGTATCCTAATTCGCTGTAGAGTTTTGTATTACCTAACTTCCGGTACTTAGCGATATCTGCTTCGGTAACCTCTCTAAAATGTTGAAGTGATGTTGATTTAACTTGCTTCACAGATTTTGGTAATAATGAATTTGGATTTACGCCAATATTGGTTGTACAGGGATCTGCTTGAACAATCCAAACAGCCTTGCCGTCCCATACCCATTCAAAATGTAAAACCACTTTTTGTTCTGTTGCCCACTGTGCAGGCTGCCGTAATGCTCCATCAATCCCAGTTCTAGATGCACACTCTAAATGAGTGGCGCCCAAAGATGTGCCATCACGCCATTGCCTAATGCCGAATCTTATTGGAGCTGGTGTTGCTATTTTAGAATCGTCTAGTATGTCAAATTCGACCATCCAATCTCTTTTGAATTTAGTGATGCGTCTCTCATTAGAAAGGTGTCCCCTAAGTTCTGTTTTTAAAGCTGGCTGAAGAATCCAATGAATTGGGTGTGAGTTATGTTTTGTCTCATTTAAACATGCCTCTAATACCAGGGAAATTTCACTTAACTGAGTGCTTTTGCTAACTAGATGACCACGCTCATCCATGGTTTCATTAGTTGCACTTGAGCGTAATATAAATTCTTGATTTTCTGGAAGCTCTGCTAACCAAGGAATTTGTTTCAACCCTAACGAATCGAGCTGTAGTTTTTCTTTAACTATTTTCAGCGCAGTATCATGATCAATAACACAAAATGGAGGCGTCCATGTAGGAGGAATTGTTGATAAACCAAATGCTTTATGGCCAACTTTATTGATTGTGACTTCTGGTAAATCAAGAGTGATTAACTTAACAGCAGTAATCAAGTATAAAGGTTGAACAGGTGTCAAAGCCATATTTAGATATGGCAGTTAAGTGTTTTCTTTGTTTTTTACTTCAGCAGTATTTCTTACCGAGGTACCGAAAATTACAGTAGCAACTTCTTGTAGTTTTGCTAGAGCCGTATCAGCGAAGTAACCAATGATGAAGCCAAGCCCTATGATCTTAATATATTGATTGTCTACTGCTTCTGTGTGGTATTGAGATATTTGCAAAATCCCACCATCTAGTATGAAACCCAGCATGCTAGCTAAAGCAGCTGCTAATAATGGGGAATAAATTCTCCAAATGCGCCTATCTTCATGCCACCATCCACGTCCAGTTACATGATATAAATACTTAATGCCAAACATTGAACCGCCTATTAAACCTGATGTGCTAAAAGCAAACAGCTTTTTCAGATTATCATTTAGCGAATTAAATGTTGATTCAGTAAATAGAAAACTACATTCGCCACTTAACAGCCAATAAATCACATAAAAACCAAATATGAGGAGAAGGGTTAAGTAGCCTGCCTCCAGATTTATTTGCACACGAATACAAAATGGGTATTTACTTTGGTAGTCGAGTTTACTCCTACCATCTGTAGGATCTCCGGTATTCCAAACACTAGGAACTGATTTTAGATTGCTAACATCCGAGTTATTTTCTTTTGCCATTGATATTAGCTACCCAGATGAATTTATTGAGTGTTTTCTAGTGCTGTAAAGTGTTGAGTAAGCTTTTTGGTTGTATCGGTTGATATATCTTCAAAGCGATATTTTTTATAGTCGTATAGATCGACTAAACCAACTGCTTTGGCTAAAACTTTTCTGAAAAATTGCGACTGTGGATTATTTAATATAGCTAAACAACCTTTAGTGTCAGTTCCTGAGTATTTATTTGCGCAAAATAAATACTCATTCCCTTCAGATATTTTATCAATAGAGTTTAAATCTGCTTTTGTCCAAACTAAATCAGGTGAGGCATCTTTAGCTAAGAGTTCAATATTTTGATTGAATGGTACTATATGAATATGAGCATGAGCAACGCCACATGCAGTTTGAGATGTTTCATTATTTGAGCCGTGTTCAAAAATCACACTTGTGCCATATATTTCTGCAACTGCCTTGTGAACATCTGATAAAAAAAAGTGTAAATCTTGATTGCCATAAAACACAGACATATTTAGATTATGCTCTTTTGGAAACACTAGTGTCCATCCAGGTATAAAACCCCCAATAGAGCTTATTGCGTAGAACTTGTCAGACTCATATAAAATTTCATCCGCCTGAAATTGTTTAATTTCCGCGACTTTTCCTTCACAAAATCTGCAGTGCTTCATCATAGTTACATCCTTAGCTGAATTCATATTCAATTCAGTACAATTCTTATTTCTAGTCATTATTATATATTGGTTTATTTTAATTTTGAATTGTTCTTGACATTGATTATACAGAGTCTTCTTAGGGAATAAAGTCCAGTTAAAATCTAAATTAGAGTCTAAATATAACACTCATTATTAATGGATACGCAAAACTCTATTAAACACTCATATTATCAACGTCTAAATGCACTGAAACATAACTAACCTAAGATTTAGTCGCCCATTTCACTATGAGGTTAGTGGACTTTTTTCTTTCACAATCAAGGAGCGCCTATTGAGGCAAAAATATATCATTTACCACCAACCAAGAGTTACCACAACCACTAAGCAAGTCTCAAACTCCCTACTAAACACTTCAACTATCGCTGCACACAAAACCTTTCGCGGTCTAGCAAAGCACCAATCTGAAACTAACGAAACAAATAACCGCTACATCAACATCATGGAGGCACAACAAAGCATCAACTTTATCTTGGCAAATAATATGTTAAGAAATCGGCGTGTTCATAGGGGAAATCAAGGTCACGAACGATTAGTTGAAACTGGCAAACCGGATGGTTACATCAGAATTGCATGGGGTTGGATTGTTGACTATTCGTTATATTTTCTTAGTTTGATATGGGGTGTGATCCAACCCATTGTTTTGATTTTGGTGATGCTGATAATGCGGATTGTGTTGATCACCGTTTTTACGGTTCTTGGCTTTTACATACTTTACGAACTCATCACAGCATAAGAGAGTTTGCTAGTAATTGCTTTTTTCTAAGAATGTAGATGCCTTTATTCCAAGTGCATCAGCAATTTTGAGCAAATTCATAATTGTCAAATTGTGCTCACCTCTTTCAATTCCACCCATGTATGAACGGTCAATATCTGCCAGTTCAGCTAATGCCTCCTGAGAAAGACCTTTTGCCTTCCTAGCTGCACGAATAGCAGCACCTAAGCTGACAAGCGCAAGGTTTCCTGAAAATGATGGTGATTTTTTAGCCACATAATAATGCTATGGGTTTGCTGTATTTAGAACCACGGGATAAGATACCCATTATTTGTCACTACTTTAAACCGTAATTTACTTATAGGAGAAAAAATGAAGAATTTATTACTTATGTTATTGGCTATCCAAGTTGCAGGATGTGGATTAGTTGCACAACAAAAAAGAGATGAATTATTAAAAGTTTCGCAGGCCGCAGATTGGGGCGTACTTGATTCGAATCATCAAACAAAAGAGCGTCTAGTAATTCTAAAAGAATTGAAAGATCCGGACAGTGCAAAATTTAGATTTAAACTTACACGCAATACTTATTATTTAGACAATAATCCAGTGCTAGCATGGTACTCATCGGTATTCGTCAATGCTAAAAATTCATTCGGAGGTTACACAGGCGAACAAAAATATATTTTCGTTTATCAATGCCCTATAAATCAAAGTTGTGAATTGATTGGCTTTGCGAGGCCAAATAGTCGTTATCCCGATAAGTTAGATTGGGCTAAATAGAAAATACTTGCAAGTTTTTTCTACAACTAAAGAAAAGGATATTGCTATCACTAACAGCAAAAGCAAACCAAAATTTAGCACCGCTAAACAAGTCTCAGACTCTCTCATAAACACTTCATCCAGGGCAGCAAACAAAGCCATTCAAGGTTACGCAAAGCATCAATCTAAAATTAACGAAAGCAATAATTTATACCTCACCTTAATGGAGGGACAACAAAGCACTAACTTTATGCTTGCAAAAATGGAGCTAGGGGTTCGACGTATGGAGAGGATAATTCAAGCAGGTGATCGATTTCTCGAAACAGGCGTAGAAGCAGGTTTTATTGATATTGCAATTGGTTGGATTATTGACCATGCACTATTTGTGCTTGACTTGATATGGGGTTTCATTCAGCCGATTTTGTTGATGATACTCATGCTGATACTGCAGGTCGTGGTTATCATCGTTTGTACTGCCATTGGCATTTACTTACTCTTTTTGTTTATAAGTTCAGTTTTTAATTAAACAATCATTAACACCGCCCATTGTGCCGCAAGGCCAGTGGGCTTTTTTACGTCTATACAAAGGAGCCATATGATAACAATTCACAATTTTAATGAAGCACATCAACAATACCAATCCGGCATCATCCCCTATCGCCTGTTACAAGCCCTAGCAGCAGTCATGTTAGGCATATGTAGCGGCCCGCATTTGACCGTTGCAAACGCCTTAGACATTACCAATGACCATATCAATTGGCTACTTCAACAAGACAATGCTACTGCCAATTATGCGGATTTTCTGGGTGGCGATGTTTTTGTTTGTGAAATAGAAGCCGACCTACTGCAAATCAATGGCTGTGATTTCGAATGGGCTGAAACACATGATGGCGTTTGGCCTAATGTCACCGATATGGCGATGTCGTGGGATGCCTGTAACTATTTAGATGAGGCTTCTGGCGAACCAGAATGGGTCATGTTTTTACTATGCTGGAATAACGCGGGTGGCCCAGTTTATTACGTGCCAAAGCAACTATGGCAAGCAGCTAGAGTTACGGAACATATGGCAGCAACCGATACAGCATGAAAATCGTAGTGCGGCTTTTTAGCCATCTTATATGAAGGCCATTTTCAAAAAGTAATTTATTTAAAGGAGCATCTATATGAAAGCATTCTCAAAGCATGAAAACATCCGTATTATCAAAATCAATAGTTGCAAATCGTTATCTGGTAAAAGCACGCTGGAGTATCAAATTGGCTGTGTTGGTAATACAGACATTTTTATCCGAGTGGCTAAAAACTCAAGTAGTGGTTGGTTCGCTAAAGAGTGGGTATCTTTACAGAAATTAATCACAGTGCTGGAGTCGAGTAAATTTCCTCTTACTTCATACACCTTGCAAATTTTCTTCACAGGCAAATCCGTAAATACTGCAGCCTTTATCTTTGCGGCAATAAAGGAAGAAGGCTTGGTCGCAAGCAATCCCGACAACCCACGGTGCTATGTGTTGCAGTCTGTAGATAGCTTCATGCAGCCTATCAAAGCATTGGTCGGTTCTGCCGTTAGCTTGCAAGACACCTTAGTTAAAACAAGCAAAGTAAAAGCAGTAAACATTGATGGCGATATTCCTGTTTTGGCATCCTCATCTAAAGCTGCATCAGGCAAAACTAAATAGGCCAATAAAGCTTAGTTTTTGTTTAGTTGTACTTCCAGTCCGCTTCTCTAAATTTTTCACCCGCTGCAAAACCAAGCCCTGTAAGGCTTCCCAAGCTACACCCTTTTTAACCCTGCCAATATCGAGCCCAATACCGACCTTCTGCGGTAAATCTTGGGGATTTTTGTCGTTTTTGCTTTCACATTTTCAAATCTAATAGGAGAAATCTGTATGTGTATTCCCAACCAAAATTATCTGATTGACGCACTTGATACTGTGCTTGCATGGAATTTGCCGGATGAATCGTTGCCACATGCTTTAGTCGATCAAGCCATGTTATTGTCAGGTTTTGATGCAGATGAAAGCTGGCAAGATTTTGCCGACACTTCGCATTAGCGATTTCAACTTCTCACCCCTCTCAAAATCATGAGAGGCTCTTATTCTAAATTGCCGCCACGCCGCCACGTTTTGCCAAATCCTATTGCTGGCATGGCATTCTGCGTTGCAGATTTTTCACACATATTCCATTAATCAAACCCCAACTAAATGCATCCGCAACAAAATTCGGACGCAACTGAAACGCAACGCGCAATGTCATGTGTGGCCTTGAATGTTGCGTGTTGCGGATTTTTGACTTTTTATATATAAACTGATTGCCGATGAATACTATTACACTAGTTAAGATAATGTAAACTTAAATGCTGATCATTGCACTCATCAAATATAAAAGTGACTTAGTGCTACATATGAAAACATTAAAAATGATAAGAACATTGATATCAGCGCTATATTATAGGAATTTGTCCGGCGCACAGTGACTGAAATAATTTTATCTACATAAGCATTATTATTACTCGCCTTGGCGTCTAAATATTCCCACTTAAGACAACTAACTAACAAACAAATAATGGTAGAAATAAACCATAGTGTCGCTGAGGTCTTTAATAAGCATAAATTTGATGGTTCTATATTATCTTTAAAACTGGTTCCGACAACTCCTGCGGCAGCAAGAAAAATACCATTGGCAGTTAATAGAGAGCCAACTTTACCGTCAATAATATTTAATCTGCAATAAAGATAGTCGTGTATGTTTGCTTTTTGGTTACCTAGAGCTGACCCCTTACCAATTAAGTGGTTATGTTCTTCATTCCATTTTGCTTCAGTAATATATGTTGGTTTCGGCATAAATATTCCCTATTTACCTAGAAATGTTTTGGCAGTATAAGCGTGTGGAATTAGTTCGCTAATAGGCAGTATAATTAATTTACCTTCGTCATCAGAAAAAACAACCTCAGCATCTTTTCCAAACTCTATTATTGCTTGTCTGCAGGATCCGCAAGGGGTTATAGATGCTTTTTTATTGTTACGATCAACACTAGAAATAGCTATTGCACTTATTTCCATTTGCGGTCCTTCCAAGAGCACTGCTGACGAAATCGCATTACGTTCTGCACAAGATGTAACTGAAAATGAAGAATTCTCTACATTGCAACCTAAATAAACATTTCCACTTTTTGTAAGGACTGCTGCACCCACTTTTGATTTTGAATATGGTGAGTAAGAGTTCTTAAGGGCTATGCTTGCATTGCCTATTAACTCGTCATAGTTTATTTTCATTTATACCCTTTTTGATAATGCCCTTTTAATATAAACAATATCTTTACTATTCCGAATCGTTGATAGCAGCTTTGTTTAATTATTGTAATCTATTCAATTGTAAATCACTTGTATTAGTTAAAATTCTTCGCCACTAAAACGCAACGCAAAAGGCCATGCCCTGCCTTGAAAGTTGCGTGTTGCGGATTTTTTCGGGTGGGCGGAGATGCACAATATGACCATGATTTATGGCAAAAAACAAAATGCTTGACAAGGGTTCTCGGAAATAATATTCTACCCGTATGAGTATTATTTATATATAAATCAGTTACTTATATTTTATTTTTATCAAACATAAGGAGCCTTAACTATATAAAATTTAATTTACAAAGATAACAGACCATATGTCCAATGACAGAAAACAACAATAACAAAGCGCTGTTAATTCAGTGCCTGTACTAACAATAATAATAAGGAACATAAAATATGGAACAAGTAATTTCACCAGCCAATCTGGTACCCCCAAGCCTCGCTCACGAAGTAAGCGAGGCAACACTCACAAACGCCAAAAATGATTCCAACATTAAAGGCTCTTCACCTGTTCAACAGTCTAATTCCAACGATAACAAGACTAAATCAATAAGATTCAAAATATCACGTAAAGAGGCTAGAAATTTACCTTTTGACGTTTATAACGCTTACGATAAGCCCGTAAAACTTGATGAAATTTTAGATGAAGTATCAAGCACAATTCGTGTCTTTGTCATCATTGATAAAGTACAAGCGGATGCTGCAGCCTTATGGATTTTCCATACTTACGTTGTCGATTTGTTTGATACCTCACCTATCGCCATCATCAATGCACCAGAGCGTGCTTGTGCCAAGACGTTATTTCAAACCATTTTGGCAGATCTTTCATGCAGGGCATTAATGGCTTCAAATGCCACACCATCTTCATTATTTCGTTCAATAGAATTGTGGATGGTGTCCATTTTCTTTGATGAAGTAGACACTTTTTTCAAAGACAACTCCGACATGGTTGGTATGGTAAATGCTGGCTATAAATCAAAGGGTTTTGTGCTGAGAAGCGAAGCGATTGACGATTCATTTGAACCCCGTAAATTTTCTGTGTTTAGTGCGAAATCACTTGCTGGCATTGCCCTAGAAAAGCATTTGCCAGATTCAACCATGAGCCGTGGCATTGTTTTTAATATGCGTCGCAAGCTGGCTGGTGAAACTGTGACGCGTTTGCGTTATGCCGAACCTGGCTTATTTCCAAAACTATGTGCCAAACTAGAGCGTGCTGCTGATGACTATGAAGAAGCCATTCAAAAGGCTAGACCGGATTTACCGGATGCCTTGAGTGACCGAGCACAGGACAATTGGGAGCCTTTACTGGCGATCGCGAGTGTTGCAGGTGATGGGTGGCTTGAACGTGCTACCGAAGCGGCTTTAATACTGTCATGCCAATCTAATGAAAAAGTCAGTACGGGCAATGAGTTACTTGCTGACATTCAATCCATCTTTGAAAAAAGAATGCGTAACAGTCAATCTGCCGAAAAGATTAGTAGTGCAGATTTAATTGATGAACTAACTAAAATTGAGGATAGTCCTTGGGCGACCTATAACCACGGCCATCCTCTTTCACCAAGACAGCTTGCGACTCAGCTTTCTGTTTATGGCATTAAATCGAAAACTGTTCGTCTCGGCGCATTTGCCACGCCAAAAGGCTATGAATTAAGCCAGTTTGAAGATGTATTTGCACGTTACCTTCACATTACAGATCAGTCCGCTAATACCGAAGACGCAACCTTATCTGATGCTATTCAAGATGGTCAAGCTCCTTCAATTAATCAAGTAACAACATTAGACAATGACGACCTATTTTCTTAACTTTACCTTTGGAGGTGCTTTACATGGCTGTTATTAAACTTAATGCCAGTAGCTTGGCAACATTGAAATGCCCCGCTGGGAAGCGCCGTGTTGAATACTGCGACTCCGACACTGCTGGGCTCTACTTGCTGGTGAGTGAAACAGGGCAACGCACGTTCTATTGGCGCACTAAAGTGGATGGAAAAACCACTCATGTCAAAATCGGACGCATCTCTGACATCACGTTGGCAGAGGCACGTGCTGAAGTGAGGCGCTTAAAAGAGCAACAGTCATCAGCTGCAAAACAAGGCAATTTATCGCTTGATGTAGTGCGTATTGAAACGATGACAATGAATGATCTCTGGGATGAGTATTACCCATTTGCACAATCTACTGTGCCCAAATCGGTTAAGCGTTTAGAGCAGTTGTGGCGTCTCAGAATCAAGCCTCGTTTCGGTCATATGCTTTTGCGTGATATTAAGCTACGCCACATACAGACCTTTATGATGGACTTACGCAAAGAAAATTTGAGTGCTGCAACAGCAGATTATCATGCGGCTTTGTTGCGCAGGATGGGCAATATGGCAGTTCGCTGGGGCTATCTAGATGTCAATTTTGCAAAAGGCATTCAGCTATATCATGAGTTCAATGGTGTTGAAAATATTCTCACTGATGAGCAACTTAAAAAATTGCTGGAGGTTTTATATACTGATAGTAATCGCCCAATTTGTTTGCTGGCACTATTTTTACTTTCAACTGGTTGTCGTTTATCAGCCGCATTAACTGCTAAGTGGTTAGATATCAATGTTGATAACAAACTTTGGATTATGCCAGCTGCAAATTCCAAAAATAAACGCCAAAATTCTATCCCGCTATCGGATAGTGCTTTGGAGGTATTGAAACAGATTGCTAGGCAAGATGCTGATGTGTATGTATTTACTAATCGTAAAACTGGTACTAGATTTGTAAACACCTTTAAGCCTTGGGATCGCATACGTAACAAAGCCGGTGTGCCTTTCCTTCGCAGCCACGATTTGCGCCACAGCTTCGCGACCTACTGTGTTAATAATGGTAGAAGCTTGTATGAGGTGTCTAAGTTGCTTTCACACGCAGACACTAGGACGACACAGCGGTATGCGCATTTGAGTGACAAGACTTTGTTGGAAGCTTCAAACTCTATCACTAGCAAAATTTCTGCTGTGATGCAGATGAAACCGAAGGAGATACTTACAGACGCAGTGGTTTGAGTGTTGTTTGGTCACTGGGTAGCTCGGATGGTCGGTGCAAACCGGCTCAACTTGGCTACTTGGTGTGCCATATACTTGCAAACAGGGGACGGGTGAGGTAGAGGTATCAGTGCAAACTGATCTTCTGCCATTATCTTGCATTCAATTTGGAACGAGATTTTTCAATATTTACTTAGGTTCGATTGCGGTCGTTCAGTCTAGGAAGTGATAACCGCATGAATTCAATCATAATTTACGAATAACTGTTGGTGATATCTATGCAAACAAGTTCGGTATTTAGGTTCGGTTACAGCTAAGAAATATGCTCCTGTTAGCAAAAAAAGTTTAGTTTTCTTGTACTTATTTTGTTAGTTTTGGGGTAGCTGAGGTGTATTGAAAATCCGCGTGTCACAGGTTCGATTCCCGTCCCGGCCACCAATAAGATTAAGCCTTACATCGCTGTAAGGCTTTTTCATTTTTAGCGTACCTTTTTAACTTAGCTATTCAACATACTTTGGCCTAATCGTAGCTTACAAACTCAGTGTTTTAAATTAGCGAATCTAATACTCAATTAACGCCTTCACATCCAATGTTTCATGTGTACAATATTAATATTATTTAAGGTTCGCCATGAAAAGTTATTCTGAAATTGAAGCAAGTGATTTATTTGATCACATTAACAAACCAAAAGTATTGTTGGTTGATGTGCGTAATGACGACGAAGTAGCGCGCGGTGTGATACCAGGTGCGCTGCATATTCAGCTTTCTATGTTGCCTTTGCAATACGAAAAATTGATGCATGCAAGCTCAGTGGTGTTTTATTGTCACAGCGGCATACGCTCTGCACATGCCGCCGATTTTGCTGTGAGTAAAGGTGTGAATGATGTATTTAACCTCATTGGCGGTGTAGTGGCGTGGGGCAAAGCGGGTTATACGTTAAGCCAAAAAAAATAAATCTGATTAAAGCTCTATAAGGATAATCATGGAATTTGATAAAGAATGTGATGCGCGCAAGTTAAATTGTCCGTTACCTATTTTGCGCTGCAAAAAAAGTCTAAGTGAAATTGAGCCTGCGCAAACCTTAAAAATTATAGCCACTGACCCAGGTTCGGTGAAAGATTTTCAGGCTTTTTGTAAACAAACTGGCCACGAGTTACTGCAGCTGGACCAAGTAGATAGCGAATTTATCTTTTACATCAAAAAGCGCGCTGATGCCTAACTTACATGCCTAAAAAGCTCGCTCTAATCGCCTCTAAAGGCACGCTCGATTGGGCGTATCCGCCTTTCATTTTGGCATCTACCGCTGCTGCGTTAGATTACGAAGTGCAAATCTTCTTTACTTTTTACGGCCTTACTTTGCTTAAAAAAGATTTAAGTGACATGAAGGTATCGCCGCTGGGTAACCCCGCCATGCCCATGCCGGTGCCGATGCCAAATTTGGTGCAAATGATTCCCGGTATGGAAAGCATGGCGACCATGATGATGAAACAAAAAATTGCCAGTAAGGGCGTGGCTAGTATTGAAGATTTACGCAGTGCATGTATTGAAAGTGGCGTGAAACTGATTGCTTGCCAAATGACGGTGGATTTATTTGATTTTAAAAAGACTGATTTTATTGATGAGATTGAATATGGTGGTGCGGCCACGTTTTTTGAATTTGCTGGTGAATCAGACGTCAATTTGTTTATTTAGTTAATTAATTAAAACTGTAAAAATATGCTCTGGGAGCCTCATGGATATTGGCTGATAGGGCATCTGTTATTAAACAATTTATTAAAAGTACTAAGTTTTTTTTAGTTCTTCTAATGCGCGCACAAATTCTGAAATATCCCACTCGCAACCGCTACAACCCGTATTAACGCCAGTCCATTGCGAAATCGCCTCAAAATCTTTGCCTTGCATGACTAAATCGTAAATTTTGCCTCTTGTAGTGCCGCTGCAGGCACACATAATTTCATCTGCCTGGTTATCAAGAGTTGCGTTGTCTTTTGCTGAAGTATCTTTTCCTGTGGTCACATTAGTTTAGCTTGGCTAATTGCGCTTTTAGTTTCTCTAAACTGGCACTAAATTCCGCCACGCGTGCTTTTTCTTGCGCGACCACTTCGGCAGGCGCGCGTGCCACAAAACTTTCGTTGTTCAATTTGCCATTGGCTTTGCCTATCTCACCTTGTAAACGTGCCACTTCTTTGCTGATACGCTCAATTTCCGCAGCCACATCAATCTCTACTTTTAACATCAATTTAAAGTCATTCACCAGCATGACAGGCGCATCAGCTTCTGGCAATTCAGCAACAATCGTGACTTCTTCCAATTTGGCTAGCGCCTTTAAATATGGTGCATAGGCTTGTAACTGTGTTGCATCGCCAGTGGCAATTAAAGGCACGCGCGCGGCGGGTGAGATGCCCATTTCACCGCGCAAACTGCGGCAGGTATCGACCATTTGTTTTAATTGTGCCACCCATGCTTCACACGCTTCATCCAATTTATCTAGCTGTGCCTTGGGGTATGGTTGAAGCATAATGCTTGGTTTATTTACACCTGTCATGGGCGCAATGGTTTGCCAAATCTCTTCAGTAATAAACGGCATAATCGGGTGCGCTAAACGTAAAATGGTTTCTAAAACTCTTAACAAAGTACGTCTAGTCGCGCGTTTTTCAGCATCATCTCCATTTTGAATTTGCACTTTGGCTAGCTCTAAATACCAATCGCAATATTCATCCCACACAAATTCGTAAATGGCTTTTGCAGCTAGGTCAAAGCGGTAGTCAGCAAAGGCTTTTTCTACGTCAGCTTCTGTACGTTGCAAAATACTCACTATCCAGCGGTCAGCCTGGCTAAACTTACGCCCGCCTTCACCGCAACTGGCGGCATCAAAGCCGTTGTCTTGAGGCGTTCCATCTTCTTTTTGTGTATTCATCAACACAAAACGGGTGGCGTTCCACAATTTGTTGCAGAAATTTCGATAGCCATCGCAGCGTTGCAAATCAAACTTAATGTCGCGACCTGGGCTTGCTAACGCGGCGAATGTGAATCTAAGTGCGTCAGTTCCGTAAGCATTAATGCCATCAGGAAACTCTTTACGCGTATGCTTCTCGATTTTTGGCGCGTCTTTCGGGTTCATTAAACCGGTGGTACGCTTTTTGATTAAATCGTCCAGCGAAATACCATCAATTAAATCAATCGGGTCAAGCACATTGCCTTTAGATTTACTCATCTTTTGGCCTTCAGCATCGCGAATCAGGCCATGTACATACACATGCTTAAACGGAATTTTGCCAGTGATATGTTTCGTCATCATCACCATACGTGCCACCCAGAAGAAAATAATGTCAAAACCAGTCACCAACACGCTAGAAGGCAAATATTGCTGCAAGGCAAGATTGGCGTCATCTTTGGCTTTGTCGCCAGTCCAATCTAGGGTTGAGAACGGCCATAGCGCAGATGAGTACCAAGTATCTAGTACGTCATTGTCACGTTTTAAGTTACCTGTATAGCCGTCGCTTGCTGCCAATGTTTTTGCTTCAGCTTCATCATGCGCTACATAGATTTTGCCGCTATCGCTGTACCAAGCTGGGATTTGATGCCCCCACCACAACTGGCGAGAGATACACCAGTCTTGAATATTATTGAGCCATTGGTTATAGGTATTCACCCAGTTTTCTGGGTAAAACTTAATTTCACCACTCGCCACTACATCCAGTGCAGGCTTAGTAATAGCTAACAGACCACCTTTCCCAGGCTTGCCATCACGTCTTTTTTCTTCTGTTAAATCTACAAACCATTGGTCTGTCAGCATGGGCTCAATAACCACGCCAGTACGGTCACCACGCGGCACTTTAAGTTTATGTTTTTCGGTTTTAACTAGATAGCCTTGAGCTTCTAAGTCAGCAACAATAAGTTTGCGTGCTTCAAAGCGGTCTTTTTCTTGATATGCCTCAGGAATACCAATATCACCTGCCAATGGATTTATGCTATGTGCGCCACCAATCTTCCCACCATCAGGTAACTCGGCAATGTAATTAAACTCAAGTTCCCCGCCTGCAGGAACAAAATTGTTAATTACTTTGCCATCGAGAGTGAAAATATTAGTTTGGCTTAAACCATGTCGCTGCCCCACAGCATAGTCATTAAAATCGTGTGCTGGCGTCACCTTCACCACACCAGTACCAAACTCGCGGTCAACATACGCATCCGCAATAATTCCAATTTTACGGTTACATAACGGGATGCTAATCCTCTTACCTATAAGGTGCTTGTAGCGCTCATCTTCCGGATGCACCATAACAGCCTCATCGCCCAGCATTGTCTCTGGACGGGTTGTGGCGACAGTTAAATGCGTCAAACCCTTAACTGTATCCGGTTCAACAAGCGGATAGTTGATGTGCCACATAAAGCCATCTTCTTCTTCTTGCACCACTTCTAAATCTGAAACGGCTGTGCCGAGTTTTACATCCCAATTGACGAGTCTTTTTCCTCTGTAAATCAAGCCTTCGTTATACAAACGTACAAAAGTTTCGGTCACAGTTTTGTTGAGGCCTTCGTCCATGGTGAAGCGCTCGCGCGACCAGTCTGGTGAAGTACCTAAGCGACGCATTTGCTGCGTAATCGTACCGCCGGAATACTCTTTCCACTCCCACACTTTTTCTAAAAATTTCTCACGCCCTAAGTCGTGACGGCTTACTCCTTGCGCGTCTAACTGACGCTCCACCACAATCTGCGTCGCGATACCAGCGTGGTCTGTGCCCGGCTGCCACAACGTGTTATCGCCGCGCATGCGGTGATAACGTGTAAGTGCGTCCATTAGCGTTTGGTTGAAACCATGCCCCATATGCAACGTGCCAGTGACGTTGGGTGGTGGTAACAGAATGCAGAAATTTTCTTTGATTGCTGGATTTAAGCCAGCAGCGTAATAGCCGTTTTGTTCCCAAAACGCGTACCATTTGGCCTCGATGGTTTTGGGGTCGAAGGATTTTGCCAGCTCTTGATTTGATAAGTCTTGATTTGTAGATGTTGTCATGCCAATATTTTAACATAGGCTAGTGACGCGATAAGCGCTAGAAAAACAGCACTTTAAAAATTAAATATTTATTAGTTAAGCAATTCCTTGTAATTTTACAGCTTTTGGCTCACCTGCTCGCCAAACAACTCTACGCCAACCTTATCCCAATAGCGGCTAAAGCGTTTTAAGCGCTTTTCACTGATTTCAGATTCGGCAAACTTAATCTCTGATATATATTGTGTATTAAATGGCTCCAGCATGGCTTTTACTTGTTGATTCGGCGTATCTTGGGTAAAAATTTGGCCTACGCCTCGCTCTTTTAAAACGGCAGCGCTATCGCCAATCCATACTTCTACATCCTGTAGCTCATTCAAGCAATCGGCCACAAACTGCAAACGCTTAAGCGGCCATTTTCCGTGCAATAAATCATCGAACACAAAAATTTTGGGCATTGATCGACGCAACAGTGGGTGCGCCGACGACAACATTTCATCGTGTACAAAAATAGCCACCGCTTGGTGCGTGGACATGGCAGATTTTTCTGGCATGAGCACGCGGTGTACTTTGGCAGATGCTGGTGTTTCTGAAAATAACTGCTCTTTCAATTGCTCGTAACTGGCATCGAATGGGCACTTTACCTTGCACGTTGCGCAATATTTGTCGCCAGTAAAACGGCTTAAATTCTCTTTGTTAAAATAATAAGGTTTGCTGCCAAATAGCGATGCCACCCACTGCCAAGAAAGGTGGTTAGACGCTTTGTCGCCGTCTAGCAAATAATTTTCAAACCAATCGGCAGCTTCGCGCCAATCGACCTTAAGCCAATGCACCACATAAGCGGCAAACCACATACGTGCGTGGTTGTGCACATAGCCATCCAGCGTTAAATCGCGAATCACGCCATCCATACACGGCAAGCCAGTAATGCCTTGGCGAATAAAATCGGGTAGTAACTTATCGCCCAATGCAACTTTGGGGTCTTCAATATCGCTAAAAATATCATTGCCCAGCTCATACCACACGCGCCGCCAGTAATCGCGCCAGGCTAGCTCTTGCACAAATTTTTCGGATTGTGCACCATACTTGTTGCGCACATTATCCGAGGCTTCTTTTAGCGTGACGCAACCATGCCGAAAATAAGGTGAAAGTTTTGAAACCGCACCATTTAAAAAGTTACGATTACGCGAATAAGCAACAACATCCAGGGTGTTAATGCGCTTTTGTGCCTCTTGCCTACCGCCAGGCCAATCATCGCCCAAGGCGGTGCCAATGGCTGCTGGAAACATGCGGCGTATGTATTGCAGACGCTCTGTACGCTCGGCTGGGATAGTCAGTTTAAAAGATTTGTTCATTTAAAAAAGCTCTTGTTGAGTCGACTTTATGGGCGTAAGTGTACTCTTTTTTTGAGATTTTTTTTGCACTAATTGCTGGCCATTTTTATTGCGCCCGCTGCCTGCCATGCCTTTACGTGAAGCATGTTTTTTAATCACTGCCAGCGTTTCATCATAAACACCATCTTTTCGTCTGGCCGCAGATATTTTTGCGCGTGCCTCGCGCGTTGCCTGTGCAATATCAATTATCGGTGCTGGGTAATGTTTTTCTAGCTGGCAGCCATACAGCAGTTGCTGCGCTTTTGGCATCAAATATGGTTCAAAAATCCAGCTATCTGGCACATGTTTAAGTGCGGGTAACCAATGCCGCACAAACGCGCCTGTTGGGTCTTGATCTTGCGCTTGCTTAATGGGGCTGTAAATACGCAAAGTATTAATGCCGGTGGTGCCGCTTTGCATTTGGCTTTGTGACCAATGAATGCCTGGCTCGTAATCCAGAAATTCGCGCGCCAAATGCAGGCCTGGTTGGCGCCAATGCAACCAATATAAGTAACTAGAGGTACTCATCAACATGGCGCGCATTCTAAAATTTATCCAACCTGTTTCGCGCAACATGGCCATGCAGGCATCTACCAGCGGCCAGCCCGTTTCACCTTTGCTCCACGCTTGCAAACGGCGCTGTGATTCCACATCTGATAATTGTTCATCACGCATATCATCGTGCGCGTGGTGCAAGTTTGCAAACTCTAGCTCGGGTTCTGATTCTAATTTTTGCATAAAATGGCAATGCCAATGCAAGCGCGATTCAAAGCCTACCAAGCCAGAGATGAGTGCTTTTGGAAACTGTTGCGGCACCTGTGCCGCCCAAGTTTTACGTTCGCGTGTGGTTTGCACCACCTCACGCATCGATAAACTGCCATAAGCCAAATAAGGCGATAAGCGTGAGCCAGCAGTGACTGCGCTAAGCGGGCTAGAAATACCGCCCCTAAATTTTGCGGCGCGGCCATCTAAAAAACTGTTAAAGATTTCTAGCGCGTGGCTGCGCCCACCACGCTGGCGGCGCGGCTTATCTTGATTTTTTATATTGGGCATTAAAAAACTATTTAAAATAATATGCTCTGTAGGCCGCATGGATATTGGCTTGTAGGGCATCGAAATAATAGGTATATTCATGCGTTGCTCCCAATGTTTGGCCCAATAGTTGCGGTTTTTTAGCCGACGCACCACCCCATTTTGTGGCGTCTCGTGCCAATCTACACCATGTAGTTTGCACCACATTGCCACTGCTTTATCTACGGCAAAAGTTGCGCCATTACCCGTTTCTTCATGGCTATAAATAGCGGCGATTGGCTGCGTTTTTCTTATGGCAATCAGCGTTTCTAGCATGCCAATATTTGATTGCAACAGCGTTAACCCTAAATTGGCTAAATCTGTTGTTAACTCTGCCAAACATTCTGCAATAAATTGCTGATGCTGCGTCGCATAATCGTCACCCGCCCACACCGTTGGCTCCCAAGCAAATAGTGGCAACACGGCACCTGCTTGGTAGGCATGCAATAATGGTGCGTGGTCTTGTACGCGCAAATCGCGTTTAAACCAAACAATATGGATAGGTGAGGTCATGGTTTTAGGATTCTAAAACCTGTTGACGGTTCACCCGTTGCTTAAATTTGCAGCGATGCTATGATGTTATCTAGTTATTTTGAAAGGCAGCTATGTTTGATGCAATGTGGATTTGGGGCGCGATTGGCTTGATTTTGCTAGCAGCAGAGATGGCCACAGGCACCATATATTTGTTGTGGTTTGGCATTTCTGCTTTGGCCGTTGCAATTGCAGTTTGGATGTTACCTAATATGGCACTGGCCTTACAATTTGTCATGTTTGCCGCGCTTTCCATTAGCGCATTGGCTATTTGGAAATTACACTATAAAAAAACTGAGACACATTCACGCGTTGGCCAAGCCCAGGGCGAAGAAATTGGCCGCGTCGGCGAGATTACAAAAGCTTGTGGTCCAGAGCAAACTGGCACAATACAATTTGCACAAGGCTTAATGGGTAGCCGCGAGTGGCCTGCCATTGGCAATGAAACGATAGCAGCTGGCAGCAGTGCCGCGGTGGTGGCGGTAGAAGGTAACACCTTGCGCGTGAAAATTATTTAGTTTAATTATTTTGGGGTAGGTAAATCATGGAAAGCTTTAGCATTGTACTGATACTGTTAGTCATAGTTGGCATCTTCAAAGGTGTACGCATTGTGCCGCAGGGCGAGGAATGGGTAGTAGAACGGCTAGGTAAATTTGCAGGTGTGTTAAGCCCTGGCTTGCACGTGATTAACCCTGTGTTTACAAAAGTCAGCTATAAAGTGACGACTAAAGATATTATTTTAGAAATACCGCAGCAAGAAGTGATTACCGCCGATAACGCGGTGATTTTAGCCAATGCAGTGGCATTTATTAAAGTCTCAAATATTGAGCGCGCGGTATATGGTATTGAAAACTTTCGTGAAGCCATGCGCAATATGGTGCAAACAAATTTGCGCTCAATCATTGGGGGTATGCAACTTAATGAAGCGCTCACTTCGCGCGACCGCATTAAAACCGAGCTAAAGAATGCCATTGCCGATGAAGCCTTAGATTGGGGCTTGACAGTGAAAAGTGTGGAGATTCAAGATATTAAACCATCGCCCAATATGCAAGAAGCAATGGAACGCCAAGCCGCAGCAGAGCGTGAACGTGTGGCCGTGGTAACAGAGGCTGAAGGCGCAAAACAATCACTAATTTTAAACGCAGAAGCGCGCTTAGAAGCTGCACGTAAAGACGCCGAAGCGCAAATGGTGGCGGCAAAAGCTTCGGCAGAATCGATTAAATTTATTGCTGATGCGGCAAAAGACAACAGCACCTCAGCCACTTTCTTATTGGGCGATCGCTACATTACCGCCATGCAAAAAATGGCCACCTCACCCAATAGTAAAATTGTCATTGTGCCGGGCGATTTAGTCAGTGCGGTTAAAAACTTGGTGGGTGGAAAGTAATTTAAATCAAAAAATAAACATGCCCTGCAAGCCAATATCCATAAAGCCTGCAGGGCATGTTTTAAAAGTTAATAAACACTAAGCACACACAACACATTTAGGGTCGCGCGCTAGTTTAATAGTACGCCACTGCATACTCAGTGCATCTAACAGTAGTAAACGCCCTTGTAAACTCTCGCCAATACTCATGATTAGCTTTAATGCTTCTGCCGCTTGCGTGGTACCTATCATGCCCACTAGCGGCGCAAATACACCATTTTCTGTACAGCGCATTTCTTGGTCAGTACCAGTGTCTGGGAACAAACAGTGGTAGCATGGGCTGGCTTCATGCCGAAAATCATACACCGAAATTTGCCCTTCAAAGCCCACTGCTGCGCCAGAAACGAGCGGTTTTTTTAGTGCAAAACACACGCGATTAAGCGCATAACGCGTAGCAAAATTATCGCTGCAATCAATCACCACATCAGCAGTTATGGCCAACGCTTTAAACTCCGCCTCGGTAGATTTTTGCTGCACCGTTTGCACATTTACTTCGGGGTTAATTTCGTAAATAGTCTGCTGCGCAGAAAGTGCCTTATTGGTGCCCACACTTTGCGTGGTGTGAATAATTTGCCGCTGTAAATTGGTTAAATCTACTGTATCAAAATCGCAAATGGTGAGTTTACCTACGCCAGAAGCCGCTAAATATAAGGCTACTGGCGCACCTAAACCACCCGCACCAACGATTAATGCATGGCTTTTTGTGAGTTTTTCTTGGCCCGCATATTCAATTTGCGGCAATAAAATATGACGGCTGTAACGTAAAAGCTGATTGTCGTTCATTAAGGTAATTGACCGGCTGCAACCATACGGTTGATAAGAATATTGCTAGATAACCATACGACTGCATCATCATACTCACCATTTGGATTTACGACTGTTCTTGCTCTGGGCTCGTGACTTACGAAATCAGCATTGTTATCAGTGTTTGCAGTCTCATCGGCACACCCGGGTGGAGCAGCTGTTAAACAATTACCTCTGTTTTTCCCTCTTGATACTATTACAGCTACAGCTGCGCCTGTTAATAATGGTGTTATGCAGGCAGCTTGATTACATATCCTAAGAGTTCCATTTGTAGTTAAATTAAATGTATTCAGTGCTGGTGGTCGCTGAGAAAAAGCTGCAGTTACTCGATAAAGTAACGGTTGCTCCCATGAATCTCTATCTACCAAGCTAAGCGTAGCCCAAGGAAATTGGCCTTCAGGCACAATACAAACCCCAGTCGCAATATTAAAATCTTCTCTACCGTCATTGGGGCGATCATCATCCCCATTATCTGCACCAGCAGCCTTATCCGGGCAAGGCAAATGTCGATTACTTAATGCAAAACCAATCAGCGCCTCTTTCGAGTCTTCAAGTTGTTTGCGAACTTGACTATAGTTTTTAAGATCAGTTTGAGCTGTAAGTGAAATTAGCAAGCCACCAAGTATAAATCCTAAGATAATCAATACGATGGCCATCTCCACCAAAGTAAAGCCCTTAACTTTAGTTATGCGTATCATTATTGGGGTATGTTAACTGAACGGTCATTAAATGTAACGGCTGCAGCTACTGTACGAGTAAAAACATCATCAAGGGGAGCAATGTTTTCATCTTCTAGATAATTGATTTCATTTTGCTTATCTGTATTTAATGCACGTATTTGAGCCAATTGCACTCTGCCAGCCGTAGTAATAATTACCCGATTGACAGGATTAGTCATTGCGAAATTTAAAGTCAAAAAGCCACCAGCACCATCGCAGTTAAGTGTGCCTTCAATACATGCTGGCGCAACAGCATAGTGAATTTGTTCACGCCAGCCATTCCTTTGAAACCAATTGGTTGTAGAGAACCCTCGTAGAATTGAGGTTGTATTCCAAGATCCCGAAATTAAAGTTACTGGTAACCGCCCTCGATTGCTGAGGAGGTTAGAGTTGCATGGCCCTGCGTTAGCAAAGCCTAAGCAGGTAGTATCGGAAAATAATGCAGGGTTAGGGTAAAACTGATTACCTGTAGCTCCATCGCAACTTTTGTTAACATAATTAGCCGAATCTGGTGCGCAGTAAAAATCTAGCAAAGCATTCGACACGGCAGCTATCACTCTTTTTTCAACAGGTTCAATTATGTCATTGTATGAAATTGTAATTATTTTGTCATTCAGCACAATTCCCCCATTAGCATCCAAAATGGGGCCTTGAATAAAACCATTCACATTTGAATTTATAAAATTACGATTATCTTCGCCAAGCGCAACATCTAAATAATGCGTCGGGTTATTCTGATTTGCTGCACTTCTTAATTGGTTAACTGCATCCTGGCGCCTGATTGGAGGCCCAACTGAAAAGATAACTGCTACTAAACCACTGCCTATACTTCCATTGTTAATGATAAGACCCGATGTATTTCGTAGTGTTATTGTGCCTAGTGTCTCGCTATTTAATGGAGTTGCTCTGGTCGAGTTTTCATAGTTAGAAGAAACAGCGTACCAAAGACGCTCACCATATCCATCTCTCAAATCATCTATCCCAAGTGTGCTCCAGGGTAATCTTCCAATAACATTCGCAACACAGGGGGCATTTGCAGTGCCATTATTATTACTATCTGGACAAGGCAACTCACCAGGCCTAGCCGCCCCTGTTGCTACGCCGCTTCTCGTAGCAAACCCAATTAAAGCAGCCTTTGCCTCAGCCAAAGCTAAAGACGTTTTTTTATCTCGTTCAATTCTGATTCTAGCGCCATCTAATTGTGATATAAAAAACGCGGTCGCAGCTAACCCAAGTATTAGCGCAAAAATAATGAGTGCTGCGCCTTTTTGTTTAAACAACTTCATAAATTTTTAGTCACCAATCGTACCGCTTGCACTAGTTGCATCGCCCTGCGCAGCATTATTTCTTGCCTCACGCACGCGGCCAGTTTGTGGATCGTACACTTGGCCTGCTTTTAAATTTAGACGTTTGCCATTGCCACTTAGTTTGATTGGTACACGGTTACTATCATCACGCAAACTGCCCACGGCCACTTCTTTATTACGCGAGTTTTCTTGCAGCGCTTGGTTGTTCACCCACACCGTACCATCTTTACCATCGTTACGTTTTACATAGCCTTGTAAATTGACTGCCTCAGGAAGCACTACTGGTGCGGCTTCCAGGGCATCGGCTGGGGCTTCACTAATGACTGGAGCCACTAATTTTTTCTTAGTTTGGCGTAAATAGTCTAGGTTGCTGCGCTCTGCTGGCGAGGTAAATAGGCGCCCCATAGGCTCGGCTGCAAAAGCTGATTGACCAAAAACTAGTTGGCTACAAAAAACCAGGCCTAAAATGCTTACTTTCAACGTCAGGAGTTTCATCATAATGCCCCCGCTATTGCTGCACTACTTAGTTGTGGGTCACGCAAAGTCAGCCAATCAATTTCGCATTCAGCTTGCATGTTGGCAGCTACATTTTTGCTATTCACAAGCGCGCCAATCGGGCGTTGTATTTTGCAATCGCGCACAATAAACGGCGTGGTTTGCTCGCGCAGGCCTTCAATAATGGCCAATACATCACCTTCATGCAGCATGTCTAGTTTAAGGCTCATTACCGAGCGGTTTAGTCTAAAACTACCCAAGTTAGGCAAAAAGCTCGGTTTGTAGGTTTCTTGCAAGCCGATGCTGTAATCGATGCTAAATAATTTATGCTTGGCGTGAATATTACGCAGTGCTTCTATCCATTCAATACGCCGCTCTTCGCCCACAAATCCGTTGGCCAGCAAATCGTTATAGGCTGGCAAATATTGCATAATGGTTTCTTTTTCTAGGCCAGATGACTGAAACTTTTGCCGCGCTTGGTTCAACATATTTTGCTGCGTTATAAGCGCGGTTTCATTTTTTGTGCGGTATTGATCTGCAAAGCTGACTAGCAGCCCCACTAGTATTAACGCGGCTCCCAGCCCTATTGTTGGGTAGCGTAATTTGCGCCAATCTTGTGGGCTTAAGCTCATATTGGCGCCCCCGTTGTTGATTCTATTATGGCTGGCTTTAATATAATTTTTATTTTAAAAATAGCCGGTGGCCGCTCGTTGGTGGCACTTTCATCGGTGGTGCTGCCTTGCAAATTGGCCAGCGAGCTCACATTCACAGGCTCTTGCAACACGACTACTTGTTCGACTAAGGCATCTTCTCTAAGACGACTGACAAACTGGTTGACGCTATTGAGCGCTTTACGATAATCGCCAGTAAAACCTTGTATCTCTGCATTTACAAAGCCAATTTGTATCAACTTGCTTGGATCGCTATTGGCAATTGGCTGCACTAATTGGGTTTGTGCTTGAACATTAGCAGCACCTTCTTCATCTTTCAGCTCCCTATCACTAGTTTGCACCCAGCGCAGCCTATTTAGGCCAATCTCGGGCGATGCCTCAAACGCGCCGCTAAGTACCTGCATCAGTTGACGCGGGGTTTGATTGTTATTTTCAATAGTCTGCGCTAAATCAGCAGCAATTTTTAGCTCGGTGCTAGCAATTGGCGTACTGGGGAAGTTTTTCGCCACTTCTTCATACTGCTGTTGCTGTTGCAACGTTTGTGCAGCAATAGATTGTAGCTGATCTTTTTGTTGTAAGCCTTGCCAGCCATAGTAAGTAGCCAATATAACACCCAGTGTGGCAATGCTAGCGGTAACAATATTAATTTTGCGGCGGATATTATTAAGGCTATGAATTTTGCTTAAGGTAACTGGCGCCAAATTATCGGGTATGTTGCCATTGGCCAATAACTGCATGTGCAGCAGCTCTGGATGTACTTTGACTAAATCGGCAGCAATATGTATATTCTTAGCATAGGCCAACACATCCACTGCTTTGCACTCTAAACCTTGCTCTTGGCTAATACTTCTGGCGATTTCGTCATGTGTGCCATCTATCGCTGGCAACACCATTTGTAATGGTGTTTCGCCCGCAATTAGGCGCTGGCTCATTAAATACATGCGGGTTTTATCTATCTCGACCAAATAAAAATACGCTAGCTGGTTGGCTTTTACCTCTTTCATTGGCACCAAGCGGCTCATGCGCAGGCGGCCATTATGCAAATAGGTTTGGCGTAGGCCAGACGATAATCGCTCACATAGCAAAATATGTGGTGCCATTAGCTTCATTTGGCGCACCACCACTTGGCTAATCATCGGCAATAAATATACGCCAACTAAGGGTGATTGATTTGCTTGAATCGCGTCCATCCAGCCTTGTAAAAAGTCGGCATTACTTAGTGCCACAAATAAAAAGTTATCGTCTTTGCGTTTATCCGTAGCACGGTTAATAAAGTGTGCCGCGCGATACAAACTATTACGATTAAATTGATTGAGTTTACGCTCTACAATCTCGCGCCGTGCGCCGCCAGTGGTGTGCGGCAAGCTTTCTAAACGGTAATCTTCTTCTACCGCATCGGCAATTAAGTACACATTTACATCAATATGTTGCGCTAAATATTCGCTAAAACGCGTGTGGTCTTGGCTAGTGTTAGCAAAAACTGCATAAGTTTGCAACTTGGTGCCATGCCAAAAACCAGCAGTTAAGCTGGTATTGGTGGCGCATAAAATTATTTTTTTAGGATTCGTAAACATTAACATCTTTAAAACTTCATTTTTCCAAACGAATCATAAACTGGACCCAGCACCGACATCATAATAAATGCCAATATTAAGCCCAAAATGACAGTGAGCGCAGGCTCTAACAGTTTAAGCATTTTTTGCATCATCTCATTCACATCTCTGTCGTAAAAATAACTCACGTTAAGCAGCGATTTATCCAATGCACCCGTATTTTCACCCACTTTAATCATACGCACCACCAGTGGCGGAAACAAGCCTGCATTTTGAAAACTCTCAGACATGCTATCACCCGCGTTAATTTGCGCATGAGCGCGACTTAAGGCATCGGCCACCACACGGTTACCGACAATTTTTTCGCAGGTTTTAATCGCATCTAATACTGGAATGCCCGTTTGATACATCAGTGCAAAATAACGTGCAAAGCGCGCCATAATAATTTTTTGTAAAATCTCGCCTGTCAACGGTAGCTTTAATTTTATGTAGTCAAACTTATAGCGCGCATCATCACTTTGCCGAATGTAGGCGGCTAAGCCAGTCACCAGCACAACTGGAATGGTTAAAAATAGCCACCAATAGTTTACAAATGCATTAGAAATAAAAATTAAAATACGCGTGTTTAACGGCAACTCTTGGCCTAGGCTGTTTAAAAACTTGACCATCTCTGGCACTAAATAAATCATTAAAAAAGTCACTGCCGCCATCACCACCACAAACACAAATAGTGGGTAAGCTAGCAAGCGTTTAGTTTGGCTTAACAGTTCGTCTTGCCATTTTAGCGTATTAGAAAGGTTATCAAACACTGTTGATAACTGCCCGGTTTGCTCACCCGCTGCGACTAAGTTAACAAATACCTCATCAAACACATCGGGGTGTTCAGCCAGCGCTTGGCTGAGCATTTTGCCGCCTTCTACCTCACCTGCCAGCCCCCCTAATACTTTTTGAAAATAGGGGTTTTGCGTACTTTCGCGCAAATCATTTAAGCCTTCTAACATTGGCACGCCCGCGCTGGTAAGCTGCTCTAGCTGAAAGCAAAACATGACTAAATCGCGATTATTAACTTTATTTTGCGTAAAGGCTTTTTTAGATTTTTCGGTCGATTTAAATGTAATTAAATCTAGCCCCATACGCTCTAGGCGGATTTCTAAATCCACCTCGTTTAATGCGTCAATCTGGCCTTGTGCATGGCGGCCAGTTTGGTCAATTGCCCGATAGTTAAAGGTTGCCATAACTTTAAGAACGCAAAGTACGCTAATGTAAAATACGCGAAGTTAAATCAATCACGCGCATTACTTCATCAATACTGGTGTAGCCTTCTAAAATACGCCGCACGCCATCATCGGCAAGTGTAGAAAAGCCTTTTTCAAGCGCTACTTTTTTGAGTTCATCAAAGTGCGCACGGCGTGCAATCAACGAATCCAGATCGCTATCAATGCGTAACAATTCCATAATGGCCATGCGGCCGCGGAAGCCCGTTTGATTACAACGCTTGCAGCCTTTGTGCTTAAATATTTGAATCGCCTCGTTACGTTTTACGCCTAAAATTTTGCGCTCGTCATCAGTTGGTTTAGCTGGCTCTTTGCAATGCGGACACAGCACGCGCACCAAGCGTTGCGCCACAATACCAATAATATTACCCGCCATAATATCGGGCGAAATGCCAATATCCGTCAGCCTAGGAATTGCCCCCAGCGCGGAGTTGGTATGCAGCGTGGTAAATACTTGGTGGCCTGTCATGGCGGCGCGAAAAGCCATGGTCGCGGTATCTGCATCGCGCACCTCGCCCACCAAAATAATATCTGGGTCTTGCCGCATAATCGAGCGTATGCCGTTGGCAAAATCCACCTTATTTACCTCTGCTACCGAAGTTTGGCGCATCTGTGTGACTGGATATTCCACTGGGTCTTCCAGCGTCATAATATTCACCGCTTCGGTATTTTTGTGCGATAGCAGCGAGTATAAAGTCGTGGTTTTACCACTACCCGTTGGGCCAGTTACCACCAATATGCCTTCTGGTCGCGTCATCATTAATTTTAGTTGGTCTAGCGTCGCAGTGCGCAAGCCCATGCGCTCCAGCGGAATAATCGAGCGTTCACGATCCAGCACCCGTAACACAATATTTTCACCATGAATAGTCGGGTGCGCAGACACCCTAAAATCAATCGGGCGGCCACACAAATTCATGTTTAAACGGCCATCTTGTGGTGAGCGCGTTTCGGCAATGTCCATGCCACTTATGACTTTCAGCCGCACCGCCACGCCAGGCCAATAGCTTTTATGTAAGCTGCGTACTTGCTGTAGCACGCCATCAATACGGTATCGAATACGCAAAAAGGCATATTCTGGTTCAAAGTGAATATCTGACGCACCGCGCTTGACTGCGTCCATCAGCAACGCGCCAACTAAGCGCACTACTGGCTGCGTATATTCTTCACCTTCGGCTGTCAGGCTTTGATAATCAATTTCGCCCGTTTCAATCTCGCGTAAAATGCCATCAACCGATAGCTCATAGCCGTAAAATTGGTCTATATGTTCTTCTAGTTGTGCCTCGGCTGCCAATACAGGTTTTAGCTGAATTTGCCCGCCCAGCATAGCGCGCAGCTGATCTAGCGCGACTACGTTAAACATATCTGCCATCGCCACAATCATGGTTTTGGTAGCATCTTCATAGGCCACAGGTAGCAAATGGTAACGTCGCGAAAAATCTTCTGGCACCATGGTCAGTGCATCAACATCGGCCACCACTGTGCTTAAATCGATACTTTCTTGGCCAATGGTGTGCGCAACTAAGTCACGCACCATGTTTTCTGACACAAAACCCAAGCGCACCAATTGGCGGCCTAGCGGGATATTATTGGTCTCTTGCTCGATGAGCGCAATGCGCAACTGGTCTTGACTAATCAAGCCCTGCTGTATCATCAGCTCACCTAAGCGTAGTTTTCTACGTTGTTCTGCCATAATTAATTTCTATTATTTTTTATATTATTGTATAGCTGCTATGCGCGCTTCTAACGCTACTTTATCAATATTGCTGTTGCTGCTAGCTTGCTCTAAGGCGCGCTGGTAATAAGGCAACGCCAGTTTAGGTTTGCCCATTTGGTCTAGGCTAACCGCCAAGTTATAAGCATTATCAGCTGTTTTATTTAGGCTATATGCATCAAAATAGGCTTGTTGTGCGGCTGGCCACTGGTTTTGCTCGGCGTATAAATTACCCAGCGCCACATGTAAATTAGCGTCGTTAGGCTGTTTAGCCAGCATGTTTTTTAAACTAGTTTCGTTGGCTTGCTCGTTACCTTGCGATTGGTTATCTAGCATGGCCGTTTTTGCAATATTATTGCGCGGATCCACTTCTAGCACTTTGCCATACCAACCATTAGCATCTGCACTGCGGCCTTGCCTAGCGGCAATCGCGCCTAGACCCAGTAGCGCATCTACATTATGAATATCACGTTTTAATACTTGCTTATACAGTTTTTGCGCTTCGCTATCGTTGCCCGCATTATAAGCATCATAGGCGCTTATCAACACTGGGTTTATACCAGCTTGTGGCGTAGATTTAGTTACCTGAATAGATGCGCTATCTGAGGCAATGACGGCATTATTTGTTGACTTGCGCATTTTTTTGCTTGGTTTTGTTGCTGCAATGTCAATTAACGCTTCTGAAGGCTGTACCACACTATTTTCATCACTATTCTCGTCAGCTGAAAATTCGTCTTCCTCAACAACTGCAGCGGCTTTAGCGCGCTTTTTAATGACATTCTCACCCTTCTTAGCTACCAACATCGGCTCTGTAGATTCAAATGCAGGTGGTACAGGGGATTCTGCTATTTCAACGAGCGTAGTTTCTGAGGCGCTATTTTCTAAGGAAGCTACCTCGGGTATTGATGTTGATACAGTTTCAGCAGCCACTGTTGTTTGCGCCGCCATCTGTTCGAGTGGCCTTGGTGGCACTACTATAGGCGGGGAGTTATCAACAAACTGGTAAAAATAAAGCCCCATGCCCAGCAAAGCAATTAAACCAGCACCAGCAATAAGCGCCAAGCGGGTACTATCAGTTTTAGCGTCAATCCCTTTTGCAGAAAACACATTGGCCGCACTTTTGGCAGCCAGCTGTTGATTAGAGGCTGGCTGGCTGGCTGGCGATGCTATTGTAAATGTTGGTGTAAGCACTGGCTTAACTGGCGTAGTAGTAATGCTTGCTGGCTTTACAACAGTTTCAGAGAATGAACTACCGGTGGGGCTTAGTGATAGCTCAACATCCGAGTTTACTGTTTTTAGTGGATTCTGCTGTATTTTGCTTTGCAGTTTATTACTGGCTTCTGTCTCGCCTTTCTTTGTTGGCATAGCCGTGTTTTCTGTGGGTTCCGCTTGTACGGCCTTGGTCTGTTCAAGTTTAGATTTTTCAGCTTGCGCTTCTATCTTCGCATTCTGGGCTTTATCTAGCGCTTTAATTAGCAGGCTCATAAATCTGAGGATCCAATTATTGTGCGTCTTCTAGCACATTTTGTAATTGCTGGGCAGGAAGATATTGCTTGTAACTTTGCAGCTCATCACTTTCTAAGCTGGCATTAGGAATAACTGTTGGACGCAAGAAAATCACCAATTCAGTTTTTTGCGTGGCATCGTTTTTACCAGTAAATACTTTGCCCACACCAGGCACATCTGATAGGCCAGGTACTTTGTCGGTATTGCGTTGAATTTCATCTTGCATCAAACCGCCCAATACCGCCGTATTGCCGCTGTCTACCTGTAAAATCGATTCCATCTCGCGCACTTGAATTTGTGGAATTTGGCTTGGAATCGCCAACAATTGCGGGTTAGGATCGCGCACAAAACTGAGTACGCGTGAGATGGTGGGGCGTACGTTTACATTCACTTTACCTGTATCGTTAATTTGCGGTGTCACACTCATCACCACGCCAACAGGCACAGTATTTGGTGTAGTCGTTACTGTTACAACAGGCAAGCCGCCAATAATTGCCGCTTGCGATTGTTGCGCTTGCACGGTGAAATACACCAAGTTATCCACTACTTTTAGCACGGCGGTTTGGTTATTCAGCACCATGAGTTTGGGGCTAGATAACACCTTAGTATCGCCAAATTGTTTTAGCAAAGTAATAGAAGCGGCAATATTGCCAATGCGACTGAGGGGGTTTAAATAACCTGCCACCAAGCCTGCTGTGGGCGCTAAGCCAAGTGCGTTATTTTCACCAACGCTAAAACCACCTGTGGTGGTGTTGAAGTTAACGCCTTTAGAACCTAAAGTTTGACCAAATACAAAGCCACTATTGCTAGGCCCGTTATTTAAGCGGCTCCAATCAATGCCTGCCTGAAAGCTGTCATTTAAGCGTACTTCCACAATAGTCGCTTCAATCAATACTTGGCGGCGTGCACTGCCCATCACACGGTCAATAAATTCTTGCACTTTTTCGTGCTGTTTATTGGTGGCACGCACACTAATCACACCAGTCTCGGCATTGGCAATTACGTTGGCGGCAAGCAAAGTTTTGTATTCTGATTTGGCTTTCTCGCGCGCTTCTATAGCAGCTCTTGTGCGCTCAGTGTCGCTGTTAATGGTAATCGTTGTACCATTGTTCGATTTATTTGTACTTGCTTCGCGCTCCTCTACATCTGCCTCGGTGCCAATGCGCGACACAATCACTTCTTTGTCAGTTTCGGCTAGCAAATCTTTCACATTTTGAATCAACGATTCCCACAAATGATTTTTTGAGCTGCTATCTACTGAAGTACGCGAGCTATTGTTAGCGCCGTTACCAGAGCTGCTGGTCACATTACTAGACCCGCCCTCGCCCGTACTTGCACTTTGGCCAGTGCTGGAGATTTCGGCCGCCGCGCCAATAAAGCCCTTGGTGTCGCGGTTCATGTTCACATAATCTACCTTGTAAATGCGCAACACGGGCGCATCTGGCGCAATATAAAGCACATTGCCCTCCATTTTGTAGGTTAAATCGACTTGCCTAGATAGCCGCTCTAAAATGGCGGGCAGCGTTTGATCTACTGCATTTAAAGTGGCACGGCCTTTTATGCTGGGGTGAATATCAATATTCATTTTGCTTTCGCGCGCTAGCGCAAACAAAATTTCTTTCACGGGGACTTCGTTCACCACCACGCTATAAGTTTGCGCTTTGCTGGTGGCTTTTGGCGGTGGCAGTTGCGGTGCAGCGCGCACTAATTTGGGAATTGGCGCAGCTGTATTTTGATTGGCGTTTTGTGCAGTATTTTGGCTGGCAACAGGCGTATTCGCTTTGCCATCAATATGGCCGCTAGAAGGCCTGACCTTGGTTTGGTGCGTACAGGCCGAAAACGCCAAAGCAATTAGCATCAGGCAGCACTTAAAGGCGCTAATTTTGGTTGCATTCACACTTATCTTATTATTATGCACGAAATACTTGCTCCCTAGGACCCTAACACTAGTTTCTTCCACTACTATTGTTATCGCATAAGTCGCATTAAATTGCAATACTAACTTATTGAAAAGCTTATAAATTTAAGCTTAGCGTGGGCATTTATACAACTTTTGTGCCGTTTACTTAATTTCTTGTAACACCCCAGCAATGGTGCGCAATTGCGGACGATTTTTTTGCAACTCCAAGGGCAGTTTTTTAAGCGCTTGCATGGCCTCAACGCGGCTGGCAAAACTACCATATAACACGGTTAAAAATGGTAGATTATTTACCTTGGTTCTGTAAACATAAATATTATCCAATTCTACTTGTTGGCTCAGCAGTTCTAAATCATTTTTAAGCTGCGCATCTCTGCTGGCGCCCATTAGTTGAATCGTCACCGTATTAGCATTTTGGCTGGCCAGCCAAGTGCTAGTTGCAGCCAAACGGCTGGCTAAAATATCTTGATTTGTTGGTGTATTATTTATCGAGGCTATATTAGCAGGGCCAGAACCCGCATGGATATTGGCTTCCAGAGCATCTATTTTAATGTTGCTAGTATTAGTAGTTGTTTGAGTATTATTTTTTTCTGGTGTTTCAGTGGCGGTTTGCGGCGCTTGGGCAATGTTAGATTCAAGGCTAGATTGCTGTTTCTGCAACCAAATGCTGCTTGCATAACCCAGCGCCAAACCAATCGCTAGCAGCCCAGCCCACATGAACATTTGCGTAGTTTTGGCTTGTGTTTTTGCCGCTTCTACACCAAACTCACTGTCGCTAATGGCAGCTTGTATATGTTTGGGCGTTACTTGGTACACATTCTCGGCAAACGCCGCTAGTAAAGCTTTATCGGCCAAAATGTTCACCCGCCGCACCAAACCATCGGCGGCATTAGCCAACTTTTTAACGGCAGTAGCAGTAAACATGGGTGGGCCAAAATAACCTGCTGCGCGTAACCTAAACATTAGGTATTCACCAATTTCTTTTACTTGCAGCGGCGCTAAATTAAAGCTATGCGTTATACGCTCGCGCAGTTGGCGAATGTTGGCTTGGTTTAAATTTTCATCTAACTCTGGCTGGCCAAATAGTACAATTTGCAGCAGCTTGTCGTGTTTGGTTTCTAGGTTTGAAAGTAGCCGAATTTCCTCCAGCGTTGCCAGCGGCATGCCTTGCGCTTCTTCTACAAAAATAACTACTTGCTTACCAGCTGCATGGCGCGCCAATAGGTGCGTTTGCAACACTTGCATGACTTTTAGCCGGTCAGCATTTTTGGGTAATTTGAGTTGTAATTCAAACGCGATGGCGTGCAATACATCTTCTGGCGCCACGCTGGGATTAGCCAAAAAAATACTTTCTATTTTATCTGGCAAAATAGTTTGCAACATGCGGCACAACATGGTTTTGCCGCTGCCCACCTCTCCCACCACTTTCACAATGCCTTCACCGCTGGTGATAGCGTAGATTAAGGCATCTAACACTGCGCCACGGTTACCACCAGTGAAAAATACTTCGGTATTGGGGGTGATTTTGAAGGGCGGTTCTTTTAAACCAAAATGCGCATAATACATGTTGGTTTATTTGGCCTCTTCTTGCAGTTGAATACGGCTGTATAAAGTGGTGCGGTTAATACCCAGCATTTTTGCAGCTTGGCTTAAGTTGCCGTGCGTAATGCGCATGGCGGCTTCCACGTAAGCTTTCTCCCATGATTTTAACACTTGGTCCAGGCTAACATTGGCCTCGTTTTGCAAATGTTGCAGTGCATAGCTGGATAAATCGCCATTATTACTGATGACTGCACCATTTGTTAAGCCGCCGCCATCCACCTCATTTTGGCGCGATAAATCCAGCTCGGCCGACAGTTGTAGCTCATTTACCGTTTGGCCTGCATATTTTGCAATCAGCCGAATAATAATGTTACGCAGTTCACGCACATTGCCTGGAAAGTGATAACTTAACCAACGTGATTTGGCTTTATCATCTAACTTAAACGCTTGCTGACCAGTCTCGCGCGCATAAAACGTGTTGAAATGGTCAAGCAAGATTAAGCTATCTTCGACTAGATCGCGCAATGGTGGCACTTTAACCGCAAAAACACCTAAACGGTGATACAAGTCGCTTCTAAAATTGCCTGCGCGCACTTCGGCACGCAAATCTCGATTGGTGGCAGCCACCACACGCGCCTTGCTTTTGCGCACTTGCGTTTCGCCTACGCGCGTGTATTCGCCGTTTTCCAGCACGCGTAATAGTTTGGCCTGCATTTCTAACGGCAGCTCGCCAATTTCATCCAAGAAAAGCGTGCCTTCGTTCACATCTTCAAAATAACCCGCATTGGCGCTGTTGGCGCCTGTAAACGCGCCTTTAGCATGACCAAACAAAATAGATTCCGCCAACATGGGCGAAATAGCGGCACAATTAATGGACAAATATGGCTGCTTGCCGCGTTTGCTAAAACGGTGGAAGTTGCTGGCGACTCGCTCTTTACCGCTACCTGATTCGCCTTCGATTAATACAGGAAAAGGAGAGTCGGCAAATTGGCGAATTTGCGTAATCAGCGTTTGCATCGGCAGGCTTTCGCCTATCATGCCGCCGTTTTTGTCTTCTTCTGGTTTGGGTAGTGCCTCGCTTAGCTCTACACTTTGTACTTTTAATGAGTTTAAAAGCAGCTCTTTTAGCTTATCGACATCGCAAGGTTTGGGTATAAAATCGAGCGCGCCCAAAGCAAGCGCGTGCTTCACATTCACATCATCGCTTTGGCCAGAAAGCACATGTATCTTCATGCTGGGTGAATGCGCAAGCAACTCACCTATTAGCTTAAAGCCCTCGTCAGGCTTATGTTGCATAGGCGGCAAGCCCAAATCCACTAAGGCCAGCGAAGGCGGCTCGTCTAGTTGGCGCAGCAAACTTTTGGCTTGCGTGCGCGAATCTGCTACGCACACCTCAAAGTGTTTGCTTAGCACAAAATGTAGCGTATCGGTAATCAGCGGGTCATCATCAATGATGATAAGCACCGGACGAAGCTCAGCCATGCTTTATCCTTATAATTTACAACGGTTATTCTTGGTTATTATTAAAGCTACTATAACCGTTATAAGCTGGGCTATCAATGGCAAGATATGTTAAACCTGATGTTAAGTTAGAGTTTGATATAGCCAGCATGCGCGTTAGTTCTGCAAAAATATCCGCACGTTACGTGGTTTGAGATAAACAGTTTCGCCTTCTTTAAGGTTCAGATAATCAAATTGCTCTCGAGTAAGTTCTGCTTCAACAAATGACTTAGTATCCTCACGCTTGAGCTCTAAACGTACCAGAGACCCCACCGAGTGTAGAAAAGTCAGTTTTGCCTTAAGACCGCCAAGGTTAGAATCACGACTAATCTCGATATCATGCGGACGGGCATATGCCTGAACTGCGGCGTTTTGTATTTGTTCAAATTCTTTTATTGAAAACTCTAATTTACCCACCTTCGCTACACCAGCATTTACATGCCCTTCAAACGCATTTACATTGCCTAAAAACTGATATACAAAAGGCGTAGCAGGTGCATCATAAACCGCTTGCGGTGTGCCAATTTGTTCAATTTTTCCTTGATTCATCACCACAATGGTGTCAGCTACTTCAAGCGCTTCTTCTTGGTCATGCGTGACAAACACGCTGGTAATATGTAATTCGTCATGCAAACGGCGCAACCAGCGGCGTAAATCTTTACGCACTTTGGCATCTAGCGCGCCAAACGGCTCATCCAGCAATAATACTTTAGGCTCAACCGCCAGCGCACGCGCCAAAGCAATACGTTGCCTTTGGCCGCCCGATAACTGCGGTGGATAGCGGTCTGCCAGCCAATCCAGCTGTACCAAATTTAATAACTCATGCACACGGCGTTTAATTTCAGCTTCATTGGGGCGCGTGTGTTTTGGGCGTACGCGCAAACCAAATGCCACGTTTTCAAATACCGTCATGTGGCGAAACAAAGCGTAATGTTGAAACACAAAACCGACTTCACGCTCACGCACCGCGCGTGCGGTGGCGTCTTCACCATAAAAATGAATACTGCCTGAGTCTGGGGTTTCTAGCCCTGCAATAATGCGTAGCAGAGTTGTTTTGCCGCAGCCCGATGGGCCAAGTAACGCCACCAATTCGCCACTTGGCACGGTTAAAGAAACGTCTTTGAGAGCGCTAAAGCTGCCAAAGCCTTTTTTAATATTTTTAATCTCAATACTCATTTTGTTTCCTTTATATTCTTCATATTTTGGCTTAATTTAACTCTGTATAGGCTGCATTACGGGCTGATTGCCATTCCACGTAGGTTTTTAAAGCAAGCGTCACCAATGCCAGCATGGCCAATAAAGACGCTACTGCAAAGGCTGCTACATAGTTATATTCGTTATATAAAATCTCTACATGCAACGGCATAGTGTTGGTTAGGCCGCGAATATGCCCAGAAACCACCGAAACCGCGCCAAATTCGCCCATCGCGCGGGCATTACAAAGAATCACGCCGTACAACAAACCCCATTTAATATTAGGCAAGGTCACGCGCCAAAACATCTGCCAGCCAGATGCGCCTAACACCAGCGCGGCTTCTTCTTCATCTTTGCCTTGCGCTTGCATGAGCGGAATTAACTCGCGTGCTACAAAAGGAAAAGTCACAAAAGTAGTGGCCAACACAATGCCCGGAATCGCGAAAATAATTTTAAATTCGTGATCAGACAACCAGCCGCCAACCCAGCCTTGCAAGCCAAACATCAGCACGTAAATCAAACCCGCAATCACTGGCGAAACCGCAAATGGCAAATCGATCAAGGTAATCAGCAAGCTTTTGCCTCTGAATTCAAATTTGGCGATGGCCCAAGCGGCCGATACACCAAACACAATATTGAGTGGTAACGAAATAGCCGCTGCGATTAAGGTGAGGTTAATGGCTGACAAGGCGTCTGGCTCGATGAGCGCGGTAAAATACGCATCGAAACCTTTTCTCAGCGCCTCGGTAAATACGGCAGCAAGCGGCATAAATAAAAATAAACTCAAAAATACCAAGGTGACTGTAATTAAGCTGTAGCGCACCCATTTTGCTTCAGATGTCGCTTTATTGGCGGCAACCCGATTGTTATATTTGGTATATTGCGATGCCGTATTTGTGACGACTGAGTTTTGTAAAGTAGTAGACATGTTTAACCTTATTTAATATTGCCAAGACGGCGATTTGACCACCACTGAAAACCGTTAATCGCAAACAGTAAAATGAACGAAATCACTAGCATTACCGCTGCCACCGCAGTAGCACCTGCGTAATCATATTGCTCAAGCTTGGTGATAATAATCAGCGGCGTAATTTCAGACACCATGGGCATATTGCCTGCAATAAAAATCACCGAACCATATTCACCCACCGCACGTGCAAACGCCAAGGCAAAGCCTGTGACTAATGCTGGCCAAATGGAGGGCAAAATAACTTTGTAAAATACCTGCCAACGATTAGCGCCTAAGCTAGCCGCGGCTTCTTCTACTTCTGCGCCTAAATCTTCTAATACAGGCTGCACGGTGCGCACCACAAATGGCAAGCCAATAAACGTAAGCGCAACCACAACCCCCAAAGGCGTATAAGCCACTTTAATGCCCAGCGGCTCTAGCAGACTGCCCACCCAGCCGTTGGTGGCATAAATGGCTGAAAGCGCAATGCCAGCCACAGCGGTTGGCAAGGCAAACGGAAAATCTACAAATGCATCAATAAACTTTTTGCCAAAAAAGTGGTAGCGCGTTAGCACCCATGCGGTGAGTAAGCCAAACACCACATTGATTACAGCTGCTATCAACGATGCGCCAAAAGTGAGCTTGTAAGAAGCCACTACTCTAGGGGACGCTACTGCTGCCCAAAACTCTGGCCATGTGAGTGTAAAGGTTTTTATAAACACTGCTGAAAGCGGAATGAGCACAATTAAGCTCAAATAAAACAAAGCATAACCAAGTGTTAAGTTGAAGCCTGGCAAGATATTTTTACTAAGGTTTTTGTTTTGTTTTGAGCGCATATTATTTACTTTTTAATATTCAGGCAGCCACATAAATGTACTGCCTGAATGTTTAAATGTTGGGTTTGCTAAACCTTCGCAATCGACACATCAGTGGCTTTAATCAAAGCCAAAACCTCACTACCGATTTCCAACTTTAGCTCTTTAATTGAGCGAGTAGTAATCACCGAAGTGACGATACCTGCGCTTGTTTCCACCTCAATTTCTGAGACTACATCGCCCCAAACCACTGTTTTAATGATTCCGCGTAACTGGTTACGCACATTGACTGCTATTAATGCCATGACTTTTTCTCCTTTAATATTGCTTGGGCTTAAGCCCAATAATTGGGTGTTGGTTGGGTATTGGATTGCATAAATTGCTTTATTCATGTTTTAACTACTTTTGATATATTTGGTC
>JANOQW010000032.1:0-3588 GCA_031422335.1 Methylophilaceae bacterium
CGATTTTAATGCCGCAAAAACGCGTGCCAGCTTTATCACGCCAGTACCCGGCGGCGTGGGCCCAATGACAGTCGCTACACTAATGGAAAATACCTTGTTAGCCCTTGAATTAAAAGAGAAAAAATAAGCTTTTGCATATCGTAAATATTTAGAGTAAACTCGCGCGATTAAAAATTAATAACTTAATATTTAACCTTTTTTGAACGCATTTAACTTAATTTTTTTACTGCGTTTTTTGGAAAGACTTGTTGGATTAAACTCCTCAAATTAAAACTATGGCAGAAACCCTAACTAAAGCCTTTACGCCTTATCAGCCAAAACCTGATGAGGATTACATGAGCAAAAACCAGCTCAAACATTTTCGCGGCATTTTAAATGGCTGGAAAAGTGAGCTCAGTCACGACATCGACAAAACTGTGCACACCATGCAAGACGAAGTGACCAGCTTTGCCGACCCAAACGACCGCGCCAGCCAAGAATCTGACATGGCGCTAGAGCTACGCAATCGTGACCGCGAACGCAAACTCATCAAAAAAATTGATGAAACATTACGCAATATTGATGCCGACGAATATGGCTACTGCGAAGGCTGCGGCGTGGAAATTGGCCTAAAACGCCTAGAAGCGCGCCCAACCGCCACGCTTTGCATCGACTGCAAAACGCTAGATGAAATGCGCGAGAAACAAGTTGCTAAATAATTAGTTGCTTAAGCCCCAAACAAAAAGCCCGATTTCTCGGGCTTTTTTGCTTTTTATTCATTAAAAAATATTAAAAACAACTGCCCTGCGAGGCAATATCCATGCGGGTTGCAGAGCATGTTAATTTGATAATAAAAAACCCGCTTGCGCGGGCTTTTTATTTACTACTAACTCTTACTCGTCAGCTTCTTCTGTTTTCGCTTCTTTAGCCGGTGCGTCGATCAAGGCTTTCATGCTTAAACGCACTTTGCCTTTATCGTCGATTTCTACCACTTTTACTTTAACAATATCGCCTTCTTTTACAAAGTCGCTTACCGCATTTACGCGTTGGTGGGCGATTTGCGAGATGTGCACCAAGCCATCTTTACCTGGCAACAAGCTTACTACTGCGCCAAAATCTAAGATTTTTACTACCGGGCCTTCGTAAATTTGACCTACTTCTACATCTGCGGTAATTTCTGCAATACGGCGACGCGCTTCTTCACCTTGCTCGCCGCTTGTACAAGCAATTTTTACTGTGCCGTCATCTGTAATATCAATCGAAGTGCCAGTTTCTTTAGTTAGCGCTTGAATCACCGCGCCGCCTTTACCAATCACATCACGGATTTTATCTGGGTTAATTTTCATCACAATAATGCGCGGCGCAAATTGCGACATTTCTGTGCTAACGCCTTCCATTGATGTTTTCATAATACCCAAGATATGCGTGCGACCTTCTTTGGCTTGCGCCAAGGCAACTTGCATAATTTGTGCGGTAATACCGGTAATTTTAATGTCCATTTGCAGCGCAGTAATGCCGTTTTCTGTACCTGCAACTTTAAAATCCATATCTCCTAAGTGATCTTCATCGCCCAGAATATCGGTTAACACCGCAACGCGGTTGCCTTCTTTAATTAAACCCATAGCAATGCCCGCTACGTGCGCTTTCATTGGCACACCTGCGTCGATTAAAGCTAAGCAGCCGCCACAAACTGAGGCCATAGAGCTTGAGCCGTTAGATTCTGTAATTTCAGAAACCACGCGCATGGTGTAATCAAAATCTTCTTTGGCTGGCAGCGCGGCAATTAATGCACGTTTTGCTAAGCGACCATGGCCGATTTCGCGGCGTTTTGGTGTGCCTACACGGCCAGTTTCGCCAGTAGCATACGGCGGCATGTTGTAGTGCAACATAAAGCGGTCTGTAAACTCACCTTGTAATGCATCAATTTTTTGCTCATCGCGACCTGTGCCAAGCGTTGCAACTACCAACGCTTGCGTTTCACCACGCGTAAACAGCGCAGAACCATGCGTGCGCGGTAATACGCCTGTGCGAATGCTGATGGGTCTAACCGTGCGTGTATCGCGGCCATCAATACGTGGCTCGCCATTTAAAATTTGGCTGCGTACAGTTTTAGCTTCTAAATTAAAGAATTCACCTTTAATTTTGTTGGCTTCTTCGGTAGATGTATTTTCGTTAATCAGCTCAGCAATCACACGATTTTTAATCTCGTCCAACTTGGCAGAACGATCACCTTTGGCTTTAATTTGAAACGCTGCATATACATCTTTTTCGGCAATTTTAGCCACTTTTGCAATTAATGCAGTATCTGGCTCTGGTGCTACCCAATCCCAAGCATCTTTACCTGCTTCAGCTACCATTTCGTTAATCATGGCAATCACTGCTTGCATTTGCTCGTGACCAAAAACAACCGCACCTAGCATAATTTCTTCTGAAAGCTCTTTGGCTTCACTTTCCACCATCATCACAGCGGTTTCAGTGGCCGCAACCACTAAATCCATTTGCGATGTTTCTAGCTCTGTTTTGCTTGGGTTTACGATGTATTCACCATCAATATAACCCACGCGCACTGCGCCAAGCGGGCCAAAAAATGGGATGCCAGACAATGACATAGCGGCTGATGCGCCGATAATTGCTGGAATATCTGAATCAATTTCTGGGTCTGACGACATTACCGTTGCTACTACTTGCACCTCATTGTAAAACGCCTCTGGAAATAGTGGGCGTAATGGGCGGTCAATAAGTCTTGAAGTTAAGGTTTCTTTTTCTGAAGGACGGCCTTCACGTTTGAAAAAACCACCTGGGATTTTGCCTGCGGCGTAAGTTCTTTCCATGTAATCTACAGTCAGCGGGAAGAAATCTTGGCCTTCTTTTACTTCTGATTTGCTAGTCACTGCTACTAAAACAACGGTGTCGCCATAACTGACTAAAACGGCTGAATCTGCTTGGCGCGAAATTTCACCTGTTTCTAAGGTGAGCGTGTGTGCGCCCAATTGAATACTCTTTTTTGTAACATTAAACATTATTTTTCCTTTTCAATTAGTGTTGTTATTCACTACCCAATAACAACTATCTCTATAAACAACTTTTTGTGATCACTTTTTAAAGCAAAAAAGCCGACGCATATCACCATGCAATCGGCTTTTCTTACATTATAAAATGTTGTGAAAACACTTTATAACAATTACTTACGAAGACTTAAACGCTCGATCAATGTTTGATAGCGACTAACATCTCTGCTTTTTAGATAATCTAACAAACGACGACGCTGACTAACCATCGCCAATAAACCACGACGTGAGTGGTTATCTTTTTTGTTTGATTTGAAATGCTCGCTCAAATAAGCAATACGGCTGGTAATCAGCGCTACTTGTACTTCTGGGCTGCCTGTATCGCCTATAGCTTGTTGAAAATCACCAATGATTTTGGCGCGGTCTGCTGCTGTAGTTGCCATCTTTAATATCCTTATATAAAACTGATAGTTAGCGTCAATGCAAAGGCAGGTATTATTAGTTTAAGTTTAATTTAAAAATTAAATTATTAAACCCGCGAATGCATTCATTTACAATGAACCGCGCATTTTAACCTTTATCTGGCTTGTTATCAAGCAAC
>JANOQW010000033.1:0-78599 GCA_031422335.1 Methylophilaceae bacterium
ATAAATTTCCTTTTAAGTTTGGCGTCTCACAATGATTCGCTTCATGTATTGCATTATGCGCCCCAACCAAAAACTTACCCTATGCGCTTAGCGTAATAATGCCTAGTGATTTTACTTAAAAAGTTAGGTATTTGGCTATCATTGGCATGCTCGGCAAGCCTCATGGGTATTGGCTCACAGGGCATATGTTTTAATACATTAATTACTGCTTAATTTCTTGGCCATCTACATAATTACTTTTGTATTTCACGCTACCGTCCTTATTCCACGCAGTTTCGGCGCCTTCTTTTTTGCCATTCACAAAATTGCCTTGCACGCGTTTTTGGCCGTTGTCATACCACTGCGTAAAGCTTCCGTGCTCGCGACCTGCCTTGTAATTGGCTTCTAGCTTAAGCTGGCCATTTTCATACCATTGGTTCCACACGCCATCCTCTTTGTCATCTAAATAGTTGGTTTGAATTTGTTTTTTGCCGCTGGGGTACCAAAAAACCTCAAGGCCCTGTTTTTTACCTTTAATCACGTTGACTTCGTACTTTAATTTGCCATCGGCAAAGTATTTTTTTTGCGTGCCAGTAAAGTTTTTATCAAAAATGCCAGTTGCAAAAACGGCAGAATTTGTACAGATTAAAAATAGCGCCGCAAAAAGTGTAATTAATTTTTTCATCGATATTGTCTATTATTTAAGAATAAAACATATGAGTTTTTTACTGCGAAATTGTTCCCTGTTTTTATTATTTTGCTTAACGCTTAAACCAACAAAAAAGTTAACAATCTCTGCCTATGCTTTCTAAATTTTAGGGCGCATAATTCATATTAAATAACCAGTTGGAGCACGAAATGAACAGCGTTTTAATCACCGGTGCCAATCGCGGTATTGGCTTAGAGTTTACCAAACAATATGCAGCTGATGGTTGGTATGTGTTGGCATGTTGCCGCCACCCACAATCTGCAATGGCGCTGCAAGCATTAGCACAAAGCAATAATAATATAAAAATTCATGGCCTAGATGTAGCAGATTTTGCGCAAATTGATGCGTTGGCGTTGCAATTGAAACACGAAAATATCGATGTGCTAATTAACAACGCGGGCGTTTACCCCAGCAGCAGTTTTGGTGACACTGATTATCACGCATGGGCTGAAGGCTTTAAAATTAATAGCATGGCGCCGCTTAAAATGGCTGAGGCATTTGTACAACACATCACGCGTAGCCAACTTAAACAAGTTGCTACGCTAAGCAGTAAAATGGGCAGTATAGACGACAACGGTAGTGGCGCAAGTTATAGCTATCGTGCCAGCAAATGTGCGGTGAATATGGTAATGAAAAGTCTATCGATAGACTTAAAGCCTTATGGCATCAGCGTGGTAACGCTGCATCCAGGCTGGGTACAAACTGATATGGGCGGCAGTAACGCGATGATTAGTACTCACAGCAGCGTTGCGGGCATGCGGCAAGTGATTGTCAATACCAACTTAGCGAATACTGGCAGATTTATGGCCTATGATGGCAAGGCCATTAATTGGTAGATTTTAATTGATCACTCTGCACCGCTTTAAACGGCGCGCGCTCTTCCAACTCGGTGGTGTAAGCGGCAATACTCGCTTGCTCGCGCTGCAAAAATTGTTGAATCGCCGCTTCAAATTCTGGGTGCGCAATTTTATGGTACGAGCAAGTCGGCCGAGGCTCAAAGCCACGTGCTAGCTTGTGTTCGCCTTGCGCGCCACCTTCAAAATATTCAATTTTCTCGGCAATGCAAAATGCTTGCGCTTGGTAATAACACAACTCAAAATGCAAGCCAGAGACAAATTGCGTCGCCCCCCAATAGCGCCCATACAACGTGCTTTGGTTATAAATATTGAGCGTACTGGCAACAGGTTTGCCATCAATTTCTGCCACAATCAGTAAAATATTTTGCGGCATGGTGTTGCCAATTTCTGAAAAAAAAGCGCGCGTTAAATATGGCGTAGAGTGATGCTCGCGATAAGTGTTACTGTAACAAGCGTAGAAAAAATCCCAATCACTTTCGGCTGCTTCTGCACCTTTAATATATTTGCACAGCACGCCCGCTGCCTGAATTTTTTTTCGCTCTTGATGAATTTTTTTGCGTTTATCGTGGCTAAGTGTGGTCAAAAAATCTTCAAAATTGGCGTAGTTTTTATTATGCCATCTAAACTGCACGCCTGTACGTTTTAGCCAACCCGCTGCATCTAGTTGCGCCGCATCTGCATCATCGGGGAAAATCACATGCGCGCTAGATAGCTTATGTTGCAGCATAGCGCCTTCCAGTGCCTCTATCATCAACGCTTTTACTTTGTCATCGCACGCCAGTAAACGTGCGCTGGTAATGGGTGAAAACGGAATCGCTGATAATAACTTGGGGTAATAATCTAAACCGCTGCGCTGATAAGCATCGGCCCATGCCCAATCAAACACGTATTCGCCATAGGAATGTGACTTTAAATACAGCGGCATGGCGCCAACCAGTTGGTTATTTTTTTTAACCACTAAAGGGTAAGGATTCCAGCCAGTGCCTTGGCCGACGCTGCCAGAATGCTCCAGCGCGCTTAAAAACGCATGGCTTAATAAAGGTGTGCCATCGGTGAGCGTATCCCATTGTTTAGCGTCAATTTCATCAAGGCTGGGGACAAGCTCAATCGAAATATCTTGTGCGTCATTTGGTTCTATATGGGATTGTTGTGGCATAAAAATACTGTGAGCGTTTAAGCCAAAAAAATCAAGGTTTACTGCAGAAAATGATGTGGGTGTTACGACTGAAAAACTAGATGGGGCGTTTGCGTGTATTTGCGGCTTGCTTATTGACCTTGGCTTTACTTTTATCTTTAATGGCGGCTTCGGCTTCTAAAATCTTTTGCGCTTCCATTTTAGCTTCGGCGGCTTTTTGGCGTTCTATTTGTTTGGCTTGTGCTAGCTGTAATTCTTCTAGCGTAATCACTTCATCTTCATCAATATCCACATAACTGAAATGTCGCGCCACTTGCGGCAGGCAATGCGTGGCTTCATCGCGATCTAGCGAATCGTCATTATCTTTATTGCAATCATTAAAGCGCGCTTCCACACTTTGTTGCATGGCTTTACGTTTTTGGGCAATTTGATTATGTTCTGGGTCAGTCGATTTGGCGTAATCGCCCAGCGCTTTGCGCAAGCGGGCACGATCATCTGGGCTAAAATTGTGCTCTAAGGTTTGTTCTATTCCGCCGTCATTATTAGCGTTGTTACTGGCATCAGTATCTTCTACTACCGATTTATCTTCTGCCATTAAGCTATTTTTACCACCAGCAAATGCTGGTACAGCCAAGCTAGTGGCGACCGCAAACAGTATTGGTGTACTTGCTAAATAAAAATGTGCTTTTAAACCCATTATTTTAAAAGTATCTCTCTTATTATTTAATTTGTTTAGTTAACTTATTTACAATTAAACATTTAGTGCAGCCCATTACTATGAATTAATGTTGTAAATGCAATGTTTCATGCCGCCATAAGTTTGTAACTATTTGTAACATTTACTAATTTCACCAAATATGGACAAATACTATGACATAAAAGTTTCTACAATTATAGCTTTATTCAACCTTAAAACTTATACTCGCTTATTACAACCTTCTTTCAAACATGTGAAAGCAAACAACATGGCAGAAACAAATAAAAGTTCGTCTAGCAATACTGTAGCAACCAAAAAAATATTGATGGTAGATGACGATGTGCGCATACGCGAGCTGCTGCAGCGTTACTTAACCGAGCAAGGCTTTAACATTAAAACCGCGGGCGACTCCAAAGAAATGGACTTAGCACTGGCGGCCGATAGTTTTGACTTATTTGTACTAGATTTAATGCTGCCTGGCGAAGATGGCTTGGCGATTTGCCGCCGTTTGCGCGCTAATAATGTTAAAACGCCTATTATTATGCTGACCGCGCGTGGCGATGAAGTGGACAGAATTATTGGCTTAGAAATGGGCGCCGATGATTATTTGCCCAAGCCGTTCAACCCGCGGGAGTTGCTAGCGCGCATTAATGCAGTGATGCGCCGCCATGAATATAGCCCAGAATCTGATGCCGCAGGCAAATCTGAAGCGTTTAGCTTTGGTGAGTTTGTGTTCGATCCTTCTACCCGCAGCCTCAGCCGCAATGGCATGCAAATTACTATCACCAGTGGCGAATTTGCACTGCTAAAAGTATTTACCGAGCACCCGCGTCAACCACTTTCGCGCGACAGGCTAATGCAACTGGCGCGTGGCCGCGAGCTAGATGTGTTCGATCGTAGTATTGATGTGCAAGTATCGCGTTTACGCAGAATCGTAGAACCAGACCCGGCGCACCCGCGTTATTTGCAAACCATGTGGGGCTTTGGCTATGTGTTTATCCCCGATGGCGAAAGCACACATTAAAGAAACGCACCAATAGAATAGATAACGTAAAATAGATAACTCGTTTTGAAGTATTTACCGCGCACTTTACTTTCCCGCATTATGCTGCTGATCGCGCTGCTGTTGGCGATTAGCATTTATGCATCACTTAAAATTTTTGATTATTTTGATCGTGAACCGCGTGCCACCACGGCAGCCTTACAAGCGGTCACCATTGTTAATTACACCCGTGCCTCGCTTATTGCTTCACATGAAGATAGACGTTTGGCGTTGCTGTCGGAGCTGTCAGGTCGCGAAGGCGTGCGTGTTTATGTAGCGGATTTTTTGGAAGATATTGAACCACTGCCTAACGACCCATTTATTTATCTCATCGCGCAAAAAATTCGCGAACGGCTGGGCGTAGAAACCATCATCACCATTAATCATTACGGCATTCCAGGCTTATGGATTAGTTTTAATGTAGAACAAGATGATTTTTGGGTGGTGATTCCAAAAATTCAAGTCGATCGACCTTTTCCTTGGCATTGGCTGGGCTGGGGCGCTGTGGTGGGCTTGCTGTCATTGTTGGGGGCTTATTTAATTACGTCGCGCATTAATCAACCGCTTAATTTGTTGGTGTATGCCGCCGATAGATTACGTAACGGTGAGCCTGCGCCGCGATTGCCTGAAGATGGTGTGGATGAGCTGCGCGAGGTAAGCAGCACCTTTAACCAAATGGCGGAATCTTTAGTGCGGCTAGATAGTGAGCGCACGTTATTATTGGCAGGTGTTTCGCACGATATACGTACGCCGCTGGCCAGATTACGCATTGCAGTCGAACTGTTGCCAGATGAAGGCTGCGAAAACCTGAAACAGGGCATGATAGAAGATATTGCTGATATGGATAACATCATTCACCAATTTTTAGATTTTGTGCGAGGGGTTGAGGGTGAGCCCACCAAAATGATGGACATTAACGTGCTGTTGCAAGCGCTGCAAGAACGCCAAGCGCGTGCGGGTCGTGAACTTAAAGTCAATTTAAGCAGCACTTACTTTATCCCGTTGCGGCCACTGGCCATGCAGCGCTTACTGGATAATTTAGTCGGCAACGCTTATGCCTATTCCAAAGGGAAAGTAGAAGTCATCAGCAAAATTACTGCCGATAATATTGTGATTAGCGTGCTAGATAATGGCCCTGGCATTCCTGCCGAGCATGCGCAGCGCTTGTTGCGACCGTTTGAGCGCATGGATAGCGCGCGCAATAAAAATGAGGGTGGCAGCGGCTTGGGCTTGGCCATTTGCAACCGCATTGCAAAGCTGCATCATGGTAGTTTACAGCTGATTAATCGGCCAGAAGGTGGCTTAGAAGCTCGATTATCGCTGCCTATTCAGCGCTAGTTTCAGCTATATCTTTAAAAGCATGCCCTGCAAGTCAATATCCATGCGGGTTTCGCGAATGAATAACCAGTTTTGACGTGTAAATAAGCAACTTTAGTTGATATATTTCACGGGCAAGCCAAATACTGGCTTAGCTGGTATATTCTGCGGTGATGACCCCTGCTGTTACAGGGCATTAAATTTTTCTCGACGCTTAAAGATTATTCGGTTTAAACCAATTCAGCGTTTCGCGCAGTTTTACCACTTCGCCCACAATGGTCAAACATGGTGGTTTTAATCCTGCTGCTGCAACTTTATCAGCCAAATCGGCCAATGTTGCTGTTACCACGCGTTGCCTTTGTGTGGTGCCTTGTTGCACCACGGCTACTGGCATGGTGCTTGCCACGCCATGCTCAATTAATTTCTCGCAAATTTGTTTTAGCCCCACCAAGCCCATGTAAATCACCACGGTTTGGTGCGGGCGGCTCATGGCGACCCAATCTAAATCTAGCGTTAACTCTTTGTTTTCGTTTGCTTTCAAATGCCCTGTAATAAACAAGCAAGCTTGCGCATGATCGCGGTGTGTAAGTGGAATGCCCGCGTAGCTAGAAACACCGTTTGCAGCAGTAATGCCAGGCACCACTTGAAACGGTACGCCATGTTGCATCAGCGTTTCAATCTCTTCGCCACCGCGTCCAAAAATAAACGGGTCACCGCCTTTTAGCCGCAATACACGCTTGCCTTGTAAGGCTAATTTTGCCAACAATTCGTTAATTTCTTCTTGCGGCATAGTGTGCTGATCGCGCGATTTTCCAACAAAAATCAACTCAGCATCGCGCCGCACTAGCTCCATCACCTCGGGCGAAACCAATTTATCGTACACGCACACATCGCATTGCTGCATTAAGCGTAGCGCACGAAAGGTGAGTAAGTCTGGGTCGCCTGGGCCGCCGCCCACTAAAAATACTTCGCCTTGATTTTTGTTTGCGTCTGCATCATGAATTAAACCGCTCAATTGTTCGCGCGCCGCTTGTTCTTGACCAGACAGTACGCGCTCAACAAAGCTGCCTTGCAGCACACCTTCCCAAAAAATTCGTCTAGCTTGTGTAGTGCCAAATTTGGCTTTTACTTGCTCACGAAACTCGCCTGCAATATCCGCAATGCGGCCATAAGTAGCGGGCAACATCGTTTCAATTTTGGCGCGAATATAGCGCGCCAACACTGGCGCGTTGCCTTCAGATGAAATGGCAATGACGACTGGGCTGCGGTCAATAATACTACCCATGGTAAAGGTGCATAATGCAGGTGCGTCCACTACATTCACGGGGATATTTTGCGCTTTTGCCGCGAGTGAAACCGCCTCATTGACTGCCTCATCATCGGTCGCAGCAATCACCATACATGCGCCTTGCAGTTGAGTAGGCTCGAAGTTAGCTTGCACATATTTTATTTTTTCAGCAGAAACTAAATCTTGCAGCTCGTGACAGATTTCAGGCGAATAGAGTGTGATTGCCGCGCTGGCTTTCAGCAACATGCTGACTTTGCGCATGGCGACATCACCACCACCAATGACGACACAATGGCGATTTTTGATATTAAAAAAAATGGGAAGCGCTTGCATGATTAAACCGTTAAATAAACTAGCCTTATTTTAACGCGTGCGCACTAAAAAACTAAAGTAAAACCTAAAACTAAGCAATTTAAATATAGCTATTGATTAACATGCTCTACAAGTCAATATCCATGCGGCTTTCGCGCATGAATGACCAGCTTTAGCTGGTATATTCTGCGGTGATGACCCTTGCGGTTACAGAGCATTGATTTTTACATATACTATTCAGGCATTAAAAAGCCCCCAACACTGCTGTATTGGGGCTTAATTAAGCTCCTAGCGAATTACTCTGAAATCTTTTTCAAATTTTCTAAGCCAGATTTAAAAATGCCGCCAATCGCTTCTTTTGCAGCTGCATCATCTTGGCCTTTAGCCCCCGGGTTTGCTGGGTCTTTACGTTTAAACATGGCGCGCCATGTCACCAAGCTTTTACCCTCGCCTACCGCTTCCACTTTAAGCGTTGCGCCGTAATCACGCACTGGCAATACGCTTTCAGTGATTTCATATTTCATGGTCATGCCAGCCGCATCCAGCGTGGTGAGCACTTCATTCACGTTACCACCATTATCTTTAATGCTTAAAACGCGCGTTGCGCCAACTTCAGCGGCTTTGCCGCTGGTGATATCGGTTTTTGCAATGGCTGGGTGCCAGCTCATATCGGCAAAACTACCAATTTTTGCCCATACTTTGTCGGCTGGGGCATTGATCTCAATGCTTTCTTTTAAGCGAATGGTTTCATCAATTGCCGCAGAGGCTGATGTGGCAATAAAAAATGTTGAAACAAATAATGTGGTGATGAGTTTATTCATAAATATCCCTAAGTATTAAGTAAAAAGTCTAAAAATAGCAGGCAGTAATATACCTGATTTTAGGCGCAGTTTAAACATGCAGTTTGCGTTAAAATAGCATTTATGTCTTTACCTACCAATTCACCCAAAAAAGTCTTCATCAAAACCTTTGGTTGCCAGATGAACGAATACGATTCATCGCGCATGGCGGATTTGCTGCACGCCGACAACGGCATGACGCAAACTGACAACGTGGATGAAGCCGATGTAATTTTGCTCAACACCTGCAGCGTGCGCGAAAAAGCTGAAGATAAAGTATTTAGCCACCTTGGCCGATTTGTTCCACTCAAAGAAAAAAATCCCAATTTAATCATTGGTGTTGGCGGCTGTGTGGCCAGTCAAGAAGGCGACAACATCATTAAACGCGCGCCGTATGTGGATGTGGTGTTCGGCCCGCAAACTTTGCACCGCTTGCCCGAAATGATTAGCGCAAAACAAAAAAGTGGCAAATCGCAAGTGGATATTAGCTTTCCAGAGATTGAGAAATTTGATCATTTGCCACCGCCACGGGTGGAAGGCGCGACCGCATTTTTGAGCATTATGGAAGGTTGCAGCAAGTATTGCAGCTTTTGCGTGGTGCCTTATACGCGCGGCGAGGAAGTATCGCGACCGTTTGCAGATATATTGCTGGAAGCCACGCAATTGGCTGCTGCTGGTGTGAAGGAAATCACGCTACTCGGCCAAAATGTGAATGCTTATAGAATGGATTTTGAAGGCGTAGAAGCCGATTTAGCCATGCTGATTGAAGGCATTGCCGACATTCCACAAATCGAGCGTATCCGCTTTACCACCAGCCACCCCAATGAAATGAGCGAGCGCTTGATTAACTGCTTTGCCAATACCCCCAAATTGGCGGTGCAGCTGCACCTGCCTGTGCAAGCGGGCAGCGACCGTATTTTAATGGCGATGAAACGCAATTACACGGTCTTGCAATACAAAAGTATTATCCGCAAACTGAAAACTGCCAGTCCAAACCTTACTTTTACTTCAGATATTATCATTGGCTTTCCTGGGGAAACCGAGGTGGATTTTGAAGCGACAGTAAAGTTGGTGCAAGATATTGGCTTTGACTACAGCTTTAGTTTTTTATACAGCCCACGCCCTGGTACGCCTGCTGCGTTTATTAAAGACGATACGCCGCAAGAAACTAAATTAGCGCATCTAAGCAAGCTGCAAACTATTATCGAAGCGCAAGGCGATGCCATCAGCCGCAATATGCTAGGCACAATACAGCGTGTACTGATTGCTGGCGCTTCTTGGAAAGATAAGAGCTTGCTAGCAGGCAAAACAGACAACAATCGCGTGGTGGATATTGCAGGTAGTGCTAATTTAATTCACCAATTTGTGAACGTAAAAATCACTGATGTATCGAATCCACGTCGTTTAACTGGCATCATTATATAAAATGGAAATTACCTTACAGCCCGAAGACAACGCCCGCCTTGCCAATTTATGTGGCGCGTTAGACGAAAATATCAAGCAGATTGAAACCGCACTAGAGGTGAACATTAACCGGCGTGGTGGCACGTTTAATATTTCAGGCAAGACTGACAACATGCGGCTTGCCGCGCAGATGATCGAGAATTTTTATGTGCGCGCTAAAAAACCACTGGTGCTGGAGGACATCCAACTTGGCTTAGTGGAAGTCGATAAACTAAAACCTGAAGATGTGAATAGCAGCATGCCGGTGCTGATGACTAAGCGTGGCGATTTACATGGCCGTACGCCGCGCCAAGTAGAGTATTTGCAGCAAATTCAAGATCACGATGTGACATTTGGCATTGGCCCAGCCGGTACAGGCAAAACTTATTTAGCAGTGGCCAGCGCGGTAGATGCGATGAGCCGCGACCGCGTAAAAAAGATTGTGTTGGTGCGCCCCGCAGTGGAGGCAGGCGAAAAGTTAGGCTTTTTGCCAGGCGATTTAAACCAGAAAGTGGACCCTTATTTACGGCCACTTTACGATGCGCTATATGATTTGGCGGGCTATGACACCGTGAATAAAATGTTTGAACGCGGCGCGATTGAAGTCGCGCCACTAGCTTACATGCGCGGCCGTACGCTTAACCAGAGCTTTATTATTTTGGATGAAGCGCAAAACACCACCCCTGAGCAAATGAAAATGTTTTTGACCCGCATCGGCTTTGGCACCAAGGCGGTGATTACGGGTGACGTGACGCAAATTGATTTGCAACGCCACCAAAAAAGCGGTTTAGTAGAGGCGCAAAAAATCTTAAAAAATGTAAAAGGCTTGGCGTTTACGCAATTTTTAAGTGCCGATGTGGTGCGCCACCCACTAGTGCAAAAAATTATTAATGCCTATGAAGAATATGATGCAAAACAGGCTGAAAATACGCCGAAAGAGAAATGATGCTCTGCAAGCCTCATAGATATCGGCTTACAGAGCATCCCTTTGAATAACAATAGAATTAAAACTTTAAACTTTTGCCAATGCTTGCTCTAAATCTTCAATAATGTCATCGATGTGCTCGATGCCAATCGACAGGCGCACCATGTCTTCACTCACGCCCGCTTTTTTCATCTCATCTGGATTAAGTTGCCTGTGCGTGGTACTGGCGGGGTGACAAGCCAGCGATTTTGCATCGCCAATATTCACCAAACGCGTAATTAATTGCAACGCATCTTGAAAACGCGCGCCGCCTTTGGCGCCATCTTTTACGCCAAAAGTTAAAATGCCCGATGCGCGCCCGCCCATAAATTTATTCACCAAGGCATGATCAGCATGATCGGGCAAGCCCGCATAATTAACCCAGCTGGCTTTTTTATGGCCTTTTAAATATTGCGCCACTTTTAGCGTGTTGTCGCAAATTCTATCCATGCGTAGGCCTAGCGTTTCTATTCCTTGCAAGATGAGAAAAGAGTTAAACGGCGAAATAGCAGCGCCGGTATTGCGTAACGGCACGACCCTAGCACGGCCAATAAAAGCGGCTGGGCCAAGCGCCTCGGTATAAACCACGCCGTGATAAGACACATCTGGCTCGTTTAAGCGTTTGAATCTTTTTTTATGCTCTGCCCACGGAAACTTGCCAGAATCGACAATGGCGCCACCAATACTGTTGCCGTGGCCACCCAAATATTTAGTCAACGCGTGCACCACAATATCAGCGCCAAATTCAATTGGTCGGCATAAATAAGGCGATGGCACGGTGTTATCCACAATCAGAGGAATGCCATGCGCATGCGCGATTTCTGCTAATTTTTCAAAATCTGTCACGTTACCTAAAGGGTTACCAATGGTTTCGCAAAAAATCGCCTTAGTTTTATCGTCGATTAATTTCGCAAAATCTTCAGGCTTTTTGTAATCGGCAAAGCGCACGTTAATGCCATATTGCGGCAGTGTGTGCGCAAAAAGGTTATAGGTTCCGCCATATAGCGTGCTGGCAGACACAATATTATCGCCTGCCTCGGCTATCGTCATAATGGCATAGGTAATGGCCGACATGCCAGAAGCCAATGCCAGCGCGGCCAAGCCGCCTTCTAACGCCGCCACGCGCTTTTCCAAAACATCGGTGGTGGGGTTCATAATGCGCGTGTAAATATTGCCAGCTACTTTTAAATCGAATAAATCTGCGCCATGCTGTGTGTCATCGAATGCATATGATGTGGTTTGATAAACCGGTACTGCTACGGCTTTGGTGGTGGGGTCTGGCGAGTAGCCGCCATGCACAGCAATAGTATCAAGCTTCATGTAGCATTCCTTTTTAAAAAATTAAATAAAAAAACAATAAATTAAAAAATATAGGTTGAATATAGACTTCAAATGTACGCTCTGCAAGCCATTATCCATAAGGCTTGCAGAACATTTTTTTAGTACACATTTATAAATCGATGACTAACTTCACCGTCACACTATCGCCCACTGCAATTTTTTCTTTTTTTCGCACTTCGGCTTTAATTGGCAAAATATATGCGTTATATTTTGTAGCAGGGAAAATTGAGGTTTGCCAAGACGTATTTCCAATCGTCACCAACACCCGCACCGCGCCCCAGCCACGCGTTTTTTCGTGCAGGTTTTCGTTAAAAAATTTAATTTCTTCTGATTTATCTTGCGGCAAAGTGATAAAGTGCCAAGCAGTTGCACTGCTCTGCCATAGCCAACATGGGTTGCTAAAAGTAAAACTTAAATCGAGCATGGTTTTTCTCACGCCAAGTTTGTTTAATTAATTATATAATTGTTACATGCCCGAGTTAAAATTTTCCTTACAAATCGCCAGTACGTTTGCGCAAATTCCTGCCAAAAACTTGTTCAAAAAGTGGGCAAAAGCTGCCCTGCGCGTAGATGCCGAAGTGACGATTCGTATTGTGGACGAGGACGAAGGCCGTGCTTTAAACTTAGCTTACCGCAACAAAGATTACGCGACTAATGTGCTGACTTTTGCAATCACTGAAACACCGCATTTAATGGGCGATATTGTGATTTGCGCGCCCGTTGTCTCAAAAGAAGCGGCGGAGCAAGGCAAAACGATTGAAGCGCATTTTGCGCATTTAACCATACATGGCGTGCTACATTTGCATGGTTACGATCACGAAATTGAGGCGCAAGCCGAGTTAATGGAGTCGATAGAAATACAAACCTTAGCCAAATTAGGGTATGCTAATCCTTATGTTCATAACTGAGGCCGATTAATGGCTTCCGACCCAGAAAAACCGAGTAAAAACGCAATAAAATCTACCTTAATGGAGCGCCTAAGCAACTTTTTGCTGCGCGAGCCAGAAGACCGCGAGCAACTGGTCGAGCTGTTACACGGTGCATACGAAAATCATTTAATGGATGCCGACTCGCTGGCGATGATAGAAGGTGTGCTGCAAGTAAGCGAGATGCAAGTGCGCGATATTATGATTCCGCGCTCGCAAATGGATGTCATCGATATTACTGACGCACCCGAAACCTTTATTCCACATGTGATTGAAACCGCGCACTCGCGCTTTCCAGTTATCGAAGACGACAAAAATGATGTGATTGGTATTTTGCTGGCCAAAGACTTGTTGCGCTATTACGCAGGCGAGGATTTTGATGTGCGTGACATGCTACGCCCTGCTGTGTTTATCCCCGAGGCCAAGCGCCTGAATGTGCTGCTAAAAGAATTCCGCAGTAATCGTAACCATATTGCTATTGTGGTGGATGAGTACGGCGGCGTGGCCGGCATGGTCACCATTGAAGATGTGCTTGAGCAAATTGTCGGTGATATTGAAGATGAATACGATTACGACGAGGACGAAGACAACATTATACAAAGCGCTGAAGGCCATTACCGCGTAAAAGCGCTAACCGAAATTGGCGATTTTAACGCAGCGGTAGGCACCAATTTTAGCGATGAGGATTACAGCACCATTGGCGGCTTAGTGGTCAATAAATTTGGTCACTTGCCCAAACGTGGTGACCAAACCATGATTGACAACCTAAGCGTAACTGTGGTGCGTGCCGATAGTAGGCGCTTACATTCTATACTAGTTGAAATTATTCCTGACGAGCCATATCCAATTGAGTCTGTATAAGCGTTGATGCTTTAACGTGCGTATTGCGTGAACTAATTTCAGTTTCAAATCTCATAATTAAGTATATTTAAATGAGATTAATATTTTGGAGAAACCAATGAGAAAATGGATGTTGGCAGTTTCGCTAGTAGCTTCTAGTTTATTTACAAATTTAACTTTTGCTGAAGAAGCGCCCACTGCAAAAGAAGCGCTAGGCGATAACACTGAAGCTGCGCAAACGCAGCCCTTGGTAACTGAAATCCCTACCGAAGAAAAAGCCTTTGTGGCAGCAATTAATAAATTTAACAAAGCCAAAATTATAGAGCTGCTGGGCCAACCCGCTAGAGCTGATGACGTAAAAGTAAAAGGCTCGGGTAAAGTGGTGGCCAGTATTTGGCATTATCACAATATTAATACCGACGAGAATGGTGCGTATTACCCCACTACAGAGCTAGATTTTGTCGATGATAAGGTAGTGCAAGTGGTGTTTTTAAACAATGATGGCAGTGATGCCAATGATGGTTTTGGCAAAAAATATGAAGGTCAACCGATACCAGAGATGGAAAAGCTTGAAGACATACCGCCAAGTTTATAATCATTTTGGTGATTAAAAAGGCGCACTGTTAAAACAGGCGCCTTTTTTAATGTTTGAAACTTAACTTATTTCTTCAAAGCATCGCGAATTTCACGCAACAATAATACATCATCTGGCGTAGCTGGTGCAGCTGCTGGCTCGGCTTTTTTCATACGGTTTACCATTTTTACCATTTGAAAAATGATAAAAGCTAAAATAATAAAGTTAATCAAAATAGTAATAAAATTACCATAAGCCAACATTGGAACACCCGCTGTTTTTAGCGCTGCATAAGTGCCTGCATTGCCCTCTGGAATATCTTTTAATGCAATAAACATATTACTAAAATCTACACCGCCAGTAATTTTTCCAACAATTGGCATAATAATATCGTTTACCAATGAATCTACAATTTTGCCAAAAGCCGCGCCGATAATCACACCGACTGCTAAATCCATCACGTTACCTTTGGTAATAAACTCTTTAAACTCCGATGCCATACTCATAATAAAATCTCCTGTTAATTTTGTTATTTATTTATTGTCATTTAAAAAACATTCATACAATTGCAATATAGTCGTGTCGTTCAAGCTTTGTCAATCACTCACAGCCAACTCAATCCAATCAAATGTAAAAAATGATGAATTACAGGCTACAATCAAGCACTACTATTATCTCCATCAAAAATGATTTATAACAAAAAACTCTTACCCGCCTTACTGGCATTGTTGTTTGGCGCCGTCAGCGTACTTGGGTTTGCGCCATTCTACATTTTTCCTATCCCCATTATTGCCATTGCTGGTTTATGCTATTTATGGTCCAAAACAGGCACGCCAGCAACCGCATGGATATTGGGCTTCAGCTATGGTCTTGGCATGTATTGCGTAGGCATTTATTGGATATACATTAGCCTGCACGAATTTGGCGGTATGCCGTGGTGGTTTGCTGGCTTTTGCACCTTTTGTTTGTGCGCGTTTATGGCGCTGTTTGTTGGTTTTGTAGGATATTTTGGCAAAAAGCTGGGATTTTTATGGTTAAGTGTGCCAGTTTTATGGGGTTTGTCAGATTGGGTTCGTAGCTGGATTTTTACAGGCTTTCCTTGGCTAACGATGGGCTATTCTCAGGCTCCGCACAGCCCATTGGCAGGCTATATGCCAATTGCTGGTGTGTATGGTGTTTCAGTCATCACGGTTTTTATCAGCGCCTTGATCGGCTTTTGGCTAGCCAATAAGCATCAAACACCAGTTTTTAAGCGCAATGCCATCGCCTCGGTAACGCTTATTTTAGTGGCTGGATTTATTCTAAAAGCGGTGGAATGGACATCGCCCATTGGTAAACCCATTTCTGTCGCGCTTATTCAAGGCAATATTGCGCAAAGCACCAAATGGTCGCCCGAAAAAGCGCAAGGCACCATCGACCTATATTTAAGCATGCTGCAAGCCAGCAAGGCCGACCTCATCATCTTGCCAGAAACCGCGCTGCCTGTGATTTCTAGCCAATTGGATGAAAACGTAAAAAATACCATTTTGACACATGCGCAGCAGCACCCGCTCATTATTGGCATGGTGGAGTACAACGAAAAAACCAGCGAATATTTTAATAGCGCGCTTGGTTTTAGTCAGGCAGACACCCAAAGCTATCAAAAAAATCACTTGGTCCCGTTTGGTGAGTTTATTCCGCTCAAGCAAGTATTTGGCTGGATCTATCGCGATTGGCTAAATATGCCACTGAGCGATTTAAGCAGAGGCAGCTACCAGCCAATATCTATGCGGCTCGCAGACCATCGTATTGGTGTGAATATTTGTTACGAAGACGTATTTGGCGAAGAAATCATCCGCCAATTACCAGCCGCCACGTTGTTAGTAAATATTAGCAACGACGCTTGGTACGGCCAATCCTACGCCGCACACCAGCACATGCAATTTAGCCAAGCACGCGCGCTAGAAACTGGCCGCTACATGCTGCGTGCGACCAATACTGGCGCGACCGCAGCGATAGACCAACATGGTTATGTGTTTGCGCACGCCCCGCATGACGTGCGAACCACGCTAGATGTGCGAGCGCAAGGCTTTAGCGGTAGCACGCCCTATGTGCGCTGGGGTAATTGGCCGTTTATTGTGTTGTGTTTTAGCGTAATTGCTTTTGTGATTAGACGCAAAAATGGATGAGACCACACAAATTGAGTCACCCAATACCAAAGCTTCGCAGTGTTATGCCAATAGACCTTATGCCAAATGGCTTTGGTTATGTGCAGGCATATTTACCTTTCGCGTAGCTGCGCAGCTTGCAGCTTTGCTATTTAAACCAAGCTTTCTTCCCGCATTTGAATCGTGGCATGGCGGCGTGTTGCCTTACCCGTTGCTACTTGGTACTCAAATCCTCATTTTTATTTGGCTAACGTGGACAGCCTGGCAGTTTTCCCAAAGTAATGTATATCCGCGCCGCCAATTAGGAATGGTAATCATCATTTTCGCAAGTCTGTATTTTTTGGTGATGTTATTGCGTTTATTGCTAGGTTTAACGATATTGAGCGAACACCGCTGGTTTGCTAGTTACCTTCCAGCGTTTTTTCATTTAGTATTAGCAAGCTATTTATTTTTATACGGTCACTTCCATTTTCGTCACGGTAAGTAATAGAGGAGAGAGATATTGCAAAAAATAATCCCATGGTTACATTATCCATTGGTGATGTCTTCCGTATTTGTTCTTTTCGCACTCTTGCAATCCCAAGGCGCCTCATTGGCAGCAAGCACCTATCTGCCCATCGTCATGGCGGCTGTGCTAATTACTTTACTTGAATTCAAATTTCCGCATTCAACCGCTTGGAAGCCGAACTTCTCAGAATTAAAAATAGATTTGATGTTTATGACTGTAGTGCAGCTAGTATTGCCACCGTTAATAAGCTTCACTTTTATTTATTTGCTTGTCGAGCCAATTAAAGCGCTCAATTTACCGTTTTCGCAACTTTGGCCACACGCTTGGCCCATTTGGGCGCAGGTCATCGCCATGATATTAACCGTAGATTTTCTGCGTTATTGGTTGCATCGCGCTGCGCACACCAACAAGTATTTATGGCGCTTGCATGCTGTACATCACTCAGTTCAACAGCTTTACTGGCTTAACACCGCGCGCTTTCATCCTCTGGAAAAAATATTACAGATGATGATGGATAGCTTACCGTTTTTACTGATGGGCGTTAACACGCATGTGTTAGGCCTCTATTACCTAGCGTATGCGACCAATGGTTTTTTACAACATTCCAACATTCAATTGCGTTTTGGCATACTAAATTACTTGCTGGGCACTGCAGAGTTACATCGCTGGCATCACTCGCGACTGCCTGAAGAATCCAATGCAAATTATGGCAACAATGTCATTGTTTGGGATCTACTATTTGGCACGTGGTTTTTGCCTAAAAACCGTAGCATCAATACCTTAGGCTTGCTCGAAACAGATTATCCGAAAACGTTTTTTGGATTATTGCGCGCACCTTTTAAGCGCTGATTTTACAGATGCAACAATTCATATTTCGTGCGGGAATGTTGCTTTATAAGCACAGACACTGGCGGCCTGTAAAGCGCTTCACGCACCAGCCAGCCACAGCACAAATGGACGTGTTGCAACGGTTACTGCATCAAAACCGTGATACACACTTTGGCAAAAAACATCGATTTTCCGAGATACATAATTATGCTAAATTTCAACAAAATATCCCAGTACAAACCTACGAAACACTTCGCCCATATATTGAGGAACAAAGGCTGACTAGCGCTAAAGCGCTCACAGCTGAATCGCCCAAATTTTATGCGCAGACCAGCGGCACGACTGGCGAACCAAAATACATCCCTATCACGCCAACGACGCTAAAAATGCATCGTGACGAGCAATCTTTATTCTCGTATTTGCAATACCGTGCTTGCCCAGAAGCATTTGCAGGAAAAGCTTTGGGCATCATGGGCGCGGCTGTTGAAGGCCATCTTGATTCAGGTCACGAGGTCGGCTCTGTTTCTGGCAATTTGTATCAATCGCTGCCCAAAATCATACAGTCGCGCTTTGTGTTGCCGCCAGCCGTGTCTCGCATTACCAATTATGACCTCAAATATTTAGTCATATTAAGACTTGCACTAACTGAGCCAAATATTACCTACGCTGGATCGCCCAATCCATCCACTTTTTTGCGACTACTGAATGTTTTAAACGAACAACGCGAAACACTGATTGAATCACTACTTACAGGCAAGTTGGCCGAAATAGACAATCTTGATGAGGACTTAAAAAACCAGCTTGAGCACAAATTTAAGCCAGACCCGGCAAGGGCCGCGTATATTAGCAGCCTGCCAGAATTAACTTTTGCCAATGTCTGGCCAGAGATAAAGCTGCTCACCACTTGGACAAGCGGTAGCTGTGGCATTGCGCTTACCGCATTGCGAGAGAAATTGCCTCCAAGCACCAAAGTGATGGAATTGGGTTATCAATCCACTGAATTCCGCGGCAGTGTTGCCTTGCAGGCCGAAACTAGCGCTGGCTTGCCGCCATTGCACCATCATTTTTTTGAGTTCGTTGAGCAATCGCGATGGGATAACGATGACCCAGAGTTTCTGATGCTGCACCAACTAATTCAGGGGGAAATTTATTACATTCTCGTCACCAATGCTTCTGGTTTATTTAGATATTTCATGAATGATTTGGTACAAGTCAGTGGATTTTTTAATGCCACACCATTGCTGAGTTTTGTGCAAAAAGGCAAAGGTGTGACTAATCTAACGGGCGAGAAACTTTATGAGGCGCAAGTGATTAGCGCCATACAGGCAATATCTGTAACGCTTGGTTTAATCTCAAGTTTCTATATTTTGGTTGCCAATGAAAAAACCATGTCCTACCAACTTTTTCTAGAAACAGACGAACCCTGTCGAATCAATAACTCAACTTTCTCTAAATTGCTTGACGAAAAATTAGGGGGGCTCAACATCGAGTATCAAGCCAAACGTGACAGCGGAAGGCTGGCGCCGCTAACCACCGCTTGGTTAATGCGCGGAACCGCCGAAGCTAATAAAGCCAGCTGCATGAGCTTAGGTCAACGTGAAGGTCAATTTAAACCAACTGTTTTACAATACCTGCAAAATCTAAATTTACCGCTCGCAGATTATGCAATTAAATAAATTTAAATGACTAAGGCACCTCGTTTTAAACTTGTTTTAAATCAAATCTCTATCCCGTTCCGGGTGAAGTTTCGCCACGCTTCTGCCGAGCGAGCAGAAACATCCAGTCTTTGGGTTGAAGCGATTTCAGAAAATAGCTTGATCGGCTATGGCGAATCTTGCCCCAGAGGCTACGTCACTGGCGAAACAATGGCATCTGCACAGAAGTTTTTTTCGCAATACCAAGACGCAATATGTAATGAAATCACCAGCCTCAGCACCTTGCGCACATGGGCGAAAAAACACCAAAATGAGTTAAACGCAAACCCTGCCGCATGGTGCGCCATTGAGCTTGCTATTCTGGATTTGCTGGCCAAGCAAGAAAATAAAAGCATTGAATACTTTTTAAACCTGCCATCTTTACATGGCAATTTTCAATATTCAGCAGTGTTGGGTGATGCCAGTATCAATACGTTTAAGCTTAGTGCAGAGCAATATTTACAACAAGGCTTCACCGATTTTAAGCTAAAACTTTCAGGCGATATTGAACGCGACAAAGAGAAAATAGCCATCATGCGGCAAGGGACCAGCAAGACGCTTAGAATTAGGGTGGATGTTAACAATTTATGGAAAAGCGCTGACGAAGCAATTAGATTCTTACTGGCGCTGGATTGCCCTTTTTTCGCAATTGAGGAGCCGCTTCTACCCAATGCCTACCCTGAGCTTTCGCTTATTGCAAACGCACTCAGCTGTAAAATCATCTTGGATGAAAGCTTTTTACGGGTAGAGCAATTCGCAATTTTGCAAGAAACGCCGCACCAATGGCTAATTAATCTGCGCATTTCCAAAATGGGTGGATTATTACGGTCACTCGCAATTATCGAATCTGCTCGAAAACTAGGTATCGGCCTGATTATTGGTGCGCAGGTTGGCGAAACCAGTTTGCTAACGCGAGCTGGCTTAACCGCCGCACTTGCCGCATCAGACATACTTATCGCGCAAGAAGGCGCATTTGGTACACATTTACTCGAAAGTGATATATGCAGTCCACCACTGATGTTTGCCAAAGCAGGGTTGCTTGATGTTGCAAATTATCCCAACCTAGTTAAGCCTGGTTTAGGTTTTAGCTTTCAAGAAAAACCTAGCTTCATTTCAGAGTTGATTTAATACTTCTTGCGCAATGCATTGCACAAGAAGATTCGTGCGGTTTTGAGGTAAAATCATATTTTCGCAATAAACAAAAAATATAATGGTCACCTTTCAGCAAATCATATTAACGCTTCAATCCTACTGGGATAAACAAGGCTGTGCTTTACTACAACCATACGACATGGAAGTAGGCGCAGGTACTTCGCATACCGCCACATTTTTGCGCTCACTTGGCCCAGAGCCATGGAAAGCGGCTTACGTGCAACCTAGCCGCCGTCCAAAAGACGGTCGCTATGGCGAAAACCCAAATCGGCTTCAACACTATTACCAATACCAAGTGGTGCTAAAACCTGCGCCTGCCAACATTTTAGAGTTGTATTTAGGCTCGCTAGAAGCATTGGGTTTCGACTTAAAAAAGAATGACATCCGCTTTGTGGAAGACGACTGGGAAAATCCAACACTCGGCGCTTGGGGCTTGGGCTGGGAGGTATGGTTGAACGGCATGGAAGTGACACAATTTACCTACTTTCAGCAAGTTGGTGGCATTAATTGCAAACCAATTACGGGCGAAATCACCTACGGTTTAGAGCGCCTCGCCATGTATTTGCAGGGTGTCGATAGCGTGTACGATTTGCAGTACTCAGAAAACGTGAAATACGGCGACGTATTCCATCAAAACGAGGTGGAGCAATCGACCTATAATTTTGAGCATTCGGATGTGGAATTTTTGCTCACTGCCTTTATTGCGCACGAAAAACAAGCCAAAAATCTTGTCGAACAAAAACTCGCACTGCCTGCTTATGAACAAGTGTTAAAAGCCGCACACACCTTTAACTTGCTAGATGCGCGCGGTGCAATTAGCGTCACAGAACGTGCAGCTTATATTGGCAAAATCCGTAATATTGCACGCAGTGTTGCGGCAAGCTACCTCGAAAGCCGCGCTGCACTTGGCTTCCCGCTTGCCTCAAAAGAGCATGCAACAGAAGTACTTACAGAATTAAATAAGAAAGCGGCTTAACCGTCATTCCCGCGCAGGCGGGAATCTAGGCAAGGATAATATGCAACCATGTGTTTACATATTAGCAAGCGAACGAAATGGGACTTTGTATATTGGCGTTACTTCTGGCCTTTTGGGAAGAACATGGCAACATAAAAACAATGTCATTGAAGGCTTTACAAAAAAACATGAAGTTCATCTATTGGTTTGGTACGAGCCGCATGCCACGATGGAATCGGCGATAACGCGTGAAAAGGCACTTAAAAAATGGAACAGGATTTGGAAATTACGATTAATTGAGCAATTTAATCCTGAATGGCAAGATTTATACGAACAACTTACTTGACTGGATTCCCGCCTACGCGGGAATGACGAGAATGAATGAGCATGGAAAAAAACCCACATAATAAAAACTTGTTAGTAGAGCTTTTTGTAGAAGAATTGCCGCCAAAAGCGCTGAATAAACTAGGCGAAGCGTTTTCTAGTGTGTTGTTTGAATCGCTCAAGTTGCAAGGTTTAACACTTGATAACGCCAGTGTGACTGCATTTGCCACACCGCGCCGTTTGGCCGCGCACGTGATGTATGTAAAAGATAAAGCCGATGATAAGCAAATCTCACAAAAGCTGATGCCCGCGACTGTGGGCTTAGACGCCAACGGTAAAGCAACGCCAGCTTTGATTAAAAAATTGCAAAGTCTGGGTGTAGATGCAGCTGCTGGCGAAAGCGTTGTAAGCCAGCTTAAAAATGACAATAACACCCTGTTTTTAGATGTCCTGCAATCAGGCGTGACCCTACCAGATGGCTTGCAAAAAGCTGTGGATGAAGCCTTAGCCAAATTGCCTATCCCTAAAGTGATGACTTACCAATTGCAAGATGGTTGGACTAGTGTCAATTTTGTACGCCCTGCGCATGGCTTAGTGGCCATGCATGGTAGCAGCATCTTGGATATTTCTGTACTGGGTTTAAAATCTGGCAACACCACGCAAGGCCACCGTTTTGAGGCAAAAAATACGCACATTACTTTAAGCCATGCTGATAGTTACGAGACGCAATTATTAACCGAAGGCGCAGTTATCGCCAGCTTTGCAGCACGCAAAGCCGAAATTGCAAAGCAACTCAACGCAGCTGCAGCTAAACAGAACTTAAAACCAATTGACGACGACGCATTGTTGGATGAAGTCACCGCGCTGGTAGAGCGCCCGAATGTGTTATTGGGTCAATTTGAAAAAGAATTTTTGGAAGTTCCGCAAGAATGCCTGATTTTAACCATGAAGGCGAATCAAAAATATTTTCCGTTATTAGATGCCAACAATAATCTCACCAACAAATTTTTAATCGTATCTAACATTTCACCCGCTGACCCAAGCGCTGTCATTCAAGGCAACGAGCGTGTAGTACGTCCGCGCTTAGCCGATGCAAAGTTCTTCTTCGACCAAGACCGCAAAAAGACGCTGGAAAGCCGCATCGCAGGTTTGGATAAAGTGGTTTACCACAATAAATTAGGCAGCCAAGGCGAGCGTAATGCGCGCGTGGTAAAAATTGCAGCTGAAATTGCCAAACACCTTGGAAAAGCTGATTTAGTCGCTAAAGTTGAGCAAGCTGCGCGTCTTTCCAAAGCAGATTTAGTGACAGATATGGTGGGTGAATTCCCAGAGTTACAGGGCATTATGGGACGCTATTATGCCCAACATGAAGGCTTAGATAACGATGTAGCTTACGCAATTGAAGACCACTACAAACCGCGCTTTGCAGGTGATGAACTGCCGCGTAACGAAGTGGGCGTCATCGTCGCGCTTGCAGATAAGCTAGAAATATTAGTTGGTTTATTTAGCATCAATGAAGAGCCTACTGGAGATAAAGATCCCTTTGGGTTGCGCAGACACGCATTTGGTATCATCCGAATGCTAGTTGAAAAAGATTTGCCTATCAGTATTCTTCACTTGATCGGAATTGGTGAGTCGGTTCTTAATAGAAATGCTGTACTTGACTCCCTTCAGAAGTTTACATTTGATCGCTTTGCTGGAATGCTGCGTGACCAAGGTTATAGCGCGCAAGAAATCGACGCAGTGCTTTCTCTCGCTACACCAGTAATGTATAACTTGAACAAAACTCCTAAACGTTTAGGTGCAGTTCACGCTTTTGCGTCGCTCGCAGAAGCACCCGCCCTAGCTGCTGCCAATAAGCGTGTGGGCAATATCTTGAAAAAAGTAGAAGGTGAATTGAAAGCAGAAGTAAATACTAACTTACTGCAAGAACCTGCTGAAATCGCGCTCAACAACGCTTTGAGCAAAGTAAAACCTGAAGCCGACAAGCTATTTGAAAACGGCGATTACACAGCCTCACTCAAAGCACTAGCAGCGTTAAAAGCGCCTGTAGATGACTTTTTTGATAACGTGATGGTGAATGCGGATGATGTGGATTTGAAAAACAACCGCTTAGCCCTATTAAATCAGCTACATCAAACCATGAACCGCGTTGCAGATTTATCTAAACTAGCCAGCTAACCAATGAAACTCGTTATTTTAGATAGAGATGGCGTCATCAATCAAGATTCCGCCAATTTCATCAAGAACCCGAACGAGTGGATTGCGCTAGCGGGCAGCTTGGAAGCGATTGCGCTACTGAACCAATCTGGCTTTCGCGTAGCTTTGGCCACCAATCAATCTGGCGTCGGGCGTGGGCTTTACGATATGGCGACGCTGAACGCCATTCACGATAAAATGCACAGGGCTTTAGCGCAGGTAGGCGGGCGTATTGATGCGCTATTTTATTGCCCACACACCGCGGATGATAACTGCAGTTGCCGCAAACCCAAAACAGGCATGATTGAAGATATTGCGCGTAGATTTTCGGTGGATTTAAGCGAGGTTTATGCGGTGGGTGATTCGCTACGCGATTTACAAGCTTTCCATGATGCAGGCTGCAAGCCAATATTGGTGCGCTCTGGCAAGGGGGAAGAAACGCTCGCACAGGGAAACTTGCCAAAAGGTACACTAATTTTTGCCGATTTAAACGAAGCGGCGCAACATATTGTTGCAGAAGATATTTAGCCTTGATTATTTGGCTGCGCTCACTATTATTTTTACTTGGCATGCTGATTATCTCGCCAACTTTTGCAATTTTGGTGATTTTATTACTGCCATTCAGCAATTTTGCGCGCTGCCGTATGGCCAGCTATTGGGCGCATTGCGCTTTGTTTTGGCTTAAACTCACCTGTAATTTGGGTTTTAAGGTGCGTGGCCGTGAAAACATTCCCAATCATCCTTCCATTATCTTGTGCAAACACCAATCGGCATGGGAGACCATCGCGCTGCAAGTGATTTTTCCGCCGCAAATTTATGTGATGAAGCGCGAGCTTTTGTATATTCCCATTTTGGGCTGGGCTTGGATGGCACTCTGTTCAATTCCGATTGACCGCAGTGCTGGGCGCGAGGCGCTTAAAAAGTTGGTGTCGCATGGCAAAGATAGGCTTGCACGCGGTTTGTGGGTAGTGATTTTCCCAGAAGGCACGCGCATTGCACCTGGCGCGCGAAGCAAATATCATATTGGTGGCGCTTGGTTGGCTGCTCATACGCAGACTACAGTTGTTCCTGTGGCGCACAATGCGGGTTTATTTTGGCGCAAAAATGCGTTTAGTAAATTGCCCGGCACCATTACCTTGAGCATAGGCAAGCCGATTGAAACCGCAGATTTAAAAACAGATGCACTGAACCAGCAAGTAGAAGACTGGATTGAGGCGGAAATGCTGACCTTAAATGGCTAATCAAGTTTTAACACTGGCAACTGGCGAGACAATTTCTTACCTGCTAGAACGTCGTCCGCGGCGTACGGTGGGTTTAAAAATTACAGAAAACGGTTTAGTTGTGCACGCGCCAAAACGCATTTTTGAATTCCAGCTCAATCAAATTTTGCAAGAAAAAGCGGGCTGGATTTTAAAAAAATTACAAGCACGCGAAGCCAATCAAATTGAGAAGTTACAGTGGGTAGATGGTGAACACTTGTTGTATCTAGGCCAAGATATTCAACTGAGTATTTCGACAAATAACACCAATAAAAAGCCTATTTTAGATGAAAATAAATTAAAAATACATGCTCTGGAAGCCAATATCCATGCGGGTGCTGGCAAGGCAGTGTTTACTAAACAAGTGATTGGTTGGTATAAGAAGCAAGCCGTGCTAGATTTTGCGCGCAGGCTGGAGATTTTAGCAGCAAAATTGGGCGTAGCCACGCCGCCACTCACGCTATCTAATGCGCAATCGCGCTGGGGAAGTTGCAACAGCCGCGGCGAAGTGCGACTAAGTTGGCGCCTGTTGCAAGCCCCGCCACATATTATTAATTATGTGATTTGCCACGAGCTGGCGCATTTAAAGCAAATGAATCACTCGGCTAAATTTTACGCCGTGGTGGAGCAGCTGTTTCCCAACTACAAAGCAGCAGAGAATGAGCTAAAACTACTGTCGCCACAATTACACCGCATCTAGCTTGTTACAACAGCTTTTTAATATCGCTGGCAATATCGGCTGGTTTTTGGCCAAAACTGGTGTAAAGCCTGATTTTTCCTGCTTTATCAAACACATACATGCCAGAGCTGTGGTCTATAGTGTAATCAGCCTCAGTTTTACCTGGTACTTTGGCAAAATAAATTTTAAAGTTACCCAAGGTTTCGGCGGTTTCTTGCAGGCTGCCCCACAAACCAATAAAACGCTTGTCGAACGATGGCACAAACTGCGATAAAACCTCTTGAGTATCGCGTTGCGGATCCACCGTCACAAACAGCACTTGCACTTCATCTGCTTTATCACCCAGCAATTTCATGGTGTTTTTAAGCTCTACCATCGTGGTGGGGCACACATCTGGGCAATGCGTGTAGCCAAAAAACAGCACAACAACTTTACCCGCAAAGTCACTCATGGTGCGCTTTTTGCCAAAGTGGTCAGTTAAGGTGAGTGGTTTAGGAAAATCCGCGCCCGTAATATCGGTGGCAACAAACGTAACTGGCTTAGCTGTGCATGCCGAAAATAAAACGGATGCTGTCAATAAAAATGATAAAACGAGAAATTTTTTCATTGCAAATATCCTTATTAAATAACTTAATTCTGTAACTTTTGATTCTAACATAAGGCTTAAATTCACCGCATAGTTTACAATATCGTTTTTAGTTTTTGAGAGTACAGCAACATGGCAATACCTAACTCAATGGCAGACCGCGACGGCGTTATTTGGTACGACGGCAAAATGGTGAATTGGCGCGATGCGACTACTCACGTATTGACACACACCCTGCATTACGGCATGGGCGTATTCGAAGGCGTACGTGCTTATAAAACTGATAAAGGTACCGCTATTTTTAGGCTGCAAGAGCATACAGATCGCCTATTTAACAGCGCACATATTTTGCAAATGAAAATGCCGTTTAGCAAGCAAGAAATTGCAGATGCAATGTGCGCTGCCGTGCGTGAGAACAAATTAGAATCTGCCTACATTCGCCCCATGGCGTTTTATGGCGCAGAGGCGATGGGCATTGCTGCCAAAACTTTAAGCACGCATGTCATTTGCGCAGCTTGGAGTTGGGGCGCCTATATGGGCGACGAAGCTTTAACTAAAGGTATTCGCGTTAAAACATCGTCATTCTCGCGCCATCATGTGAACATCACCATGTGCAAAGCCAAAGCGAACGGCAACTATATGAACTCAATCTTAGCGCACCAAGAAGCCGCGCAAGATGGTTACGATGAAGCCTTGCTGCTAGATGTTGATGGTTTTGTGGCTGAAGGTTCTGGCGAAAATATATTTATTATTCGCAAAGGTAAGCTTTATACGCCCGATTTAACTAGTGCACTAGAAGGTATTACCCGCGACACCATTGTGCAATTGGCGAAAGAAATCGGCCTAGAAGTGATTGAAAAACGCATCACCCGTGACGAAGTTTATACTGCAGATGAAGCGTTTTTTACGGGTACAGCGGCCGAAGTGACGCCGATTCGCGAATTGGATAACCGTAATATTGGCAGTGGCACACGCGGCCTGATTACTGAAAAGTTACAAGCCTTGTATTTTGATGTGGTAAAAGGCAAATCGGCAAAACATGCGCATTGGCTGACGCTGGTTTGAATGGCAACTTAACTCTTGGCTCCTACCGTATTTCGTGAAGGTTCTTTTCGTTTCTTTTTCTTTTCACGAGAAGAGTCGCGCATCCACATACACGTGGCGCATACGGATGGCGAAGCGAAATTTTGGCTGGAACCCAATATCGAACTGGCTTTGAACAAAGGTTTAAATAGCAAACAAGTGAGCGAAGCGTTATTATTGGTGCAACAACATCGTGAGGAGATTCTAAATGCTTGGAAACAACATTTTGAAAGCTGATACTGCTGCGGTCGAAGTCTCATTGGTTTCAAACCAAGGCTTTTGGCTGCTTGCAGAAGATGAAGAATTATTTTTATCTTACGAAGATTTTCCGTGGTTTAAAGAGGCCACCATTGCGCAAATCACCAATGTAGAACGCCCAAGCGCAGACCACCTTTATTGGCCGAGCTTAGATATTGATTTATCGGTTGAATCGGTGCGCGACCCAAGCAAGTTTCCACTTGTTTCCAAGGTTAAATCACACTAAAAATGTCCGACGTTAAAGAACCTAATATTAAATTCACGGAAATCACTGTGAAAGACCTGCCGCTACACTGCCCTACCGCAGCAGTTGCGGCTTGGTCGTCGCACCCGCGCGTGTTTTTAGATATTACCAAAACTGGGCAAGTTTCCTGCCCTTATTGCGGTACTAAATACAAACTTAAAGCAGGTGAGCTCGTAAAGCATCATTAAAATTGAGATTGCAATGGAAGAACCAGCATGGAAAATTTATGAAGATGCAGCTCGCAAAGTTCTTATTGATATTCGCAAAGAATTAGGTATTGAGGCTGTTGAAGGAAAACAAACACTTTTCGGAGTAAACGCCAACTGGGAAATCGACGCTAAAGCCTGGTGTGAAAATTCGGATAAATTCCTAGTTATTGAGGCTCGCCGCCACACAAAAGCAGGCCTCTCACAAGAAAGTGTTGCAGCAATTGCGTATCGAATTCAGGATTTTGGCGCCTCAGGAGGTGTTGTTGTTTCACCGAGACCAATACAAAAAGGGGCAAAACCTATAGCTTTGAGCGCAAATATCTCCCACGTTCGTCTTTCTCCAGATAGCACCACTGAAAGCTACCTTGCAGAATTCATGGGTCGCCGATTTCTTGGAGCATCAATGACAGATTCTGTTCAAGCCACAGACACTTGTGATGCAGTTGTTATTCGCGGAACTACACCCAACCCCTAACAACCACAATCTACAATCGATACTCGTCCACGTGGTTTCCCCACAGTTTTTCAGTCACTTGCTCGGCATTTTCCGCTTCCCTATTTGTCCAAAAATGCACTTCTGCTTTTTGTTTGCTGGTTGAAAGCAAATCTTTTTCTTCTAGTTGCCGTTTTAATTGTTTTGCCACCGCCGCACCCGTATCAATCAAGGTGATCTCTTTACCAACAATGTCTTGAATCGCGTCTTTTACAAACGGGTAATGCGTACAGCCCAGCACAATCGTATCTGCGCCCTCGGCCAATAGCGGCAGAGTGTATTGGCGAATAAGCGCTTTCGTTTCAGGCGCATCCAACTCGCCGCGTTCAATGCATTCCACCAAACCCACACAGCCTTGCGTAACCACTTTCACATCGCGCCCATAAGCCTCTAGCAGCGCGGCAAATTGCGCGCTCTGCAATGTGCCAACTGTGGCCAGCACGCCGATGACGCCATTTCTACTGGCTTCTGCCGCAGGCTTAACTGCGGGCTCCATACCAATAATAGGAATATTAAAAGTATCACGTAAAGTATCAATTGCCGCAGCAGTGGCCGTGTTGCAGGCCACCACGATGGCCTTTACGTTTTTTTGTAGTAAATCATCACACAAAATCAGGCAACGCTGCGTAATTTCCTCTGGCGTTTTGCTGCCGTAAGGTGCGTATTTGCTATCGGCTAGGTAAACTAAATCCTCCTGCGGCAGCAACGCGTGTATATGCTTGAGCACGCTAATGCCGCCTACGCCAGAATCGAAAATACCAATCGGTCTATTCGCGTTCATTTGTGTTTTTAGTCATCAAGTTACTGCATCATCCTTTATAATGACAAGATTATAGATGAATTTGAATTGACTTAAAGCATGGCAAATAGATTGAGTAAGATATACACGCGCACCGGTGATGACGGCACTACAGGTTTAGGCGATGGCACACGCGTGGCAAAAGATAGCTTGCGCGTAGATGCGATGGGCGATGTGGATGAATTAAATTCAGTCATCGGCTTGATGCTAACCGAGGCTGTGCCAGATATTTTGATAGATTTGCTGACACAAGTGCAGCATGATTTATTTAATTTGGGCGGCGAAATTTGCATTCCTGATTATGTGATTTTAAGCCAAGCCAATATTGACAACTTAGAAGAAGCGATTGACACACTTAACGATGACTTGGCGCCATTAAAAGAGTTTATTTTGCCTGGCGGCAGCAAAGCGGCGGCTTTTTGCCACTTAGCGCGCACTGTGTGTCGTCGCGCCGAGCGTAAACTGATTACGCTGGCGCGAGATGAAAAAGTAACGGCGATTTCACTTAAATATTTAAACCGCTTATCTGATTTATTATTTGTGCTTTGCCGAGTGATTAATAAAGAGGCGGGTGTGCCAGATGTGCTGTGGAACAATACGCACAAGAAATCATAATTAATAAACATGATTAAACCAAAATGATTAAACCAGAATGATTAAAAAATTCTTGCAAAAAGTATTTAGCAAAAAAACTAAAGCCGAGTTAGCTATTAACAAGGCGGATGCAAGTGACACCAGCGCCGCCAAACGTATTCAAGTTAAAGCACACAAAATAGATAAAAACTTAATTTCGCCATCTGCACTAAAAACTTGCGATGGTTTACAAAAAGCGGGTTTTGAGGCGTTTATTGTTGGCGGCGCGGTGCGCGACTTGCTGCTAAATTACAAACCAAAAGACTTTGATATTGCCACCAACGCCACGCCTGAAGAAGTGTATAAAATCTTCCGCAGAAGTCGTATTATTGGCAAGCGTTTTAGGTTAGTGCATGTGCTATGGGGTAATGAGACGATAGAGGTTTCTACGTTTCGTGGCCACCACTTAGCAGAGGGTGATGCTAAAACCAATGACAGCGGCCGTATTATTCGCGACAATATATTCGGTAGTTTAGAAGAAGACGCAGTGCGCCGCGATTTTACCGCCAACGCTTTGTATTACAACCCTGCCAACGAAGAAGTATTAGATTTTCACAATGGCGTAGCTGATTTACACGCCAATTTATTGCGCATGATTGGCGACCCAACGACACGTTACCAAGAAGACCCAGTGCGTATGTTGCGCGCGGTGCGGCTATCTGCCAAGCTAGGCTTGAAGATTGAAAAAACCACCGAAGCGCCGATTCAAAAATTAGCTGATTTATTGCAAGATGTGCCACCCAGCCGCTTGTTTGATGAAATGCTAAAGTTATTTTTATCTGGCCACGCAGTGGAGAGCATTAACGCGCTACGCGAGCAGCATCTGCACCATGGTTTGCTGCCATTATTAGATGTTGTTTTAGAGCAGCCATTGGGCGAAAAATTTGTGATGCTGGCGCTTAAAAATACCGATGATCGTATCCTCGTTGGTAAATCTAGCAACCCGAGCTTTTTGTTTGCTACGCTGCTGTGGCACGAAATGTTAGTGGCGTGGAAAAAATATCAAGCGCAAGAACACCACCCAATACCCGCGCTGCACATGGCGATGAATGAGGTGATTGATATTCAGGCCAGCAAAATGGCGATACATAATCGATTTACTGCCACCATGAAAGAAATTTGGGCCATGCAGCCACGTTTTGAGCAACGCGCAGGCAAACGGCCTTACGCGCTACTAACGCATCCGCGCTATCGCGCAGGTTACGATTTTTTACTGCTGCGTTGTGAGTCTGGCGAGATTGATATGGAACTGGGCGAATGGTGGACAGAGTTTGCAGATGCCAGCACCGAGCGCCGTACCGAAATGCTGTTGCCCGACACTAGCCCGAAAAAGCGCCGCCGTAAACGCAAAAAACCTGCCAACAGCGATAAAAACTTATTAGAAACTGTGGCGAGCGAGCATATTGACTAAGCGTGTTTTTATTGCACTTGGCAGCAATTTAGCGGGCGATTTAGACTGCCCTGCAAGCCAAGTACAGCGCGGCTTCCAGCGCATCAACAAAGTAGCAAAAACCAAGCTAATTAAGCAATCAAGTTTGTATCAAAGTGCAGCTGTGGGCTACAGCGAGCAGCCAGATTTTATTAACGCCGTTGCTGAAGTTAGCACCCTACTATCCCCCCAAGATTTATTGGAAGCGCTACTTGCCATAGAAAATGCAGCTGGTCGTCAGCGCCCATTTGCCAACGCACCAAGAGAGCTGGATTTAGATTTATTGCTGTATGGTGATGTGATTTTGAACACAACAAAACTCACATTGCCGCATCCACGCATGTTTGAGCGCGCTTTTGTACTGCTGCCTTTAGCAGAAATTTCACCAAATTTAACATCTCCCAGCGGCGAGAATATTGTAAAATTAGCGCAAGCTTATCAAAACCAAGGCGTTAAAAAAATTGAAAAAAGTAAAAATTCAGATTTCTAAGCTAGGTAAGGCGCGCGCCAAAAAATTGGACGTCGCATATGCTTTTATATGTGAGGATAATTTTTTGAAGCAGCAACGCTGCATAGCAACGAAAGGTGAATTTTTGGCATGAGTATATTCGACAAATTCCCCTACATCGTCATTGAAGGCCCTATCGGTAGTGGTAAAACTTCACTAGCACGCAGACTTTCAGAAAAGTTTGACGTGCAATTACTCAGCGAAAAAGCTGAAGCCAACCCATTTTTGCCACGCTTTTATCAAGATGCGCAGCGTTATGCCTTGCCGACGCAATTATTTTTTCTGTTTCAACGCTCGCGTGAAATTAGCGATATGACGCAACGCGACATGTTTAAGCAACCCACTGTAGCCGACTTTTTTTTGGATAAAGACCCGCTGTTTGCACGCTTAAACTTGGATGACGAAGAATATAATTTGTACCATCAAATTTATGCGCACTTGCAATTAAAATCGCCACGGCCAGATTTAATTGTGTATCTGCAAACGCCAGTGGATGCGCTGGTGGAGCGCATTGAAGAGCGCAATATTAGTTACGAGCAAGAGATTCCGCACGAATATGTTGAGCGCTTGGCCGATGCCTATAGCGAGTTTTTTCACAAATATGATGCCTCACCGGTGTTGATTGTGAATAATGAAAAACTGAATATTATTAAAGATGATAGCGCGCTAGATTTGCTGATTGAACGCATAGGCAAAATTAAAAGCAGCCGCGAATACTTTAACCCTAACTTTGACTAAATTTTAATCTCTAGAATGTCATTAGAAAACCTTCAAAACAAAGCAAAAGCAGGTGAAAAGATCGCCATGCTCACTTGTTACGATGCAACTTTTTCCAAGCTAATGGAATACGCAGGCGTCGATATGCTACTGGTGGGCGACTCGCTGGGCATGGTGCTGCAAGGTGCCGAAAATACGCTAAACGTGAGCATGCACCACATGACGTACCACACTAAAATGGTAAAAAATGGCGCACCCAACACCGTGATTATGGCCGACATGCCAATAGGCAGTTACGAGCAAGATAACGAAGCCGCCTATAAAAACGCGTTGTGGCTGATGAAAAGTGGCGCGCACTTGGTGAAATTTGAAGGTGGCGGCAAACGTGTAGAAACCGCGCGCTACTTAGTGCAGCACGGCATACCTGTATGCGCACATTTGGGTTTTACGCCGCAATCGGTGAATCAATTAGGTGGCTACAAAATTCAAGGTAAAACGCAAGAATCTGCCAAGCAAATTTTGCAAGATGCTAAAGATATGAGTGAAGCTGGGGCAAGCTTTGTTTTGCTAGAAATGGTGCCTGCGGCGTTGGCCAAACAAATTACCGAGAGCATTAGCTGCCCTACCATAGGCATTGGTGCCGGCGTTGATTGCAGCGGGCAGGTGCTTGTTTTGCAAGATTTATTGGGGATTTATACGGGCGCCGCCAATAAAAACCCCGCCGAATTTAAAAACCCACGATTTGTGCGTAATTTTTTACAAGATAGCGCTGTAAATGGTGAAGCGAGTTTACAAAATGCAGTAGCGGCCTATGTAAAAGCGGTGAAAGACAAAAGCTTTCCTGCGCTAGAACATAGTTATTAAAGTTATCATTTAAAGCATGGATATTGGAATGCCCTGCAATCCAATATCCATGCGGCCTGCAGGGAGTTTTTTATCCACAGTTTTATCACTAGTTTTAAATAAATAAAATATATGGTTTACAAACTGGGCGGTGCATTTTTATTTTCAGTTTTCGATGCAAAGTAATGATCTAATGAGGATGCGTTAAATCGCTTAATTGAAAACTCATCAATATTATATTGTTTTGATTTACCGTAAATCGCAACTTCTGCAATGATCTCACCAAAAATTGGCGCATACTTTAGCGCCTGGCCAGCACCTAAACAATGCACTAGGTTATTTATTTTATCATCGTTACCTAAAATAAAATTTAAATCAGGGGTAATATCAAAAAATGATGTATAGCCCCCAATAAAAACAGGCGCCTCAATCTTAGGAAAGCGATTTTTTATTTTTTCTGCATAATCATCTACCGTGGCTTGCGGTAAATTTAGATATTCATTATCGTAAATATTGTCTGGCGCTAAGTTTTTCTCTTCTTCTAAAAAATTCTCAGCTATTTTGGCAGTGATGCGTTCGCGTGGTTGATGCATGTGTATGACCGAACCTGGCATGCGCCTAAAATAAGCCTTATTGACATAATCGGCAATAATGGGAGACTCGTGATTTAATTTAGAGTTACCCACTAACCACTTACCTATGCATACTGGCTCAAGCTTTACTGGTATTGTTATGCCGCAAGCTTCAAATATTTTGCTGCTCCAAGCGCCAGCAGCATTAATCACCTTGCCAGGCTCAAAAATACCCTTATTAGTGACGATGTGCGAAATGCTGCCTGCGTCAGTTTTAATCTGTGTAATGGCAGTCGATTCATACACAGCCACATTGGTCAGCATGATGGCATTGCTCACCGATTCAGTTAAATCACTTACATTAAGCTGAATGGCTTTGGGCTCATAAAAATAGCGCTCAAACGCATCGGTGTGAATCACATCTTTGGTCAGCAACTGCACCGTCTCTTGATTAATTTCTTCAAAATCTATTTTGAGTGCTTTCATATGGTTCGAAATCTCTTGCCATGGGTCACAATCTTCTGGATTTTTAGGCTTTGCACCAATCCAAACAGCCCCGGTTTTTTCGTAACTGGATGTAATACCCCAATATTTCTCTAAGTTTTTCCACATATCAATGGCTTCAGATGCCATTTGTGCTGCTAAAGAGGATGAATTTGCTGCACGTATGAGCCCACTATGCCTAGAGCTTAAGCCAGCACATATGACTTTTTTTTCGATTAATACAATTTTTTTATTGTAGTTAGTTTTTTTTGCCAATGAAATTGCGCAAGCCACGCCTAAAATTCCACCCCCTACAATTAAATAATCACATTTAATATTTGCCATTGATTATGCCGCCCAGTATTTTTATTTATACGCAACAGATTAGGTATTATTCGGCTTCGTATTCACTAAATTGTAAATTGATTAATATACAAGTTAGTATAGGCTATGTTGACTAAAATTAGTTCATCAGCTTGCCAAGTAAGAAAATGTAAGCTTTGAAAACTGAAATATGAGTGATTACTTGCACGCCACAGCTGTTAGCACGTCAGAGTATTTGGCTTGGTTCACATCTTTGTAGGTTAAATTGCCGTTGTACTTTAAATCTTGCAGCTCACCAATTTTTATCTGCAGCTTGCCATCTTCAATCTTCATCACTTTAGTTTCGGTTTGCTGGTTGCCTTCAATCATATAGTCATACATTAAATCCAGCTCGCCAGCATCGTTTACAGCGCCTTGCAAGGTGCCGCGCGCGCTATCTTTTTGGTAGGGAATCCAATCCATTTTGCCTGTGATAGCGCTGCCTAAAATAGTCAGCTGCACATCGGTTACATCCTGATTGAATCGCTTGCTAAAACAATAAGTACCGTCTTTTAAAGTAATTGAAGTAGCTTCATTTGTTGTTTTTTCAGGCGCGGTAGAAGGCGCATGGGTATTGGCTTCTGGAGCATCTATTTTATTGCATGCTGTAAGCAAAAAAAGGCAAAATATGACGAAAAATGTATAGCGCATAGCATCCTTAGCAATTAAAAACAAAGGTGATGTATGCATTATCTGCGCTAAAATAGGCATATGCAAATTATTCACACGGTTGCCGAGCTTCGCTCAGCGCTTAACGGCATATCAACTATAGGCCAAAAGATTGGTTTTGTTCCTACCATGGGAAATCTACATGCGGGGCATATTCACCTAGTGAAGCTAGCAAAACAACATGCAAATATGGTAGTAGCGAGCATTTTTGTAAACCCGCTGCAATTTAGCCCAACTGAGGATTTAAGCGCTTATCCGCGCACTTTAGAGGCGGATTATGAGAAATTAGAAGCTGCAGGGTGCGATATTGTGTTTGTGCCAACTGTGGCTGAAGTTTACGCCGACTTCGATGGCGAAAACCTCAACCAAAGTATGACCATTGACCCGCCACCCATTGCCAATGTACTGTGCGGCGCCACACGTTTCAAGCATTTCGCGGGCGTGGCAACGGTGGTAATGAAGTTATTTAATATCGTTTTTTATAATACAGTGCAGCCTAATATTGCAGTATTTGGCAAAAAAGATTTTCAGCAATTATTTATTATTAAACAAATGGTGGCGCAGTTTAACTTGCCAATTGAGATTATGGCGGGCGAAACCGTGCGCGAGGCCAATGGCTTGGCGCTTAGCTCGCGTAATGGTTATTTAAATGAGGTTCAGCGCAGCGCTGCTAGCCAATTAAATAGCGCCTTGCAGGGCATTGTTAATCGTATTAAAAATGGTGATGACGATTTTTTAGCACTCGAAATTGCAGCCAGCCAAAACCTGATGCAACAAGGCTGGGAGGTAGATTATGTTTCGGTGCGTTCTGCCAGTACGCTGCAACCAGCAACCACGCAAGACAACGATTTAGTGGTGCTGGGCGCTGCCAAAATTACCAATAAAACCTCGGGTAAAACGCGCTTAATCGATAATATAGAATTATGTATAACTGATTGATTAGCTTATAATTCTTCTTTTTTAATTTTCAAGGTAACGCATGCAAAGAACCATGCTTAAATCTAAGCTGCATCGCGTTAATGTCACCCATAGCGAGCTGCATTACGAAGGCAGTTGCGCCATTGACGAGGCTTTGCTAGAAGCAGGAAATATTCGCGAATACGAGAAAATTAGCATTTACAACGTAAGCAATGGTGAGCGTTTTAGCACTTATGCGATTCTAGCCGAGCGTCATTCTGGCATTATCTCGGTTAACGGCGCAGCAGCGCATAAAGCTAATCCTGGCGACATTATTATTATTGCCAGCTACGCGGTTTATCACGAAATTGAACTTGAAAAGTTTGCTCCCCAATTAGTGTATGTAGATGGTGACAACCGCATACAATCTCAACGTAACGCAATACCAATACAGGCCGCATAAATGAACAAAGACAGCACAATAAAAGATACCGTACAATTAAACCTAGCAAAAGTAGAAACAGCCTATTTAGATGGCATGAAGCAAGCCGTTATCGACGCGCTAGAAGACATTAAAGGCTTTGATATTAGCGTGATGGATGTGCGCAAGCTCACCAATATTACCAACTATATGATTGTGGCTTCGGCCACATCAAGCCGTCAAGCCAAAGCCATGGGCGATAACGTCCGCGAAAAAATGAAAGAAAAAGGTTACGACATTCGCGGCACCGAGGGCGAAAAAGAAGGCGAATGGGTGTTGGTAGATTTAAACGATATTGTGGTGCATATTATGGTGCCTGCCACCCGCGCCTATTACAACTTAGAGCAATTATGGGGCGATGCAGAAGCACGTCGTGGGCATGTTAAACCTGGCTAAGACTGAGAAACCTAAAACTGAGAAATAAGCCATGAAGCTGCGCATTATTAGCGTTGGCCACAAAATGCCCGCTTGGGTGCAAACAGCATGTGCTGAATATACCAAACGCATGCCACGCGAGTTGGCGATTGAAGTTGTTGAAATAAAACCCGAAAAACGCGCTGCGGGTAACAGTACCGAAAACATACAAGCTATTGAAGCAAAACGCATTTTAGAAGCCGCAGGTGACGATTTTTTAATTGCCTGTGATGAGCATGGAGTAGAGCTCACTACCACCAATCTTGCTGAAAAACTTGTCCATTGGCAAGCATTAGCGCGCGATGCTTGCTTTATCATCGGCGGTGCAGATGGCTTGCATAGCAGCTTAAAACAACGCGCAGACTTTTTATGGAGCCTGTCTAAGCTTACTCTGCCGCACGCCTTTGTGCGTGTGCTGTTATGCGAACAGCTCTATCGAGCATATTCCATCAATCAAAACCATCCTTATCACCGCGAATAAATACTTATCCAAAATTGGCGCACTGAAATTGGCATATAAGATGCTTTATATACAACCTATGCGTCTAATAGTTTAAATTCAAGCCAAAAATGCTCCAAAAAAGTGATATGGCAGCCTTATTAGTCTCTTTTTGAGGCAATTCAAAAGATAAAGGATTTTATTGTGGATAACAAAACTTTAGTTTTACTTTCAAAATTTTCAGTTTCTGCAAGGAAAGTTATCGGCTCAGTCAATCCCGCCAAACTGATCAATGATAGCGAATACTGCACGGAAATATTTCAAAAAGTAGCAGAATTTGGAGATGAGGAGTTAATCATCTTATCGCTCGAGGTGCAAACGACGCTGGGCCTAGTGGCAGCAAATGTTAATGGTCAAAATACAGCGAAGATACTCTCTATTAAACCACCAAAAGCTGATGAGGAAAAATATATATATGGGGCCAGAGGCTAATTTATATTTAGTGTAAGTATGCATTAAATGATGGGGGTTTGTTAAACTAGACAGCCAATTATCTGTCTTCTTTAGTATGACAATTTTAAAGCCTTACACAACATCCTTAGTTTGGTTTCGCCGCGATTTACGCGATTTTGACAATGCCGCATTATATCATGCGCTAAAAACCTCAAAACAGGTGTATTGCGTATTTGTATTCGATACCGACATATTGGACAAACTCAGCAATAAGCAAGACCGCCGTGTAGAGTTTATTTGGGAAAGCGTGCGCGAACTGAAAGCCGCATTACAAACCAACGGCGGCGACCTCATTGTGATGCATGGCAAAGCGACAGAACTCATTCCTGCACTAGCCCTACAACTCGATATCCATGCGGCGTTTACTAACCGTGATTATGAGCCAAGTGCGGTTGCGCGCGATGGGCAAGTAGCACAACATCTGGCCAAACATAATATTGCGTTTTACGATTTTAAAGACCAAGTCATCTTTGAAAAAGACGAGGTTTTATCTTTAAGCAATAAACCTTACTCCGTTTTTTCACCCTATAAAAATGCGCACCTCAAAAAGCTAAACGATTTTTATCTGAAGCCTTACCCAGTCGATAGCTATATTCAAAATTTAGCCCAAATAGCACCAACCGACTTAATCAGCCTAGAAGCCATGGGGTTTGCGCGTACCAATCTAAGTGCTATGCGGCTACCAACAGGCATGAGTGGCGGCAAAAAATTATTTGAAGATTTTGTAGCGCGCATGCCGCACTACCAAGAGGCACGCAATTTTCCTGCAGTTAAGGGTGTGTCGTATTTATCGGTGCATATGCGTTTTGGTACTGTGTCTGTACGGCACCTTGCAAGAGTCGCCCGCGACGGCGCCAATACTGGCTCGCAGAGCATCGGTTGTCAAACCTGGTTAAATGAGTTGATTTGGCGCGATTTTTACTTTCAAATTTTGTACCACAACCCACAAGTCGCAAACGCCAAAGCCTTTAAAGCCGAGTTTGAACACTTGGCTTTTCCCAACGATGAAAAACTATTTAAAGCTTGGTGTGAAGGCAAAACAGGTTATCCATTAATAGACGCGGCGATGCGCCAAATTAACCAGACTGGCTTTATGCACAATCGCTTACGCATGGTGGCAGCTAGTTTTTTGGTGAAAGATTTATTAATAGACTGGCGCTGGGGAGAACGCTATTTTGCTGAGAACCTAATTGATTTTGATTTATCCGCCAACAACGGTGGCTGGCAATGGGCGGCCAGCACTGGCTGTGATGCGCAGCCATGGTTTCGTATTTTTAATCCCATCACCCAAAGCGAAAAGTTTGATGGCGCTGGCAAATTTATTCGCAAATATGTGCCAGAAATTGGCAACTGTAGTGACAAAGAAATACATGCACCGTGGTTAATTCCACCACTTCGTCAACAATCCATCGGCATGGTGATTGCTAAAGATTACCCTGCGCCAGTAGTAGAGCACGCCGTGCAGCGAGCACTGGCGCTAGATTTGTACAAAACTTGCAGTTTAAATAATGCACAAATAGCCGAAGAGTAATTTAAGGCACAATTGTTGCTTTAGCTTACTTGCTACAATTGTTGTGTATTAACAACAGCCATTTAGCGATTAAAAGTGACTATGCTTAACACTGGACAATGTGGGCAGGTGTCGGTGATAATACAAATGTAAAAATTTGTTAACTATGATGTTAAAAAATAAAATCTAACAAAGCGATAAACTATGCAATCAAATATGACTTCGAAATTTAAAACCATTCTAATTGGCTGTACGTTGGCTGTAATGGTTTCTGGCTGTGCAAGTACGAATAAAGACCCGCTAGAAGGTGTAAACCGTGGCGTTTACAAATTTAATGACGTAGCCGATAAATATGCCATTAAGCCTGTCGCCAGTGCTTATAAAGCAATTACGCCAACACCTGTGCGCAAAGGCTTTAATAACTTTTTCAATAATCTAGGTTCTATCACCACCGTTTTAAACGATTTATTACAGCTTAAATTTGCCAATGCGTTTACTGATGCTGGCCGCTTTATTATTAATAGCACGTTTGGTATTGCTGGTTTTATTGATGTCGCAGGCATGGACGGCATTGCTAATCGCAAAGAAGATTTTGGTCAAACCCTAGGTTATTGGGGTGTGGGCAATGGCCCGTATTTAGTATTGCCATTTTTAGGCGCCAGCACTTTGCGTGATACCACCGGCTTTGTAGTGGACCGCGTGACCAGTGACCCAATTACTTACACACATAATATTGGTGAAGTGCGTTTGCACAACCAACTGCGTGCTGCCCAGTTAGTGGATGCAAGAACAGAATTGCTTGATGCGAAAGATATTGTCGATGATGCATCTCTAGACCCATACGCGTTTATGCGTGATGCTTACTTGCAACGCCGCGCAAGCTTGGTGGCAGATGGTGAATTAGCTGCGGTACGCCCTGCGGATGATGGCTTTGAACCTGCAGATGAAGATAACCCAGCCGCAGAAGAAAAAGTCGAGCCTTTACCGCAATAAGAGATTTAAGTAATTAAAAAGCCCCTACTAAGGGGCTTTTTTGTTACCTGCTTTTTAATATCCTACTTTTTTATTATGCAGTTTTATGTTTTTAAACTACATGCCTGCGAACCGCATGGATATTGGTCTGTAGTGCATCGCTTTATCCTGCTGCTACCATCATATTTTCAATTAAAATTGAGCCCACTTGCTTGCTGCTATGCGGAATAATATCGTTGCCAATGGCAATTATGTGCATCAACATATCTTTCATATTGCCCGCAATAGTAATTTCCTCCACAGGGTGCGCGATCACGCCATTTTGCACCCAATAGCCGGCCGCTCCGCGCGAATAATCACCCGTCACCATGTTTAAACCGTGGCCTAACACTTCGGTTACTAGTAAACCAGTACCTATTTTCTGCAGCAGCTGTTCAAAATTTTCACCAGTAGATTCTACTGTTAAATTATGGCTGCCACCCGCATTACCTGTGCTTTGCAGGCCTAATTTGCGCGCTGAATAGCTGCCCAGTACATAACCATTTAACACGCCGTTTTGCACTAATTTTCGTGACATTGTTGCCACGCCCTCACTATCAAAGCTGCTGCTTGCCACGCCTTTTTTAAGGTGCGGCAGCTCTTCAATATTTAATAACTGCGCCGCCACTTGCTTGTGCATGCTATCTAACAAAAATGAAGATTTACGATATAAATTGCCGCCAGAAACTGCGCTAACTAAGCTGCCAATCAACCCACTTGCCAACGGCGCTTCAAATAACACTGGGTATTGGCCGGTTTTAATCGGCTTTGCACCCAGGCGCTTTACTGTGCGCTGCCCAGCCAAATTACCCACGTACTCGGCACTTTCCATGTCGCGCATGTCACGCGCGCTACTGTACCAATAATCACGCTGCATGGCGCCCTTATGCTCTGCAATGACCGAGCAACTAATACTGTGGCGCGAACTTTGATAGCCGCCCACAAAGCCATGGCTATTAGCATAAGCAAACACGCTTTCACTGCTAGAAACGCCCGCCCCTTCGCTATTGGTAATGCGCTTTTTATCCACATTAAGCGCGGCGGCTTCGCAAGCTTTGGCCAACTCAGCTGCGTCATCTACACTGATACTCCATGGATGATGCAAATCTAAATCAAGCATGTCGGTGGCCATTAAATCGGCATCTGCCAAGCCACAAAACGTATCTTTGGCGGTGTATTTGGCAATATTGCAAGCAGCTTCTACTGTATCTTTTAGTGCGCTTTGGCTTAAATCAGAACTGCTGGCATGGCCTTTTTGCTGACCAAAATACACAGTCACCGAAACGCCTTTATCACGGTTATATTCAATATTTTCCACCTCGCCCAGCCGCACCGAGACATTTTGGCCAGTGCCAAAACTGACCTCAGTTTCAGCCGACGATGCGCCAACTACTTTTGCTATTTTGAGTATATCTTGAGAAATTTGTTTTAAAGCGTCTAATTCCATTTTGGGGTTTACTTAACCGATTGACTAAAACTGTTATCATACCGCATTACAACCTTGTACTTGCTGGACACCTATAAACGTGGCTGAAAAAAACTATTCCATTGACCCCAACGCGGATGATGACGCGCCCATTAGCAAAACCAAGCTAAAAGCCGAAGCTGACGCTGCACAAGATATTGGTAAAAAACTGATAGATTTATCCAAAGATAGACTAATCAAACTGGCATTGCCAGAAGCCTTATTTGATGCGGTGCTAGAGGCCAAACGCCTGACTGCAAATGGCGCTATTCGCCGCCAATTACAATATTTGGGCAGATTAATGCGCGATATTGATAGCGCGCCGATTATTGAGCAACTGCAAGCATGGGAAGGCAAAAATGTGCAAGAAAATGCGCGCTTTCATGGCATGGAGCGTTGGCGCGATCGGTTGATAAATGAGCCAGCCGCCCTGCAAGAGTTTTTAGGTAAGCACCCACAAATAGATATTCAACAATTTCGTACGCTGATTCGTAACGCACAAAAAGAAGCGGCTGCGAATAAGCCGCCAAAAAGTAGCCGTGAGTTGTTTAAGCTAATTCGCGAAGTGAGCGAAACAGAAAATCCAGATGAAGCAGCTAGTGAAGAATTAACTTAAGACTTAACATAAGTTTAAGCCCAAAAGACAAATATGGAATCATCGCAATCAATTATTCAGGCAAAAGAGCTGTTATTTTTGCTGGGCATTATCCTAGGTGTTGGCAGCTTTACTGGATTTATTGCGCGGCTGATTAAAGTGCCAGATGTGGTGCTGTTTTTACTGGCAGGCATGGCGCTGGGTAGCGCTGGGTTTGGTCTGCTGGATGTCAAAGTCGATTCCACCCTCAACCAACTCATCCTTATTTTTGGCTCATGCTACATTTTGTTTGATGGCGGCGCCAGCGTTAAGTTAACTATACTCAAAAATGTTTGGCCAACCTTACTCACCATCTCAACTGTTGGTGTATTAATTAGCGCGCTGATAACGGCTTATGCTGCGCAATATTTACTCGGCTTACCATTTATTTTTGCATTATTGTTAGGCGCAGTCATCGCATCGACTGATCCTGCAACGCTGGTGCCAGTATTTAGGCAAGTGAAAGTTCGCGCTAAAGTGGCGCAAACGGTGATGAGCGAATCGGCTTTTAATGATGCCATGGGTGCTATTTTGACGTTTGCTGTGCTAGCTATGGCGACTTCAAATGCGGGTTTTTCTATTGGCGGTAGCTTGCTTAACTTATTGCAGCAATCCATTTTTGGTATTATTGGCGGGCTGCTATTTGGCTATTTGGCCGCCCTATTTATTGCGCACGAAAAATTTAGTTTTTTGGCTGAATATGCGCCCGTAGTCACGTTGATGGCTGTGGCTGCGGCCTATTTAAGTGCTGATAGTTTGCATGCCAGCGGCTTTATGGCGGTATTTGTGTTTGGGCTAGTGTTGGGCAATAAAGAAATATTTAGCTTTAAAATGGGAAAAAGTGAGCAAGAAAAATTGGAAGATTTCGTACTCACCACCTCACTGATTATGCGTATGTTTATTTTTATATTGCTAGGCTCGCAAGTTAATTTTGCATTGCTAGCACAATATTTTTGGCCTGCATTGGGCGTGGTTGCAGTGTTTATGTTTATTGGCAGGCCTCTGGTTGTGTTTGTTTGCGCTATGCCTGACAGGCGCGCCAAATGGACTTTGCAAGAGCTTTTATTTATGTGCTGGACGCGTGAAACAGGTGTGATTCCAGGCGCATTAGCTGGTATGTTAGTTGGTTTGCAAGTGCCACATGCTGATGTGATTGCATCAGTAACGTTTATGGCAATTCTTATCACCATTCTATTGCAAGCCACCACCACAAGGTGGGTGGCAGCTAAACTAAATCTACTAGAGCATTAATTTCTTGTATTAATAGTTGCCTGTGCAGTATTGGTTTTTCCTTCACGCTCGTAAGCAATCGCCACGCTTTTACCTTGATGCTCGCGCACCACTTTTGAAAGCTCTTCTGCTTTATTCAAGTCGGTATCGTTAAGCTTAAGCAACATATCCCCACGCAAAATACCAGCCGCTTCAGCAGGCGAGCCTTTAATCACCGCCAACACGCGCAACCCTTTCAACTCATCTTTCTTTTCACCCTCTTCGGTTGGGCGCGCCAATTTAATCACATGCACACCTAATAACGGTGGTGGCAACTTGGCCCAATAGCTAGCGTAATATTTGTATTGAATATCTTCTTCTATTAAATCTTTTTCATCAATTTCGCCACCATTTTTCTTGGCCGCTTGTTTGTAGGTCTCAATTTTGCTGGCTGAGGTTAACGCCGCGCCATATTTGGTGTAAACCAACACGGTGTCGGCTTTAATCGCTTTGCCATGCTGCAAGGCCATTTCAGATGGCACTGCGCCAGCATCAAATCCCGTCGTACCCATCATGTCATAGCCGCTTTCTAGCATGCTAATATTGTCTTTATCTTTGTGATTGCTGACATACATTTTGGTGTCTGGATTAGACTCTAGCGAGACCAAATTACCAGTATTTTGTGCTTTATAGTTTTTTTCGTAAGGGTTTTCTGCCGCAAATAGCTTTGCCGCCATCAGCAGCGTGCCAGTGGCAAGCAAGCTCACTAGCATCCATTTAGCCGTAATTTTTTTAATGTCGATGGCTTTGGCAGCCGCAGCTTTATTATTCAAGCGATTTTTTAAATCTATGCTTTTATTGTCCACTTTTAAAAGTCCTCTATAATTCAATTATATTCATCATAACGCGCATAATTTAGCGTACAAGTTTACTTACCAACATACAGACAAACAAATGGAAAAAGAATTCACTCAACTTGATTTAAAAGAACTTGGTTTAAAAATTGGCTTGGTTTCAATTTCAGATCGCGCATCGCAAGGCGTGTACGAGGACAAAGGGTTACCCAGTTTGCAAGATTGGTTGGAGCGAGCGATTACTTCTTCATTTGTCTTAGAAACGCGTTTAATTGCCGATGAACAAGCGTTGATTGAAAGCACACTGATTTATTTGGTGGATGTGCAAGGCTGCCACTTAATCCTCACTACGGGCGGCACTGGGCCTGCCCTGCGCGACGTCACACCAGAAGCCACATTGAACATCGCCGATAAGCAAATGCCCGGCTTTGGTGAGCAAATGCGCCAAATTAGCTTAAACTTTGTACCCACCGCCATTTTGTCGCGGCAAGTGGCGGTGATACGCAAACAATGCTTAATTATTAACCTGCCTGGCCAGCCAAAAGCCATTGCGCAAACCCTAGAAGGCTTAAAAGATGAGGCTGGCAATATAAAAGTACATGGTATATTTGCTGCTGTACCTTATTGTTTGGACTTACTAGGGACAGTTGAAAAGCCGACGCCTTATATTGATACCAACGAAGCCATTTGCAAAGCGTTTCGCCCAAAAAAATAATATGTTAACCATGAAAACATTTTTTGTTTTTCTATTTTGGGGCTTAGTTGCCGCTACTACTTTTTTATTGCTGATTGAAGTCAAGCCAACGCCACAAACTTGGCCAAAAGACAAGCTGGTGCATGCTATTATTTTTGCGCTACTCGGCTATTTAGGCGTTAAATCTTACTCAAAATATGCACTTTACATTTGTTTGGGTTTGGCTATTTATGGCGGCTTGATAGAGGCTGCGCAATCGCTACTCACACAAACACGAACTGGCAGCTTGGGCGACTGGCTGGCAGATGTTGTGGGTATTGCGCTTAGCTTTTTAGCATTAAATCTATGTAAAAACTTAGCTTCGCGCCCAACATGAGTGAGTTTAATCTTATCCAAAAATACTTTACGCGCCCAACGCGCCACACCGATTTAGGTGTGGGCGATGATGCAGCGCTGATTCAAGTATCAGCTGGCATGCAACTGGTGGTGTCTAGCGATATGTCAGTGGCGGGTACTCATTTTTTTGCAGATACAGCGCCCTACGATATTGGTTGGAAGGCGCTTGCTGTCAATGTTTCTGACATAACCGCGATGGGCGCGCAAGCCAAATGGGCGACGCTGGCGATTGCATTGCCAGAAGTGCATGAAGCTTGGCTGGCCGAATTTTCACGCGGCTTTTTTGCCTGTGCGGATGAATTTAATGTTGATTTAATTGGCGGCGACACGACCAAAGGCCCATTGAATATTAGCGTTACTATAATGGGCGAAGTGCCGATAGGCAAAGCTCTACGACGTGATGGCGCGCAAGTGGGCGATGATATTTGGGTGAGTGGCACACTGGGCGATGCGGCACTAGCACTGGCGATTTTGCAAAATAAATATAAATTAGATGCAAATTGGCTAGGCGCAAATTTGGAAGAGCGTGAGCTAGAAAAATGGCTGCCCTGTTTAAATAGACCGCAGCCGCGTGCCTGTTTGGGATTGGCTCTGCAAGGAATTGCTACAAGCTGCATTGATATTTCTGATGGCTTACTGGCCGATTTGGGCCATATTTTAAACGCCAGCAATTTGGGTGCAACCATTGATTTAGAAAAGTTACCTGTGTCATTTTATAATTTTAATCACTCGCACGAGCCCACAATTCAGCAATGTGTGCTGGCAGGTGGCGATGATTATGAGCTGTGTTTTACCGCGCCGCCTAGCCAACGAAGCAACATTGAAGCGATTGCAAAACAACAAAACATACTTTTAACATGCATCGCCAGCACCCGCATGGATATTGGTCTGCAGGCCATGTATAAAAATATTGAAATTAAGCTAAATAACAAAGGATTTGATCATTTTGGCTAATCCAAGCCTTAAATTCTTATTAAGCCACCCCGCCCACTTTTTTGCGATGGGCTTTGGCGGCGGCTTGGCACCCAAAGCGCCTGGCACCTTTGGCACGCTGCTAGGTTTGCCACTGTTTTGGCTGATTGCCGATTTTTCACTTACTGCACAACTCTCTATTATCTCTGTGCTATTTTTAATCGGCATTTACTTTTGCGATAAAACTGGCCGCGATTTAGGCATGGCCGACCACGGCAGCATGGTGTGGGATGAAATGGTAGCGATGATGTTAGTGCTTGCTTTTACGCCACCATCTTGGCTAAGTTGGCTAGTGGCATTTTTATTGTTTCGCTTATTTGATATTTGGAAACCGTTCCCAATTCGCCAGTTGGATGCCAAACTTAAAAATGGCTTTGGCGTAATGTTTGATGATTTATTGGCGGCTATTTATGCAATTTTAAGTTTGCAAATAATTTTATGGATAATTACAGCGATATTACTACTGAACTTGCCATAACTTTAGGCGCTGCGCTAAAAGCGCGTGGCTTAAAACTGGCGCTAGCTGAATCTTGCACGGGCGGTTTAGCTGCTGCAGCGGTGACAGAAATTCCTGGCAGCTCAACTTGGTTTGATTGTGGATTTGTCACTTACAGTAATGTATCTAAAATAAGCATGTTGGGTGTATTGCCAGAAACGCTAGAAATGTATGGTGCAGTGAGCGAAGAAGTGGCAATGGAAATGGCGCAAGGTTGTTTAAAAATAGGCCTGCTTAAAAATAGCCAAGCACAAATAGCCGGCAGCATTACTGGCATTGCAGGGCCAGATGGCGGCAGTGCAGACAAGCCAGTTGGCACTGTGTGTTTTGCTTGGGCTATGCCAGATTCAAGCACACCAAATCAACCCGTAAGCGTTGCATCGCAACAATTTACGGGCAATCGGCAACAAATCCGTCAACAAGCTGCTGCGTTTTTATTGCAACAGCTTATTCTAGCAATAAGCTAGTGATGTCCGCGGCGGTTACCGTCGCGCCCACGATGACTGTTTCCATGACCGTCGCGATGATTACGATGGCCATTACCCCAGCCGTGTCCACCATCATGATGGCTTGCGCGATGGCCATTGTAGTGATTGCCACCACCGTAATATCGGTAAGACACGACTGGCGCATGATAATAACTGCGCACTGGTTGATAATAATAGATAGGCTGCGGCGCGTAATAAACAGGTGGTGGTGCATAATAGCCGTGGTCATGGCCATATCCACCAACATTAATACCAATGCTAAAAGAATCGCGCGCGTTAGCTGCTGACATCGTCATTGCGCCAATCGCCAATACGCCTAATAAGGAATGTAAAATTTTCATGGTTCTCCTCCGTTCAAAAGTTGTGCTCCCAATGCTTAAAACGCATCAAACTTAATCACGTTGACTAAAAATAAATACGCCCGTAATAAGCTAGGCTATGCTTGCGTTTAGGCTTACGTTTAGCGGCGAAATATGAAATAATTGCGTGTTAATTATTAATCGCTTATTAAGGCCAAAAAATCATGGATGACAACAAAAGCAAAGCACTTGCTGCTGCCCTTGCACAAATAGAAAAGCAATTCGGCAAAGGCTCAATTATGCGCATGGGCGATGCTGCAATTGGCGAAGATATTCAATCGGTTTCTACTGGCTCGCTGGGCTTAGATATTGCGTTGGGCATCGGTGGCTTGCCTCGCGGACGCGTTATCGAAATTTATGGCCCTGAGTCATCAGGCAAAACCACACTTACTTTGTCAGTCATCGCAGAGATGCAAAAAGTCGGTGGCGTAGCGGCATTTATTGACGCTGAGCATGCGCTAGACCCACAATATGCCGCCAAGTTAGGCGTAAACGTGCCAGAACTTTTAATTAGTCAGCCAGACACAGGCGAGCAAGCACTAGAAATTGTTGATATGCTGGTGCGCTCAGGTTCTGTGGATATTGTGGTGGTTGACTCGGTTGCTGCACTGACCCCGCGTGCTGAGATTGAAGGTGAAATGGGCGACTCGCACATGGGCTTGCAAGCGCGCTTAATGAGCCAAGCCTTGCGTAAGCTCACTGGCAACATCAAACGTACCAATACCATGGTGATTTTTATTAACCAAATCCGCATGAAGATAGGCGTGATGTTTGGCAGCCCAGAAACCACCACTGGCGGCAATGCACTTAAGTTTTATGCATCGGTTCGCTTAGATATTCGCCGCACTGGCGCGATTAAAAGAGGCGACGAAGTGATTGGCTCTGAGACACGCGTAAAAGTGATTAAAAACAAAGTTGCGCCGCCGTTTAGACAAGCTGAATTTGAAATTGTCTATGGCGAAGGTATTTCACGTTTGGGCGAGATTATCGAGCTTGGTAGCAACTTAAAATTTATCGAAAAAGCTGGCGCTTGGTATGCTTACAATGGCGAAAAAATTGGCCAAGGCAAAGAAAATGCCAAAGAATATTTGCGTGAACATCCAGAGGTTGCCAAAGAAGTTGAAGCCAAGATTCGCGCCAACGCTAAGCAATTAGCGGATGGTATGGCAGCGCCCCGTACTGAAGATGATTGATACAGGGTTGATTAAGTATTAAATTTCAGCCGAAAAGCTTACGCCAGCGTGCATTAGAATATTTGGGGAAACGCGAATACTCTTATGCCGAACTAGGTCAAAAACTTAAAAGCTATGCTTTAAAAGACGGCCTTGAAGAAGATGAAAGTTTTGACGAAAGGTCTGCAAATCAGCATGTCACTGCGATTTTAGAAGACTTTAAAACACGTGGTTGGCTATCTGATGCGCGCTTTACAGAACAAATTGTGCATGCGCGCTCGCACAAATTTGGCGCAAGCAAGATTGCCAATGAGCTGCGCGAAAAAGGCGTTTCACAAGATTTAATTGAAACTGCCATTGAGCAAGTAAAAGAGAATGAATTAGATAACGCCAAAGAAATTTGGCGTAAAAAATTCAAAGCAATCCCCACAAGCCGTGATGAATGGGCAAGGCAAGGCCGATTTTTGCAAAGCCGTGGTTTTGGCTTTGATGTGATAAAAAAAGTATTGAATACAAAAAATAGCGATGATGAATAAATATCTCCGTCATCGTCATTCCCGCATACGACTTTGCAAGTGCTTTAGCACTTGCAAATAGGAGTACCCTAGTGGTGCGTGGACAGGAATCCATTTTAAGCAATTGAATTAAAAGTAATAATTAGCAAGAATTAAAAATGACCATAAAATTAAACAATAACCCCAGCAGCAACGAAATCCGCCAAGCGTTTCTCGATTTTTTCGCCTCTAAAGGTCATCAAATCGTCGCGTCCAGTTCGCTCGTGCCGCATGGTGACCCTACCCTGCTATTCACCAATGCGGGTATGAATCAATTTAAAGATGTGTTTTTAGGCTTCGATAAACGCGCTTATACGCGTGCAACCAGCAGCCAAAAATGCGTGCGTGCAGGCGGCAAACATAACGACTTGGAGAATGTCGGCTATACCGCACGTCACCACACATTTTTCGAAATGTTGGGTAACTTTAGTTTTGGCGATTACTTTAAAGAAGAGGCGATTAGCTACGCGTGGGAGCTGTTGACAGACGTTTTCAAGCTACCAAAAGACAAACTCACCGTCACCGTTTATGCCGATGATGACGAAGCTTACGATATTTGGCATCAAAAAATTGGCATCCCCAAAGAACGCATTATCCGCATTGGCGATAACAAAGGTGCGCGTTACGCTTCAGACAACTTTTGGATGATGGGCGACACTGGCCCTTGCGGTCCATGTACGGAAATTTTTTACGACCACGGCGACCATCATTTTGGCGGTCCGCCAGGCAGCCCTGATGAAGACGGTGACCGTTTCATCGAAATCTGGAATAACGTGTTTATGCAGTTTAACCGCGACGAAGCGGGTGTGATGCATAAGCTACCTAAGCCTAGTGTGGATACTGGCATGGGCTTAGAGCGTATATCTGCCGTATTGCAGCACGTTCACGCCAATTACGAGATTGATATTTTCCAAGGTTTAATTCATGCGGCGGCACGTGAAACCATAGCAACCGACATTAACAGTCCGAGTTTAAAAGTGTTGGCAGATCATATTCGCGCTTGCTCGTTCTTAATTGCTGATGGCGTGATTCCTGGCAATGAAGGTCGTGGCTACGTGCTGCGCCGCATCATTCGCCGTGCGATTCGTCATGGTTACAAACTAGGACGTCGCAAGGCCTTTTTCCATAGAACACTTCCAGACTTAGTCACCTTAATGGGCGAAGCCTACCCCGAATTGGTAAGTGAAAAAAATCGTATCAGTGATATTTTAAAACTAGAAGAAGACCGCTTCTTTGAAACCATTGAAAATGGCATGAATATTCTAGAAGCTCATCTGAAAGACCCTCTAGGAACATTCAAAATTCTTGATGGTGAAGTGGCTTTCAAACTGCATGACACGTTTGGTTTTCCACTTGATTTAACCGCTGATATTTGCCGCGAGCTTGGTGTGACTGTTGATACCGCAGGGTTTGATGCAGCCATGGCGCGCCAAAAAGAGCAAGCGCGTGCGGCGGGCAAGTTTAAAATGGCCGCCAACCTTGAATACAAAGGTGCAGGTACCGATTTTAAAGGTTATGAAACATTAGAAACACAAGCCACTGTTTTAGCATTATATCAGAATGGCACGCCTGTAAGCCGCATGGATGAAGGCGCTCAGGGTATCGTTGTGCTCTCCGAGACACCTTTTTACGCGGAATCGGGTGGTCAAATTGGTGATAACGGTGTGCTAAAAAGTGAAAATGGTATTTTTGCGGTGGAAGACACACAGAAAATTCAAGCCGCAGTATTTGGACATCACGGTATTTTAAAAACAGGTACGCTGAATGTGGGTGATACGGTAAAAGCCAATGTAGATATGGCTTCGCGCGCGGCAAGTATGCGCAATCATTCTGCCACGCACTTGATGCACAAGGCTTTGCGTGAAGTATTGGGCGAGCATGTGCAACAAAAAGGCAGTTTGGTTGATACCGAAAAAACGCGTTTTGACTTTGTGCATAATGCGCCAATGACCGATGCTGAAATTGCCAAAGTAGAAGCGATTGTGAATGCGGAAATTCTCGCTAATGCAGCAACCCAAGCGCGTTTGATGGGCATAGAGGAAGCCAAAACCACAGGCGCGATGATGCTGTTTGGCGAAAAATACGGCGAAATTGTGCGCGTGCTGGATATAGGCACCACCACGGAATTATGCGGTGGCACGCATGTTAGCCGTACGGGCGATATTGGCCTATTTAAAATATACGCTGAAAGTGGTGTTGCTGCTGGTGTGCGCCGAGTAGAAGCCACCACGGGCAATGGCGCGCTCAAGCTGATTAACGCACAGCAAGCCTTAATCTCGCAATTAGCCAATGACCTGAAAGCGCCTACTGGTGAGCTTGCCAACAAAGTCGCGCAACTGAGCGACCATGCCAAAGCACTAGAAAAAGAATTGGCGCGTTTTAAATCAAAACTTGCTTCATCGCAAGGTGATGATTTAACTGCGCAAGCCATTGAAATTAATGGCGTAAAAGTGCTAGCAGCCACGCTAGAAGGCGCCGATGCAAACGCACTACGCGAAACCATGGACAAGCTTAAAGACAAGCTGAAAACCGCAGCGATTGTGTTGGCCAGTGTGAATGACGGCAAAGTGAGCTTAGCCGCTGGTGTGACGCAAGATTTGATTAGCAAAGTGAAAGCTGGCGATTTGGTGAATTTTGTCGCGCAACAAGTGGGCGGCAAAGGCGGTGGCAAACCAGATATGGCGATGGCGGGCGGTACCGATGCAAGTCAATTACCAAAAGCATTGGCGAGTGTTGAAAGTTGGGTTACAGAGAAAATTGTTTAAGAGAAAAACTTTAATTTAAAGAAATTACTATGGGAATAATTGTACAAAAATACGGTGGTACTTCTGTGGCGAATCCTGACAGGATTCGTAACGTCGCAAAAAGAGTAGCGCGTTATAAGGCGATGGGGCACCAAATAGTCGTGGTGGTTTCGGCCATGTCGGGCGAAACCAATAAGCTGATTGCACTGGCAAAAGAAATTATGCCAGAGCCCGATCCGCGCGAATTAGACGTAATGGTTTCGACTGGTGAGCAAGTTACCTGCGCGATGACCGCGCTGGCGCTAATGGAGCTAGGCATTAAGGCCAAAAGTTATACTGGTGCACAAGTTAAAATCCTCACAAACAGCGCATTTACCAAAGCGCGTATTTTAGATATTGATGACCACAATCTTAAGCAAGATTTGAATGACGGCTATGTTTGCGTAGTGGCGGGCTTTCAAGGTGTGGATGAATTTGGCAATATTACTACGCTGGGCCGTGGCGGATCGGACACCACTGGCGTAGCACTGGCGGCTGCGCTAAAGGCTGATGAATGCCAAATCTATACCGATGTGGATGGCGTTTATACGACTGATCCTAGAGTCGTGCCAGAAGCGCGCCGACTAGATAAAATAACCTTTGAAGAAATGTTAGAACTGGCCAGCCAAGGCAGCAAAGTGCTGCAAATACGCTCGGTAGAGTTTGCGGGTAAATACAAGGTAAAACTACGCGTGCTTTCTAGCTTTGAAGATGAAGGCGATGGCACACTGATTACATTTGAGGAAGACAAGGACGGTAACATGGAAGAGCCCATTATTTCAGGTATTGCGTTTAACCGCGATGAAGCCAAAATCACGGTAAAAGGCGTGCCCGATACACCTGGCATTGCCTACCAAATTTTAGGCCCTATTGCCGATGCCAACATTGAAGTGGACATGATTATTCAAAATACAGGTGCAGATGGTGCGACCGATTTCACTTTTACAGTGCATAAAAATGAGATGAATAAAGCGTTGGCTATTTTGCGCGATAAAGTACAAAGTTTTATTAAAGCGCGCGAAATTATTGGCGACGACAAAATTGCTAAAGTGGCTGTGGTAGGCGTGGGTATGCGCTCGCATGTGGGTATTGCCAGCCAAATGTTCCGCACACTCGCCGAAGAAGGCATCAATATACAAATGATATCTACCAGCGAAATTAAAATTGCGGTGGTGGTAGAAGAAAAATACATGGAGCTAGCAGTAAGAGTGTTGCACAAAGCATTTGAATTAGACGAAGCATAAGCCGAGTTTTGATTGATTTTTAGGGGCGTTTCAAGTATTATCGCGCCCTTGTATTACAGCGTAATTTGAATAAAACGGAGAGCTGGCCGAGTGGTCGAAGGCACTTCCCTGCTAAGGAAGCATACGGGCTTAACCCTGTATCGAGGGTTCGAATCCCTCGTTCTCCGCCAAAGTTTTAACTTTAAGTCACAAGCAGAATCGCGTATAATTCGGGTTTTGTTAAATAATAATATAACGCGCCCATAGCTCAGCTGGATAGAGTACTTGGCTACGAACCAAGGGGTCAGGAGTTCGAATCTCTTTGGGCGCACCAAATAATGCAGTACGTATAAAGTAGTATAAAAAAGCTCACATAAATGTGAGCTTTTTTTCAATTATGTAGTATCAGCGCATGCCTGGCAGATTGCCGCCCATCATGCCACCCATACCGCGCATCATCTTGCTCATGCCGCCTTTGCTGAACATTTTCATCATTTTTTGCGTTTCTTCAAACTGTTTTAGCAGGCGGTTTACTTCTTGAACTTGTACACCACTGCCATCAGCAATACGCTTTTTGCGCGTGGCTTTGATGAGCTCAGGTTTTCTACGCTCTAGTGGTGTCATGCTGTTAATAATGCCTTCTATGCGGCGCAGCGATTTATCAGCATCTTCGTTATTCACTTTGGCCGCCATATTGGCCATTTGTGCAGGCATTTTGTCCATCAGTGCGCCCATGCCGCCCATTTTTCGCATTTGTGTCATCTGGCTTTTAAAATCTTCTAAATCAAATTTACTGCCACTTTTAATTTTATCGGCAACTTTTTTTGCCTCGGCTAAATCGACATTTTTATGCGCTTGTTCAATCAAGCCCAGCACATCGCCCATGCCCAAAATACGGCCTGCCATGCGGTCTGGATAAAATGGTTCTAAGCCATCTACTTTTTCGCTCACGCCAATAAATTTAATTGGCTGACCCGTGACATGGCGCACACTTAACGCGGCACCGCCGCGTGAATCGCCATCTAGCTTGGTTAAAATCACGCCTGTTAATGGCAGCGTTTCGCCAAAGGCTTTGGCCGTATTAATTGCATCTTGGCCTTGCATGGCATCCACCACGAATAGCGTTTCGATAGGGTTTAGCAGCATATGCAGCGCTTTAATTTCCGCCATCATCGCTTCATCTATGCCCAAGCGGCCAGCGGTGTCAAAAATCAATACGTCGTAGTAACCTTTTTTTGCAAAATCAATGGCCTGCAAGGCAATATCCACGGGCTTCTGCGCGGCATTACTATTAAAGCAATCAATATCCAATTGCTTAGCAAGCGTTTGTAGCTGCGCAATCGCCGCTGGGCGATACACATCGGCGCTGGCTAATAGCACTTTTTTCTTTTGCTCTTTTAGTAACTTAGCAAGCTTGGCCGAGGTCGTCGTTTTGCCAGAACCTTGCAAGCCTGCCATTAAAATAATCGCGGGCGGTTGCGTGGCTAAATTCAAGCCGACATTCGCTTTGCCCATCAAGTTGGTTAGCTCATCATTCACCACCTCTATCACCGCTTGGCCTGGCGTTAGGCTGGTTAGCACCTCTTTGCCCTGTGCGCGCACTTTAACTTTGGCAATGAAATCTTTTACTACAGGCAGTGCTACATCGGCTTCTAAAAGTGCCATACGCACTTCGCGCATGGCGTCGCTAATATTGTCTTCGGTAAGTCGCGCTTGGCCGCGCAAGTTTTTAATAACGCCTTGTAAGCGCCCGGTTAAATTTTCTAACATGCTAATTCCTTAATATTTAGCGTAATTTTACATCAAGCTATTAAGTTTGACGCAGTTTTGCGCCATAATCACACTTATGCATAATTTTGGGCAAACATTTATTCCGTATTTAGTCGTCGCATTTATTTATTTTGCGGTAGCGGCCGATTTTTGGCGTGGCAACAAATCTAGTGCACATTCAGCTAATACCTTGGCGTTTAAATTGCACTCTGCGGTATTGGCGCTGGGCTTGGTAATTCATGGTTGGTTGCTCTATACAGGTATATTTGCACAAGACTTAAGCTTAGGTCTCAATCTAGGCTTTTACCAAGCAGTTTCTGCTATTTTATGGCTAACTGTACTTATTTATTGGCTGGCTGATTTAAACCACGCCCTACACAGCTTGCAAGCCTTTGTGTTGCCGCCTGCAGCTATTTGCGTTTTATTACCCGCTTTTTTTAATAGTAGTTATTATTTGCCCGCCGACGCTTCGGAGCTGTTTGTGGCGCATATTGGCATTGCATTACTGGCATACAGCTTGTTCACCTTTGCCGCATTACATGCGCTACTCATGTATTTTGCCGAGGCCAGTTTGCATAATAAACCTAGCCCACTCAAGCAAATGGATTTTCCACCGTTGATGGTGATGGAAAATTTATTATTTAAAGTGATTGGTCTAGGCTTTGTATTGCTGACGATTACGCTGTTAAGTGGCATGTTGTTTAGCGAGCAAATATTTAAACAACCACTACAATTTAACCACAAAACCATATTTTCTATCGCTAGTTGGTTAATTTATGGCGGACTACTGTATGGTCGATTTAAGTTTGGCTGGCGCGGAACCAAAGCGATTAAATTAACGCTAATTGGCTTTGTGCTGCTATTGTTGGCTTATGTGGGTAGCAAGTTTATTTTGCAAGTGCTTTTAAATAAATAAGTGTTAGTAATTATTTGGCGCATATTTATTGGCTACTGCACCTATATGCTGGCTAAATGGGTTAAGGTTTTTTCTATCCAGCACCGATTGATGCACGTTTAATGCACCGTTTTGTACCAATTTTTTAAAATCTCTAGCGCCTAGCTTGCCTGCAACGCCCACTAACTTATCCCACTCTTTATGGGCAACAGCGCCAACATTACCTTTAATCATCAGCGCGCTATCCATAAACTTTACACCCACGCTTGCATCGCCCAACTCGTCTATCATCCATTTTAATACACCGTCTGATAAGCCCTGCTCTTTGTAGCCGCCACCCACATCAGCGTGTGCGCCCGCAAACAAATATTGTTTAATGCCATCGCGCTTATCCCACAATGTTGGCGTAAATAATAAGCGTAATTCATCTAAGGCAAGCGCATGAAACCCACGCTTTACATTGGGGTTAAGTGCATTATCTGCAAACGCAAAGGCGTCTCTGATTTCGGCTCTATTATCCTCAAACTCAAAATCTGGAATGCCGAGCGCACCAACAGTATCCCATACCGCAACGGCCTCCACTTTAATGCCTTTTATAAAATCGGATTCTGTAATGGTGGTTTGCAAAAAAAAGTTTTTAAGGCTGGTAAGCGCTGTAAACATGTTTTGCAGCCTGCTTTTATAAGATTTTTGCTTAATATTAGCGCGATAACTAAACCAAGCTTGCATCGCGATATCATAAGATGCCTCTTCGCCCTGATTAAACTTTTTAGCCAGCAAGCCTTTATTAGCAATTAAGCCTGCCAACGCTCTGGCTGTATAGGCACCGCGGCTGAAGCCAACAATATAAACTCTATCGCCTTCAACATAATTTCTAGATATAAACGTATAGCCTCTTGAGATACGCTCTATTAAACCAAACCCAAATGCGCCTCCTAACATTTCAATTAATTTAATACTTGAATCACCTACGCCATTAATATATTTAGAAACTTGTAATACGTCGGTATCAGCAATCAAACTTTTTTCATATTCAGTCACACGCCCTGTAATTTCGTGATGATTAATTTTAGAGACATGCTTACCCGCAAGTTGGGTAAATAATTTAAACACATTGGATGGCGCGTCTGTATCCGTATCTAACTCTTCACCAGGTTTATTCCAAGTACCATCTGCACAGAATATGATATTTTTAGCCATTGCAGCACCCCCGTGCGCACAATAATGATGAATAGTTTAGTTAGTATCTTACTATAGGCAGCCTGCAAGGCGCATGGATACTGTCTTGCAGAGCATCTATTTTTATTATTTAAAGCTTTTTTTAAGATTACCGCAAGCTAATTTGTGGCCATTGTTGCTCAAGCGCATAAGCACTTAAAATTTCATCTGCATCCACCGCCACAGGGTGGGTGACAAGTTGCATTAGCGGTAGATCGTTGTGCGAATCGCTATAAAAATAGCTGTGTTTAAAATCACTTAATTTTTTGCCACGCTCGGCCAAAAATTGATTAATGCGTATGACTTTGCCTGCCTGAAAGCTTGGCACACCCACCACACCGCCCGTATATTCGCCGTTCAATATTTCAGGATCACTGCCAATTAAGTGTTCGATGCCATAAGCAGTGGCGATGGGCTTGGTGACGAAGCTATTGGTGGCAGTAATCACCACACACAAATCGCCTGCGGCTTTGTGCTTATCTACCAGCGCTTGCGCTTCAACTGTCATCATCGGGCGGATGACTTTTTGCATGTATTTCAAATGCAACTCGTCTAAAAATGCTTTTTTATGTTGGCTTAAAGGTGTGAGTTGAAACTGTAAAAACTCGACAATATTTAAGCAGCCATTTTTATAATCGGCATAAAATTGCTCGTTACGGTCATGATGCGTTTTAGCATCTAGCAAGCCCTCAGAGATTAAAAATAAGCTCCAGTTGTAGTCACTATCACCCGCCAGCAAGGTGTTGTCTAGGTCGAATAAGGCCAAGTTTTGTTTTGGGTTTTGTTTCATATTAAATTTCTTTATTTTCTGCCGTTAATACTAAATAAACACCGACTAAAATCACCGCCAATGCAGCGTATTCTATCGCTGTCACCGTCTCACCTGCAAACCAAATACCCAGCGCAAACGCCACCGCTGGGTTAACAAAAGTATTGCTGCTGGCCACCAGCGTGCGCACATTTTTAAGTAAGTATTGATAAGCACTGTAAGCCACCAGTGAGCCAAGCACAACCAAAAACAACATGGCTCCCCAAGATTTTGCACTAATTTGCGCTGGCCAAGTTTCACCTTGTAGCGCACTAAAAATCATCAACGCAATGCCGCCAGTAAGCATTTGACTGGCGGGCGCCATTAAACCTGCAGGTGTATCTAAATGCTTACCCCATACCGAGCCAAACGACCAACTGGCGGCGGCAAAAATGAGTAGCGCCGCATTTAGGTAATCACCGTGCAAACTGCCGCCAATATTTAACAGCACAATGCCAGCAAAACCAATGGCAATACCTAGCCATTCTTGACGCGAAATATGGTGCCCCCAAATAGAGGAGAAAATCGCCATCCAAATTGGCGCAGTGGCGATTGATAATGCTGCCACGCTAGATGAAATAGTTTGCTGCACATAACTCACGGTGCCATTGCCAATAGCGGGCAACAAAATGCCAATAGCGGTGGCTGCCAGCCATTGTTTTTTAGTAAGATTTGGTGCGCCTAAATAACGCATCACCGCATACAAAATCACGCCAGCCACAATAAAACGAAAACCCGCCATGAGAAAAGGTGGAAAACTTTCGATACCAAATTTAATGGCCAGATAAGTTGAGCCCCAAATAAAATAGGTGCAAAACAGCGCTGCGATGATTAAAAAAGTTTGGTTTTTACTGTTCAAAGTGCTTATAAAAAAGGCTTATTTAATTAAAAAAGTAATACGAGGCAAAAACAACGCTCTGCAAGCCTTGCTGCTATTGGCTTGCAGAGCATCGAAGTAAGATGATGCAATGAAACTAAACCTGCGGATTCATTTTCTCTGATTTAGCATGCAATTTATTCAAGCCATTCAAATACGCTTTAGCAGAGGCAATCACAATATCAGTATCGGCACCTTGACCATTCACTATGCGTCCGCCTTTGGCCAAACGTACCGTCACCTCGCCCTGTGCATCGGTGCCACTGGTGATGTTATTCACCGAATACAATTGCAACTCTGCGCCGCTATTGACCATGCTTTCAATCGCTTTAAAAGTGGCATCGACTGGTCCGCCGCCATCGGCTTCGGCACGTTTTTCGGCGCCATTATCGCTGACAGTAATAATGGCATGCGGAATTTCCCCCGTGATTGAAGCCACTTGCAAATACACCAATTTATAGTTTTCAGACTCTTCATGCACAAACTCGCCGCTGACAAGCGCGTGCAAATCCTCATCAAAAATTTCACTTTTTTTATCAGCCAAATCTTTAAAGCGTGCAAACGCGGCGTTAAGTGCATCTTCACTAGCAAGCTCTATGCCCAACTCTCTTAAGCGTGTTCTAAACGCATTGCGGCCAGATAATTTACCTAGCGTTATTTTATTGGCGTTCCAGCCTACGTCTTCCGCCCGCATGATTTCGTAAGTCTCGCGGTGTTTTAACACGCCATCTTGGTGAATGCCAGATTCATGTGCAAACGCGTTGGCGCCAACAATCGCTTTATTTGGTTGAACAGGGTAACCCGTGATAGTGGATACTAACTTACTGGCAGGTACAATTTGTGTGGTGTCGATGCGCGTGGTTAAATTAAAAATATCGCTACGCGTTTTAATCGCCATCACCACTTCTTCTAAACTGGCGTTGCCCGCGCGCTCACCCAAGCCATTAATGGTGCATTCAACTTGCCTTGCGCCATTCATCACCGCCGCCAATGAGTTGGCCACCGCCATGCCTAAATCGTTATGGCAATGCGTTGACCAGATAACTTTGTCGCTATTTTTAACGCGCTTAATCAATGTCGCCATGCGCTCGCCCCAAGGTGCCGGGATGCTATAGCCCACTGTATCTGGCACATTGATAGTTTTAGCACCTGCTGCAATCACTGCATCAAACACACGCACCAAAAAATCGATATCGGATCGGACCGCATCTTCGGCCGAAAATTCTACATCGGGCGTATATTCCAATGCCCACTTCACCGCCTGCACTGCGCGTTCCACCACTTGGTCTTCAGTCATGCGCAATTTATTTTCCATGTGAATTTTGCTGGTGGCAATAAACGTATGAATACGGCCATTTTTTTCGGCATGTTGCATGGCGGGTGTAATTGCCTCACCTGCACGGCGCACATCATTCTCACTGGCACGCGCAAGCGAGCACACGGTAGATTGATGAATCAAACCCGCAATGGTGTGAATGGCGTCAAAATCGCCAGGGCTAGCAGCGGCAAAGCCTGCTTCTATCACATGCACACCCAATTTTTCTAACTGGCGCGCAATACGGATTTTTTCTTCTTTAGTCATCGATGCCCCAGGGCTTTGCTCGCCATCGCGCAAAGTGGTATCGAAAATAATAATTTCGTTAGTTTTTTGATTATGCGTTGTCATGTTAATTCCTAAATCAATGCTTTAAATTTATAAACGAATTCTACCTGCTGCATGCTAGATGCGCGAGTGTAAAAATACTTAATTGGGTGTGGGGTTTAGTCTGCGCGGCCACGCAGCAGCGAGGCTGAGCGCAGCGCGAATAATACGCGTAATGCAGCAAGGCTTAATAAGCCTGCAAAAATTGCTTGGAATGTGAATAAATTCAACATAGATTTAGTATAGGGGCTTTACAGTTGCTTTTCAATACGCAGTAAGCAATTAACTGCTAGCTGTTTTACTAATTCGTGATTTTAGCCACAAATAATAGCCAGACAGCGCGTACACCAACACCACAGTGAACAACACCTCGGGCGGGCTAGATGACACCAACACAAACGCCAGCACAATCGCTAAAATGGCCACAAATGGCACGCTTTGTTTTAAGTTAATATCTTTACCGCTGTAAAATTTTAAATCGCTGACCATGCTGCCTGCCGCAAATATAGTCAGCGCAGCTGCCAACCATTTCATCTCAATCACGCCAAAAAATATCTCGCGACCTGTCACACTGTACTCGTTAGCCACCCAAACAAAGCCCGCCAAAAGCGCAGCTGCAGCGGGACTGGGTAAGCCTTGAAAGTAGCGTTTATCTTGAAACGGGTCGTCTAGCTTTGTGTTAAATCTGGCCAAACGCAACGCGGCACAGGCGCAATATAAAAATGCGGCTATCCAGCCGATTTTTTTTAATGGTCCCAGCGCCCATTCATACATAATTAATGCAGGCGCCACGCCAAACGATACCATGTCAGATAAGCTATCGTATTCTGCCCCAAAAGCGCTGGTGGTATTAGTCATGCGCGCCACACGGCCATCCAAGCCATCTAACACCATGGCAATAAAAATAGCGATGGCCGATTGCTCAAAGTGACCGTTCATGGCCTGCACAATGGCATAAAAACCTGCAAATAATGCGGCAGATGTGAAAAGATTAGGCAGCAAATAAATGCCTTTAGCTCTTGCATTGGGTTCGTTATCAATTTTAATTTTGGTGGCCATAATAATGACTGTTTGTAAAATTAACCTGAGTATAGCAAACCATTAAAGATTTAAGGCGTAAAAAAGTAACGTGTTAAATGAAAGAATATCGGCGCAGCAAAACTGACCGAGTCCATTCTATCCATCATGCCACCATGGCCTTGTATCATATTACCCCAATCTTTGGCGCCTAAGCTGCGCTTAATGGCCGACATCACCAGCCCGCCCAAAAAGCCCATCGTGACAATAATAGCCGCCATGCCTGCGCTTTGCAATGGCGTAAAAGGTGTAATCCACCACATGGCAGCGCCAATTAATATGGTGCTTAAACCGCCGCCAATTAAGCCTTCAAGCGTCTTATTGGGGCTGACAATCGGCGCGACTTTTGTGCGGCCAAACAAATTACCAAATACGTATTGCAACACATCACTTAACTGGACGATGAGCATAAAATAAAACAGCAATAGCGCATTTTGGCCTTCAAAATTGGGGATAGGCAACAACAATAACGCTGGGGCATGACTAATACAATAAATAGCGATCATCACGCCCCACTGAATTTTTGCGGCGCGGGTTAAAAAATCCTCTGTATCCTGCGCCAATACTGATATTGAGGGCATGAGCAAAAATGCATACACAGGAATGAGGATAGTAAATAGCGCATACCATTCGATATAAATTAAATAGTAATGCAGTGGAAGCAGTAAAAAAAACGCCAACGATAAGGTGCGATGATCGCCTGTCCGCGTTGGGGTAAGCGTCATAAACTCGCGCAGGGCAAAGTAAGAAATGGCACCAAATAGCAAAATAGCACCAATTTTTCCTGCCAAAAATGCGACTGCAAACACCGCCACCATCACCCACCAAGCGTTAACGCGCGCAACTAAATTATCTAACACTTTTTGCGATTTTTCATTTGGAAATGCCTGTTTGGCAAGCTTGCTTTTTAGCAACCAGCCAATAATCGAGGCTATTAACAACAAGCCCGCCACACCGCCGATGAGCCAGTAAAATTTATGCGCAGGACTTAACGTTTCTAATGTTTGAGCAAGCATAGGATTTTTCCTAAAAAATCACCTTAAATGAGTTGCAAAACGGCCTCACGGGCGCGCGTTAAAAAAACTTTCTTATGTTCGTCTTGTAAAAATTGAATTGCACCACCAAAGCGCACCGTACATATTAACGGCACAGGAAAAATACTGCCTTTGGGCATGCTGCGGTGCAATGTATCTAAATAAACAGGCACCAGCTTAACTTGCGGAAACGCCTCTGCCAAATGGTATAAACCACCCTTAAACTCGTTTGGCTCAGCCTGCGCACGGCGTGTACCCTCGGGGAATATAATTAACGAATCGCCTTGCTTCAGCGCTGCCAACAATGGAGCGAGCGGGTCGCTATGCCTTGAAACTTCGCGCTCGATCAGCACCGCATTCAGTACTTGCAGCGCAATAAATCGCTTAACAACACCGTGCCCCCAGTAATCTTTAGCTGCCACTGGCCGCGTTTTTGTCCGAATCTGTGCTGGCAACGCCACCCACAAAGCCAACGTATCTAAGTGACTGGTATGGTTGGTAAAATAAATGCTTTGCGCCGATGATGGCGCGGCGTCTACCCAGCGCGCTTGCGCGCCAACTAAAACTTTAACTAAGCCAATTAAGCCCAAACGGGCAATGCTCACTAACATTTTGCAGTCATTTTTGTTTGAGCTGCTTGGCAATAGCTAAAGTACGCGTGATGCAAGTAATACCTGCACCAATCGCAATCACATAAGCGGTGATCACCAGTATATTCAAGCTGCCATTAAAATATAACTCGGCCGCACTCAGCAAGCAACCCAACGACATTACAAACATGCGGTGTTGCTTGGCCATAGGCCCGCTAAAACTTTGTGCCAAGCCATTTGCCCCACCCAATACGCGAATGTACGCCGTTTTGGCTGCCAATAACGCCCCTAACCAACCCAACCAAGGCAGTGCGATGGCATAACCTAGAGCGACGATAAATAGCGAATCCGCTACACGATCAGGGATTTCGTTATACAAAATGCCCACCTTAGATTGCTTGCCACCCTCAATCGCCACCATGCCATCGAGCATATTAGCCAGCAAGCGCAATTGAATGCATAAAACGACTAAAACTAGCAACCATGGGCTTAATGGCGATGCTCTGCAAGCCAATATCCATGCGCCTGCTAGGGCAGGTAAAATTGATAGTAGTGAAATTTGATTGGGTGAAATATTACTTTTAACCAGCGCGCCTGCCAGCCATTTTGCCCAGCCCGCGCTGCGCGTGGCCAGCGGGCGACGATTATCTTGTTTAGCCATTATTTAGCTTTCTAATTTTGGTTAATGGTAATGTGACAAAAATAAGTATATCAAAGCCGTGATAAAATCGCTTTAAATCTTTCAATACGTAAAACAATGCAATTTACCCTACACAAAACTGACAGCACCAACAATGGTTTGGCGCGGCGCGGCACAGTTCACCTAGCGCATGGCGATGTGCAAACACCCGCCTTTATGCCAGTGGGCACTTACGGCACGGTCAAGGCCATGTCACCCTTAGAACTTAACGAAATTGATGCGCACATTGTGCTAGGCAACACCTTTCACCTGTGGCTAAGGCCTGGGTTAGAGGTGATTGCCGCACACGGTGGTTTGCACAAATTTATGGGCTGGGATAATCCGATACTCACCGATTCAGGCGGGTTTCAGGTGTTCAGTTTAGGCGCCATGCGCAAAATTAGCGAAGAAGGCGTGAAGTTTCAAAGCCCGATTAATGGCGACACCTGTTTTTTAACGCCCGAAGAATCGATGCGTATTCAAAAGGTTTTAAACTCAGATATCGTCATGATTTTTGATGAATGCACACCCTTCCCCGCTACGCATAAAGAAGCGAATGATTCCATGCAGCTTTCGTTACGCTGGGCAAAGCGCAGTAAAGACGCGCATCAAGGAAATAGCAACGCTTTATTTGGCATCATTCAAGGTGGCATGTTTGAAGATTTACGTGATGTTTCTTTAAATGGCTTGGTAGATATTGATTTTGACGGTTTTGCCATTGGCGGCTTATCTGTGGGCGAACCTAAAGAAGATATGCTGCGCATTTTGGCGCACACTGCACCCAAAATGCCGCAAAACAAACCGCGTTATTTAATGGGCGTGGGTACGCCAGAAGATTTAGTGGATGCGGTCTCGCACGGCATTGATATGTTTGATTGCGTGATGCCCACCCGTAACGCGCGCAACGGTTGGCTATTTACCCAATATGGCGATATTAAAATTAAAAACGCGGGTTACAAGCACGATTTAAAACCGCTAGATAGCGATTGCACTTGCTACACCTGTCAAAACTTTACTCGCGCTTATTTGCATCACTTACACAAAGTGGGCGAGATTTTAGGTGCGCGTTTGAATACTATTCACAACTTGCATTATTACCAAGTATTAATGCAAGGCATGCGTAGCGCGATTGAAACAGGGGAATTTGAAGCATTTAAAGCAGGCTTTAAAGACAAGCGCGCGCAAATAAATCTTTAAAATTCTGCCCTGCATGCCGCATGGATATTGGCTTACAGGGCATTTATTTTGCTCGTTATTTTAATGAATTACTTAACGTTTTTAAACTCAATCACCGTCAGAATCAAACCTAATAAAAGCAATAAAAATACTGGAATAGCAAAGTAAATAAGATTAAATTCCATAATTACTTCCTTCCCATTAAAGCCATTAATTTAAAGTAAATTCCAAAAGTAAAAATAGATGGAATCCATATAGCTGTAAATATTGCTTGCTCTCTATCTTTGAGAACAAACCAAAGGTACGCTGAGATAACGAAAGATATCATTACAGCAAGAATAATAAAGAAATCTGATTTTTTGAACATACTTTAAACCCTCTTTAATTTATAAAAAAATCTGACATTCCATAACCAATAGCACTTAATAAGCAGCCTGCAATTGCAACCGAACCCACAATGCGCACACCAGACGAAAGGCCGTAAGAGAAAATATCAAAATCGTAGCTGCCAGCCAATCCAAAAATAACGCCAAGACACCCCAAAACTGTTAGAAAATTTCCAACAAATATAAAAAATATACTTAAAGTTGATACAAAAGTTTTGTATTTAGAATTTATCATGAGCCTAACTTTAATACTAATACTTGGTTATTTATAAAAATTTTATAGTCAGATCAGCGTAACTATTTAACACTTAATCATATTGCTATGCAAGCAGAACCTGCCTGGTGCATAAAGTTCAACTGCTCTTTGGCTTAACTTGAAACAATTTAATTTGGGGTGTTAATAATTTCACTATGCTGCACTTACAGACGCCATACTCACACATATTAAGTCTGTGTTAAAATCCTGCGTTAATTAACAACTCACTTGCAACCTATTTTTGAAAGTTATCATTATGTTTAGCAATTTATTTATTAGCAACGCACACGCAGCCCCAGCCGCTCCAGGTGGCGATTTATTTAGCTTTTTACCGATTATTGTGATTTTTGCCTTGTTTTATTTTATGTTGATTCGCCCACAAATGAAAACAGCAAAGCTGCAAAAAGCCATGATAGACGCGCTGAAAACGGGCGATGAAGTGGCCACTGCTGGCGGCGTAATTGGCAAAGTGACTAAAGTGGGTGACAACTACGTGAGTATTGAAATTGCAACTAATACCGTGATTAACGTACAGAAACATACCATACAAACAATGCTACCACCGGGCACTATCAAGGCTATTTAACAAAAATGTATTCTTTGCCACACATCACCATTTTAATGTCAATTGGGTTACGCGGTACTCGCAAGCTCGCTGAACAAACCCGTACTATCTCCCTTTCTGCGTTCCGTGCGCCTTGTGCTGCATAACAAATAAAGCATTTTAATCACATGTCATTATTAATAAGTTAATTTTTATGAATCGTTACCCCACCTGGAAATACATTTTAATTGCTGTAGTGATTTTAATTGGGCTGCTTTATACCATCCCCAATTTTTATGGCGAATCGCCCGCAGTACAAGTGTCGCCCGCCAAGGCTTCTCTTAAGGCCGATGCTGCATTATTAAGCAAAGTGGAAAGCACACTAAAACTGGCAGATATTAAATTTAATGGCCTGTTTTTAGATGCCAACGGCGTAAAAGCGCGCTTTAGCAGCCCAGAAGAGCAATTAAAAGCTAAAGATAAGTTGGTGGCTAATTTGGGTAAAGATTACACCGTCGCACTGAATTTACTGTCGCAAACACCAAACTGGTTGTTGGCGATAGGCGCAAAACCCATGTATTTGGGCTTAGATTTACGTGGTGGCGTACACTTTTTGTTAGAGGTGGACATGAAAGCGGCCTTAGATAAATCGGCCGAAAGCAGCGTGGGCGATTTTAGAACCACTTTGCGTAAAGAAAAAGTGAATTATTTTGGTATTAGCCGCGAAGGCCAAAAAGTAGAAGTCAAGTTTGAAAGCGCTGCTGATTTAGCCGCCGCGCAAAAACTGCTGGCTAAAACCTACCCTGATTTAACCTACACCGACAGCGTGACAGGTAAAGAATTTACACTAAGCGCCAGCATTGGTGAGGACAACAAATTAAAAATTCAAGAATTTGCACTCAAACAAAACCTGCAAACACTGCATAACCGTATTAACGAACTGGGTGTGGCCGAGCCTATTGTGCAGCAACAAGGCTTTGACCGCATTGTAGTGCAGCTGCCGGGCGTGCAAGATACGGCAAAAGCCAAAGAGATTTTAGGTCGTACTGCCACCTTGGAAATTCGCATGGTGGACGAAGATAAAAAAGATTTTGCCACGCTAAAAGCCGCTGAAGAAGGCAAAGTACCGTTTGGTGATGAACTTTATAAAGACCGCGATGGCAACCCAATTTTGGTGAAGAAAAGCGTTGTACTGACGGGTGACCGCATTACCGATGCTGGCCCGGGTCTTAACCAACAAACGGGTGGCTCGGTAGTAAACGTGACGCTAGATGCCCGCGGCGCAGGTATTTTTAAAAATGTAACGCGCGATAACGTGGGCAAGCGCATGGCCATTTTACTCATTGAGAAAAACAGCACTGAGATAATTACCGCGCCGGTGATTAATGAAGAAATTGGCGGCGGCCAAGTGCAAATTTCTGGCATGGGTAACGTGCAAGAAGCCACTGATGTCGCTTTGCTGTTGCGCGCTGGTGCTCTGGCAGCACCGATGGAAATTATTGAAGAACGCACCGTGGGGCCCAGCATGGGCGAGCAGAATATCAAACGCGGCGTGCATTCTACGCTGTGGGGCTTTGCTGCGATTGCGGTGATGATGATGTTTTATTACATGATATTTGGCGGTGTTTCGGTGTTGGCGCTCGGCGTGAACCTATTATTATTGGTCGCGCTACTTTCAATGTTGCAAGCCACACTTACACTGCCAGGGCTAGCGGCGATTGCGCTGGCGCTGGGTATGGCGATTGATGCCAACGTGCTGATTAACGAGCGCATTCGCGAAGAACTGCGCAATGGCAACACGCCACAAGCCAGTATCCATGCGGGTTACGACCGTGCCTTTGATACCATTATTGACTCTAACGTCACCACATTAATTGCAGGTTTGGCACTATTTATGTTTGGTACAGGCCCGATTAAAGGTTTTGCGGTGGTGCATGTGTTAGGTATTTTAACCAGTATGTTTAGTGCGGTGTTGGTATCGCGCGCCATTGTTAATTTAATTTATGGCTATCGCCGCAAAGTGACCAAATTATCCATTGGGCAAATTTATAAAGCCTAATTTAGATTTATAAAGTTTAGTTTTTAAAGCTTAATTTAAGAAAAGATTATTCAAGAGAAAAGTTATGGAATTATTTAGAATAAAAAATGACATCCCGTTTATGAGTTATGGTCGCTTAACCACGGCTATTTCACTCATTACATTTTTGCTGGCGATATTTTTTCTGTGGTCAAAAGGCTTGCATTACGGTGTGGACTTCACTGGTGGCACGGCGATGGAAGTGAGCTACCCACAGGCAGCAGATATTGAAGGTATTCGTAAAGCCGTGGCAGATACAGGCTTAAAAGATGTGACTGTGCAAAACTTTGGCACCAGTCAAGATGTGCTGATACGTTTGCCGTTAGTAAAAGAGATGTCGATTGCTGAGCTTTCAGAAACGGTGACCAAAGCGCTTAAAACGGCCGATGCCAGCGTAGAAGTGCGTCGGGTGGAATCAGTCGGCTCGCAGGTGGGCGATGAGTTGTATGCAAATGGTGGCTTGGCGCTGTTGTTGGTGTGCGCAGGTATTATGGCGTATTTGGCGATTCGCTTTGAGTGGCGTTTTGCGGTGGCAGCGATTATTGCCAATATGCACGATGTGGTCATTATTTTAGGTTTTTTTGCGTTTTTTCAATGGGAGTTCAATCTCACCGTACTCGCTGCGATTTTGGCAGTATTGGGCTATTCGGTGAATGAATCAGTGGTGGTGTTTGACCGCGTGCGCGAAAACTTTAGAAAAATGCGTAAAGCAACGGTAGTGCAAGTGATTGACAACGCCATTACCCGCACCATGAGTCGCACAGTGATTACCCACGTGATGACGCAAACCATGGTCGGCTCTATGCTACTGTTTGGTGGCGAGGTGCTGCATAACTTTGCGCTGGCGCTGACCATTGGTATTTTGTTTGGTATTTATTCTTCTGTATTGGTGGCTTGCCCAATCGCCATGTGGCTGGGCGTGAGTCGCGCCAATTTAATTGGCGATGTGGAAAAAAAAGCCAGCGAGCAAGAAACCGAAGCAACGCCTTAAGCCCTGCACCCTAAACCTTGCGCATTTAAACGCTTGATTATTAGACTAAATTGCAGTTAAACTGATTTATCATAACAACGGTTTAACACCTTTTGGATAACATTCCTATCGCTTGGCAACTTGGCATCTTAGCCTTATTGCTGCTCATTTCTGGCTTTTTCTCAGTCGCTGAAACCAGCTTGATGTCGCTTAACCGCTATCGGTTGCGACATTTAGTGAAAGAAGGTCACCGTGGTGCGCGCTTAGCCAGCGCCTTGCTAGCTAAAACAGATAAGCTACTTGGCGTCATTTTGTTGTGCAATAACTTTGCCAACGCAGCATCCGCCACCTTAGTCACGCTGATCACTGTTGAGTTATTTGGCGAGGGTGAATGGGTGTTGATGATAGGTACTTTGACTGTCACCTTCGCTATTTTAGTCTTTAGTGAAATTACTCCCAAAGTGATTGCGGCTGCCTTCCCCGAAAAGCTAGGTATTTTGTGCAGCTATATTCTTTACCCGCTACTTAAACTGCTTTACCCCGCCGTCTGGTTTATCAATTTATTTGTAGAAGGCTTACTTAAATTGTTGCGCGTGAATATTAATTTTAGCGAAAGCACGCAAAGCCTGACCATGGATGAGCTACGCAGCATTGTGACAGACGCAGGGCATTTTATGCCAAAGAAAAACCGCACTATTTTGCTGAATTTGTTCGAGCTAGAAAAAATTACGGTAGATGATGTGATGACTGCGCATACTTTGGTGGAAGTGATTGATTTTGACGCCGATATTGAAGATATCATTCAACGCATCACCAATAGCCACCACACACGGCTACCCGTGCGCGAGGGCGACCACGAAGAAATTATCGGTATTATTCACATTCGTAAAGTCATTAACCAAATTCGCATGTATCAGCTTGACGATAATTTAACTAAAGATGCGCTGCGCGAAATTATTGAAGAGCCTTATTTTGTGCCTGCTGGCACGCCACTTTATACGCAAATTCAGCAGTTTCAAGAGAACCGCCAACGTATTGCACTGGTGGTAGATGAATATGGCGAGTTTAAAGGTTTGGTCACGCTAGAAGATATTTTAGAAGAAGTGATTGGTGACTTTACCACGCAATCCCCCAGCCGCATTGGCAGCCACCGTCAAGAGGCCGATGGTAGCTGGCTGGTGGACGGCAGCAGCACACTGCGCGATTTAAACAAAAAACTCAATTTAAATCTGCCGCTAGATGGCCCACGCACTTTAAATGGTTTAATTTTAGAGCATTTTGAAGACATTCCTGAACCTGGCACCAGCTTTAAAGTGAACGAACACACGCTAGAGATCATCCAAACTCAAGATAGAATCGTAAAAAGCGTCAAAATATTCCCTTAATTTAGTAGGTAAATGAATAATTTGAATAGCCCTACTCATAATGGGCTTGAATTTTTTGCGATTCGGCTCAAAATACTATTAAGTAAGTAATAAAACAAAGCACATGGCAAATACGCATAGCACTGGCGACACCGCACTTAAACCCAGCGCAGTTAAACCAAAACTGCCAGAGATGTTCAAAGTGTTATTGTTGAACGACGATTACACCCCAATGGAATTTGTGGTGGAAACCATAGAACGATTTTTTAACAAAAGCCGTGAACAAGCGACGCAAATTATGCTCAAAGTACATACAGAAGGTGCTGGCGTATGTGGGGTTTATCCGCAAGACATCGCGGAAACCAAAATGAACCAAGTATTAACACATGCAAAAGAAGCGCAGCATCCGCTGCAGTGTGTGGTTGAGCCAGCTTGATGCTAGTGATATAAAAGTAGTGATTTTGTTGTAAATTAGTACATGTATTAATTTAGGCATATGCCTCTAAAAATCAAAAGCGTCTAAGCAAGACAAGGCGAGAAGAAATTTTAGAGCGCGGCATATGGGTTATATGTAAGCGATTAAAATTGATGAGTAACGCAGTATTGCAACGAAGTTTTGATTTTTAAAGGCATATGAAATGATTGCACAGGAATTAGAGGTTTCTCTCCACATGGCATTTATGGACGCACGACAAAAGCGCCATGAGCTGATTACGGTCGAGCATTTATTGCTGGCGATGATTGATAATCCAACTGCGGCTGAAGTGTTACGAGCCTGTGGTGCAAAATTTGAAGTGTTACGCACCGAGCTAAGCCATTATATTGAAGAGCATACTCCCACTGTGGGCGGCGAAGAAGAAGTCGATACGCAGCCTACTTTAGGTTTTCAGCGCGTCATTCAACGTGCCATGTTGCATGTGCAATCTAGCGGCAAAAAAGAAGTGACTGGTGCCAATGTATTGGTGGCGATCTACGGCGAAAAAGATTCACACGCGGTTTTCTTTTTGCATCAACAAGGCATTACACGCTTAGATGTGGTGAATTTTATCTCGCACGGCGTAGCCAAAATACCCGAAGGCGATGAAAAGCTAGGTAGCGGAGAAGCCGATACAGAGGCTGAAGGCACGCCCACTGGTGCGCTAGAGCAATTTACGCTTAATTTAAACGCACAAGTAGCGGCAGGTAAAATAGATCCGCTGATTGGCCGCGCGCCAGAGTTAGAACGTGTGATTCAAACTTTATGTCGTCGTCGCAAAAATAATCCATTGTTAGTTGGCGAGGCTGGCGTGGGTAAAACCGCCATTGCAGAAGGCTTGGCCAGCCGTATTGTCGGCAAAGAAATTCCTGAGGTATTGGCCAATGCCACGGTGTATTCACTCGACATGGGCGCACTATTGGCAGGTACAAAATACCGCGGTGATTTTGAGGCGCGCTTAAAAGCAGTGATGAAACAACTGGCAGAACGCCCCGATGCGATTTTATTTATTGATGAAATTCACACGCTGATTGGCGCAGGCGCTGCCAGTGGCGGTACGCTTGATGCCAGCAATTTGCTTAAACCTGCGCTTTCAAATGGTACACTTAAATGTATAGGCGCAACGACTTATCAGGAATATCGCGGAATTTTTGAGAAAGACCATGCGCTATCACGTCGCTTCCAAAAAATTGATGTAGCTGAACCCAGCGTGGCTGAAACTATTGAGATTTTAAAAGGCTTAAAATCACGCTTTGAAGAACACCACAGCGTGAAATATAGCGCAAGCGCGCTTAGCACAGCGGCCGAGCTTTCTGCTAAATATATTAATGATAGACACTTGCCCGACAAAGCCATTGACGTGATTGATGAGGCTGGTGCTGCGCAACGTATTTTGCCTAAAAATAAGCAGAAAAAAGTCATCGGCAATAAAGAGATTGAAGATATTGTGGCTAAAATTGCGCGCATTCCACCCAAAAATATCTCTAGCGATGACCGCAGTGCGCTTAAAACTTTAGAGCGCGACTTAAAGGCCGTAGTATTTGGCCAAGACAAAGCGATTGAAGTGCTCACCAGTGCCGTAAAAATGGCGCGCAGCGGCTTAGGCGGCAACAATAAACCTATCGGCAGCTTCTTATTCAGCGGTCCTACTGGTGTTGGTAAAACTGAGGTTGCCAAGCAGTTGGCCTACATTATGGGCGTGGAGCTGATTCGCTTTGATATGAGTGAATATATGGAGCGGCATGCCGTTAGCAGGCTTATTGGCGCGCCTCCTGGCTATGTCGGGTTTGAACAAGGTGGCTTGATGACCGAGGCGATTACCAAGCAACCATATTCGGTAATGCTATTGGATGAGATTGAAAAAGCGCACCCAGATATTTTTAATATTCTGTTGCAAGTAATGGATCACGGTACATTGACCGACAACAACGGCCGCAAAGCCGATTTTAGAAACGTCACCATTATTATGACCACCAATGCGGGCGCGGAGAACTTAGCGCAATCAAGCATTGGTTTCACTAACAGCAAGCAAGCAGGCGACGAGCAAGCTGATATTAAACGCTTATTTAGCCCAGAGTTCCGCAATCGCTTGGATGCAACCGTTTCTTTTGCTTCACTTTCACAAGACATTATCATCCGCGTGGTGGATAAATTCTTAATGCAATTAGAAGATCAATTGCACGAGAAAAAAGTAGAAGTGACATTTAGTGATGCGCTTAAAAATTACTTGGGCAAAAAAGGCTTCGACCCACTGATGGGCGCACGCCCAATGGCTAGGTTGATTCAAGACACAATTCGCAAAGCGTTGGCCGATGAATTATTATTTGGCAAGTTAGCCAATGGTGGCAATGTGCACGTGGATATTGACGACAAAGACGAAGTGCAACTGGTGTTTGATGAGAAGCAGCAATCTTCAAAACCAGCCTCACCCAAACCAGAGGCCGAAACCGTTTAATTGGCTAAATAGGTTCAACAAATTACCCGAGCAAGTCGGGGCAAAAAACCCGACTTTTATAGATTAGAAGTCGGGTTTTTTGTCATGATACTTTTGAATAAATCTGAATTTATCCAGTTATCCAACCAAACTCGCAGCTTGGGATAAGGGGCGATTTCAAACCATGCTGCATCTACTGCAGCAAACTGGCGAATAAACGGAAAAATCGCGATATCAGCCAAACTGGGCGTGGCTTTTAGCAAATATTTATTTTCACTAAGCAGACTTTCCAGTTTTTGCAAAAACACTTCACCTTGTGCACGATGTTGAATTTTTGTCTTGATTGAATACCGCTCAGGATATTTGTAACCATCTAATGCTTGTTTAAAACTTGTATCATTTTCTAAAATAAGTGCCCTGCAGACCGCATGGATATTGGTTCCTAGGGCATGTTTTTGCAATGCCCATTGCATAATGGCTAAGCTCTCATCAATCACCGTACCATCTACCAAAATCAGCACAGGTACGGTAGCTTTAGGTGAAATTTGTAGCATGTATGCAGGTTTTTTGCGCAGTGAAATCTCACGAATTTCTACTTCAATACTAGCTAACTTTAATGCCATTCGTGCACGCATGGCATAGGGGCAACGACGGTAGCTATATAGTATGGACAGCATTAGCCCAAAGTTTTACAAATATCGTGCACCAGCTTTGGCCCTTGGTAAATCAGCCCACTGTACACTTGCACCAAGCTAGCACCTGCCGCGATTTTTTCTTGCGCATCGGCACCTGTTAAAATGCCGCCCTCACCAATAATTGGTAGTGCGTTTTGTAGCTGTTTTGCAAGTTGCTGAATGACAATAGTGGATTGATTTTTAACTGGTGCGCCCGATAAACCGCCTGTTTCCTCGGCATTTTGCATACCTTTTACTGCATCGCGGCTGAGTGTAGTGTTGGTCGCAATCACGCCATCTATCTGATGCTGCATGAGCAAATCAGCTATTTCTATTACCTGATCTTGCGTTAAATCTGGCGCAATTTTTAGTGTCATTGGCACATATTTACCATGCTTTTGTGCCAGTGTTGCTTGCTCTAATTTAAGCCTAGCAAGCAAGCCAGATAAGGCTTCTGCTACTTGCAAATCACGCAAATTTTTAGTATTGGGTGACGAAATATTCACCGTAATGTAGCTGGCATGCGCATAGACTTTTTGCATGCAAATGATGTAATCATTAACGGCTTTATCATTTGGCGTATCAAAATTTTTGCCAATATTAATTCCAAGCACACCCTTATATTTTGCTGCTTTTACATTTTCAACTAAATTATCTACGCCCAAGTTATTAAAGCCAAAGCGATTAATAATGCCTTGCGCCTCAGTCACACGGAACAAGCGTGGCTTTGCGTTACCTGGCTGGGCGCGCGGTGTCACAGTGCCAATCTCGATAAAGCCAAACCCCAATTTCGCCATACCATTAATCACTGCGCCATTTTTATCTAGCCCCGCCGCCAAACCAACAGCATTGGGAAAAGTAATGCCCATGACTTGTCTTGGTGTACATTTTGGGGACTGTGGGTAAAGGCTTAAAAGCCCTAATTTTTCAGAAAACTTAAGACTTTTTAAAGCAAGGTCATGCGCAAACTCAGCATCCAGCTGAAACAACAAAGGTTTGGCGAGTGAGTAAATGTTCATATCGATATTTTACGCGAGATCACTGCTTTTTTGATAAAACTCAAAGCCAAGTAATTGCTTAGTTATCAATCACACGGACTGTAAATTTAAAACCGCATGATCTACATTTAAACAATCGCCCATCGTGCCCTGCTGCTAATGGTTGCACGCCACATTTTGGGCAGCGCACATCATCATTTTCATGTGCTATTTCTACATAACCATTAATAGGCATATTGCTGAAAGCCAATGGCTCAACAAATTGTTTATGATAAAAAGTACCCAGAACTATCATAAACAATGCTGACAATTCCAGTATCGTATTGATTTTTATACCAAAAATATTGCTATTGATTAATATATCTATGTGATGAAAAGAGGCAGCGCGAATAACAGTAAACGTGCAAAGCAAAATAATGCCAACCCACACCAACTTGTAATGTCGCCAAGAATTAGCCAAAAAAAGCCTTAAACTCAGCAACACAATCAACATGCCCAAGCTCAGCGCAACAATAAACGCAAATTGCATAGTACGTCTTTGTGCATACCAGCCATTCGCAAGTGCCGAATCGCGCATTACTTGCGTAAACCAACTTTGCAAATCTAACTGCTTATTAATACCCATCAAAAATAACGCTGCAGCCAATATCAGCCAAAATCGAGTGGCACCACCCTGCGCTTTTACGATGCGCGCTTGTCTTAAACAACATATTGCCGCAAGCCAATATGCGGCTACCGTTAGCCAGCCAAAAATCGTTGGGTCACCAATGCCAGCATGCCAGCGACCATCCAGTACTGCGGCAAAAATTAGGCTGCTTTGTAGTGATATAAATAGTATTAAATACAACTTATTCATACGTATATTCTAGCGCGAATACAGGCAAAAAAACATGCCCTGCAAGGCGCGTGGATATTGGCTTGTAGAGCATTGCTTATTTGTCATTCTGAGCGTAGCGAAGAATCCAGCTTTTAAAAAGCTAATCGTAACTTCTGGATTCTTCGCTGCGCTCAGAATGACGGTGGAAAATAGATGGTTTTGACTTTGAATTCCCCTTGCCGCGCCTTCGGCTTGAGCGGCAGATGGATAAGCGGCGAGGACTGTTTGAGTGCTGAAAGCACGAGTTCCGCAGCCGCCCAGATGCGGCGCTAAGACCGAAGGAAACAAGCGGCAGCGGGGTAGCTTTTTCTTTGGTTTCTTTCTTTTGGCTAAGCAAAAGAAAGAAACTCGCATGTCGCGCGAGAGCGACAATGACCTTACAGGTAGTAAACTATTAAAATCAATTGAATGAAACTATAAAGTTTTGCTAGGAAAGCATCCATGAGCAAAGTAATTAAGGGTAACGATGGTCCAGTGCTAGGAATATATTCAAGTAAGGACATGTTTGAAAAGCTAAAATATGAGTCGCTTCGGTTACAAAAAGATTGGCAAAGTTCCTACGACTCTTTCAATTTTTTAGTCACTGCTTGGCATCTATTTCAAGACTGGCCTAAAAGCGATGCGACACGTAGTCCATCTCGACTTAAACGTCAAAAAAATAGGCTCTCCACCGAAATGATACTTGTATTAGATATAGTTAGAGACTTAACCAATGGAAGTAAGCATTTTACATTAGACCCAAAAGCCGCAAAAAACCGTCGAGTAGATGAAGTCCACACTGGTAACGAGGTTGGGTTTTATCAATATTTCTTTCATGAAGATTTACCGGCTGTCACTGTAGAAACTCACTGGTATTTCAGTATCCGAGTACTACACAACATATTGATGCAATACTTTACATGGGTGTTCAATGACTCGGTTTCAGAAAAAAACTTTCCAAGTGAAATTAGTGAGGCTATTTTGTACTGCAATATAGCAAAACGCTCTAGTGGACCTTCGCCAGTAGTTTGGCTAGAAGGTATAGAGGGTGCATATCCGCAGCGCAAATAAGCACCCCATAATTCAAACCTTACCCCAACGCTACTTCCACCAAATTATCACTAAACGTCGTCGAATGCCCCATATCCCCAAACTCGGCTGAGCTAATACAATTCACCGTGCCATCATTCAGTTGTCGCCAATAGCCTAGCGTGGCGACCACAATGCCGGGGTTTACATCTTTGGTGATGCGCGCATCACCTTCAAACGCGCCTCGGTCGTTAAACACTTTCACCGTTGCGCCTTCTAAAATACCCCGAGTTGCGGCATCTAGCGGGT
>JANOQW010000034.1:0-197271 GCA_031422335.1 Methylophilaceae bacterium
CCAAGGGCTATGCCATTGGCTCTGCGGGCTTAGCGGCATTGGTATTATTTGCCGATTACACGCACAAACTTTCTGGCGCAGGCATCGATGTTAAGTTCGATTTAAGCGACCCAATGGTGATTATCGGCTTGTTTATTGGCGGTTTAATTCCGTTCTTATTCGCTGCCATGGCGATGGAAGCAGTGGGGCGTGCGGCTGGCGCAGTAGTTGAGGAAGTGCGCCGTCAATTCCGCGATATTAAAGGCATTATGGAAGGCACAGCTAAGCCAGAATACGGCAAAGCGGTAGATATGCTGACCACGGCTGCCATTAAAGAAATGATGATTCCATCATTATTACCAGTGGCAGTGCCAATTGCAGTGGGCTTGTTATTAGGCCCTGTAGCGCTTGGCGGCTTGCTCATGGGTACAATTGTCACTGGCTTATTCGTGGCAATTTCGATGTGTACAGGCGGCGGCGCTTGGGATAACGCCAAAAAGTATATCGAAGATGGTAACCACGGTGGTAAAGGCTCAGACGCGCACAAAGCGGCTGTAACAGGTGATACTGTTGGCGACCCGTACAAAGATACGGCAGGCCCAGCGGTAAACCCATTGATTAAAATTATTAATATTGTGGCGCTGTTAATTGTGCCATTGCTACACGCTTAACTAGTACATGCATAATTATTAATTTGGATTGTAAAAAAGCCAGCTTGCGCTGGCTTTTTTATTGCTTGATTATTTAGCACCTCTGCAAGCCGCCTGTATTTGGATATATGGCTATGCGGCTTACAGAGCATTTATTTTCTATCGATACTGTTTTAGATGAAAAATAGAAATCCAAAAATTACCTTATTCCTACTTTAACTCGAATGCAATACAAGGCGGCAACAAGCGAATGACGCAGACAGTACGATTTTGTACGGCTAGGAAATGAGCGAGGCAGCCAACACAGTATTGCTGATGAGATGAAGGATGGAATTAGAACGCAGGCTTCACTTCGGCACTATTGTAGCGCGCCACGCCATCCATAATTTCTTTATGCGCTTCTTCAATACCCTCCCAACCTTCAATTTTCACCCATTTGCCTTTGTCTAAATCTTTGTAGTGCTCAAAAAAGTGAGAAATCATTTCTAAACGCCAAGGGGAAACATCTTTATAAGTTTTTTGGTAAGCGTATAAACCACACACCTTTTCAACAGGCACTGCCAGCAATTTGGCATCGCCACCTGCTTCATCAGTCATCTGCAACATGCCGAGCGGGCGGCAGCGCACAACAACACCTGGCAATAGCGGTACAGGCGTAATTACTAACACATCCACTGGGTCGCCATCATCGGCCAGCGTATGTGGAATATAACCATAATTACACGGATATTGCATGGAGGTGCCCATGAAGCGATCGACAAACAGCGCGCCTGTATCTTTATCTACTTCGTATTTCACCGGGTCGCCCTGCATGGGGATTTCGATAATGACGTTGAAATCGTTGGGTAAATCTTTGCCAGAAGGCACCAAATTGAGAGACATAATAAAAATTGCCTAGAGTTTAAAAAAGCGCAATTATAATTGAAGATTGTTGCTAGATTGTTGCAAACTTATCTTTAAGCTAGCGTTTTTGCAGTTTATTGATAAGCGTTTTTAATGCAACCACAACAATAACCAAGCCCAAACCCATTAAAGTCACCAAGCCCAAATGGTTTTTGATAATAGGAATATTGCCAAAAAAGTAGCCTGCCAGCACACATACCAGCACCCAAATTACTGCGCCCAATGAAATGGAACGTGCAAATTTTGCAAAATGCATCTGCGTCACGCCCGCCAAAAATGGTGCTAAGGTTCGAATAACGGGCAAAAATAATGAGATTAAAAAACTTTTCTCCCCATGTTTTTCAAAAAAAACATGTGTTCTATCTAGCGCCGCTTGGTTAGGCCATTTTAAATATTGAACAAAAAATGCTTGGCCAACTGTGTTACCCAACCAATATGCCGTTAAATTACCCAGTACTGCAGCAACAATAAGCACCGCTAATAACAGAGTAATATTTAGCCCAGACGCCGCCCAAGCTGCACCGCATACAAACAAAAACGGGTTGCTAGGCAAAAAGAAAAACGGTAAAACGCCAATTTGTAAAAATACAATGGCAAATACAATGACATAAACTAAGTTAGCATGCATCGCCACTAGCTCTGGCAAATGTGCATCAAAGTTCTGAATCATTTGCCACGTTTGTGTCAGATATTCCATCATTGCGGGTCACCTTCGCTGATGTTTCTGCAAACCGCAATAATATCTGGCGGCGTAAGTTTAAGCGCAAAGTATAGCAGCAATGGAATAATCACCAGTTCATCTAACTGGCCGATGATGGGTAAAAAGTCAGGGATTAAATCGAATGGCATCAGCACATAGCCAATGGCCAGCCACAGCAAGGCTTTAGCTAATTTTGGTGTTTGTGGGTGTTGTTGTAAGCGACGATAAAAAGCGAACTCCGCTTTTAATTGTGCTGCTAATTGTTTTAGTTTTTCGCCAATGCCCATTAAGTATGTAGCTTGCTACCAGTTAATTTCTCGAACGCTTCCATATATTTTTTGCTTGTTTTTTGCGCGACATCATCTGGTAGCGCGGGCGCGGGCGGCGCTTTGTTCCAGTGAATGTTTTCTAGCCAATCACGTACATATTGCTTATCGTAACTGGGCGGATTGCTACCCAATTTATAGCTCTCAAGTGGCCAAAAACGTGAGGAATCCGGCGTCAGCACTTCATCCATCACATGCAAAATGCCTTTATCATCTAGGCCAAATTCAAACTTGGTATCAGCAATAATAATGCCTTTAGTCAACGCGTATTCTGCGGCTTCGGTGTATAGTTGAATCGCCACTTTTGCCACTTGCGCCGCCATGCCTTTACCAATTAAAGCTTCCACTTGCGCGATACTTATATTTTCATCGTGCTCACCCACCGCGGCTTTGCTAGATGGCGTAAATATTGGGCTTGGTAATTTGGAGGCTTCTTGCAAACCTGCAGGCAACGCAATATCACACACCGTGCCTTTTTGCTTGTACTCTTTCCAACCACTACCAGCTAAATAGCCGCGCACAATTGCTTCAATTGGTAGCGCTTTCAATCGCTTCACAACCACTGCGCGGCTGCCTAATTGTGCTCTATCTACGTCGTTATTCACAACCGATTCAGGCGCAATACCAGTTAAATGATTCGGCACGATATGGCTTAGTTTATCAAACCAAAAATTGGCCATTTGCGTCAGCATAGCGCCTTTGTTGGCGATGCCTGTGGGTAAAATCACATCGAATGCTGATAATCTATCCGTGCTGACTAATAACATGGTTGCATTATCAATTGCGTAAATATCGCGAACTTTGCCTTGATGAATACGTTTTAAGCTGGTGATGCTGGTTTCGAGTAGAGGTTGAGACATAATGAATTTAAATTAAGTAATAGGCCATTATACAACTGATGCGTTTTAAAAATAAAACCAGCTAACCATCTTCAGTGTCGCCGCAGCCAATTAAGTTGCTCTCCGCTCGCCAATTTTTACAATCTTTAGTGTGTTGGTACCGCCAGTGGTACCAATTGGCTCGCCAAATGTCAAAATCACCAAATCATCCTGCTTTACCACCTCGTTTTCTAGCAACACGTTTTCCATTTCGTGCAATATCTCATCGCGCGTTTTATTTGCTTGGTCTATGGGGTATGGATATACACCACGATACAGCGTGAGTTTACGGCGGGCAACTTTATCTGGCGAGAGTGCATAAATAGGCACCGCGTTATTTGCGCGCGATAACCACTGCGCCGTGTTACCTGATTGTGTCAGCGTAGCAATCGCTTTCACATGGAGGCGCTGTGCCGCATAAATGGTTGTCAATGCCACAGTCTCATCTGTGTGAATAAATTTATCGTATTGATTCGGGCGGCGGATACCCTCTGTTTCCAACTCGGTTTTTTCTGCCTCTATACATATGCGATGTACAGCTTGTACCGTCTCTAGTGGATACTGTCCGCTGGCAGTTTCTGCCGATAACATGACTGCATCTGTTCCATCCAGCACCGCATTAGCCACGTCAGAAACTTCTGCACGCGTAGGAATCGGGCTGCTAATCATCGATTCCATCATCTGCGTGGCGGTAATCACCAGCTTATTCTGCGCGCGCGCCATGCGTATCATGCGCTTTTGCAAGCCTGGCACTGCTGCATCACCCACCTCTACGCCTAAATCACCCCGCGCCACCATAATCGCATCGCTGGCATCAATAATCGCCTCTAAATGTTCGATAGCTTCAGCGCGCTCAATTTTTGCAACAATGCTCGCCGTGCCGCCAGCGGCTTTAATCAGCTCTTTTGCATACATCACATCTTGTGCATTTTTAGGAAAAGAAATCGCAACATAATCTGCTTCTAAGGCTACTGCTGTTTTAATATCTTCAATGTCTTTATTGGTAAGGGCCTCTGCAGCTAAGCCGCCACCTTGTAAATTAATGCCCTTATTATTGGATAAAACGCCACCAGCTACCACGATACAATGAATTTTTTGCTGCTGAACGCGATCCACCCTAAGTGTAATACGACCATCGTTTAGCAGCAGTAAATTATCTGGCACTACTTCTAGTGGTAAATCCTTATAATCTAAGCCCACCTGAAATTGGTCGCCCAGCGCGCAATTGGCATCTAAAATAAACGTATCGCCTGTTACTAGCGTAATTTCACTGTCAACAAATTTTCCAATTCTAATTTTTGGCCCTTGCAAATCGCACAACACGCCAATCGGCCGATTGAGCTTGGTCGCAATATTCCGCACAATTTCTGCGCGTTTAATATGGTCTGCGGCTGTGCCATGCGAAAAATTTAATCGCACCACATTTACACCTGCCGATATTAAGCGTGCAATCATTTCCTCACTGGTAGATGCAGGGCCTAGTGTTGCAACAATTTTGGTTTTACGTAAGGTCAAAGTTATCTTCCATAAAAATAAGGGCTTTGCAGCCCTCATTTTTGAGTCAATTAAAAAAAGTTTATTGCGTGGCCCTGAGTTCTAGAATCTCAACAGCAGGCAAAGTTTTACCTTCTAAAAATTCTAAAAATGCACCCCCAGCGGTAGAGATATAATTAATTTTGCTTTCAATGCCATATTTTTGAATGGCAGCAATGGTATCGCCGCCACCTGCCAAAGTAAACGCTTCGCTATCAGCAATAGCATGTGCGACGGTTTTGGTGCCCTCGCCAAATTGGTCAAATTCAAATACGCCAACTGGGCCGTTCCACACAATGGTGCCAGCGTTATTAAGCACCTTCACTAACTCAGCTGCAGATTTAGGGCCGATATCAAAAATCATGTCATCGGCTGCCACTGAGGCCGCGTCTTTATTGGCTGCTAGGGCATCTACCGCAAACTGTTTTGCGCACACCACATCGACTGCAATCGGTATGCTGGCGTTGCGTTTGGCCATTTTTTTCATCAGCGCTTTGGCGACCGGCACTAAATCAGCTTCATAAAGTGATTTTCCAACCTCATACCCAGCTGCTTTTAAGAAAGTATTGGCAATGCCGCCACCCACTACTAGCTGGTCAACTTTTTCAGACAAACTTTCTAACACGCTTAACTTAGTAGAAACTTTGCTACCGCCGACAATCGCCACCATCGGGCGTTTTGGGTTGAGCAAAGCTTTAGTTAATGCTTCTAACTCATTGGTAAGTAAAATACCTGCGCAAGCTACTGGCGCATATTTAGCGATGCCATGCGTACTAGCTTCGGCGCGGTGTGCGGTACCAAACGCATCCATTACAAATATGTCGCACAAGGCGGCATATTTTTTGGCGAGCTCGTCATTATTTTTCTTTTCGCCCTCATTAAAGCGGCAATTTTCTAACAATATTAACTCGCCATTTTGTATGTTCATGCTGCCAGATGGCGCTGCATCACTCAGCCAGTTTTTAACTAAGCGCACCGTTTTACCAAGCTTTTGGCTCATCACATCCGCCACAGGTTGTAACGAGTTTTCCTCAGAATACACGCCTTCTTCTGGGCGACCTAAATGCGAAGTCACCATCACTTTTGCACCAGCCTTTAGCGCAAACTCAATGGTAGCAATGCTGGCCGTGATGCGCGCGTCAGACGTCACTTTGCCATCCGCTACTGGCACGTTTAAATCAGAGCGAATAAACACACGCTTGCCCGCCAAATCTAAATCCGTCATTTTTATAAATTTCATTTTGATGTTTTCTATTTTGATTCGATTTATTTTGATACGTGCTGCACTAAGCGTAGTAGATTGCAAGTATAGCCATATTCATTATCGTACCAGCCCACCACTTTTACAAAGGTGCTATCCAGCATAATACCTGCGCCTGCATCAAAAATACCTGCGGCAGGTGATGTGCGAAAATCGGTAGAAACCACTTTTTCATCTGTGTATGCGAGCACACCTTTTAACGTGCCTTGTGCAGCAGTTTTCATAGCATCGCAAATCGCTTCATAGCTGGTTTCTTTGTTCAGCTCTACGGTTAAATCCACCACAGATACATCTGCACTCGGCACGCGCAACGCCATGCCAGTGAGTTTTTTATTGAGTGAGGGGATAATCTTACCTACCGCTTTAGCCGCGCCAGTGCTGGATGGGATAATGTTCTCGAACACGCTGCGGCCACCACGCCAGTCTTTTTTAGATGTTCCATCTACTGTCAATTGTGATGCAGTGGCAGCATGCACAGTTGTCATTAAGCCGCGTTTAATGCCAAAACTGTCATGCAAAACTTTGGCCAAGGGCGCCAAAGCGTTAGTTGTACAAGAGGCCGCAGAAATAATTGCCTCGCCTTTATATTCCGCATGATTAACGCCAAACACAAACATCGGCGTATCGTCTTTACCCGGTGCAGATTGCACCACTTTTTTGGCGCCACCATGAATATGCGGCTGGCAAGTTTCTTGGGTTAAAAACGCGCCTGTTGATTCTACCACAATATCGGTGCCACTCATTTTCCAATCAATATTGGTTGGGTCGCGCTCGGCAGTTAAGTGAATTTTTTTGCCATTTACCACCAAATGACCATTTTCTGCAGATACCTCGGCTTTAAAACGGCCATGCACCGAATCATATTTGAGCATATATATGATGTAATCAATATCGTACGAGCTATTTATTGCCACAATTTGTATGTCTTCAAACTCTGGCTCTTGCACTACCGCGCGTAATACCATACGGCCAATGCGGCCAAAACCGTTAATGCCTACCTTAATCGTCATGCTTAACCCTTTTTTTAAACCATGATTGAATCATGGTATTTTAGCAAAAAAAGAGCCTCATGGAGAGGCTCTTTTGGGTAATGCTAAATATTAATGCACTAAATAGTTACAGCACAGTTTTGGCTACAGCCACTACATTTCAGCTTCAGCCGCTTCGCTTAACTTAAGCTAAGTCAAACCAACTATAAAATAGATTTTGCTGTATTGACTACGTTTTCAACCGTAAAGCCAAAGTGTTTCATTAACGCACCACCTGGGGCAGATTCACCAAAAGTGTCGATGCCAACAACAGCACCTTCTAAGCCCACATATTTGCGCCAGAAATCTGGGTGCGCTGCCTCAATCGCTACACGTTTAACGCCAGCGGTTAATACGCTGTCTTTATACGTTTGCTCTTGGCGATCGAACACATTATTGCTAGGCATTGAAACCACACGGATTTTCTTGCCAGCCGCGGTTAATTCTGCCGCCGCTTTAACGGCTAAATCTAACTCTGAGCCGTTGGCAATAAAGATTAAATCGGCTTTGCCTGCACAATCAGAAAGCACATAAGCACCTTTGCGAATGCCTGCAAAGTCGCTTGCATCATGTTTAATGCCCGCCAAGTTTTGACGTGACAATACTAAACTTGAAGGACCTTCATGACGCTCTACTGCCGCCACCCAAGCCACGGTAGTTTCTGTGGCGCTGCCTGGACGCCAAACATCCATACGCGGAATATAGCGCAAGCCAGCGGTATTTTCTACTGGTTGGTGGGTTGGGCCATCCTCGCCTTGACCGATTGAATCATGCGTTAACACGTAAATCACGCGTTGATGCATAAGCGCTGCCATACGCATGCCGCTTTTCATGTAATCAGAGAACATATGGAAGGTACCGCCAAATGGCAATAAGCCACCGTGAAGCGCTACACCATTCATAATCGCTGCCATGCCAAATTCGCGCACACCGTATGAAATATAATTACCTGGTTTTTTGGCATCTACATGCGTAAAGCTGCTGCAAGATGTTAAGTTAGAACCTGTTAAGTCAGCAGAGCCGCCTAAAAACTCTGGCAATAACGGTGCAAGCGCTGCAATCGCGTTTTGTGATGCTTTACGCGATGCGTTACCTTCTGCTTTTTCGTTAGTTGCGGCAATAATGGCGTTGGTTGCTTCTGTCCAGTTAGCTGGTAAATCACCTGCCATACGGCGCGTAAATTCTGCTGCCTCAGCTGGGAAAGCTGCTTTATATGCAGCAAATTTGTCGTTCCAAGCCGCTTCTGTTGCAGCACCTTTGGCTTTTTGATCCCAACCAGCGTAAACATCAGCAGGAATCACAAATGGCTCGTGCGCCCAACCAATATTAGCGCGGGTTGCAGCTACTTCCTCTAAACCTAATGCACTACCGTGGCAGTCGTGGCTGCCAGATTTGTTAGGTGAGCCCATGCCGATAACTGTTTTACAGCAAATAAGTGAAGGTTTATCCGTCACTTTTTTTGCTGCTGCAATGGCTTTCCCAATCGCAGCAACATCGTGGCCATCTACCGATTGCACATGCCAGCCGTATGATTCAAAGCGTTTCGCCGTGTCGTCTGTGTACCAGCCTTCAATATGGCCATCAATCGAAATACCGTTGTCATCCCAAAACGCCGTTAATTTACCCAAGCCCCAAGTGCCAGCTAGCGCGCAAGCCTCATGCGAAACGCCCTCCATCATGCAACCATCGCCTAAAAACACGTAAGTTTGATGATCAACCACATCGTGGCTAGGCTTATTAAATTCGTTAGCGAGTAATTTCTCTGCCATAGCAAACCCCACGCCGTTGGCAATACCTTGGCCAAGTGGGCCGGTGGTGGTTTCAACGCCTGCGGCGTAGCCGTATTCTGGGTGGCCAGCACATTGTGAGTGCAATTGACGGAACGATTGCAACTGCTCCATTTTTAAATCGTAGCCAGTTAAATGTAGCAGTGAGTAGATTAACATAGAGCCGTGACCATTTGATAATACAAAACGATCGCGGTTGGCCCATTTAGGGTTGGTAGGATTATGGCTTAAATGGTGGTTCCATAGCTCTTCAGCAATTTCGGCCATGCCCATCGGCGCGCCTGGGTGGCCTGAGTTGGCTTTTTGTACTGCATCCATTGATAACGCACGAATTGCGTTGGCTAAATCTTTACGCGTTGCCATTATTATCTCCCTGAAAAGTTTGGCATTTTAAATTTGCTAAGTAATGTAAATATGTTACGAAAACATGACTTAGCGGAACGCCCGTTTGAACGAATTAAATCAAAAATTTTGAATATCGAATTATTGCGCATATCGCTGTTTTGGGCAATACTTGAATATTGTTTCCACTAAAATTTTTGGGGCGCGTCATGTTAAAACTGCACGATTTAGAGCCATCTGGCAATTGTTATAAAGTGCGCTTGTTTTGCGCGCTAATCGGCCAGCCCATTGAGTTAATTGCTGTCGATTTTATGACGGGCCAGCATAAAAATGCGGCCTATTTAGCCATTAATCCCTTTGGTGAGATTCCAATTTTAGATGACGATGGTTTTATTTTGCGCGATTCAATGGCTATTTTGGTATATTTGGCCACCAAACATAAGGCTGAGGCTTGGTACCCAAGCGACCCTAAAGAACGTGCTTTAGTCACTCAGTGGTTCTCTAGCAGCGTGAATAATGTGATGCATGGCCCAGGTGCGGCAAGATTAATTGATAAATTTGGCTACACGCTAAACCGCGAAACTGCCCACGAAATTAGCGCGCGCATTTTATGCATTATGAATACAAATTTGGCTAATCGCGAATGGTTAGAATTGGGGCGCTACACCTTAGCCGACATTGCTTGCATGCCCTATATTGGCGTGTCATACGAAGGCGGCGTTTCGCTTGCGCCATACCCAAATATTGTAAAATGGATTGCGCGTGTAAAAGCGTTGCCTAATTTTATTCCAATGTCAGGAATATAACTTATCGATTGCGATGCTCTGGAGGCCAATATCCATGAGGCTTGCAGGGTAGGTCTACTTTGTAAGCGCAGCGCTATATTTGCTTAAACTTTTCTGCGGCTGGCACGCGCCACAAAACATAGCAAAGCCGTTAGCAACAAACCAAGCTGCGCGCTTTCTGGCATCGCTGTTTCGGGATTTGCTGCATGCATTGTTCTCGCGCGCGCTGGCACGCTGCTGCGGTCAATCTGGCTATACACGTTTTTTTGTACGGTAAATTTGACTTTTTGCAAGCTCGCACCTGCTACTTTTGAGCTTACCACGTCTGCTGCCACTGCCCAGGCGGCACTTGTAGAAATAACGCATGCAAATGCACACCCAACCAATATTTTCAACATATTCGCTCTCAATTTGTTCTAGTAAATTTAACTAGCTATTGCAAATCGAGTGCCAACTGTAAATTTTAATTAAATCAATTGCTTATAGATATTTTTATTTCTCAGGTTGTCAAAATTTAAACACAAGTGTTAACAAACTCATCGTGCTTTATGGTAAAAACGATGATGAAGAATTTAGCGATAAAAAAGCTAGCTAAAAAGACTTTGGGCTAGCAATAAGCATTGCTTTATTTGATGTTACTTAATTTGGCAAGCCCAGAATCTTCATGGCTATTGGCTTGCAGACATGGTGGCCTGCAGGGCAGTACAATTCCCTAGCGCATCTGCAAAACTTAAAAGTGGCGTTTTATTATTTAAAACGCAGTCGCTAAAGTATTCAATTTCCAGTACAAAGTGGTTGGCAGGGCTGAGTTTTTCTTCACCGCTTTCACCTGTATCATTGCCCCAGCTAATCATTGGTACATCTTTATCAAAAGCCCAAACCGTATGACATTTCAACCAGCCTTTGTCGCCGATGAGTTCGTATTCTGATTTGCGGCTGCGCTCAAAACTAATATCAAATTGCCCAAAACGCGCGCGACCTTTGGCATCTTTACCAAAATCTAAAACACCGCTGGTAACAATATCTGCGCCGTGTTCGTTAAGTTTAGCCGTTGCAATGCAGCTTAACGGTTCTACAAAAGCTTGTTTGCTGGCGTGATTGTTTAAACCCATGCCCCAGCGCAGGGTATGAATGGCATAGGGGCCAATGTCCCACAACGCGCCGCCGCCATCCGCCATGCTGCGGTTAATACGATACATGCGCGCCTCGCGCATTAAAAACGAGAAGCTAGATCGCACACTTAAAATGTCCCCAATCACGCCGCTTGCCACAAGCTCGCTCACCCGTGCATGTTGCGGATGAAAGCGATACATAAAGCCTTCCATCACGCATATATTTTCTTTTCTGGCATTGGCTTTTTTCACCGCAGCTTCAATCGCATCAATATCGCTTAATTTTGTCGCCATCGGCTTTTCAATCAGCACATGCTTGCCTGCGCTAATCGCTTTAATCGCCCATTCTGCATGCTCTTCATTCGCCATTGGGCAGTAAATTGCTTCTACGTTTTTGTCGGCAATTAAGCTTTCTAAATCATCATAACAAGCAACGTAACCATCGTAATTTGGTGCGTATTTTTCAAGTGTGGCCTTCGCCGCGCCCGCACGACGGCTGGCAACCGCCACCAATTGCGAATTCGGCGCTTCAATAATCGCAGGCAGCAAACGCTCGTTCACTCGCGCCGCGCCTAAAATTCCCCATTTAAGTTTATTCATGTTCACTCCATTTGATACTACAACCGATACTCGCAATTTGTTCTGTTGGCCCTGTGCCAGTTTCTGCCACTAATTTCATCGCCTTAAATAAATCACGCGTACTGTTGGGCGCAGTTTCTTTGCGACTTTCGTCAAAGCGGCCGCGATATTGCAACTCACCATTACTATTGAACCCAAAAAAATCTGGCGTGCAAACTGCGCCATAAATTTTGGCAATTTGCTGGCTTGCATCTAACAAATATGGAAAAGGGAAATCCATCTCACGTGCGATGATTTGCATATTTTCAACACTATCTTCAGGATAGTCGCTTGGGTCGTTTGACATAATCGCGACAGTGTTCACACCTAAGGTTTGTAACTCACGCACGTCAGCAATTAAACGCGGCAAAATGGCTTTTACATAAGGGCAATGGTTGCAAATAAACATCACCAGTAGGCCGTTTTTTCCTTTGAATGCGTGTAAGCTAACGATGTTTCCATCCATATTTGGCAGAGCAAAATGTGGCGCTTGCCAGCCAAAATCGCATATAGGTGGGTTGATACTTGCCATGCTCTAAAGCTCCAAAACTAGTTAATTCTAAATATTATAGTACGTCATTCCAGCGCAGGCGGGAATCCATTTTAATGGTTTAAATTCAATTTGCATTCACGCCTGCGTTGGAGTGACGATTATTGAGTTTTCAAGATAGAATAAGGCTATGAGCAACTGTCGATTTTATAACCCTGAAAACTTAGCCATTGGCGCAAGCATTAAACTAAGCGATAACGCTGCCACCCATGCCACCCGTGTGTTGCGGCTAGAAGTTAGCGATGAAATTGCGCTATTTAATGGCGATGGCAACGATTACACCTGCGCCATTAGCAGCATTAAAAAAAGTGAGGTGCAAGTAATTGTAAAAAATGTTGTAAAAATTACAAACGAATCACCGCTGCGCATTACACTGCTACAAGGCATATCTAGTGGCGACCGCATGGATTACACCATTCAAAAAGCGGTGGAACTTGGCGTAACGGCGGTTGTGCCGATTATCACCAGTCGCAGCGTGGTGAAGCTAACAAATGAGCGCGCAGAAAAGCGCCTGACACATTGGCAAAACGTGGTGATTGCAGCTTGTGAGCAAAGTGGCCGCGCATTTGTGCCCACTGTTTCTGCCCCCGTGCAGTTATCAGCATGGCTGGGAGCCAATAAGCATGAGAGTGCTGGCGATGCAAAAATTAAGACAAATGAATCTACACGTATTTTATTGAACCCAATTGGCGCGTTACGGTTGGCAGAGCGGCCTAAACCAAAAGGCGATATTGAGCTGCTAATTGGTGCTGAAGGTGGTTTATCGCAAAGTGAAATTGATACTGCGCTATCACAAGGTTTTCAATCTATTGTTTTAGGTGCGCGTATTTTGCGCACAGAAACTGCCGCATTAGTCGCAATCGCAGCCATGCAAACACTTTGGGGCGATTTTTAGGCTAAATTAATTGTAATATATTTGCTAAAATTACAATTATGTTTTAATATTTTGTAATTATTACATTTAATTACTAATTAAACAAAATGTCTTTAGCCAACGCAATCCGCACACAACGTAAATCGCTCAAAATCACGCTACAAACGCTGGCAGAAAAAGTTAGTGCTGACGCTGGCAATTTATCGCGTATTGAACGTGGTGAATTGGGTGTTTCAGAGCAGCTATTGCGTAAAATTGCGGCTGCGTTAAACACCACGCCAGCCAGCCTTTATGCACACAGTGAGTCAGCGATACCAAACATGGCTTTGACTTTACAAAATAATGCCAGCCAAGATTTTGTGCCAGAAAAATTTGTAGGTTGGTTTCGCAGCGCAACACCTTACATTCACGCTTTTGGCGGGCGCACCTTTGTCATCGCGTTTGGTGGCGAGGTGATTAACGATAAGCAGTTTGCCGCGTTATCGCACGATTTAAATTTGCTGGCCAGCTTGGAAGTAAGGCTGGTATTAGTACACGGCGCACGCCCGCAAATTGAGCAACGCTTAAAGCGCGCCAAATTAACACCCATTTTGCACAACGGTTTGCGTGTGACTGACGATGCAGCGATGGGAATTGTAAAAGAAGCCAATGGCGCGGTGCGGGTAGAGATTGAGGCACAACTTTCGATGGGATTAATCAATTCGCCCATGGCAGGCGCAGATATCCGTGTAGCCAGTGGTAATTTTGTTACCGCAAAGCCGCTGGGCGTGCGCGATGGTGTGGATTTACAACACACCGGAGAAGTGCGCAAAGTGGATGCGATGAGTATTCAGCGGCGCTTGGACGATGGTGAACTGGTGCTGCTATCTCCGCTTGGCTACTCGCCTACAGGCGAGGCATTTAATTTGAGTTTAGAGGATGTTGCTGTAAGTGCAGCGATTGCGCTAGATGCCGACAAACTGATTTTTCTGATGGATTCTGCAGGCGTGCAAAATTTACGCGGCGAATTATTACGCGAAATGACCGCAGAAAAAGCGCAGAATTTGCTTAATAATGTAGAAAGTAATGATGCTCCAATCAATTTTTCTGAAGATATTAATTACTATTTGCCCGCCGCAATACGCGCCTGCAACCATGGCGTGGCACGTACACATTTGATTAGCAGGCATATTGATGGCGCCATTATTCAAGAGCTATTTACGCTGCAAGGCATTGGCACAATGGTGACTGAGTTGCCGCTAGAAACCATGCGCCAAGCCAATATTGACGATGTGGGCGGCATTTTAAAGCTGATAGAACCATTAGAACATGAGGGTATTTTAGTGCGGCGCGGGCGCGAACGTATCGAGATGGAAATTGACCATTTTTATGTGATGGAACACGATAATCGCGCCATTGGTTGTGCAGCGCTTTATCCATTTTCAGATGACAAAGCTGCTGAGTTTGCTTGCTTGGCGATTGATAGCCAATATCGCGGTGGGGGGCGCGGTGATAAGTTATTCAATTATTGTCAGCAACAAGCCAAAACCTTGGGGTTTAAACAACTATTTTGCTTGACTACCCACACCGAGCATTGGTTTATTGAACGCGGATTTATTGAAGGTAGTATTGAAAAATTGCCGCAACAAAAACAAGCTTTGTATAACTTTCAACGTAAATCTAAAGTGTTTGTTAAAACGCTTTAAACCGCTAGGCTATTCCTCGCGTGTAAAAACTACGATCACTTGATTGGTAAAAAAACTTCTAAAAATTCTACAGGTGGCTAAATTTAGCACTTTGTAAGTGTAGTGTGGTCCGAATCGAGCACGATAAGTATCATGCCATTTTACGAATTTAAGCCCGGCTTGAGTACCCCATCTTTTCACACGTTTATGTGTCATCACTTGAATATGTGTTTTATCAAAAGTACCTGCTGCTTTCTCTGGCCAATCGCCTTTAATTAGCAGCTCTCTGAGAGTATCAATATTACGCATATTGGGTACGCTAATAATTATCCAGCCACCCTTTTTAACCATTTTCACATAATGCTTTAGGCGCTCCCAAGCAAGCGGTATATGCTCCAACACATCTAGCAATAGTAGGCCATCTAGGCTATTTTCAGCAAACGGCATCAGCTCATCACCAGTAATGACTCGCGCGCTGGTAATGCGCGTTTTAGCTACTTCTATTGAACGTTCCGAAACATCTACGCCATGCACCTCGAAACCACGTTCCACTAAAGAGCCTTCTGTTCTAGCTTGACCACATCCGAGTGAGCCTATGACGCCACTTTTCGTTGGCACAAGCTCTACAATATCTGCACGCAAATGATCTGAATAAATAAAATCTATATCAGGATGTTCCATTGTTTTTATACTAAATAAAATTGAAATATACTTAATTGTAACAAATCACGATAATATTACACATCATTAATTTTTGTGTACCAAAATGCAAAAAACTGCTGCCGCATTAAAAGCGCAAACGCTGTCTGAAGCGTTGCCTTATATTAAAAAGTTTTTCGATAAAACCATCGTGATTAAATATGGTGGTAACGCCATGACCGACGAGCATCTCAAAAACTGCTTTGCGCAAGATGTTGTCTTACTAAAACTGGTTGGGATGAACCCAGTGGTGGTGCATGGCGGTGGGCCGCAAATTAACGAAATGCTAGATAAACTGGGCAAAAAAGGTGAGTTTATTCAAGGCATGCGCGTCACCGATGCCGAGACCATGGACGTGGTAGAAATGGTGCTGGGCGGGCAAGTCAATAAAGAAATCGTTAACTTGATTAATCGCCATGGCGGTAAAGCGGTCGGTTTAACGGGCCAAGATGGCAATTTTATTCATGCGCACAAACTGCTGATGGAAGACCTGAATGACCCAACCAAAATGATTGACGTTGGCCAAGTAGGCGAAATTACTGCGATTGACCCGAGCATTATCAACTTTTTAGATTCTGGCGATTTTATTCCTGTGGTCGCGCCGATTGGCGTGGGCGAAGATGGTGATACCTACAATATTAATGCTGATGTGGTGGCAGGTAAGCTAGCCGAAATTTTAGGCGCAGAAAAACTAATTCTACTCACTAATACACCAGGCGTACTGGATAAAAATGGCACGCTATTGACTGGCTTAACCCCAAAACAAATTGATGACTTAGTGGCTGATGGCACACTAAGCGGCGGCATGCTGCCAAAAATATCTTCTGCACTGGATGCTGCGCGTAGCGGTGTAAAAGCAGTGCATATTATTGATGGGCGGGTGGAACACGCATTGTTACTAGAAGTATTAACTGACGAGGGTGTTGGCACTTTAATTAAGGCGAAGTGATTTGTCTAAAATCTATATTTTCGATTTAGACGACACGCTCCACAACGCCTCTGCACATATTTTTCCCGTGATGAATCGTGCCATGACGCAGTACATCATGGATGAACTCAAGCTGAGTGAAACTGACGCGCAGGAGCTGCGCAGACATTATTGGCGCATTTATGGCGCAACATTAAAAGGCCTAATGCGTCACCACGGTGTGGATGCTTACCACTTTTTAAAACAGACGCATGGTGAAATGGATTTACCCAATATGGTCATTCAAGTAAAGCGCCTGCGTGACTTGATAAATAGGCTGCCCGGGCGAAAGTGTGTGTTCACTAACGCACCGCGCGAGTACGCGATTCGCGTATTGCAATTGATGGGAATTGATAATTGTTTTGAGTTGGTGTTTAGTGTGGAAAGTACAAAGTTTCATGCCAAACCTAGTGTGCGCGGCTTTCAAATGTTGCTTAAAACTTTAAAGGCCAAACCCAAAAATTGCATTATGCTAGAAGATAATTTACCTGCGTTGATGACCGCAAAACGCCTAGGTATGCAAACCATTTGGGTGACCAAAAAGTTGCACAAACCAAATTTTGTGGATTACCGCATTAATTCAGTGTTAGCGCTCACTCACCTTCTATGCTCACCTTAGGCTATAATAAAAATTAATAACTAAAATTAACAAGAAAAAATATTTAAGGGGAATATCGTGGCAACCGACACCAAAATAAGCCGCAAGCAGCAAATATTAGAAACGCTGGCGCATATGTTAGAGCAGCCCAAGCGTGAAAAAATCACCACCGCAGCACTCGCCGCTAGGCTAGATTTAAGTGAAGCGGCGCTATACCGCCACTTTGCCAGCAAAGCGCAAATGTTTGAAGGCTTAATCGATTTTATCGAGCTTTCAATTTTTGGTGTTATTAATAAAATTACCACTGACGAAAAAGATGGCGCAAAACAGGTGCAACTTATCGTGAACATGCTGCTAAAATTTGCCGAGAAAAACCCTGGCATGACGCGTGTGCTGATTGGTGACGCACTGGTGAACGAAGAAGAACACCTGCAAACGCGTATTAACCAGCTTTACGATAGATTAGAAGCTTCACTTAAACAAAGCCTTAAAATTGCCGTAGCGGCCTCTGGCAAAAAAATTATGCCCGAAGCGCAAGCTAACTTGCTGATTTGCTATGTGATTGGTCGCTGGCATCAGTTTGCAAAAAGTGGATTTAAGCGCAATCCAACCAATCTGGCGCAGCAACAGTTAAGTCTACTGAGTTAATAAGGAGGTTTTTTTGAGGAAAAACTATGTACTTATTGATTATGAAAATGTCCAAATAAAATCACTTAACCTTCTTAAAGATGAGCAGTTCCAAGTAATGATATTTCTTGGAATTAACAACACCAAACTTTCCACAGGGTTTGTTTTGTCCAAGGAGGCATTGGGTGAGCGGGCTGAATATATACGTTTAGAGAAAGCAGGTGAGAACGCTTTAGATTTTCATATTGCATACTATCTAGGACAAATAGCATCAAAAGATGAGTCTGGTTACTTTCATATTATTTCTAGAGATAAAGGTTTCGACCCACTCATAACACATTTAAAATCAATAGGAGTTTTCTCAGCGCGTTCCGAATCAATTGAACAAATGCCATGTTTTTCTCAAGGGAATACGAGCCTTAAAACTGAAAAGAAGACACCTAAACCAAAAACTATTGAGCCAGTTAAAGTAAGTGAAAATGGTAAGGTAGCGATTAAGCATCTTGTAGGATTGAAAGCCTCTAAACCACGCAAATTAAAAACACTTAAAAGCACCATACATGCCAAGCTAGGAAAAGATAATTCAAATAGTAAAATTGATGAAATAATTAGTGAATTAACTAAGCTAAAATACCTGGTGCTAGATAACCAAAAAGTTAGTTATAAACTCCCAGCTAAACTTGGTTTTTAAATCCCGCTACTAAGGCTTCTAATCTCGCTTCAAACACTGCTACTTTAATCTTTTCAGGTTCAATATGTTGTTTCGCAATCGCGCCAGCATCTATGCTGGAAGCGGCTTGCAGGGCAGTCAAAATCAAGTCTGTTTCTGGCAACGCACAATTTTCCAAACCTGTTCTGCCGCGGCTGTCACATTCGCAGGCTTTTAAAAAATCGTTGAAACGTTCAGGTTGGCGAATCGCATCCAGTTCGATTAAAAACTCTAACAATGTATCTGGTCGCATGTTACTTGCTTGATGCAATTTGCCATGAAACTTGGCCACCATCACGGCCAACTCCCTGCAATCATTCGGCACACGCAATCTTTTACAAACGTCTTTAAGCAAGTACACACTTCGCGCCTCATGCCCGATATGCCTAGGCAGAATATCCGCTGGAGTTGTACCTTTGCCAAGGTCGTGCACCAACGCGGCAAAGCGAATAGGCAGGTTAAAGTGTTGCTTAGCGGCATAATCAATCACCATCATCACATGCACACCCGTATCAATTTCGGGGTGATGTTGCGGCGGCTGTGGTACGCCCCAAAGTTTATCTAGCTCTGGCAGAATTTTTTGTAGTGCGCCGCAACTACGCAATACTTCGAACATACGGCTAGGCTTTGCTTCCATCAAACCTTTGCTAATTTCTTGCCAAACGCGCTCTGGCACCAGCGCATCCACCTCGCTGTTTTGCACCATTTTTTTCATTAAAGCTAAGGTTTCAGCTGCAATGGTAAAATCGCTAAACCGTGCAGAAAAGCGTGCCGCACGTAGAATGCGTACTGGGTCTTCCATAAACGCATCGCTGACATGCCGCAGTGTTTTAGATGCGATATCGGCACGACCATTGTGCGGATCTATCAATTTACCATCAGCATCTTTGGCAATGGCATTCATCGTAAAATCACGGCGCGCTAGATCTTCATCTAATGTCACATCAGGCGCGGCATGCACCGCAAAACCTTTGTAGCCTGCACCGGTTTTGCGCTCGGTACGTGCCAGCGCATATTCCTCGTGCGTTTTGGGGTGTAAAAATACTGGGAAGTCTTTACCAACTGGCCTGTAACCCGCATCCAGCATGGCTTGTGGCGTGGTACCTACCACCACGTAATCGCGATCTTTTACAGGTAAACCGAGCAGCTCATCGCGTACCGCACCACCCACTGCATAGATTTGCATTGCTTATTTTTTCTTATCTGCGCGCATTAATGGCGCGGCCAGCAGCAGTTCGAAAGCCATCGTAAGCACCACGTGGGCTAGTATCGAGCAAATATTCTGGCACAATCACTTCTAACGCTGTTGGCACAACATCAAGCTCAGGCGCCGTCGGCTCGCTACAAACATTATCTACCTGCATGCTGCGAATATTATCGCGTGTCATTAGTTTAATCGGCATTAACTCCAACATGAAACCTTGCGCCATGGACAAGCTATCATTCAAGCCAATAATAGGTCGTTGCATATCCAAAATATCCATCACTTTTTGTACCAACTCACGCAAAGTGTAGATAGTTGGTCCACCTAACTCGTAAGTTTTACCATACGTGGCTGTATTTTCTAGCGCATTCACAAAACATTGCGCTACATCTTCTACCCAAATTGGCTGAAATTTTGCATTTGGTTTTGCCAGCGCAATCACGGGCAGATACTTGACCAAATTGGCGAATAGCGTGATAAAACTATCGCCACGTCCAAAAACAACAGACGGCCTGAAAATGGTAATGTCGAGCTTTTTGCTAAACTCATTCACCGCTGCTTCGCCCGCAGCTTTACTTTTAAGGTACTGGCTAGGCGCATGGTTATTGGCTTGCAGGGCACTCATGTGAATAAGCCTGCTAATACCCAACTCTTCGCACAGTTGCGCTACGCGGCGTGGTAATTGGTGGTGGATTTTCTCAAAACTATTTTTGCTGCTTTCATGCAAAATGCCAACCAAATTAATCACCGCATCGCTGCCTAGCAGTGCATTTTTCAGTGCATGATTATCTGCAATATTACAATCAACTACTTGCACATTCGGCAGCAAAATTAAGTGTTTAGCCGCCTCACGTCGGCGCGAAAGCACTTTAATTTGGTAGCCTGCTTGGTCTAGCTTGGTGACTAAAGCACTGCCCACAAAACCAGCGCCGCCTAAAATTGTAATATTTTTAATCGTCATATTTTTAATAGTAAAAGGTTATTCTGTTGCAAGCGTTTGTTCTGCTGGCGCTTGTTCTAATGTTGGTAAATTGGATTCTATTGGTTCTGATGAGTTCGCAATTTCACCAAACTTGCTGGGGATAATACCCAATCTTTTTTTAAGTGGCATCGGTTTTAAACCTAATCTTGGCGCGTATAAGTGTGCGTTTGCCATTACCTTTTGCACGTAAAGTCGCGTTTCGCTAAATGGAATAGTCTCTGCATAAATCGCACCTTCTAGCGGGGTGTTGCCCATCCATTTTTTGGCGCGGCTTGGCCCTGCGTTGTAAGCGGCGGTAGCCATGGTTTCTTGGCCATTCATCAGCTCTTTGGTATAGCCCATGTAAAAAGTACCCAGCGCAATGTTGGTGTCTAGCTGATTAATCATGCCATGATGGTAACCGCTCACACCCGCGCGACCCGCTATCCACTTGGCTGTGGCAGGCATTAGCTGCATCAAACCGGCCGCACCCACGCCAGATTTTGCATAATGCATAAAGCGGCTTTCTTGCCGCGTAATGCCATATACCCAGGCCTCATCCACTTCGTTATCTGCCGCCGAATCTTTCATTAAATCGCGATAAGGTGTAGGGTAACGCAGCGCAAAATCGTGCGTTTCGGTGGTTTTATCGGCGGTAATAATGGCCAAATCGTACCATTTTTTGCGTTGCGCAAACTCTGCTGCGGCTAGCAATTGGTTGTCGTCAAAATCTTTACTGGCATGTGCCCATTCAGTTTTAGCTTCCCATTTTAAATCAACGCGTTGCAGCGCCTCTACGCGTTGGAACGCTTCGATACTGGCAATTTCAGCCACTTCTTCGTCTGTTACTTTGTGTGTATTCAGCGGTGCAGACATGGCACCCGCCAATTCATCTTGTGCTAGCCAGCCATAAAAATGCCGCTCGGTAGAAAGCTTGGCAAACAAGGTATTGGCTTCTAACATTTTATTCTGGGCCTTCAGTGCGCGTGCTGTCCAATAGCGCCAAGCGCCTTCTGCTGCTTGGTCTGGCGCCATCTTAGAAGTGGCGCTGAGTAACGCATCCCAATTTTTTTCGCGTAGTGCAGCGCGCGCAAACCAAGCCAACTCATCTTTATTCAGTACAGAATTGTCTGCACGTTTGTACCATTGCAGCGCCTCTGGCTCGTGGCGCTGCGCCGCCTGCCAGGCTAGCCTGCCATAAAAATAGCTTTTATCTTCTGGCTGAAATAAATTAGCCACCTTGTTAAATGCAGTTAATGCTTGCTGCGAATTGGTTTTGGCTAGGCGATTCAGCGCATATAAATTGAGTTCGCGACCTAATCTTGTATTAAACGAAATAGTCTTTTTAGCCAACACCGTGCTGGGGCTGCTGTAAGCTTTATCGATTAATTGATGATGAACTGCGGTAAAAGTTTTAGAGCGCTTGATAATCGATTTTGCCAGTGCAACGCGGTTATCGGCCAAGGCCAATCTTAACCTTGTAAAAATATCTTCCTCTGTCAGCACACCATTAGCTTGCATGCGGTCATACAGGCTGGCGCAGTTGCTCGCTTGCTCTTTTGGTTGCATCCATAATGTTTTCACGCCTTCCAACACAGATTCGTCGCCTAAAACGGCGCTAGACTCAGCCGCGTAACAGGCAACGGCGTTATCTTCTAATTGGTAGCTTGAAATCTCACCAGAGAAGCTTTCCCAATCTTTATTTTTGGCCAGTTTTTTTAGGTATTCGCCGCGCAGTCTGTCGGCAAACGGATAATCACTATAATCGTTGATGAAATCTGTCACTGTTTGATTGTCGGCATCTTCTAAATTTAGCAACATCAGCCAGTAATCGGCATAGGGCGCCAGCAGGTAATTTTGATTTTGTAAAGCTTGTACATGCTCAGATAACGCAATAGCGTTTTTTCTATCATAGGCTGCACGTGCTTGTAAAAATTCGCTATCACCTATTGCAGCATGTGCGCCAGGAGCCAATATCCATGCGGCTGCCAGGGCCATTAAAAAATTCTTTAATTTAAGCCTAAGCATATTAAAAGCGCACCTTAAAACCTAATCACACGCGACATGAGATACAGCACCAACATAGCCGCCAGCGACAAGCCAAGATATTTGATGGTGACTAAAATATAATCGAGATATTTTTTATTTTTGGTGGTGACATAAGCTGCCAGCAGCACAAACATAGCAATCAGCAACAGCATTAACACTAAGCGCAGTATCAGCATGTTCAGCTAAAATGCGGCATTAAACTAGGCGTAAAAAATGCCGTTTGCTCTTGAAAGCCTGTCGGCGCTTCTGCGATATTATCAAAAGTGGCATATTCCCAAGCAGTTTCATCCGCCAACAATGCGCGCAGCAAAGCGTTATTGAGCGCGTGGCCAGATTTATAAGCTGTAAACGCACCCAATAAAGGATGACCGAGCATATATAAATCGCCAATGGCATCTAATACTTTGTGCTTGGCAAATTCGTCTTCGTAACGCAAGCCATCGGTGTTTAAAATGCGATATTCGTCTAGCACAATCGCGTTATCCAAACTGCCGCCACGCGCTAATCCATTGGCGCGCAGGTATTCTACCTCGTGCATAAAACCGAAAGTTCTAGCACGGCTGATTTCTTTAACGTAAGTATTATCGGCAAAATCAATTTTGACATTGCTGCCCGAGTTTTCAAACACAGGATGCGCAAAATCGATAGTGAAATCCATTTTAAAGCCGTGGTAAGGCTCAAATTTCACCCATTTATCACCGTCTTGAATCTCAACTAACTTGTTGATTTTTATGAATTTTTTAGCAGAGTTTTGCTCTGTAATGCCCGCTTGTTGCAGCAAAAATATAAACGGGCCAGAGCTGCCATCCATAATGGGAATCTCTGACGCCGTTACTTCGACAATAATATTATCTACACCCAAACCCGCTAGCGCAGACATTAAGTGCTCCACGGTGGCAACGCGCGCACCATTGTGTTCTAGGGCAGAACACATGCGCGTATCACGCACCGCATCAGGTGTAGCCTTAATACTTGGCGCACCGGGCAAATCGGCACGCACAAATACAATACCAGCATCGATTGCGGCAGGCCTTAAAGTCAGTGTGACTTTTTCACCGTTGTGCAAACCAACGCCAGTGGCACTGACCTGTTTCTTTAAAGTTCTCTGCTTTAACATCTAATTAAACCCTGCACTTAAGTCCTTATTACTATTTAAAGCATTTTAAACCTTTACAGACGACTAATCAGCTTGTTTGCGCAAAAATGCAGGAATATCATATTCTTCAACACCCGACATTTTCATTGCCTCTACTTGCGCACGACGATTATTTTGACTAAACACTGCTGGCGCCTCATCAACCACTTCATCATTTATAAACATAGGTTGACTATGCGTGCCAGTCATTAGCGCTGTCATGACGCGCAACTCTGGCTTAGCCACTCTGCGTGCAATCGCACCATTTAATCCAGTTGCCACCATCGTCACACGCAATTTATCCGCCATGTTTTCATCCATTACAGTGCCCACAATGACCGTCGCATCTTCTGCAGTAAATTCTTTAATGGTATTCATTACATCGTAGTACTCTTTCATTTTAAAGCTGCTACTGGCGGTAATATTAATTAAAACGCCACGCGCATTGGCTAAGTTGACGTCTTCTAACAATGGGCTAGCCACTGCTTGCTCTGCCGCAATTCTAGCGCGCTCTGGACCGCTCGCTTCTGCACTGCCCATCATCGCCATACCCATTTCACTCATTACAGTGCGCACATCAGCAAAGTCCACATTGACCAAACCTGGACAATTAATAATCTCTGCAATACCTGAGACCGCATTATGCAACACGTCGTTCGCTGCGCTAAACGCTTCTGGCAAGGTCACATCTTCGCCCAGCACTTCCATCAGCTTTTCGTTTGGAATCACAATTAATGAATCCACGTGTTGTGACAGTTCTTCTAAGCCATCCGTCGCTACTTTGCTGCGTTTGCCTTCAAACGCAAATGGTTTGGTGACTACTGCCACCGTCAAAATGCCCATTTCTTTGGCGACCTCAGCAATAATTGGCGCTGCGCCTGTGCCAGTACCACCACCCATACCTGCGGTAATAAACAGCATGTCTGCACCATCAATCATTTCCGCAATACGGTCACGGTCTTCTAGCGCAGCTTCGCGGCCTACTTCTGGCTTAGCGCCTGCGCCCAAGCCTTTGGTAATTTCAGTACCAATTTGCAGGGTTTTAGTCGCAATACTTTTTTTAAGTGCTTGAATATCGGTGTTAGCGCTAATAAACTCTACGCCCACCACGTTTTTACCTATCATGTGATTAATGGCATTGCCGCCGCAACCACCGACGCCGATGACTTTTATCACGGCTTCTTGTGAATCTTTCTCCATAATTTCAAACATTTTGTTTCTCCTTTTGCCTTTAATATTTGAGTTTGTTTTGCCACAAACCCAGCCCTAAAACATATCTTGCTAAAAAAATTTACTGCTTTATTTCTACTGCTTAACTTTCAAACTAGCCACTAATGACTACCCACTAAAAACTAGAAATTACCTTGAAACCAACTTTTCATCTTCTCAAAAATTCTGCCTACCGAGCTCGATTCCATCTGCCCCGTAATTTGCCGCTCTAGCTGTTGCTTGCCCATTAAAATTAGCCCAACAGCGGTGGCATATCTCGGGTTACTCACCACCTCAGAAAGCCCGCCCACATAACGTGGCATGCCCATACGTACTGGCATGTGAAATATTTCTTCTCCCAATTCCATCATGCCGCGCATCATGGATGAGCCGCCAGTGATAACAATGCCCGAAGCAATCATTTCTTCCATGCCGCTTCTTCTTAATTCTTGCAACACCAATTCATATAGCTCGACAACACGTGGCTCGATCACTTCTGCCAAGGTTTGTATCGATAATTGGCGCGCATCGCGCCCATCTACACCTGGCACTTCTACCACCTCGCGTGCATCGGCCAGTTGGCGCAGCGCGCAACCATGTTTAATTTTGATGTCTTCGGCCGATTGTGTAGGTGTGCGAAATGCCACCGCAATATCATTGGTCATTTGGTCGCCTGCGACTGCAATCACTGCGGTGTGTCGTATCGACCCGTTTTTAAATACGGCAATATCTGTGGTGCCACCACCAATATCTACCAAGCACACACCAAGCTCTTTTTCATCTTCAGTCAGCACCGCAATGCTAGAAGCCAATGGCTGCAGAATTAAATCACTGACTTCTAAGCCGCAGCGTTTAATACACTTGACGATATTTTGTGCTGCCGCCACCGCGCCTGTCACAATATGTACTTTTACTTCTAGCTTCATGCCGCTCATGCCCAATGGCTCACGCACGTCATCTTGGCCGTCGATAATAAATTCTTGGGTGAGAATATGTAAAATCTGCTGATCAGCCGGCAAGGCGACTGCGCGTGCGGTTTCCACCACTCTATCTACATCCATTTGTGACACTTCAGCATCTTTAATTTTGACCATTCCGTGCGAATTGAGGCTTTTAATATGGCTGCCAGCAATACCAGTAAACACCGTATTAATTTTGCAATCGGCCATCAGCTCGGCTTCTTCTAGCGAGCGCTGAATGGCCTGCATGGTGGAATCGATATTCACCACGACACCCTTTTTTAAGCCGCGCGATATGTGCTGGCCAAGGCCAATCACTTTCAGTGTGCCCTCTGGAAGCAGCTCGGCCACAATGGTGACAATTTTTGAGGTGCCAATATCTAGCCCCACAATTAGGTTTTTATCTTCACGCACTTTACTCATTTGTAACTCCCATTTTTATACTTTTAGCCATTATTTCTTTTCATATTCAGTCTTTTTTAAACCTTTACAGGCACAGCTATTGCATTGACAGCAGGCTTAGCTGCAGGCTTTATTGGTATAGGTCTACGCACCGCAAATCCATTGGGGTAGCGCAAATCGGCATACAGCACTTTTACATTCAGTTGACTTAGCGTTGATGTGTAAGCCCCCACAAAGCGGCTCAAGCGCACATCCATATCTACCCGACCAAGCGCAATCAGCAAATCTTTATTGGTTTTAATCTCCCAAGCGCGGCGTGGTGATAATGTGACTTGCGCAATTTTGATGTCGGCTTTATTCAAAATTTTGCTGTAATTGCCATAGTTTTTTGTTACCTCTAATACGCCATCACCTGGGCCATAAAACACGGGCAGCTCAGCATCTGTGGCCGCTTGAAACAATTCACCATGTGTGTTCACCAACGCAATATTGCCCCAACGTGCCAGCGCTTGATGTTCTTCAATCACCACATCCAATTTATCTGGCCAACGGCGGCGCACACTCACCTCACGCGCCCACGGCAGTTTCTCAAACGCATCACGGGTTTTAATTAAATCTAAGGTAAAAAAATTGCCTTTTAAATGTTTGGCTACAATTAACTTAATTTGCTCACGATTGACATGCGTTAATTGGCCATCCACTTTCACCTCGCGAATTGGGAAAATAGGCAGATGTACCACCACAAATACCAGCGCGTAAAGCATCAACACCACCGACATGGCGTAAAGTAAATTGGCAAGCCAGTTTAAAAGTCTTGGCTTATCCCACATGCTTAACTTCCGCCGCCATGGCTTTCAATGTCATGCTTAAAATTTTCATCACCAATGCATCAAAACTCATGCCTGCTGCTTTGGCTGCCATTGGCACCAAGCTGTGATCTGTCATACCAGGATTGGTATTCAGCTCTAAGAAAAAGTGATTTCCCGCCTCATCCATTAAAAAATCTACTCTGCCCCAACCTATGCAGCCTATTGCCTTAAAGGCTTGCAAAGCTTCAGTTTGAATTTGCGCCTCTTTTTCTTCACTTAAACCGCATGGGCACAGATATTCCGTGTCATCGCGTAGGTATTTGGCCTCAAAATCATAAAATTCATTTTTAGGTACGATTCTTACTATGGGTAGCGCTGTCTCGCCTAAAATACCCACTGTGTATTCGCCGCCACCTACAAATTTTTCGGCAATCACCAATGGATCTGCCTTGGCAGCCAATATCCATGCGGGTTGCAGGCCGCCTTTTTGCTTGACTTTACTAATGCCAATGCTAGAACCTTCGTTGGCGGGTTTTACAAATAACGGCAAGCCGAGTTTATTTTCTATTGCAGCAAAGTCGCTGTGCGCATTTACCAGCTCAAAATCAGGCGTGACAATATTTAAAGCTTTCCACAGTAATTTGGTGCGCCATTTATCCATGCCTAGGCTAGACGCCATGACACCACTGCCGGTGTAGGGAACGCCCATCAAATCGAGTGCGCCTTGCATCGTGCCATCCTCGCCACCACGGCCATGCAATGTGTTAAACACGCGGTCAAACTGCGCCAACTCAGTTAAACTTTTCTCAGCTGGGTCAAATGTATACGCATCTACGCCCTGGCGTATCAATGCCGCTAGCACTGCCGCACCACTTTTTAGCGACACATCGCGCTCACCCGATGTGCCGCCCAATAACACGGCTACTTTTCCAAAATTATGCGTACTCACCGATTACCCTCACCTCTTGTTGCAGTGCCACGCCTTGCTTTTCCAACACCACGTCTTTCATGTGTCGAATCAATAGTTCAATATCTAGCGCACTGCAATCACCCACATTGACAATAAAATTGGCATGCTTAGGCGACACTTGTGCGCCGCCAATTTGATAACTTTTTAAACCACTCGCTTCAATTAAACGTGCTGCAAAATCGCCATGCGGGTTTCTAAAAGTAGAGCCTGCACTGGGCAAATTAAGGGGCTGACTAGCCAAACGCGTGGCCAATAAATTTTTAATCTTTTTCAGTGATTCAGTCGCTTCGCCTGCTTCTAACTTAAACCAAGCACCCAAAAACCATTCATCTGGGCTCAGCATTTCTACATGTCGATAGCTGGGAATAAACTCTGACTCGTTGCGCACATGTGTTTCACCAAGCCTGTCTATAGTAAGAACTTGATGCACAATATTCCAAGCTTCAGAGCCGTAACAACCCGCATTCATCGCCAGCGCACCGCCCACTGTGCCAGGAATACCCGCCATAAATTCGCCACCTTGTTTAAATTGGTTGGCACTAAAGCGGGCTAATTTTCCGCAGGTCACTCCTGCTTCGGCATAAATAAATTGGCCATCGGCGCGTATTTCGTTTAAGGCCTGATGCATCACAATTACCGTGCCACGTACACCGCCATCACGTACCAGTAAATTGCTGCCTAAGCCAATAAAAAATACCGGTTCGGCTTTGTCTAAAGTGCGCATAAATACTTGCAAATCGGCCAAGTTATCGGCCACAAATAATCTATCGGCTTTGCCTCCCACGCGCCAGCTGGTATAGCGCGCCAACGGCTCGTTACGCAACAATTGCGAGCTAGTAATCAGATGCGCCATCAAGCTGCCAAATCCTTTGTTTTACTTGCTACTTGGCCAATAGAACCCGCGCCCATCACAATCACCACATCACCCGCCTGCACCACATTTAAAATGGCTTCAGGTAATTCATCAGTGGTTTCTACAAACTGCGGCTCTACTTTACCCGCCACACGAATGGCGCGAATCAGTGAGCGCGTATCAGCAGCTACTATTGCTGCTTCGCCTGCTGAATACACTTCGGTCAGCAATACTGTGTCTGCGCTGGATAACACCCGCACAAAATCCTCAAAACAATCACGCGTACGGGTATAGCGATGTGGCTGAAACGCCATCACCAAGCGACGGTTGGGGAAGGCATCGCGCGCAGCGGCAATCACCGCTTGCATCTCAACAGGGTGGTGGCCGTAGTCATCAATCAGTGTAAATGTGCCGCCAGCCTTAGTTGCAACTTCACCATAACGCTCAAACCGGCGGCCAACGCCTTTAAATTCGGCCAGCGCTTTAATCATGTGTTTATCGGCTACATTCAACTCGCTAGCAATGGCAATGGCGGCCAGTGCATTCAACACATAATGATTGCCTGGCAAGTTTAACGTGACGTCAAAAGTTGTCGTGACACCATTCACACGTGATACCGTAAAGTGCATTTTGCCATTGTCAGCACGCACATTGGTGGCACGAATGCGCGCATTTTCACTAAAACCATAGGTCATCACTGGTTTGGTTACACGCGGTAAAATCTCGCGAATATTTGCGTCATCCACGCACACCACCGCCATACCCCAAAACGGCAGCTGCTGCAAAAATTCCACAAATGCGCTTTTTAACTTATCAAAACTGTGCTCATAAGTATCCATATGATCTTGGTCGATGTTTGTTACCACCGCCATCACTGGTGTTAAATGCAAGAAAGACGCATCCGATTCATCGGCTTCTGCTACTATCCATTCGCCCGTTCCCAGCCGCGCATTAGCGCTGGCAGCTTCTAACTTACCGCCAATCACAAAGGTGGGATCCATGCCCGCCTCAGCCAAAATACTAGCGATTAAGCTGGTCGTCGTGGTTTTTCCGTGCGTACCTGCTACGGCAATGCCTTGTCTAAAGCGCATGAGCTCTGCCAACATTAATGCGCGCGGCACCACGGGGATATTTTTAGCGCGTGCGGCGATAATTTCAGGGTTTTGCTCGTTCACTGCGCTAGACACCACCACCACATCAGCCGCGTTTAAATTCTCGGCGGCGTGACCTTGATAAATTTTGGCGCCAAAATCAGCAAGGCGCTTAGTCGTCGCGTTTTCAGCCAAATCCGAGCCAGAAACTTTAAAATCCAAGTTCAGCAGCACTTCGGCAATGCCGCTCATGCCCGCACCGCCAATACCCACAAAATGTATATTCTTAACTTTATGCTTCATGTGTGTTGGCGCTAGCGCGCCACCTCCATACAAATTTTTGCAACGGTTTGGGTGGCTTCTGGTTTAGCCAGCTGCTTGGCTTTTATCGCCATCTCTAAGCAAATTTCACGCGTTAAACTGTGTAAAATTTCTGTAGCTTTTGTCACAGAAAATTCACTCTGTTGAATCAACTTGGCCGCACCTGCATCGCTTAAATATTTAGCGTTATAAGTTTGATGATCGTCCACCGCATGCGGAAACGGTACCAAAATGCTGGCTACACCGACGCAAGCCAACTCCGCCACTGTCAGCGCGCCTGCGCGACAGACCACCACATCAGCCCACGCATACATGTCCGCCATATTGTGAATGTATGCCTTTGTTTCAGCTGCCCTTGAAGCCGCATGGTAATTGGCTTGCAGGGCCGCGATATGCTGCTCGCCCGCTTGATGTACGACTTCGAATGTATTTTCTGGCATTTCTGCCAACGCTTTTGGCAGCACCTCATTCAGTGCCTGCGCGCCCAAACTGCCACCAACTATCAATAAACGCAATTTACCAGTGCGCGCGCCATATCTTTGTTGCGGTGCTGGCAATTGTGTCATGTCATGCCGCACCGGGTTGCCAACAAGCTGTGCTTTTTCTCCAAATGCAGAGGGAAATGCTGCCAATACTTGATTGGCAAATAAACTCAAACTTTTATTGGTTAAACCCGCAATCGAATTTTGCTCGTGTATTACTAAAGGTTTATTGAGTAATTTCGCCATTAATCCACCTGGAAAAGCCGCAAAGCCACCCATACCCAACACCACATTTGGCTGATGTTGGCGAATGGCAGAAACACTTTGTTTAAAGGCAGTGGCTAATTTAATTGGTAACAGTAACCAACCCAAAATGCCTTTGCCACGCACACCGCGCATGGTCATCATGGCTGTTTTATAATGTTTGCCAGCGATCAGTTTATTTTCCATGCCACCTTCGGTGCAAAGCCATACAATATTCCAGCCGTGTTCTTTCATGTAATCCGCCACCGCCATGGCTGGATAGACATGGCCGCCAGTACCGCCCGCCATAATCATTAAAGTACCGCTACCAAATTGTGTCACTAGAGATGAGAACATCATGCTGGCAGTCCCCTTTGCAATCTGCGGTTCTCAAAATCTATACGCAGCAACACTGCCATGGCGATGCAATTGGCCAAAATGCCACTGCCCCCAAATGACAGCAATGGCAGTGTTAAACCTTTAGTTGGCAGCACGCCCATGTTCACACCAATGTTAATGATGGCTTGCACGCCCATCCACACACCCAAACCTTGCGCCAGCAGTGCGGCAAAATAACGTTCATTGGCGACGGCTTCTTTGCCGATACCAAAGGCGCGAATCACTATCCACACAAACAAACCTAATACCGTTAGTACGCCGACAAAACCCAGTTCTTCGGCAATTACCGCCAGTAAAAAGTCAGTATGTGCCTCTGGCAAATACAATAATTTCTCCACACTTGCACCCAAACCGACACCAAACCACTCGCCACGACCAAATGCGATGAGTGCATGCGATAGTTGATAACCTTTACCGTATGGATCAGCCCACGGATCCATAAATCCAATCACGCGTTGCAGGCGGTAAGGCGAGTTCCAAATTAAAAAGTAAATAGCAAATGGCAATGTGCCCAGCAGGCCAGCAAAAATTTTGGCGTTAATACCGCCCAACCAAAGTATGGAAATTGAAATAGCAGCAACCACCGCAAATGCACCAAAATCAGGCTCACGCAGCAGTAAAAACCCCACCAACACCATCACTGCCACCATCGGTAAAAAGCCTTTGACGAAGCTATCCATTTGCGGTGCTTTGCGCACCGCATAATCCGCCACATACATGGCAGAGAATAGCTTGACTAGCTCCGATGGCTGCAAATTAACCACGAACAGTGACAGCCAGCGCTGGCTGCCATTCACATTGCGTCCCACGCCCGGTATTAGCACTAACACCAACAAAAACAAGCCAAATAAAAATAAGTAAGGCGCCATTTTTTGCCACCACGCAATGGGGATTTGAAACGACATAAACCCCGCTACCAAACCCACACAAATAAACATGGCTTGGCGAATTAAATAGTAGGTGCTTTGATTACCGACGTCTTTATCTGCCTCGGCAATGGCGATGGAAGACGAATACACCATGACTAAGCCCAAACCTAATAAAATAAACGTCACCCACAGCAAGATTTGGTCGTAACTTGGTGCGTTCATACGCTCGCGACTTTGCATGACAGGACTTAACATTGAGCCACCTGCTTCGCTTCTAGCTTGTTTACTGCCGTCACAAACACTTCGGCGCGATGCACATAATTTTTAAACATATCAAAACTGGCGCAAGCGGGTGACAATAGAACCGCATCACCCGTTTTAGCGAGTTTTTTGGCAATGTTGACGGCCTCGGGCAAATCAGCAGCGTGATACAAAGGCACCTTAGTTTGCAACAACACACTTTCAATAAGCGTTGCATCGCGGCCAATCAACACCACCGCACGGCTATTGGTTTGTACGGCAGGTGCTAGTGGTGAAAAATCTTGGCCTTTGCCATCACCACCCGCAATCAGCACTACTTTTTGCGGCTGATTATATCCACGATCATTTTTGGTCATACCCAAAATTGCCGCACAAGTAGCACCGACATTGGTGCCTTTTGAATCATCGTAATAATCTATGCCATCAATTTCGGCTACCCACTCTACACGGTGCGGCAAGCCTTTAAAGGCTTGTAAGGCAAGTGCCAAGGTGGATTTTTCGATACCGATTGCGCAGCACAATGCAGACGCCGCAAGTGCATTCGCCACATTATGCTGGCCAGCAATTTTTAAACCACTTACTTTGCAAATTTTGCGTTGGCCGCTGCTTAAATAAGACTCAGCTTTGCCTTCATCCTGACATTCAATCAAACCAAAGTCGCGAATAGTTGGTGCTGCATCCAAGCCAAAAGTGACTGTATTAGCGTTCGCCAAACCAAACGAAATCACGTCATCTCGATTTAGCACAACCACTTTGGCATGTTTCAACATGCGCGCTTTGGCAGCGGCATAATCCACAACAGTGCTGTATCTATCCATGTGGTCTTCGCTAATATTTAATACGGTGGCTGCATCCAACATTAAGCTAGAAGTGGTTTCTAGCTGAAAGCTTGAAAGCTCCAACACGTAAACATCTGGCGTTTCCATGTTAAAAGTTTCTAGCACGGGCAGGCCAATATTGCCCGCGACGATGGTTTTTAAACCTGCTGCTTTGCAAATTTCACCCACTAATGTCGTTACCGTCGTTTTGCCATTACTTCCAGTAATGCCAATCACCTTGGCATGCTTATTACGCCATTGTGCAAACAGCTCAACATCGCCAACCACGGAAATACCTGCTTGAATGGCCACCTGCACAGCAGGCTCGCTTAACGCTACGCCTGGGCTAATCACAATCACCTCAGCCTGCAGCAACACTTTAGTTTTGAACGCACCCGTATGTATTGCAACTTGCGGCATACTACGCGCCAACGCATCCATATTGGGCGGATTTTCGCGTGAATCTGCTACTGACAAAATCGCGCCTTGTGTATCCAGCCAGCGCAGCGCCGAAAGCCCGGTTTCGCCAAGGCCCAGCACTAGTACGCGTTTATTATGTAAATGCAGTTTCATGTGTTTATTTAATGTCTATCGTAATTTCAATGTTGCCAAGCCTATCAGCACCAACATCATGGTAATAATCCAAAAGCGCACCACTACTTGTGTCTCTTTCCAGCCTTTTTGCTCGTAATGGTGATGTAGCGGCGCCATTAAAAAAATACGCTGGCCAGTTCCTGTTTTAGCTTTGGTGTATTTAAAGTACAGCACTTGCAGCGCGACTGAGAATGTTTCCACCACAAACACGCCACCCATAATAAACAGTACAATTTCTTGCCGAACGATGACTGCAACAACCCCCAACGCAGCACCTAAAGCCAGCGCGCCGACGTCACCCATAAACACCTCAGCTGGGTAGGCGTTAAACCATAAAAAGCCCAAACCCGCGCCCGCCATGGCGGCGCAAAATACCATTAGCTCGCCAGCACCCGCAACATAAGGGATGCCCAAATATTTAGAGAAATATAAATGCCCCGCCACATAAGCAAATATCGCCAGTGCGCTGCCCACCATCACCGTAGGCATTATGGCCAAACCATCTAGGCCATCAGTCAAATTCACCGCGTTGCTGCTGCCCACAATCACCAAATATGTCAGCACAATAAATCCTACTGCCCCCAATGGCAGTATTAAAGTTTTAAAGAAAGGCACGATGAGTGTAGTTTCTGCTGGGCTGCCTGCGGTTTGATACAAAAATAGGGCGACGCCCAAGCCAATGACACTTTGCCAAAAATATTTGGCTTTGGCCGATAAACCTTTGGGATTTTTATACACCACTTTGCGGTAATCATCGACCCAGCCAATGGCGCCAAAACCCAAAGTAGTGACTAACACCACCCAAATATATTTATTGTGTAAGTCCCCCCACAACAAGGTAGCTACTGCAATCGCCACTAATATCAATGCGCCGCCCATAGTGGGCGTGCCAGCTTTTACTAAATGTGTTTGCGGGCCGTCATCGCGTACCGATTGACCGACCTTGTATTGCGTCAGCTTACGTATCATGGTGGGGCCCACCATAAACGAGATAATCAGCGCGGTAAGCGTGGCTAGCACCGCGCGTAGCGTGATGTAGTTAAATACATTAAAGCCGCGAATATCAGTGGCCAGCCAGCGTGTAAGTTCTAATAACATTTAGTTCTCCTCAAGCATTTTTTGCATCATTATTTGTGATGTCGTTTTTCTACCAACACATCTATCTCTAGCGCATTTACCACGCGCTCCATCTGCATAAAACGCGAGCCTTTTACCAACACCGTTGCATCTTTTTGCATCAAACCAGTAGCCGCATCCAGCAAGGCTCGCAGCGATGCATAATGCATAGCGTTTGCACCAAATTCTTGCACGGTATGCACACTGTTTTCGCCCAGCGCCAACAATTGATCGACACCTTTTTGTTTTGCATAGGCACCAATTTCTGCATGCATTTCTAATGCATCTGCACCTAGTTCACCCATGTCACCCATTACAAAAATCCGCTTGCCTGTTTGCTGCGCCAACACATCAATGGCGGCTTTCATCGAATCTGGGTTGGCGTTGTAAGTATCGTCAATTAGCTTAGCGCCATTCAGCCCAGTTTTACGTTGCAAACGACCTTTGACTGCTGAAAAACCTGCTAAACCACGCGCAATATCTGCATTTGTAACACCTAGCGCGACCGCGCAGGCGCTGGCTGCTAGGGCATTGCTAATATTGTGTTTACCTAGCAAAGCCAACTTAAAATCAATATTGCCATTTGGTGTCGTTAGCTGAATCTGACTGGCACCATCTATTTCTTGGTAAGTCGCGGTCACGTCTGCTTTTGTATCCAAGCCAAACGTGATGATCTTTCTGTGATTGTCTTGTTTATTTAAGTTAAGCGATTTCCAATAATCAGCAAATGCATCATCGGCATTAATCACTGCAATGCCATCATTACCTAAGCCTGCAAAAATTTCACCTTTGGCTTTGGCAATATTTTCGCGCGAACCTACTTCGCCAATATGTGCCGTGCCTGCATTGTTAATCACCGCTACATTTGGCTGCGCAATGCGCGTTAAATAATCAATCTCGCCCAAGTGACTCATGCCCATTTCAATCACGGCAAATTTATGCTGCCCATTCAGCTTAAGCAAAGTCATCGGCATGCCGATGTCATTATTTAGGTTGCCCTGTGTGGCAAGCACAGCGAGGCTTGCAGAGATGGTCATATCTGTGGCGCGTGATTCAACTGCATTTAATATCGCCGCCAACATTTCTTTTACCGTAGTTTTGCCGCTGCTGCCTGTGACCGCCACCAGCGGCAATTTAAATTTGGCGCGCCAATATTTAGCTAATTCACCCAAAGCCAAGCGCGTGTCTTTTACCAACACTGCAGGCTTGGCTTGTGTACTGGCATCACTCACTAATACTGCCGCTGCGCCCTGCTGAATCGCCTCAACTGCATAACTGTTGCCATCAAAATTTTCGCCTTTAATCGCCACAAATAGCTGATTTTTGCTAATGTTGCGACTATCTGAACCGATGCTTTCGCACAGGACATTTCCATACAAATCGTCTTGCCCAATGCGTTGGCCAGCAACCGCTTTGACAATGTCTGAAAGCAGTATCATGCAGCCGCCCCCGCATATACTTTCAGTACATCTTTGGCTTGCTCAATATCGCTAAAGTAATGTTTTTTACCTTTAACTTCTTGATATTCTTCGTGGCCTTTACCCGCAATCAAAACAATGTCGCTGGGTTTGGCAGACAGTATGCCAATTGAAATAGCTTTGGCACGGTCTGGCTCTACCGCAAAATTGCCATGTACGCTTGTTAATATGTCTTCAATAATGCTGTCAGGCGCTTCATCGCGTGGGTTATCAGAAGTCACCACCACTGCATCTGCTAACTTACTTGCCACTTCACCCATTAATGGACGTTTCCCCGCATCGCGATTACCGCCACAACCAAACACACAAATTAATTTTGAGCTTGCTTGGGTTTTTAGTGCTTGCAGTACTTTTTCTAGCGCATCTGGTGTGTGCGCATAATCGACGACGACCAATGGCAGGTCGCCACCACCGAGCATCTGCATGCGACCTTTGGCAGATTCAATCTGTGAAATCGCCACCACCGCGTCAGCCAAACTAACTTTAGAAGCAAGCAGTGCAGCTAACACTGCCAGCACGTTATACACATTAAATCTACCTACCAGACTGACTTTAACTGGCGCACTACCAAATGGCGTGATGGCATCAAAACTAAAGTGCGTATTTTCAAATTGCAGCTGTGTGGCACGCACATCGCCAGCCTTAATACCATAAGTCAGCACCTGTTTACCTGCTGCTTTTAAATCTAGCGCAAGTTGCTTGCCAAAATCGTCATCCACATTCAGTAATGCACATTTCAAATCGCTATACTCAAACAAACTGCGTTTTGCAGCGGCGTAGGCTTCAAATGTTTGGTGATAATCCAAATGGTCCCGCGTTAAGTTGCTCAGTATGGCAATATCAAAGTTTATTGCGCGCACACGGCCTTGATGTAAGCCATGCGAAGATACTTCCATCGCAACAATTTCCACTTGTTCTTTCACATAATCGGCCAACATACTATTCAACAACACGGCATCGGGTGTGGTGTTCGAAGTTGCGCTTAACCGATTTGGCAGACCGTTACCCAACGTGCCAATGACCGCTGTTTTGCGCTGGCAATAATTAAAACATTGGCTCAACCATTGTGTAATCGAGGTTTTGCCATTGGTGCCAGTCACTCCTATCATCCACATTTTTGTCGATGGCATTTTATAAAACTGGCTGGCAATACTGCCTGATTGCAAACGCAAATGCCTAATGCCTATATTTTCAATTTCCCAGTCAGCATTCCATTCAAAATTTTCCGACTCCCAAATAACTGCGCCGGCGCCATTTTCAATCGCGTCGGGAATATATTTTCTGCCGTCAGACGCATCCCCTGGATAGGCTAAAAACAAACTGCCAGCTTGTACTGTTCTGCTATCCGTCGTCATGCTTTTTAGCGGTGTTTTTATTCTATAAGTGGTCATATCACCTCTTTCACGTCTTCGACGCTTTCAGGCGGAATCACCACATTATTATTGGGAGAATCTTGCGGCACCGCCAACATACGCAAAGCATCAGCCATTACTGCGCTAAACACTGGCGCAGCCACAATGCCGCCATAATATTGCTCATTTTCGATACTTGGCTCATCTATCATCACCGCCATAATCAAGCGCGGATTAGAGGCAGGCGCCAAACCCACAAATGAACCAACGTACTTATCTGGCTCATAACCTTTTGGGCCTAACTTATGCGCAGTGCCAGTTTTGCCACCGACGCGATAGCCCGCCACTTGCGCGCGCAAGGCGGTACCTCCTGGCTGTACGACTAGCTCCAGCATGTCTTTTACATCGTTAGCCACTTGCGCCGAAAATACTTGATGCCCGACTGGCGATTCTTTTATTTTAAATAATGAAATAGGCTTCAGTTCGCCTTCATTAGTAAATACCGTGTAAGCACGTGCTAGCTGCAATAAGGTCAGGCTAATGCCATGGCCGTAGGACATGGTCGCCTGCTCGATTGGACGCCATGTTTTGTAAGGCCGCACCTTGCCAGCCGCCTCACCCGGGAAGCCAATATTGGCACGGTTACCAAAGCCAAGCTGGTTAAAGGTGCTCCACAGCTCTTCTTTTTTTAAGCTTAAAGCCATTTTGGCGGCGCCTACATTGGATGACTTTTGCACCACTTGCGCCACAGTTAATACGCCATGTGGGTGCGAATCATTAATAGTAGCAGGGCCAATTGACATATGTCCTGGCGCAGTTTGAATTTTAGTTGCTGGCGTAAAGTCACCAAACTGCATTGCCGCTGCCGCCGTAATAGCCTTCATGGTTGAGCCTGGCTCAAACATATCGGTAATGGCGCGGTTACGCGTTTTGCCTTTTATATTCACAGGATTATTTGGGTTATAAGTCGGCAAGTTCACCATCGCCAATACTTCACCCGTTTTCGCATCCAACACCACAATGGCGCCTGCTTTGGCTTTATACTTTTCTAGCGCTTTTGATAGCTCTCTAAAAGCTAAATATTGAATACGCCTATCAATACTTAATACCAAATCATGGCCATCTTGCGGGACTTTCACCGCCTCTAAATCCTCCACAATATGGCCTTGTCTATCTTGAATTACGCGGCGGCTGCCGGCTTTCCCAGAAAGATTAGCGTTTTGTGCTAGCTCAAAGCCTTCTTGCCCCGTGTCATCAATACCAGTAAAGCCCACCAAATGCGCAGTGACATCACCCGCAGGGTAAAAGCGTTTATATTCACGCTGTAAAAATACGCCAGAGATTTCTAAACTCATCACTTTTGCGGCTAGTTCTGGTGAAATACGACGCTTTAAATAGACAAATTCGCGCTCGCGATTGGCAATTTTTTTATCAATATCTTTGGTTTTAATGCTGAGCAATTTTGCCAGTGCCAGTTTTTGGTTTTTGCTTATTTCTACATCAGGTGGGCTTGCCCATACCGATTCCACAGGACTGCTAATCGCCAACAACTCACCGTTTCTATCGGTAATTTTGCCGCGATGCGCTTGTAAAACTAAGTTGCGGCTATAGCGCGCATCGCCTTTTTTTTGCAAAAACTCTTTATGCAAGCTTTGCAAATAAATACCACGTAAAAATAATGCGCCAAAACCCACCAAAACGGCAATCAGCAGCACTCGTCTGCGCCAAGCGGGCAGTTTTACAATATGGTGCTGAGTTTTATCGTAAGCCATTTTTACTTTAGTTATTCATGTCTTCTAGCGAAATAACCTGTATGCGCTTGGCATCAGGCACTTGCATATTCAGTTTTTTAGCTGCGTGTTCTTCTATGCGCGAATGCATGGCCCAGGTGCTTTGTTCTAACTGCATTTGGCCAAAAATGGTTTCATATTTTTTGCTTAAATCTTGTTGCTGCTCAAGCTCAAAATACAATTTGCGCGCTTTATGCTGGGCTGTTACCACGCCCAAGCACACAAAAATCAGCACAAAAAATAAAATCAAATTTAAGCGTGTCACTTTACTAATCCATTCATTGGGTAGCTGTCCGCTCTGCCACGCGCATGACTGCACTGCGGCTGCGCACGTTTAGCTTAATTTCTGCCGCGCTCGGCTTAATGGCTTTACCAATAATTTTTAAGCGTGGCTGCGGCAAGTCCTTGGCTTTAATTGGGAAATTGCTGGGCAAATCATCCCGATTTTGCTCGCCTTGCATAAATTTCTTCACGATTCTGTCTTCTAACGAATGAAAGCTAATCACCACCAAACGCCCGCCCACCGCCAATAAATCGACGCATTTGGGCAAAATTAGCGATAACTCCTCAAGCTCCGAATTGACGAAAATCCGTAAAGCTTGAAAGGTGCGCGTTGCAGGGTTCTGCCCCGGTTCGATCTTGGGGATTGCACTTGCCACGACCTTGGCAAGCTGTCCTGTAGTGGTGATGGCGCGCCCGTCATCGCGCTCCTTAATAATCGCCCTTGCAACCTGCTTAGCAAACCGTTCTTCACCATAGTCTTTTATCACTTTCCCTAATTGTTGTTCCGTAATTGTGGTTAACAGTTCTGCCACTGTTTTGCCACGCGATTGGTCCATACGCATATCGAGTGGACCATCAAACCTAAAACTAAAGCCGCGCTCACCTTCATCGATTTGCGGCGATGAAATGCCTAGATCCAACAAGATGCCATCTACTTTTGTTAAATTATTTGCTGTTGCTAATTGATTAATTTCTGAAAAATGCCTATGCGCAATATCAAAACGCGCATCTTGTATCTGCTTGCCTGTTTCTATGGCAGCTAAATCTTTATCCATGGCAAATAAGCGGCCAGTGGCACCCAATTTAGCGAGTATTTTTTTGCTATGGCCACCGCGACCAAACGTGCCATCAACATAAGTGCCATGCGGCATGATGTGGAGCGCATCGACTGCTTCAGCAAGCAATACGGTAATATGGGTAGAAGTCATAACTGCTGGCGACACTGACACTGGGGCTGTTGTGGGCGCCGAGTTCGCGCCCACCATCATAGCGAAAAGCCTTCTAACTCTGTGGGCATTTCAATGGTTTCATTTTTCATCAAGCTATCTAGTTGCTCGCGCCAAGCTTCCATATTCCACATTTCAAAGTGGCTACCTTGGCCGACCAGCATCACATCTTTTTCTAGCCCCGCAAAATCGCGCAAGGTAGGCGAGATTAACAAGCGGCCAGCCGCATCTACCGCAATATCTTCGGCAAAGCCCACCAATAAGCGCTGCAAGCTAGACGATTGCTTATCAAAGCTCGATAGCGCCATCATTTTGGCTTGAATCGGCTCCCACGCAGGTTGCGGGTATAGTAGCAAACAACCATGCGGATGCGCGGTAAGCACCACATTACCCGCGCTTTGCATTAATAGCGCGTCGCGATGCTTGGCAGGTACGCCTAAGCGACCTTTGGCATCCATACTTAAATTTGTAGCGCCGCGAAACATGTTTAAATAAAAACCTTATAATTTCTATTGTTTATTGGGTAAATTAAGGAACCAAGCACTTATATTTTATATTTTTGCGAAAAGTTCCCACAAAATCCCACTTTTCCCCACTAATCAGGACTATAGATAAAAAAAAAGCGCTTTGCAAGCATTTTTTAGGGTTTTTTCTTTATAAGTCAAAGACTTAGCGCATTTTTGTGATAAAAACAAACATGTTAATAATCAATTACTTATTAAATCAAGTGAATGTAGTTTGTGAGTGTTATTAACTATGTGATTGAATTGCGTATAAAGCTGAATAACATTATGTACAAGCCCGCAAGTGGCTTCCCCTATTTACAAAGCCATTTAGACCGCAAGAGTCTTAATGGCAAGTAAGCCTGCTTATGGCTTGTACGTGGAATATATGCGACAAGTCGCATTATTCACACGCCAAAGAGTTGAAGCTAGCCGATAAGCCGGGTTCTGTCGTGCATTGCTACACGTAACAGTCATTCATCTAGGCGCACAATTGCTCATGCGCTCAAGCAACCTACCCGCTGGTGGCGCGAGCCACGCCTTGTTAAATAAATAACTTACCAGCCTATTTGGTCTTGCTGCAGATGGAGGTTACCGCGTTTCACCGTAACTAAATACGCTCGTCTCTGTGGCCCTATTCCTCGTCTCGCGACGTACGGCCGTTAGCCGTCATCTTGCTCTGTGCAGCCCGGACTTTCCTCCCCCAATTGCTTGGCGGCGACTGCCTAGCTAGCTTCACCACTATTTTAACACACTCAAAAGACCAAAAATGGGATGCCCTGCAGACTAATATCCATGCGCCTTCCAGAGCACTGTTTTGCACTCGTAGTTTTAAGGCTTTATAACCAAACCATTGCTGACTGATTTAACACCTTTCACACCCACAGCGATTTGCCCAGCGCGGGTTTTGGTGGATTGGTTATCGACAAAGCCACTGAGTACCACGATGCCATCTTTGGTTTCTACGCTTACTTTAAAGCTTTTAAAGTTCTTTTCCACTAGATATTTACTTTTAATTTTTGAGGTAATCGCGCCATCACTGGCAGCTTGCTTGGTTTCTTTTTGCTGCACCTTAGATTTGTAAGTTGCGTATTCGCCCTCACTCAAACTGCCATTGTGGTTTTTATCTGCCTTGACAAAACCACCGCCATTAAATAGCTCATCTTTTTTAATTTCCGTCGCACTCAGCTTGCCGTTGCTATTTGCATCCAGCAATTTAAACTCTTTGGTATAGATATTTTGATCTGGCATATCTGACGTAATCGCCAATGCTGGCGGGCTCGCCAGTCCGATTAAAAAAGCAATCATGGTATATCGCATAGTTCACCTCCAAAAGTGATTTTGATGAAAAAGCTTAACGAAAAACTAAATGAGCTTCCAGTGTATTTGCTGACCAGCCCGTAACGGTACCAAACTATCATCGCCCAGCGGAAGCGTATTTGGCACAATCCAGCTGGTTTTTTCTAGTGTGACTTGTTCGGTATTTCGTGGTAAACCATAAAAATCTGCACCGTAAAAACTGGCAAAAGTTTCTAGTTTATCCAATGCATTGGCAGCTTCAAACGCTTCTGCATAAAGCTCTATCGCCGCATGCGCAGTGTACATGCCGGCACAACCACAAGCCGCTTCTTTGGCTGCTCGCGCGTGCGGTGCGCTATCGGTGCCCAAGAAAAATTTGCTATTGCCCGAAGTGGCGGCTTTAACCAACGCCAGCCGATGCTCTTCACGTTTTAAAATTGGCAAACAATAATGATGTGGTTGAATGCCACCTTTAAACATATCGTTGCGATTCATCATTAAATGGTGCGCAGTAATAGTCGCCGCAAAATTGCTGGGCGCGCTTATCACAAAGTCTGCTGCATCTTTAGTCGTGATATGCTCGAATATTACTTTTAACGAAGGAAAGCGTTTGAGCAAAGGCAGCATATTTCGCTCGATAAATACTTTTTCGCGATCAAACACATCCACATCGCTATCGGTGACTTCTGCGTGTACCAATAACGGCAACCCTACTTTTTCCATGGCTTCTAGCGCATTGACACAGAAGCCTAAATTGCTCACACCAGAATCGCTATTAGTAGTCGCACCCGCAGGGTAAAGCTTTACGCCATGCACAAATCCGCTGGCTTTGGCGCGTTTTATCTCTTCTGCTGACGTGTTATCGGTTAAATACAAGGTCATTAATGGCTCGAACTTTAAACCTTGTGGCAACGCAGCCAAAATACGCGCGCGATATTCAGCTGCCAATTCAACCGTTGTGACTGGCGGCCGCAAATTCGGCATCACAATCGCCCGCGCAAATTGTCGCGCAGTATCTGGCAACACTGCTTTCAATGCTGCGCCATCGCGCAAATGCAAGTGCCAGTCGTCTGGGCGAGTCAATGTTAATTTAGTTGTCATTTTTCAGTTATTTTTTTATTGGTCTGCTTTAAATCTAAAGCAAATTCGTACAAATCATTTTTCTTTAAGTTAGTAATTTCGGTCGCCAAAGCCACTGCTTGTTTTAGTGGCAGTTCATTCATTAGACATTTTAATACACGTTGCGCTTCTTCGCTTATTTCTTGTGCTTCAACTACAGGCGCGGCTTCAACCAGCAATACAAACTCCCCACGCTGCTGATTTGTATCAGCCTGCAACCAAGCACTGGCAAGGTCTGCAGAGCAGGTATAAATCGTCTCAAATGTCTTGGTGAGTTCGCGGCAAAATGTGATTTGTCGATTGTCGCCCAATACTTTGGCAATATCTTTTACACATTCAATAATTCGATGCGGCGCTTCGTAAAACACCAGTGTCACTATTTGTGCTTTTAACGCCTCAAGCTGCTTACGCCGCGCCGCGCCGCTGGCAGGTAAAAATCCAACAAAATGAAACCCGTTTTGCGTAATTCCGCTGGCGCTTAAAGCGACAATTAATGCGCTGGCACCAGGAGTCGGCACCACTTTAATGCCTGCCCCGCGCACGATTTTCACTACGATGGCGCCTGGGTCGCTAATGCCAGGCGTACCCGCATCGGTGACCAATGCAATGTTTTCACCGGCTTTTAATTGATTGAGTAATTTTTCTGCCGATTGTTGCTCGTTATGTTGATGCACAGCAATCAGCTTTTTTGCGATGCCAAAATGCGACAGCAAACCTGATGTATGCCGCGTATCCTCGGCCGCAATCGCATCCACGCTTTTTAAAATCTCCAACGCGCGCAAAGTGATATCACCCAAATTGCCGATTGGCGTGGCCACTACATATAGCGTTCCTAATCCATTGGCTTTTAAATCAGTCATACTTGAATTTTAAGCCAAAGCCGCCATAATCTACTAAACAATCATGAAATTAAATATCAATAACGCAGGTTTGCAGGCAGAACAACTGGCCGCAACTTTTTTGCAGAACAACGGACTTAAACTGTTAATGCAAAATTACCATTGCCGTTTTGGCGAGATTGATTTGGTGATGCAAGATGGTAGCAGCTTGGTATTTGTTGAGGTAAAACTGCGCAGCAGCAGCCAATTTGGTGGTGCTGCCGCTAGCATTACGCCACAAAAACAGCAAAAAATGACACTGGCCGCACAACATTATTTGCAACAAGCCAATTTTAAGACTGTGCCAGCTTGTCGCTTTGATGCGGTTTTGATGAACAAAGCAGATTTGCAACATATTGAATGGATTCGTAATGCTTTCGAAACATAATTGGCGTATGATTTTTCAAAATTCACACGTTTATCACAATAAAAGGAGCTTTTGATGCATGTTATTTACAAACTGATTGCTGCAGCCATTTTATCTTCTCAGCTAATCGCTTGCGTGCCTGTAGTAGTGGGCGGCGCAGCAGCTGGCGGCGCGGTGGCGGCCGATAGGCGCACCAGCGGCATTTATGTAGAAGATGAAAATATTGAGCTTAAAGCGGTAAAATATATGGAAACCACACTGGGCGACCAAGCCCATGTCAACGTGACTAGCTATAACCGCAATGTGCTGCTGACTGGTGAAGTACCTGATGACGCCACCAAAGCCAATGCTGAAGCGTTTGTAAAAGCCATCGAAAACGTGCGCAACATTACTAACGAGATTACGGTTGGCCCAAAAACTGATATTAGCTCTCGTACTAACGACACTTATTTAACCTCTAAAATTAAAACCAAATTTGTCACCGAGAACCAGTTTCCAGCTAATTACGTCAAAATTGTTAGCGAAAACAGCGCGGTATATTTATTGGGTATTGTCACCAAGGCTGAAGGTGACGCTGCTGCTGCCATTGCCAGCAATACCGACGGCGTGAGCAAAGTGGTTAAAGTTTTTGAATATATGAATTAAGCCATTGCATTAAAACCTTTGAATTAAAACCTTGAATCAATCCTTGAAATAGAAAATGAAGCCAAAAAAACACCCTGAAAAAACCATAGAGATATTTGTACAAGGCCTGACCAAAGATGGCAAGCAATTTCGCCCCAGTGATTGGGTGGATCGTATGTGCAGCAGCTTTGCTACTTTTGGCGAGAATCGTAAATTGCGCTACTCGCCTTATTTGCGTCCAGAGGTGCTAAACGGCGTGCGCTGCTTGGCGGTGGATATGCAGCTAAAAGACGTGAACCCCGAAGGCTTTGAACATGTGATGCTGTTTGCCAACGAAAACCAACTAAATATTTTGGATGAAGCTGGCGCCAGCATAGAGATTGAAACTTTAGACCAGTGAAGCTTTAAAATAGCTAATACTTAGGCATTAGACTAGCTGCAAAAGCAAACAGCAAATATGCACAATATTTGCTGTTTTTTTATTGCTAGTTAAAGCACTTTTTTGACTTATCTTACTTCGATGCCCTGCGAGCCAATATCCGTGCGGCTTACCGGGCATTAAAATTTTCTCGTAGGTATTTAAATGAATTTTACTTGCCTGTTTTCATTAAATTTTCTAGGTATTGTTTGCTAACTTTGCCGCGTTTGGTTTTAACCAGCAGGCCCTGCGGGTTGTAAATGTAAGTTGTTGGCAACACTTCGGCACTACCAATTTGCTGCATCACTGCGTCATCACCCAGCACAATCGGGTAGCTCATCAGCATGTCATCCACATACTCTGCTACCTCGGCCACGCTTTCAAAATCAAACACCACACCCAGCACTAGCACGTCTTTATTTTTGCGGCTATCGTACAGCGCCACCAAATCGGGCACTTCTTCTAAGCACGGCGGGCACCAAGTCGCCCAATAATTCACAATCACCCATTTGCCTTTGTATTGCGATAACACGTGATTTTTGCCTGTGGTATCTTTTAAGACGAAATTTTTAAACTCTGTTTTTTTGGCATCACTAGCGGCTACAACAACATTAATAGGTAGGCCAAGTATCAAAAACGCAAAAAATAATGATTTATAACGCAACATAAAGCCTTTTATCCAATAATAATGTGCAAAAAAGTGACAAACATGGCATTACCTACTAATATAAACATTCTTAAAGATTTAAAAAATATAACAGCGGAGCTTGTTTTGGCCATCAGTCTTAAACTACCAAGTTTGGATAATAACCCAATTTTATTGGCCGAGACGCGTGCGCACAAAATCTCTGACTTTATTCAAAAATTGCCTTTTGGCGACCCCATAACTGCCGCCACTGATTTGATTGATGAACTGCAAATTCTTAACAGCCAAAAAGTAGCATTCACCAATCGTTATAACGCGCTAGAGCAATATCGGCCGACTGCCATTCAAATTTATCAAGAATTGCTGCCGCACTTTAACAACGCCAGCTTACCACTGACTAAAAACGAGCAGGCGTTCGCAGATACGGCGGTCAATCTTTGGCAAGAATTTGCCTTTGGCTACAAATTTGCCTTGGTGGATTTGCAAAATAAAATATTAAATATTAATAATAGCAAAATCACTGCGCAAGTGGTGCAACGCGCCATCCACGCTTTTAAAGAAATTGCGCTTGTTCACCACCTGACTTACAAAACACCGCCTGCCAACTTGTGGGCAGAGCTGCACCAACTTTACTTTTGCGCCATACAGCAAAGCGCTGAGAAGTTAGCAGTGGCTGACCAGCTCGCCATCAACAATGTCGGCTCGGTTAATTTGGCTTATACGCAAGTGCTGTTAATGTCGCTGGCAGATCCGCAACATCTCACCAACTCGGACATTTTAAAAACAGACAGTTACCTTTCTAATATTGCCGAACACGCAGAAATTAGACCCTTGGGTTTAATTGAAAAACCTATCGGCGTATTTTTAGTACGATTAAATAGCGATAAACCGCCAGTGCCTTTTGCCAAAAACCAAGAAGTGCCGAATAATGAAACCGACGTACTTTTGGTGACCTTAAATTTAGCGCGGCAAATTCACCAGCACCTAACCTTGCTGCAAGAAGGTATAGTGCCTAACGATGGCTATTTACCTAGCTATGCGCTAGAAGGCCATTATGAGGATTTATTAGCGCGGCTAATGAAAAATTTTGGTAAATCGCAACATCGGGTATTTTCTAGATCTAAAAAAAGTGATGGCATAGAGTTAGGCATTGGACTGATGGCGGCGCATCACTTGATGAATGAAGGCAATGACTTTGCTAGCGCAGCAACTAGCGCGGTAGCTATTAAACCATCGCGCTGGCAAGTGCTTAATGTAAGTGCAGGTGGCTATGCTTTGCGCAAGTTTAGCACCTCGCCAGCGGCTGTTTACGTGGGCGATGTAGTTGCTGCCAAAAATAGTAAAAATAAACTGTGGGAGCTGGCAGTATTGCGCTGGGCTAATATGAACGAGCTTAACCAGCTTGATGTTGGCCTAGAACTTATTTCGCCTAGTGTCACCGCCATTACTGCACACTTTATCAATAGCAATATTGAAGGCGAAGCTTTATTATTACCAGAAATTGCGGGCTTAAAACAAGCGGCCAGCGTTATTACCGCACGTGGTTTTTGCAAGCTAGGTGACACCTTAAAGCTTGAGCAAGCAAATATCATCACTAAAGTTGAAATTGATAAATTGGTAGAACGCACGGCTAGATTTGAACGCTTTCAATACCGCTTGATATAAAGCAATTGATATTGATATACTTGTATTAATTGCTAGCTTGTTTTTTCCGCAACCATCCCAATTTAATATTAATAATAAGCATTTGGGTATATTTAAGTAAATTTTAACCACCCTATTTCTTAACCAAATTTGTCTTAATTAGCCGGGCTGTTACTGGCACATCAACACTTTAAATTACATTAGATTAATATACTAAATTCGAAAACCGAGGTCACCATGAACGAACATATCACCCATTTAAGCGATGCTGCTTTTGAACAAGAAGTTTTGCAATCGCAACTGCCCGTGTTAGTAGATTATTGGGCAGAGTGGTGTGGGCCGTGCAAAATGATTGCCCCTATTTTGGATGACATCTCGAAAGAATATGCGGGCCGCTTAAAAGTAGCCAAGTTGAATATTGATGAGAATCAACAAACCCCGCCTAAATACGGCATTCGTGGCATTCCAACCCTCATGTTATTTAAAAACGGTAATGTCGAGGCCACCAAAGTAGGTGCACTTTCAAAATCACAACTGACGGCGTTTATAGACAGTAATATTTAACTTTCTAGTCGGCTTCGCAACAAGCCGACTTATTTCGAATCTTTTCTTGTAGCTCTTAATTTAACTTTCCTTAATTAGCTTCCCTTCTAGCGAGTCCTCACATGCGCCTATCTGATTTAAAACATCTTCCTGTCACCGAATTGGTTGACATGGCTATTGCCGACGAAATTGAAAATGCCAGCCGCATGCGCAAGCAAGATTTGGTTTTTGCGATTCTTAAGCACAAAGCCAAAAAAGGGGACAGTATTTTTGGGGATGGCACACTAGAAGTGTTGCAAGATGGCTTTGGCTTTTTGCGCTCGCCAGATACTTCGTATCTAGCAGGGACTGATGATATTTATGTTTCACCCTCGCAAATTCGCCGTTTTAATTTGCACACAGGCGACAGCATTCAAGGTGAAATTCGCACACCAAAAGATGGCGAGCGTTACTTTGCCCTAGTAAAAGTGGATATGGTGAATGACGAAGCGCCAGAAAACGCGAAACATAAGATTTTATTCGAAAACTTAACGCCGCTATTCCCTACCATTCCGCTTATTTTAGAGCGTGATATTCGCGGCGAAGAAAATATTACTAGCCGCGTCATTGATATGATTGCACCGATTGGCCGCGGCCAACGTGGTTTACTGGTAGCTAGCCCCAAAAGCGGTAAAACGGTGATGATGCAAAATATTGCACATGCCATTACCGCCAACCATCCTGATGTGATTTTGATTGTATTGTTAATCGATGAGCGCCCAGAAGAAGTGACCGAGATGACGCGCTCAGTTAAAGGTGAAGTAGTGGCCTCGACGTTTGACGAGCCAGCAACCCGCCACGTGCAAGTGGCCGAAATGGTGCTAGAGAAAGCCAAGCGCTTAGTAGAACATAAAAAAGATGTGGTGATTTTGCTAGATTCGATTACTCGTTTAGCACGTGCTTACAATACCGTCATTCCATCATCGGGCAAAGTACTAACTGGCGGTGTGGATGCCAACGCGTTGCAAAAACCAAAACGATTCTTCGGCGCGGCGCGTAACATAGAAGAAGGTGGATCGCTCACCATCATCGCCACAGCCCTTGTAGATACAGGCTCGCGCATGGATGATGTGATTTATGAGGAGTTTAAAGGCACCGGCAATATGGAGATTCATCTTGACCGTAAAATGGCCGAAAAACGCCTTTACCCCGCCATTAATGTGAATAAATCGGGTACACGTAAAGAAGAGCTGCTCATCGAAAAAGATGTACTGCAGAAAATTTGGGTGCTACGTAAGCTGCTCTACCCGATGGACGACTTGGAAGCCATGGAGTTCTTGCTAGATAAAATCAAAGCCACTAAAAACAATGCTGACTTTTTTGACAGCATGCGACGAGGTTAACCTTGCAATTTTCGCATTAATCATTCATAATGCGCGCCTTACTGCAACTGCTTAATATTAGAGAGAAAAGCATGAAAGCTGAAACCCATCCAAATTACCCAGAAATCAACGTCACTTGTAGCTGTGGCAACAAGTTTAAAACACGCTCTACGCATGGCCGCGACATGAGTATTGAGGTTTGTTCGCAATGCCACCCGTTTTATACAGGCAAACAAAAAATATTAGACACAGCAGGCCGTGTAGAGAAATTTAAACAAAAATATGGCATGTAATCTACGTTTCAATCGTATTTTTCATAAAAAAGGCAGCTTAGCTGCCTTTTTTTATGTCCCTATTTTATTTCTTAAGCCTTCAGAATGCTAAACTTCTAATAATCTATAATTCTCAAAAATATGCGATTTGATTTAGATCACGATTGGCAAGGCAACATGTCCACTCCCCGCGCTAAAGTGGGCGAGCGTGCTAAAACACATCTATTGCTGGTGCTTTGTGCCGTCTGGCTTTGCATGGGCTTGGTTGGCCACGCCCCATGGAAGCCATTTGAATCGTACAGTATTAGCGTCATCAAAACTATTATAGACACAGGCAATTTAATTGCACCCACCTCCGCCAGTAATCCTCACATTGCCAACCCGCCGTTATATTACTTAAGCGCTGCGGCCAGCGCTAAAATATTAAGCCCCATATTACCTATGCACGATGCTGCACGCATTGCCACAGGCTTATGGATGCTGATTACTTTATTAATGATTGGCATGACGGGCCGCGAACTGTGGGGCAAGGGCTTTGGCCGACAAACTACGTTTGTATTTATTGGTGCAATAGGTTTGGTGTTAAGCGCACACACCTTAATGCCCGCCGTTTCTGCGCTAACAGGCATCGTCACCAGTTTTTATGCGCTAGCGCTGGCAAAAAGACGGCCTTACCGTGCCAGTATTTTATTGGGTTTGGGGCTAGCCGTCAGCTTTTTATCCACTGGCTTGCAACCGTTAGCGATTATTTTATGCACTTGTATTGCAATGCCACTTTTCTTTAGCGCTTGGCGCAATTCCAGTTACGGCAAAGTGTTCGCGCTGGCATTGCTCACTGCCAGTCCGTTTACAGTCGGCTGGTCGACATTATGCCAAACCTATTATCCAGACATATTTCAACATTGGTGGAGCTTATCTTGGCTACAGTTTACGCATAGCAACCACTTATATTTTTTAAAGATATTACTATGGTATGCATGGCCAGCATTACCGCTGGCGGCTTGGGGACTGTGGCGCTACCGTAGCCAGTTAATACATAAACCAAGGTTCCAACTCATCATTACTTTCGTTGTTGTTGCTTGGCTATTGATTGGCTTAGGATACGATAAAGAAGTATTTGCATTACCTTTGCTGGTGCCGCTAACCGCCATGGCAGGTGGTAGCATAGAAACACTAAAGCGTGGTACTGCAGGCGCACTCAGTTGGTTTGGGCTAATTTTATTTGGGCTAATGAGTAGCCTAATTTGGCTGGGCTGGGGCGCAATGCTCACTGGCACTCCCGCCAAAATTAACGAGCGCCTGACGTTTTTATCTGGCATGTCGCAACTCAGCTTTAATGTGTTGGCATTTATTTTAGCAAGTGCTGTCACGCTTATTTGGCTATTTGCTATTTTTCGCTCACAATTTTCTAATCGCTCTAGCGCCACCAATTGGGCCATTGGCATGACTGCCGTTTGGACGCTGCTGATGTCATTGTGGTTGCCCATGATAGATTCTGCGCGTAGTTATCGCCAAGTATTTTCTGGCTTAAGCAAAGCTGTGCCAGTAAGCTATTCGTGTATGAAAAGCCAAAATTTGGGCAGCGCCCAGCGTGATTTGCTGCACTATTATGCCAACATAAAAACACTTAACGCCGAATCTGAACAAGCACTAAGCTGCGATTTATATTTAATAGAAGATGAAAAAGGTGGCGATAAAATTGAGCCTAGCGCCGATTGGAAGCTGATTTGGAGCGGCAAACGTGTGAGCGAACGCCGTGAAAGTTTTAGATTATTTCAACATGTTAAGTAAATCAAGTAGCTTAGTTAGTTAGCAATAAATCCATGAATACGTATTGATTGTGCTTTCATCAAACAAAACACGTTACTACCAATCGCGATACCCAATGATTGTAAGGCCTTTATCGTAACCTCTGCGATGACTGAGCTGTTCCCAATATCCACCGTTACCAATATGCGATAACCAACCTGTTCTATCTCTGTTACAACACCCTGCAATTGATTCTGAATGGTTACATTTTTAAGCTGGAATAGTGACAGCGCAACATTTGAAGCTGCGATTGAAATGGTTACTGGCATACCAATATCTGCCGTCACCAAAGGCATGGTAATGATTTGATTGCCCTGCTTTAGCTCGGTATAGCCGTAGGTTGTGTCATGTTTAAAAATATTTGCACAGATGATATTTTCCAGTCCCAATGAATGCGCAACCACTTGCAAATTTTCTTGGTGAATAATTTCGTGAAAATTGCCATATGCTAATAACTTACCCTGTTCAATAATAGCGATTTGAGAGGTGAGGTACAAAATCTCATCAATCGCATGGCTCACATACAACATGGGGACTTTTACTTCCTCTTTAACCCTGCGCAGAAATGGCAAAATCTGATTTTTAAGACGGGTATCCAACGAAGCCAACGGCTCATCCAATAATAATAATCGTGGTGAAGTCAATAAAGCTCGTCCGAGCGTGACTCGCTGTTTTTCACCCCCAGAAAGTTGATGCGGCTTTTGCTTTAGTAAATGGCCTACTTCTAGTAATTCTACAATTTGTGAAAATCCAAACTGTCTATCATTTTCTGACAGCAGATTGAACCCATAATTTAAGTTATCACGCACGCTTAAATGTGGAAACAACCTACTGTCTTGAAATACCGTAGCGATGCGACGCTTATGTAAAGGAATGTTGATAGCACGCTTAGCATCAAACAAGCACGCTTGATCTAATATCAAATGGCCCGCATTCGGCTTGATTAAACCTGCAATCATACCAAGCAAGGTGCTTTTCCCTGCACCAGATGCGCCAAATAAGCCCACAACCGGTGAATCAATCATACACTTAGCTTGCAAATTGAAATTGCCCTGCGTACGCTGAAGGTCAATATCAATCACACTAAACTTCCTCTTCCAATGCGCTTGCTCGCTCTGCGTTCTAATATTTCACTTATCATTAATGCACCCAGTGCAATCACCATGCTAATAATAACTAAGCGAATGGCAGCCATATCACCCCCTGGAATTTGTGTATAAGTATAGATAGCCAAGGGTAAAGTGCGGGTTTCGCCCTCGATATTGCCAACAAAAGTAATCGTTGCACCAAACTCACCTAGACTTCGACTGAAAGCCAGAATCAACCCAGTAACTATACCCGGCATGGCTAATGGTAAGGTAATGGTAAAAAAAACTCTGAGCGGGTGTGCGCCTAAAGTTTGCGCTGCAGCTTCTAAGCTAGTATCTACCTGACTAATAGCCAATCGAACAGAGCGCACCATAAGTGGAAATGCCATCACAGCAGAAGCGATGACGGCGCCCACCCAAGTGAAGGCGATGCTAATACCAAAAGCGTTGTAGAGCCATTTGCCGATAATGCCTTGACTGCCAAGTAAGAGCAGTAACAGGAAGCCTGGTACAACGGGCGGTAATACCAGTGGCAAATGCACAATACTATCCAACAATGACTTACCAATGAACGATTTTTTTGCAAGCAACCAAGCGACGCCGACGCCTGGAATGCAAATAGCCAGCGTGCAAAAAACTGCTACTTTGGCTGAAAGTAACAGCGCTTCTATTTCTGCAGGGCTTAATATAAAAATGGAGCTAATCACTACCTCATTATAGAGTAAAGTACTTTATGGTTTACTGAGAATATCGAATCCGTATTTTTTAAAAACTGCTAGTGCTTCCCCTGATTGCAGGTAACTGAAGTAATCATGGTTAGCATTTTTTGCATTTGCAATAAACGCCATGGGATAAACGATGGGTTTGTGGCTGGCTTCCGGGAAAGTACCAACAATCTCTACTTTGCTGGATACTTTAGCATCTGTCTCGTACACAATGCCTGCCGCACATTCACCGCGCTCTACAAATGCCAGTGCCCCACGCACATCTTGCGCACCGACAATTCTGGTTTTAATGCTATGCCACCAGCTTAAGTAAGTAAGTGACTCTTTGGCATAAATTCCTGCGGGTACCGATTCAATATCTCCTGTACATAATCTACCATCGAACGCTTTTGATAAATCGAAAGCCTTATCAAACTTTACATTAAAGCTGCGGCCTTTAGGTGCGATTAGCACCAACTTATTCCCTAAAAACTCTTTACGTGATGCAATATTAATGAGTTTTTTATCCTGCAAATAATTCATCCATTTTGTATCAGCAGAGATAAAAATATCAGCGGGTGCACCATTTTCAATTTGCTTGGCTAGTGTGGATGACGCAGCGAAAGAATGGGTAATTTTAGTGGTTTTTTCTTTCTCATATTGCGTACTAATCTCCGTAAGCGCATTGGTTAAACTCGCGGCAGCGAACACCGTCACCTTATCTTCCGCATTGGCAACAAACGTTAAACTGGTAATAAGCAAGCTTATTACCCATATTGCTACTTTTTTAATCATATTACTCCTTGATATTAAAACCGAGTTTTCATATAGTGTTGGCCTAAAAGTCATATTGTGCTCTTAGTACTAATGCTTCTTCGGTATCATCAAGCTTGCCATTTACGCGAATGTCATCTTCAAAACTTGTATGTATATAGTTCAGCAACAAACGCGCATTGGGATTCAGTATCCATTTAGCGCCGGCTGTCCAGGCTTCTGCTTCACTGGTGAATGCAGTGGTAGCTGTTGGGGCGGTCAGTATAGATTGGAAATCAGACGCATCAAATTTGCTGTAACGTAAACCTAGTTCAAATGCACCCCAACCTATATTATCGTCAAAATTACTTTTTGGTTTAATACGGCCAAATACACCACTCTTATAAGCTTCAGCATATGACTCGCCAGTCACCAGCCAGTTAAAATCAGCGTACCAAACTTTGATGTCATTATCAAAGGCAACACCAGCAGCAGTAGGGCCGCGTTTACCTTCAAAGTTGGTATTAATGAATTCTGTTTGGAATTTAACTGGACCATATGCGACTGCGGCCTCTACACCTAAACGCTTTCTATCAGAGGTGAATCTTGAAGTAGCAAACGTTGCCCCAGCACCGGTTGAACTGACATTCGCTACGCTAAAAAACTGCGCGCCACTCCCTTCGGTACTTTGCGTGAGGCTGTTACCAGCTGCGGTAGAAAAGCCGATACTGCCTGTACTGGCAGATGCGCCCGCGTGTAATACTAAGTCTTTATTTTCGGTAAAGCTCGCAAAATTGGTATTGATTCTGCCGCCAAAATCTTTGTCGTCTCTCACATCATCATTGTTCTGTCCTGTACCATTTACTGCATAGACATTGTAATTTATCCAAGGCAGCGGGTCGCCATACACCATCACACCTCTATCGTAGGTTGAATTAAAAATTGTGCCATTGTTAGTGGCAAGGGATAACTCAGTAAAGTCTGTAAAGTTCGTACTTTGCGCGCGCTCCAAACCGAAAAACGGCTTGAATTGTCCAACGCGAAGTTTAGCCGATGGCAATCGAGTAAAATCGAGGTAACCATAGGTAAGCGCGGATGTGCCTCTAGCGCCAGTGCTATCGTTGGCATACTCACCTTCTACCCGCACCGCAAAATCTTTTAAGAATGAAAATGTGCCGCCAAACCTTGCGCGGCGGATACTAAATGTATCATTTCTCCACTCATCTGGTTGATAGGTTCTATAGTCGGTTTGTATGCGCCCATTCAGTTGCATTTTCCATTTACCAGTGCCATCCTCAAACACCAACCCATCTTTAAAACCTCCATAGATCGGCACGCCTTTGCTGCTGCCCTTTTCTTCAGATTTCACAATTTTTACCTGACTGACTTGGTTTTCAATACCCACCAGTTCTTTAGTCAATAACTCAATCTGTTTGTCTTGTTCTAAACGTTGCTGTTGCAATTGTTCCACCATTTGTTGCAATTTTTTAAGTTGCTGGCTTGTTTCAGTTTCGTCCGCCTTTGCAATTAAAGCGGTTATTGATAGTAATGCCAATGTCAGGATTTTAAATTTTAACGATGACTGGGGATACATGGTAACTTTCTTGGTCGTAATTTTTTTAAGGGAAAAATGAACGAGTCGTTATATTTGTAAATATATAATGAAAGCCAAAAAAAATCACGCTATATTTTTTAAGATATAGCGTGATTTTAAAAAAGCATAAAGTAAATTAGGCTAGCATGGATTGTAAGGCCTTAATTTCATCAGCAACCACATTGCTTGCCTTATGCTCTACAGCGCGATATTGCCTGAGCACTGCCAAACCAAAATCCGTTACTTGCGCCCCACCGCCCTTACTACCCCCGACTAGCGTTGTAACAACTGGCGCACTGAAGCTTTTATTCATGATATTGACTAGATCCCAAGCGCGCTTATAGGACATTTGCATACTGGCGGCAGCGGCAGAAATAGAGCCTTTTAATTGAATCGCTTCCAATAAGTTCGCTTTGCCTGGCCCCATCGCTATCTGATTATTTGTCAGAATCTGTATCTTAATATGGATGCTACTAGACAAAATACTTAGAATTTCAGATGAGTAGATATTGCATCAATGACCTGCAGATGCAAGCCAGCGCCATTTTTCTCGCTCACATATTTGGCAATTTGCTGGCGCATATCGAGCGTCCAAAAACGATTGAGGTGATTGGCAATTTCAATATTAGCCTGCGTCTTATTGGGGTCGGCTTCAAAAAAATCGCCAATTTGGTTTGCCATTTTAATCAATGTGTCGTTTTGCATGGTTTAAATTTGATAGTTAAAAATATTATAGGGGTTTAATTAATTTTTAATGCGCTGTGGATGCGCATAAATCACAAATTGTTGCTCGCGTAAAAAACCCACCAATGTGACATCATAAGCCTGTGCAACGCGCAACGCCAAACCTGTGGGCGCGGAGATTGCCGCCAATAAATGATACCCTGCTAGTGCCACTTTTTGCACCATTTCCACACTGGCCCGACTAGAGGTTAACACAAAGCCCGCTTGTTTTAAATTCTGTTTAGCCAGTGCGCCAATCAGTTTATCCATGGCATTGTGGCGGCCGACATCTTCGCGCAGCAACATAATTTTGCCTTCACCATTTACCCAGGCACAGGCATGTGTTGCACCTGTATCTTGTAGCAATACTTGCTGACTTTGCATGGTTTTAAAAGCCGTTTGAATGCTTGCTGCAGATACTTTTTGTAACGATGCTCTAGAAGCCGCATGGATATTGGCTCCCAGAGCATCTTTTTTAAGAGTTTCTGGCAATCTAAGTGCTTGCTCTAAACTTTCTGCGCCACACAAGCCACAACCTGTGCGGCCAGTTAAATTGCGGCGCTTTTCTTTTAGCTTGGCAAATGCTTCGCTGGCCACTGTTAAACGCAGCTCTATGCCTAGCGTTTGCGTCACAATTTCCACATCATACAGCTCGCTTTTGTTTTGCAAAATGCCTTCACTGAGCGAAAATCCCAGTGCAAAATCTTCTAAATCTTGCGGTGTGGCTAGCATCACCGCATGCGAAACGCCGTTATAAATCAGCGCAATCGGCACTTCTTCTGCCACTTTATCTTGCGCTTGTGTTAACACGCCATCGCGCCAGCGCGTGACCTGCACTTCGCTTAATGGCGCATCAACAATAAAGGGTGGTTTTTCCAATGATGTTGCTTGCTTTATGCAGGCTGCCGTACTTTTTTACCCACATCTTTGCCAGTATCTTTATTGGCAAAGGCAATTTGCGCTTCGGCAAAAGTTTTATAGTCTTTTTGCCAATCGGATAACTGATTGACACGCGTCACCTGCACCGCCGTTACTTTAAACTCGGGGCAATTGGTTGCCCAATCGCCGTTGTCGGTGGTAATCACATTAGCACCTGATTCTGGGTGATGAAACGTGGTGTAAATCACGCCAGGTTGCACGCGCTCAGTCAATGTTGCGCGCAACACAGTCTCACCAGAGCGGCTATTAATGCCTATCCAATCGCCTTCGTGAATGCCGCGCTCACTGGCATCATGTGGATGAATTTCCACCACGTCTTCATGGTGCCACTCCACATTCTTAGTGCGCCGCGTTTGCGCACCCACGTTATATTGGCTCAAAATACGGCCAGTGGTGAGAATCAGCGGATATTTGGCATTCACTTTTTCAGTGGTAGGAATATATTGCGTCACGAAAAACTTGCCTTTACCACGAACAAATTCATCAATATGCATGGTTGGCGTGCCGGTTGGCGCTTCATCGTTGCAGGGCCATTGTATGCTGCCCAGCTCGTCTAACTTAGCAAAACTTACCCCTTTAAATGTCGGCGTGAGTGCTGCAATTTCATCCATGATTTCGCTGGCATGGTTGTACTTCATTTCATAGCCCAACGCCTCAGCCAATTTGGCAGTAATCTCCCAATCTTCCATGCCTGCTTCTTTCAGCTCTGGCTTGCCAATATTTTTTGGCGCCATCACGCGACGCACAGGTGAAATACGACGTTCCGCATTGGTAAAGGTGCCGCTTTTTTCTAAAAATGAAGCACCTGGGAAGAACACATGCGCGTACATGGCGGTTTCATTCAAAAATAAATCCTGCACAATGACGCATTCCATGCTCTCCAGCGCGTGCGTCACATGCTGTGTATTTGGGTCGCTTTGCGCAATATCTTCGCCCACACAATACAACGCTTTAAAGCGGCCTTCACCCGCAAGATCTAGCATATTCGGAATACGCAAACCTGGCTCTGAACTGAGCGGCCTGCCCCAAGCTGCCTCAAATAAGGCTTTGGCCATTGGGTCTGATACGTGGCGATAGCCTGGATACTCATGCGGCATGCTGCCCATATCGCAACTGCCTTGCACGTTATTTTGGCCACGCAATGGGTTAATACCCACGCCTTCACGCCCCACGTTACCAGTCGCCATCGCTAGGTTAGCAATACCCATCACCATGGTAGAGCCTTGGCTATGCTCAGTCACGCCCAAGCCATAATAAATGGCGCCATTACCACCAGTGGCGAATAAACGTGCGGCTGCGCGCATAGTTTCGGCTTTTACGCCAAGTACGCTTTCAAGCGCTTCTGGTGAGCTTTCAGGTTTCGCTACAAAATCACGCCAAGCGATGAATGAATCCCACTCACAGCGCTCGCGCACAAAATCTTCTTTTACTAGGCCTTCCGTCACAATCACATGCGCCAATGCAGAAATTAAAGCCACATTGGTACCAGGGCGCAAATTCAAGTGATAATCAGCGCGCACATGCGGCGAATTATCCACCAAATCAATTTCACGCGGGTCGGCAATAATTAATTTTGCACCTTGGCGCAAGCGGCGTTTCATTTGGCTAGCAAATACTGGGTGACCGTCAGTCGGGTTGGCGCCAATAATCATAATCACGTCAGATTGCATCACAGAATCAAATGTTTGCGTGCCTGCAGATTCGCCTATGGTTTGTTTTAGGCCATAGCCAGTCGGGCTGTGGCAAACCCGCGCGCAAGTATCGACATTGTTGGTACCAAACACCGCACGTACCAATTTTTGCGTGACATACACTTCTTCGTTAGTGCAACGGCTAGAGGTAATGCCGCCCATCGCGTCTTTGCCGTATTTGGCTTCGATGCGTTTAATCTCACTCGCCGCGTAGTTAATCGCCTCATCCCAGCCCACTACTTGCCATTCGTCGTGGATACTTTTGCGTATCATCGGCGTGGTAATGCGATCTTTGTGCGTGGCGTAACCCCAAGCAAAGCGGCCCTTGACGCAACTATGGCCATGGTTAGCGCCACCATCTTTGTTCGGGCTCATCCGCACCACTTCCTCGCCCTTCATCTCGGCATTAAAGCTGCAACCGACGCCACAATAGGCGCAAGTGGTGGTCACGCTGTGTTCTGGCGTACCTGCGTCAATCACCGTTTTTTCCATCAAGGTGGCGGTTGGGCAAGCTGATACACAGGCACCGCACGAGACACATTCTGAATCCATAAAGTCTTTGCCGCCAGCTGACACTTTGCTGCCAAAGCCACGCCCTTCAATCGTCAAAGCAAACGTACCTTGCGTTTCTTCGCACGCACGCACGCAACGGCTGCAAACAATACATTTGCTTGGGTCAAAAGTAAAATATGGGTTGGATTCGTCTTTTTCTTGCTTCAGGTGATTTTCGCCTTCGTAACCATAACGCACCTCGCGCAAGCCCACCGCGCCTGCCATGTCTTGCAACTCACAATCACCATTGGCAGCGCAAGTTAAGCAATCCAGCGGATGATCTGAAATATATAGCTCCATCACGCCGCGGCGTAAATCGGCCAACTTGTCTGTTTGCGTATGTACTTTCAACCCTTCTGCTACTGGCGTGGTACAACTGGCTGGGTAACCTTTACGACCTTCAATCTCCACCAAACAAAGGCGGCAAGAGCCAAACGGCTCTAGCGAATCAGTTGCACACAGTTTTGGCACGGTAACGCCACTTAATTGCGCCGCATGCATAATCGACGTACCTTCTGGCACGCTGACAGTCACGCCATCAATATCTAAGCTAATTTGCTTTTCACTGATTTTCTTCGGCGTACCATAATCTTTATTCGGGTCATATTTATTCACCGATTTTGAATGCGTTGTATATTTTATGTCGTCCATGGCTATATCCTAATTCCTTTGCCTCAATGCCGCTTAAGCAGCTACTTTCTTAGCTTGTAAACTGTTGGCATTTAAACCAAAATCTTCACCAAAATGATTAATCGCGCTCAACACGGGGAAAGGTGTCATGCCACCCATGGCGCATAGCGAGCCGCTCATCATGGTGTCACTTAAATCACGTATTAAGGTAATATTTTTTGCCACATCTTTACCTGCAATAATTTTATCAATTACCTCAACACCGCGCACCGCGCCAATACGGCAAGGCGTGCATTTACCGCAGCTTTCAATCGCGCAAAACTCAAACGCGTAACGCGCCATTTTTGCCATATCTACCGTATCGTCAAACGCCACAATACCGCCGTGTCCAACCACACCCATAATTTTAATAAATTCTTCGTAATCAAATTGAATATCAAATTGGCTTTCTGGCAAAAATGCGCCTAATGGTCCGCCCACTTGCACTGCACGTATTGGCTTACCCGTGAATGAGCCACCGCCAAAATCGTATAACAACTCGCGCAGCGTTACGCCAAACGCAAGCTCTACCAGGCCGCCGTGTTTGATGTTGCCCGCCAGCTGAATCGGTAGCGTGCCGCGTGAACGACCCATGCCAAAGTCAGCATAAAATTGTGCGCCTTTATCTAAAATAATCGGGATTGTCGCCAGTGAAATCACGTTATTCACCACCGTTGGTTTGCCAAACAAGCCTTCAATGGCCGGCAGTGGCGGCTTAAAGCGCACCAAGCCGCGCTTGCCTTCTAGGCTTTCTATTAAGCTTGTTTCCTCACCGCAAATATACGCACCCGCCGCGCGGCGTACTTCTAGGTGAAAATCTTTGCCGCTATTTTGAATATTTTTGCCCAAGTAGCCAGATTTTTCGGCCTTAGCAATAGCGCAAATTAACACTTTCAGCGCATGTGGGTACTCACTACGCAAATAAATATAGCCGATGGTTGCGCCAACGGCCACGCCCGCAATGGTCATGCCTTCAATCAGCACAAACGGGTCATTTTCCATCACCATGCGGTCAGAAAAAGTACCGCTATCGCCTTCATCCGCATTACAAACCACGTATTTTTGACCGCCAGGTTCGCCCGCACCTAACACTGTGTTCCACTTGATACCCGTCGGAAAAGCCGCGCCACCACGACCGCGCAAGCCAGAATCGGTGACGGCTTTTACAATCTCCGCGCCTGTCATTTTTAATGCATTTTCTAGGCCTTTATAGCCGTCATGCGCGATGTAATCATCCAGCGAAACGGGGTCAGTAATGCCCACCCGCGCAAAGGTTAAGCGCTGTTGCTTTTTAAGCCAAGTGAGTTCTTCGGTTAAGCCCAAATTTAGCGAGTGTTTGCCATTATTTAAAAAATCCGCATCAAACAAACTTGCTACATCTTTTGGCTCAACTGGCGCAAATGCTACACGACCCTTATCTGTCGCCACCTCTACCAACGGTTCTAGCCAAAATAACCCACGCGAACCATTGCGAATAAGCTCAATGGTAATACCACGTTTATCAGCCTCGGCTTGAATGGCTTTTGCAGTGCGATCTGCGCCTAAAGATAGTGCGGTAGAGTCTCTGGGGACAAAAACTTTAATTGGAGCGTCTTTAATCATGCCGCTCTCGCTTCTGCCACAATATCGGCCACTTTTTCTGCTGTCATACGGCCATACACGTCATCGCCCAACATGACAGCGGGCGAGCAGGCACAATTGCCCAAGCAGTAAATGGGTAACAAGGTAATGGCGCCATCTGAAGTAGTTTGATGGTAATCAATACCCAGCGCCGCTTTTACATTGGCTTCTAATTTTTCGCTGCCCATCGCTTGGCAGCTTTCGGCACGGCAAATTTGCAGCACATGTTTGCCTACTGGGTGCGTATGAAAATGGTGATAAAACGTGACCACGCCATGCACCTCTGCCACCGATAACGCCAATGCTTTAGAGATAGGCAAATAGGCTGCTTCTGGCACCCAGCCAATATCATCCTGAATGGCGTGCAATAGTGGCAACAGCGCACCTGGCAGATGTTTATTTGCCGCAATATGCACATCAATTTTAGCTAAATCACTTGGGGTTAAGTCTGCTGCCACAACCAATCCTAAATTAAAATGTCACTATTAATATCGCAATTTTCAAAACACTAGTATCATAAACTTATTTGGCCGCTAATCAAGGCGGTTATTAGCTGTACGCTTAAAAATAAGCATAGAGATATTTAAAAACAAGTTAAGCTTTACTTACCCAAATTATGACCGCAGTTTTTGTGAAAAATTCTAACTATGGCAAGCCCTAATTCAGCGCCAGCACAACTGATCGACCAATTTGGCCGTAAGGTGGATTACATTCGCTTATCCATCACCGACCGTTGCGATTTTAGGTGCGTGTATTGCATGAGCGAGGACATGACTTTTTTGCCGCGCGACCAAGTGCTAAGCCTAGAAGAATGTGCAAGACTGGTGAAAATTTTTGTTGGGTTGGGTGTGTCTAAAGTGCGCATTACTGGCGGCGAGCCATTGGTACGCAAAAACGCCATGTGGCTGTTTGAAGAAGTAGGGAAATTAGAGGGCCTTAAAGAGTTAGTGCTTACGACCAATGGCAGCCAATTGGCACAATATGCGGCTGCGCTAAAACAAGCGGGCGTTAAGCGCATTAACATTTCTATCGACAGCCTAAAACCCGAGCGATTTAAAAAAATCACCAGAACAGGCGATTTAAATAAAGTTTTATCTGGCCTACAAGCCAGTATCCATGCGGGTTTCGAAGGCATTAAAATAAACACTGTTTTAATGCGTGGTAGTAACGATGATGAAGCCACCGATTTAGTACGGTTTGCCATTGACCAAAAAATAGACATTAGCTTTATTGAAGAAATGCCACTGGGCGAGGTTGACCACAGCCGTAATAGCACCTTTGTAAGCAATACTGATACGCTAAAACTGTTGCAAAGTAAATTTACACTATGCACTAGCACCGAGACCACAGGCGGCCCAGCACGCTATTGGCGCATAGCCAACACGCAGACAAAAATCGGCTTTATTTCACCACATTCGCACAACTTTTGCGAAAGCTGCAACCGCGTGCGTATTACCTGCAAGGGCGAATTGTATTTATGTTTGGGGCAGGAAGACAAAGTAGATTTGATGCCGCTACTGCGCGCCAACCCCAATAACGACGCGCCAATTGTGCAGACCATTTTAGACAGTATGCGCGTTAAACCAAAAGGTCATGACTTCGATTTGCGCCGCGCACAGCCAGCAGTGGTAAGGTTTATGTCGCATACGGGTGGCTGAGTTGTGGACAATCCTGCTTTAACTAACTTATATGCAGACAAGGATTTAATACTAAATTTTCTCGCCACGTTCTCTAAGTTCGAATATGCCCTAAAAGTTTCTGGCTATTACACCACTAATAGGCGCGGGGAAGCAAAGGCAGATTGGCCTAGATTTACTAAAGAGGTTTCTAATCAGTTGAATATTGAGTCGTCCGAGAACCTCAAAACCGCTTTCAATTTTATATTGAAATATCCTCTTCAACTTTTAGGTGAGAAAGATGGAAAGTTGGATTGGATTCTTTTTGATATAGATAAAATCGAGCAGGATTTGGACAAAGTAATTTTTAAAATTAAACAAATAAGAAATAACACTTTTCATGGTGGCAAATTCTTAAGAGCCCCTGAAGATGAAGAAACAAATAGTCTGCTTTTGAAGCACTCCATAACCACACTTCTTGAAATCAAGAACCTATCCAAAAAAATTCGATCTGCATTCGAAAGCTAACTGAATGAAACTATCTTGCATTCTTCTTTCTGGCGGTCGTGCTACACGCATGAATGGCGTGGATAAAGGCTTGGTGCTTTTGCAAAACAAACCACTCATTGAGCACGTAATAGCCCGCTTGAAGCCACAAGTGAATGAAATACTCATCAATGCCAACCGTGAAATTGCACAGTACGAAACTATTGGTTACCCTGTATTGCAAGATGAAACGGATGACTTTCTGGGACCTTTGGCAGGGTTTCTGCTAGGTTTAAAACATGCCAAACACGACTATGTATTAACTGTGCCCTGCGATTCACCTTTGTTGCCACTCGATTTAGCTGAGCGTTTATTAAGCGGCATGGCTGAAGCCAACGCGGATATTGCTGTTGCGAGCAGTGATGAAAACGCGCACCCAGTGTTTTGTTTGATGAAAAAAAGCGTATTGCCCAGCCTGACGGAATATTTAGCCAGTGGCGAGCGCAAAGTAAGCACTTGGCAAAAAAGTCAACAATATGTAGAGGTCGATTTTAGCGATTGTGATGGGGCGTTTGTGAATTTGAATACGTTAGAAGATTTGAAAGCATTAGAATTGAAGTTATGACCAAGCCCACACTTTCGACACTCGCCACCGACCCAAGCTGTATGGACGATTACGACCCAAATGCAATGTCAGTCGATCAAGCACGCGCATTTATTGCGCAATTTTTACAGCCTGTGACAGAAACTGAAATCTTGCCCATTCGCGAAAGTTTAGGTCGCGTATTGGCCACAGATATTGTGTCGCCAGCCAATGTGCCCAACCACAATAATAGCGCTATGGATGGTTTTGCTTTTAAGCATTCTGATGGCATTAAAATTATTAAAGTGATTGGTACGGCTTTTGCTGGCAAACCGTTTGAAGGTATTGTTAAAGCCGGCGAATGCGTCAAAATTATGACGGGCGCTGTGATTCCGCAAGGCACTGATACGGTGATTATGCAAGAAAAAACCGCCACAAAAAGCGATTGCATTACCTTGCTTGACACCCCCAGCAAAGGCCAAAATGTGCGGCTGGCTGGGGAGGATTTAAGTATAGGCCAAACCGTTTTGGCCAAAGGCCAGCCGTTAAAACCTGCCGATTTAGGCTTAATTGCATCACTTGGCATAGGCAAAGTGGAAGTTTACCGCCAATTAAAAGTCGCGTTTTTTAGCACAGGCGATGAGCTGGTAAGCGCTGGTAAAAAGCTGGAGGAAGGCCAAATTTATGACAGTAATCGCTACACGCTGTTTGGTATGCTAAGTCGCTTAAGCGTGGTGATTAGCGATTTAGGCAATGTGCCAGATAACCCAAATTTGCTTGAGAAAACCTTATTAAAAGCTGCCAGTGAAAATGATGTGGTGATTACCAGCGGCGGTGTTTCGGTAGGCGAGGCCGATTACATGAAAGCGCTTTTAGCCAAACATGGCCAAGTATTATTTTGGAAAATTAACATGAAGCCTGGCCGACCATTAGCGTATGGAAAAATAGGGCTTAATAATCAAAAACAAGCACACTATTTTGGTTTGCCAGGCAATCCTGTTTCTGCCATGGTGACGTTTTACCAGTTTGTACAGCCTGCCCTGCAAGCTATATCTGGTGAGGCTTGCAGGGCAGTGCCATTTTTTAATGTGCAATGTAGTGCAAGCATTAAAAAAGCCACTGGTCGCACTGAGTTTCAGCGTGGCGTTTTGTTTGAGGATAATGGCGAGTGGAAAGTGAAACCCTTGCCCAACCAAGGCTCTGGCGTGCTAAGCAGCATGAGCACGGCCAACTGTTTTATTGTGCTAGATGAAACGGTGGGCAACTGCGATGCAGGCACCATGGTAAAACTGCAATTGCTGGATAGTTTTATCTAACACTTGAAATTCAAAGCGTTAGTTTACCAGCTGAATTGCCAGCTTAATTTTACATAAATTTAAAAAATTGGTTTATTACAACCATAATTTTGGCTAATAATGGTTATCATTTAGTTTTAAGCTATAGTATAATCAACGGTTTAGCTTAACTCTTGTACGCATATTCCACTTTGGACATCGCAATTAAAAAATCCAACAGCTATTCTAACTTTAGTGAGAACACGCTCATTTGGGCGGTGATATGCTCGATGTTGCTGCATGTATTGCTCGCGGTAGTGTTGCCAAATTTTAAGTTTGATATTAGCAAAGATAAGCCGCAACCGCTTACTGTAGAAATTATGCAGCCTGCGCCGCCCTCTCCAGTGGTAATGCCTGCGCCAATAGTAGAGCCTGAGCCTATCAAACCCGAACCGATCAAAAAAGAAATTAAGTCGATTAAACCTATACCCAAGAAATCGCCAGAGCCAGTCCCTGTCCCTGTCCAAGAAAGCAACCCCGAGCCAGCCGAGCCTCCACCACCAAATATCATCACTACTGCACCAAAAGTAGATATTGCTCCTGTTATAACCGTACCCCCACCACCACCCGAGCCACCAAAAAAAATAGAGCCCAGCGAAAATGATATTAGCAACGCGCTAGGGCAATATGGCAACACTTTAGGTCGCGCCATTGCCAAACACAAAAGCTACCCAAAAATTGCGCAAATGCGCGGTTGGCAAGGTGAATGTTTACTGGATTTAAAAATTGATAGCAGCGGCAATGTGATCTCTGCCAGCGTAAAACAAAGCAGTGGCCATGAATCGCTGGATAACCAAGCACTCGAGATGGTGCGCAAAGCATCTCCCTTCCCCGCGCCGCCCGAGGCCTTGCGAGGCCGCAGTTTCAACATCACTGTGCCGGTGTCATTTAAACTAGAAAACGCCTAATGCCCACTTCGCAAGACTTTAAAAATAAGTCTCTGCGCGATTTATTGTTAGCGCATGAGCTCATTTTTATCGCACTTATTTTGCTGGCAGTGGCGGCGGGTGCTTATGGCATTTATGTGTGGGATAAAGCCGCCAAAGAATCGCAACGTATTCATTACCTTAGCCAAGAAATTCAACAAACGCGTGGCGATTTATATCGCCAAATGAAAGAGCTGTTTGATACGTTTTTTTTAGAAGATGCCGACGCAAAAAATGAGTACGATGCTTATACGCAATCTATTTTAAAACACTTTACTGCGCTAAATAATTTAGCCGTTGGTACGCAAGAAAAACAAGCCCTTAGCGATTTAGAAAGCAACTATAAGAGCTTTGTGAACGAGGCGCCCGCTTTGTTTTATCGCTATCAAGCCTCGCCCAATGCGGCGTCTCGCAAGTTGTTATACAAAGATATTGAAACAGGTATTTTTAGCCAATATGAGGCAGTGTCTAAGCGTGCTGAGGATTTACTGGCACTGAAGCAAGTAGAGCTTAAAACGCGCTTAGAAGTAGCCAAATACGCTTCAATTGCCGTACTCATTATCCCAATTTTATTAGCAGGTTTATTGTTGGTGTTATCGCGGTTATTTTTAAAGCACGCAATTATTAACCCGATTAATGCCATCATGCAGGCTACCACTGAGATTAGCGCTGGCAATTTGCAACAGCAAGTACCAGAGGCGGGCGCAGCAGAACTAGCCACGCTCTCACAAAAAATTAACATGATGGCAACCGAGCTGCAAGCCAACAGGGATGCGCTTGTGCGCACCGAGAAGCAAGCTGCTATGGGCTTATTGGTGCCCATGTTAGCGCATAATATTCGCAATCCGCTAGCCAGCATACGCGCCACTGCACAGCTGCTAGACGAACCCACGCACGATAAAGACACGCGCGAATCGCTGCAAGGTATTATGCAGACGGTAGATAAACTAGAGCGCTGGACCGGTGGTTTACTTGCCTATTTGCTGCCAGCAAAACCACAACTCACACTGGCTAACTTTGATGCAATTTTAGCAGGTGCCATGCTGCCGCTGACACAAAAAATACGCGATAAAAATATCACAGTGGTTAAAAATATTCAGCCGGCAAATTTACAAATTCATACCGATGAACACTTACTAGAGCAAATGTTTTACAACCTCATATTAAACGCCATTGATGCCTCATCCAAGGGCAGCAGCATTACAGTATCAGCACAACTGATTGATAACACTTTGAATTGCACGATAACGGACGTAGGGTCTGGCATGCCATTTATGCCAGACCCTCGCACGCTTAGCCCTGGACCAAGCACTAAGCGCTTTGGTACTGGCTTGGGCATTCCGTTTGCATTTAAAGTGTGCGAAGTATTGGGTGGTCAAATTAGCTTTAAATCGGCACAACCACAAGGCACGCGCGTGACTATAACGCTGCCAAAATAATTTAAACTTTAGTCTCAACCAAAACATTTTTGTTTTGTCATAATTTTTAGCTTGCCTAAAAGCTAAATTTTTACAACAATGAGAATAATAACTATGACAACCTCTATGCTCAATAAACCCGTCACTAATTTTGAATTAGTAGCCACCAGCGGGCTCAACTTTAAACTTTCAGATTACCTAGGCAAAGTGCTAGTAATCTACTTTTACCCCAAAGATAATACGCCAGGTTGCACCACACAGGGCATGCAGTTTCGCGATAACTACGCACAATTTCAGGCAGCCAATACTGAGATTTTTGGCGTATCGCGCGACAGCCTAAAATCGCATGAAAACTTTAAAGCTAAATTCACCTTTCCATTTGAATTACTTGCCGATACCGAAGAGCTGGCTTGTGGGGTTTTTGGTGTGATGAAAATGAAAAATATGTATGGCAAACAAGTACGCGGCGTAGAGCGCAGCACGTTTGTGATTGATAAAAATGGCGTGCTGATTCAAGAATGGCGCGGCGTAAAAGTGGATGGTCACGCGCAACAAGTGTTAGATTTTATTCAAACTTTATAAAAAGAAGCTATGGCAAAAAAACCTGCAACAAATACCAAACTTTTTGTACTCGATACTAATGTACTAATGCATGACCCATCGAGCTTGTTCCGCTTTGAAGAGCACGATATTTACCTGCCAATGGTGACGCTGGAAGAGCTAGATAACAACAAAAAAGGCCTCACCGAAGTAGCCCGCAACGCGCGCCAAGCCAGCCGCAGCTTAGAAGAAATTGTTGGCACCGACCTCACCAATTTAGAGCTCGGCTGCCCGCTGGCGATTAACGGCAATAAGCACTTAGGTGGCCGCCTATTTTTGCAAACTTATCAAGTTAATATCGAGCTACCAGGTTTAGCTGGCAGCAAAGCTGATAATCAAATTATTAGCGTAGTACTTAACCTGCAAAAGCAGCAGCCTAATCGGCAAGTTATTTTAGTTAGTAAAGATATTAATATTCGTATTAAAGCGCGCGCCATGGGCGTGCCAGCCGAAGATTATTTTAACGACAAAGTACTAGAAGATACCGATTTACTCTACAGTGGCATTAGAGAGTTGCCCAAAGACTTTTGGGATAAACACAGCAAGGCGATGGAGTCATGGCAAGAGGCAGGCAACATGTTTTACCGCATTACTGGGCCGCTGGTAAAAACTTTCCTCATTAACGAATTTGTCTATTACGAGTTTGATAAACCGTTTCACGCCATGGTGCGCAAGCTAGAAAACAATACCGCAGTGCTGGAAGTAGTACATGACCACACCAACCCCAAACATAACGTGTGGGGCATTACGGCGCGCAATCGCGAGCAAAATTACGCGCTAAATTTACTGATGAATCCAGACATCGATTTTGTGACTTTACTTGGTCAAGCTGGTACAGGCAAAACTTTGCTCACATTAGCAGCTGCGCTGACACAAACATTAGATAAAAAAACCTATTCTGAAATTATTATGACGCGTGTGACGGTGCCGGTGGGTGAAGATATTGGCTTTTTACCAGGTACCGAAGAAGAAAAAATGGCACCGTGGATGGGCGCGTTAGAAGATAACTTAGATGTGCTGAATAAAACCGATGAAGACGCAGGCGAATGGGGACGCGCCGCCACACAAGATTTAATTCGTACGCGTATTAAAGTAAAATCGCTTAACTTTATGCGCGGCCGTACATTTTTGCATAAGTTTTTGATTATTGACGAAGCGCAAAACTTGACGCCGAAACAAATGAAAACGCTCATCACCCGCGCTGGGCCTGGCACCAAAGTGGTATGTCTGGGCAATATCGCGCAAATTGATACGCCGTACCTGACCGAAGGTAGCTCGGGCTTAACTTATGTAGTTGACCGCTTTAAGGGCTGGCAGCATAACGGCCATGTAACTTTAGTGCGTGGTGAGCGTTCTCGTTTAGCCGATTTTGCAGCCGAAGCGCTCTAATTGCGCTACCTATGAAAATTCAATGAAAAAAGGTTTTTATACGCTTCTAATTGCGCAGTTTTTATCTGCCTTGGCCGATAATGCCTTGTTATTTGCTGCGATTGCCCTGCTGGCTGAATTAAATGCACCCGATTGGCATACGCCATTATTGCAGCAATATTTTGTCATCTCTTATATCTTATTAGCGCCTTTTGTCGGTACCATTGCAGATGCCTTTCCCAAAGGTGGCGTCATGTTTTTTTCTAACTCAGTCAAAGTAATTGGCTGTGTGGCCATGGTGCTAGGTATGCCGCCACTGTATGCTTACGGCATTGTAGGCATTGGCGCGGCGGCCTATTCACCTGCCAAATACGGCATATTGACCGAAATGCTGCCAAGCAGTTTATTAGTCAAGGCTAATGGCTGGATGGAAGGCTCTACAGTCACGGCGATTATATTAGGCGCAATTGTTGGTGGAAAGCTAGCCAGTGATGACCCACATTTTGCCATGATGATTATCACCGCCTTGTACGTGACTGCTGCAGTTTTCAATTATTTCATTCCAAAAATGCCGATTGACCACCGGCCAGAAGGTAAAAGCCTATTTTTTATGATAAAAGATTTTTGGCATGCATTTAATTCACTTTGGAAAGACCCTCTGGGTCAAGTATCACTAGCAGTCACTACTTTATTTTGGGGTGCCGGCGCTACCTTGAGATTAGTCGTTTTGGCTTGGGCGGCCCTTGCGCTCAAGTTTGATATAGAACAATCCACGCAGTTAATTGCAACCGTTGCGGTTGGTATCGCCGTAGGCTCAGTAATTGCCTCTCGCTACATCAAACTAGAAGACTCCACCAAAGTGCTGCCTGCAGGCATTGTCATGGGCATGTTGGTCATTTTGATGGTATTTATCAATGATTGGCGCCTCGCGGCCTTACTATTATTTTTTATCGGCGCGCTCAGTGGGTTTTTTGTAGTGCCGCTGAATGCGCTTTTGCAGCATCGCGGCCACTATTTAATCGGCGCTGGGCACTCTATTGCCGTGCAAAACTTTAACGAGCACATTGGCATACTCATTATGCTGGGCTGCTATTTGCTGATGGTAAAAGCTGACGTGCCTATGAACTCAATTGTGATTGCGTTCGGCTTATTTATCATCATTACCATGAGCATTATCAACCGCGTTTATCGGGCAAAGATTTCTACACAGGCTACTAATTTCTAGCGTAGCTTATATCAGCTCAACTTATCTAGTGCAGTTTAATTTTAGGCTCTGTGCGTTGTGTGATAATGCGCGCAATGGTTTGTAACGCCACCGTAAAAAATCCATGCAAGGTCATCAAGTGCATTTTGTATAGCGATTGATACATCAAGCGTGCAAATAAGCCTTCAATATACATGCTGCCGCCAGACAGCGCGCCCATTAAGCTACCCACCGTTGAGTATCTACCTAAATTCACTAACGAGCCATAATCACGGTATTTATACTCTGGCAAGTTAATATTATTTGCCACACGTTTTTTCAGGGTTTTAACTAATAAAGAGGCTTGTTGATGCGCCGCTTGCGCACGCGGTGGCACATTGCCATCATGTCCTAGCCATGGGCATGCAGCGCAATCACCAAAAGCAAAAATGCTGTCATCCAAACTGGTTTGCAGCGTTTGTTTTACCACTAACTGATTAATACGATTGGTCTCTAAGCCATCCAATTGCTTTAAAAAATCTGGCGCTTTAATGCCAGCCGCCCACACCACCAATTCAGTTGGAATAAAGCGGCCACTATGCGTGGTGACACCTTTATCCGATACATCAGTCACGCGCTCACCTGTAAACACATTCACACGCAATTTTCTTAACTCTACGTCTACTGCCAACGATAATTTAGTTGGTAGCGCCGGCAATACACGATCACTGGCTTCAATAATGGATATTTTTACATCGCGGTCTGCATCAATTTTATCTAAGCCATAGGCTGCAAGTTCACGTGTGGTGTTATGCAACTCGGCCGCCAACTCTACGCCTGTGGCACCAGCACCTACAATCACCACTTCTAACTGGCCTGGCTTAATAGGGGTAGTTTGTGTTTGTGCGCGCACTAGCGCATTGTGCAGACGGCGATGAAATTTTTCCGCTTGTTCTTGTGTATCTAGCGCTATTGAGTGTTCACGCGCACCATCAATACCAAAATCGTTGGTGGTGCTACCTATCGCAATCACTAAAGTGTCATATTTAAACGTGCGACGTGGAATCACTTCCACACCATCTTCATCGTGATGAGGTGCGACTGTGATTTCTTTAGCTGTTCTATTTAAGCCATCCATACACCCTAAGCGGAACTTAAAATGATGCCAATGCGCTTGTGCCATGTATTCAAGCTGATGCTTGTCAGGGTTCATACTGCCCGCTGCAATTTCGTGTAGCAGTGGCTTCCACATGTGTGTTCTAGTGCTGTCAATCAAGGTAATTTCAGCTTTTTTACTTTTGCCCAAACTATCGCCCAAGCGGGTTGCCAGCTCTAGGCCGCCTGCACCGCCGCCTACAACCACTATGTGGTGTACATTATTTTCTGATGAGTTTTTCAATTTTGCCCTTAAAATCTAGATGCTTATAAATACAAAACGGCTGCTGTATCTAACCAGCAGCCGTTAGTTTATGTCGAAAAACTTAATTCATCCAAGTTTTTTCGCCATCACCTTTATATTCAGTACGAATATAAGCAATAGCCTTAAGAATTTGATCTGTTGTTAAGCCGTCGCCTGTTTTACCTGGTAATTGATTATGCCACACAAACATTGCACCACCTGACGTACCTGGCGTACCAGCAGCAATACTTTCAAACATGCCTTTATCAGTTTCGTTTTTAGCATATACCCATTTTTGATCATAAGCACCTTGACCGCCAGCTGTATTTTTACTGAGTGATGGCGCCATAACACCTTCTAATTTGCCGCCGTGACAGCCTGTACAGTTGTTGTAGTTGTACTCACGTTTACCTTTTTTAGCCGCCTCTGCGTCTGCCATATAGATTTTTGTATAAGGGTTAATACAGGTTTTTAAAAACTGTTTCGCTTCTGGGGTATCGGTATCTACCGCTTTAATAATAAAAGGCTTACCATCAATAGTAGAAACAAAATTACAACCACCGCCACTATCGCTTGCACTTGCTGTTTTAGCTGAATCGCCAGCTGACGCTGCACCTGCATTATCGCCTTTATTACAGGCGGTTAAAACTGACAGGGTCAAAGCCAACAAAAAACTAACTTTGAGTCGTATCATAAAATTTCTCCAAAAAAAATATTAATTACATTGAAAACGGCTGCTGTAATTATACAGCAGCCGCTTGATTTTGTTACTTTATACTAGGTTAAAAGCTTACTTTACCCAGTCCTTAGCCCCGTCACCTTTGTACTGAGTGCGGATGTAAGCGATTGCTTTTAAGATTTGATCTGTTGATAAACCATCACCTGTTTTACCTGGCAATTGATTATGCCAAATAAACATTGTGCCACCTGACGTACCAGGTGTGCCGCCAGCGATAGACTCAAACATGCCTTTATCCGTACTATTTTTAGCATATACCCATTTTTGGTCATATGCGCCTTGGCCACCAGCTGTATTTTTGCTTAATGATGGGGCCATAATGCCTTCTAACTTACCGCCATGGCAACCTGTACAGTTGTTGTAGTTGTATTCTTTTTTACCTTTTTTAGCAGCTTCTGCATCAGCCAGATACATTTTTGTGTATGGGTTAATACAAGTTTCTAAAAACTGTTTTGCCTCTGCTGAGTCAGTATCAACTGCTTTAATTGCTAAAGGTGAACCATCTACAGTTGAAACTAGTTTACACGCTGCACTTGCTTGAAATGAAAGTGTAAGACCTGCTAATGTCAACACAGATACTAGTAAAGTTGACTTTAATGCTTTAATACCAAACATGTTATCTCCTAATTTTTCAATTTTAAGTAAGGTCTTACCTGAACCTGCAGCTCGACCATTTGCTCATTTAACGAACTTGTTTCTACTTGGTTGACACCGTACTGTCATAAAAATATGAAAGTACTGTCACAAAATAAAAACAATATTTTACTCTGATTTTGGTACAACTGCACCACGATCTTTGTCAGGATTTTTACCTCTACGTTTCTCTTCTACTACTGCCACATGCGGAATGCCAAAATCATCTAAAATTTTGTCAATAGCGACTTTGTTGCGTACAAGCGCAGCGTCAATTTTTTCCATGCGTTCTTTATCTTTTTTGCGCACGCCTACGGAGATGTTCCAAAACTCTTTGCCTTTGGCATTGTTAATCTCATCATAGCCCACATATTCAGGAATAATTCTAACTTCCATCGGCACTTTACTTTGTTTGGCAAAATAGCCGCCAATTGGACCCCAAGCTACAACGATATCAATTTCTTTCTTCTCTAAATCATCAATTAAATAACTAGAAGGTAAGTTTAAATCACGCTGCATACGATACGGGCGCGCATTTGCAATTAAGCCTTTTTCATTCATAGGAATGGTTGCTGGGCTTTGGCCAACCACGCCGATCACGCCTTTTTTCAAATCAGGCGAATCCCAATCGGTAATGTTATAGTTGCTTTCTTTACGCCACACATAGACATGACCAGAGCGATAATAGGGCTTAGAAGTACGCACAGAATCATTACCATCAGCCGTGCCAATAATCACATCACAACGCTTTGCATTCAGCGTATTACGGTAAAAGCCCATGCGATCAGGCCAGTACATATAGCTCAGTTTTAAACCTAAGTCTTTAGCTAATACTTCTGCAATTTTATTCTCAAAACCTTCTTGTTTATTATTTGAAAAAGGCAAGTTTGCTGGGTCTGCACAGACTTTAAATTCTGTACCATCATCGACGCGTTGCGCTTCACCACCGCGACCACTTGATAGGTCTACTCCAGCTTCCTCAGCTAAAATTGGCGAAGCTGCAATAGCCAATAGTACCCCTAAGCTTGCAACGACCGTAGTCACCGTAGTAGGTTTATTTTGTTTCAACATTGTTTTATTTCCTTAATAAAAATTGCGGCCATCGTTTCCGCATCACAACTTGAGAGTATGTCTAAAAATAAAAGTTCTGTGCCTATGCTATATACTCATGTGTATAGCAAAAACCAAGCCTTAACATTGTAACTAAATTTTCATTTTTAGGCACACTCGATACCCATAACGACTATCTAACAGATTAGATGACGTGTTAATCAATTACACATAAAACAGCTTATCTATAAAAACATTCTGTGCAAATAAAAACACCCCACCGAAGTGGGGTGCTTCATTAGAACATCATTCTAACTAATAATTAGAAACTAATTATAGTTTGAATACTGTTAATGCACCGCCGCCAGGAGCAGCATTGTATTTAACAAGTTCAGCATAACCACCGGCAGCACCAAGTGCGTCTGTTGGGTTAGTCATACCAAGGTTCATCGCAACGCCAGCCCAGCCACCAATACCTGATAGCACGCCAACGTGTTGTTTACCTTTGTGGCCGTATGTGAATGCATTACCAATCACGCCAGAACCCACTTGGAATTTCCAAAGTTCTTTGCCTGAGTTTGCATCCAAAGCTTTTAACCAACGATCAAGAGTACCGTAGAACACTAAGTTTGAAGCAGTTGTTAAAGCACCACCCCAAGCAGAGAATTTTTCTTTGTTGTACCATACTTTTTTGTTGGTCATTGGATCATAAGCACCAAAACCACCCATAACGCCATCAGGACCTGGGAACATAGTTAATGTTGCACCAACCCAAGGTTGACCAGCAGTATATTTGCTTTCTACTGGCTCGTATGTCATACATACGTGGTTAAGTGGTGTGTACATTAAACCAGTTTTTGGTGAATATGCAGCTGGTTGTTGGTCTTTAGTACCCAATGCAGCTGGGCAAACGCCTTTAGCATTGTAGTCTTGGTGAGTTGAAGCTGAAGCCAATTTGTTTGGCACGCCAGATTTCATATCAACACCAGTTGACCAGTTAACGAATGGATGTGCTTTTTCAACAGCAACCAATGAACCTGTACCTGCAGCAAATGTGTACAAGAAACCGTTACGGTCATGATGCCAACCGTATGTTTTGCCACCTTTGTCGAACAAGATTACTTCGTTAATACCATCATAATCCCACTCATCGTGTGGAGTCATTTGGTAGCCCCATTTTGCAATACCTGAATCCATATCACGTGCAAAAATAGTCATTGACCATTTGTTGTCGCCTGGACGGACATCTGGGTTCCATACTGAAGGGTTGCCTGTGCCGTAGTAAACTAAGTTTGTACGTGCATCATACGGCCACCAGCCCCATGTAGAACCACCACCATGTTGCCAACCATCTTTAACTGCTTGTGGTTTTAACCATGTACGAACGCCAAGGTCTTTTTCGCCGATTTTCATTTCTGACAATTTAAGTGCTTCGAAAGAACCACCTTGTTTGTTGCCACCATTGATATCTTTGTAAGCTGACAAAGTACTGTAATGTGGGTTTGCAGAGTTGAAATCAGCACCGATTAACACTTCTGAGTCAGGGCCTGTTGAGTAAGCTTTCCAAGCTAATGAACCATCTTTAGCATTGTACGCAGCAATAAAGCAACGAACACCGAATTCAGCACCTGAGCAACCAGTTAAGATTTTGTCTTTGATTACGTGTGGAGCGTTAGTGTTTGTAGCGCCAACTTTTGGATCTGTGTTTTGTACTGACCATACTTTAGCACCTGTTTTAGCGTCTAAAGCAACCAAGTTACCATCATTTTGTTGAAGGTAAATTTTGCCGTCGCCGAAACCAAGACCACGTGATACGTTATCGCAGCACAAAACAGCCTGTACTGATGGATCTTGTTTTGGGAAATATGACCAAACGATTTTTTGATTGTCGTTTAAATCTAAAGCGTATACGTTATTTGGGAATGCTGTGTGTACGAACAACATGTTACCAATAACCAATGGAGCACCTTCGTGACCACGGTTTACACCAGTAGCGAATGTCCATGCAGCTTTAAGATTTTTTACGTTGCCTTTGTTAATTTGAGCTAAAGCACTGTAGCCTTGACCCAATTCGTTTGCACGTGGTGTAGCCCAGTTATTTGGGTTAGCCAATGCTGCATCTCTGTCTGCTGCTGCTGATGCAACCATTGGCATTGCCAATGTAGCGCCTGCAACTAGACCTAGAGCTAGCTTGATTGTATTGAATTTCATTGTTTATCTCCAAAGTTATGTTACTAAGGGTTTATTTAAAGCGTCCTTGAATTTTGTCATATATATTAAAGCGTATTCGGCTATAATTTTTGTTACAAATTTAAGAATACTTCGTTTCACATTTTCATGTGAGGTAAGCAATATAAAACAAGTAATTTTAAATTGCAACACTTTAGTTACAATTTATTAACAAATGTTCCATTATTTTTTAAATTATTTTTGATGCATTTTTTACAGTACTAAAATAGTCAATAAAATCATATAGAAAGCTTATTTTTTTATGTCGGATATTGTTAAAAATTTATACCCAGAATGCGCGCAATATCGCGATGAAATGTTAAAAGTTTCACCTTTGCATCAAATATATTATGAAGAATGTGGCAATCCGAATGGTGTGCCTGTCGTTTTTTTACACGGCGGACCAGGCAGCGGCTGCAACCCAACGCAAAGGCGCTTTTTTGACCCCGCATATTACCGCATTATTTTGCTAGATCAACGTGGTTGTGGACGCAGCACGCCGCAAGGTGAAGTGCGTGAAAATACGACTGATGACTTGATAAATGACATAGAAAGCATACGTCATCATTTGGGCATCGCTAGATGGCATGTATTTGGCGGCTCCTGGGGCAGCACCCTAGCCCTCGCCTATGCACTTAAGCATACTCAACAAATTATCTCGCTCATATTACGCGGTATCTTTTTAAGTCGCCCGTCAGAACTTAATTGGTTTTTAAGCGAGGTTAAAAACTTTCACCCCGAGCCTTATCACACATTATGTGAGTATTTACCTGCAAACAAAAGGCATGATGTATTAGCCGCTTTTGAAGCTTTGGTATTTTGTGAAGACAAAGCCATCAGTATCCCAGCCGCTACTGCTTGGAATGCGTATGAAAGCAGCATGATGTCGCTATTGCCACGAGAACCTGTGAATAAAACAGATAAAGAAAAAACAGACGGAGAAGTTGAGTTGGCCAGAGCGCGCGTGCAAATACATTATATTGAGCACTTATGTTTTGTGGGCGAGCGCAACATGTTGGGCGAGGCTGCACAAAAGCTTGCGCACATTCCCACCACCATCGTGCAAGGCCGCTATGATATGGTGTGTCCACCGATAAGCGCGTGGGAGCTGTCGCGCGCCATGCCGCATGCTAAGTTTGTGATGGTGGCTGATGCTGGCCACTCCGCCATGGAAACTGGCGTTACTAGTGCGCTAGTGACTGCGACTGATCGTTATAAAACACTATAAACAAACCTCGTGAAACATACACATTGGCACTCATTAACCCAGACAATATTAGCAGGCTAAAAAACTTGGCGCATCACCCTGCACTCAGCAAGCCTATTCATGCTTATGCCAAGCAAGAATACGCAACGCCCTTGTTTGTACTACGCGAAACCATTGCGGGATTTTTGCGCCACAATGTGTTTGGTATGTCAGCATCACTGTCTTTTTATGCGCTGTTTGCCTTGATTCCACTCATTTTGCTGATTTTCTTTTTACTCAGTCAGTTTGTGTTTTCATCTGATTACGCTATTGTAAAATTAGCCATACTCACTGGTAACTTGGTGCCCGATTTCAGCAATAAAATCATGACAGAAGTGTACAGCGCATCGCAAGCCAAAGCTGCTTGGGGGGCTTTGGGGTTGTTTGTGTTGCTATGGACGATTACGCCATTGGCCAGCGCTATGCGCTCTGCCTTTTACACCATCGCCACTATGGTAGAAGCGCCATCATATTTTAAGCGCAAGTTTAAAGATGTGGTGTCGGTATTGGGTATTTTGCTGCTATTTTTCTTATTTACTTCGGCTGGCTTTGTCATCGAGCAAGCAGTACGCTTTTTGGCGGTACACTTTCCTGCCACACAGCTCAGTCTTGTGGTATCGCTTAGTACCTTATTAATGACAACGCTGTTAATTGTCGTCTTTTATAAAGTATTTTTTCCGCTACGAGTAGCTTTTGTGCATGTGCTGATTGCTGCCAGCTTAACCGCTTTATTATGGCTGGCGATGCGGCCGGCATTTGGTCTATTTTTATCACTTAACAAAGATTACGGCGCCGTGTTTGGCAGCATGAAGGCGATGTTTGTATCGATTACTTGGCTATATTTAAATTTTGCGGTGTTTTTGCTGGGCACAGAATTAATGAGTACATTGCGCAAAAAAGACGTGCTGCTGCTAAAAGGTTTATTTGACAATGCGGCTAGTAAATCAAATCGCGTCAAAGCCAACTATATTGATGCGCTGATGAGCCGCTATGGCCTAATCTTAAAGCAAAACGAGTATATTTTCGAGCGCGGCAATACCGAGCGCAATTTATATTATTTAGCCGAAGGCAATGTCAGTCTGAGCAATCATGGCGCGGTTGTGCGAGCGCTCAATGCGGGTGATTATTTTGGCGAACTGGCCATGCTGACCAAACAGCCCACCACATCAGATGCCATTGTCAGCTCGGATGAGGCACGTATCATTATTATTTATGCTGAAAATATTGACACCATGCTGGCGGATGACCCTAAAATAGCCATGCAGCTACTAAAACAAATGGCTAGCCGACTACAAACGAATTTTAACTAAGCATTCAACATGGCAAGCTTGACCCAACCAAACCAGCAACAAATACAAAGCCTCATTCAGTTGCTGAATAATGGCCAGCTAGCACAGACTGAGGTTTTAGCCAAAAGCTTGCTCGTTGCGCACCCGCACGTTTTTATTTTGCAGCATGTGCTAAGTTTAAGTTTAGATGGTCAGCAGAAATATGCTGAGGCAGTTGCCAGCTACCAAAGCGCGCTTAAATTACAACCCGAAAAGTATAATCAAAGTTCGGCTGATTTATTATTCAACTGCGCCATCGCACTCACGCATTTAAACAGGCCAGATGAGGCGGTAAGCACTTACCAACAAGCTTTGAAAATTAAACCCAATTTTTTTGAAGCACATGGCAACTTAGGCACTATTTTGCAACGCCAAGGCAGGCTAGACGATGCCATAAAAAGTTATCAAACTGGCTTAAAAATTAATCCGCAAGATGCGCGTGGCCATTTTAATTTGGGCACCGTACAGCGTGACAAAGGCGATTTAGCAGCGGCAGTGAGTAGTTATCAACAAGCCATCAAGTTGTTCCCCAATTACACCGATGCGCATAATAATTTGGGCGAAACATTGCGCGACCAAGGCGATATGCAGGCTGCAGTAAAAAGCTACCAAGCGGCTTTGGCAATTAACCCCAGCCACCCCAATGCCAATTATAATATGGCTGAATTTTTGTATTTGGCTAAAAAATATGAGGATGCAATTGCTTATTTTGAGCGCTCGCAGTTGGATGATTGGCAAGCACGTAAATTATATTGCCAATATAAAGCCTTTAAATTTGACGCCTTCAAAGCCAATAGGGACGCACTTGCTGGCGGCATGCCAAACACCTCGCCTTTTACTGCCACACTTTCTACGCATTTTAGTATTAACTCAAACACGCTAGACCCGTACAATTTTTGCAAAAACGGGCTGGATTTTGTTTACCAAAATAAACTGTTGGCGCCCGATAGTACTTTATTAAAAGATCTGCTCAATGACATTAACACGGCCGATATTGCTGAACGCAAACAAGGCCGGCTGACCAATGGTCAACAATCGGCAGGCAATTTGTTTAAACGGCCAGAAGTATCTTTTCGCGCACTTGCAGAATTAATAAAACAGGAATTTTTACGCTACAAAAATAAATTTGCAGAGGCAGATTGTGAGTTGATTTTATCTTTTCCGAGCGAGCTGGAATTCACCAGCTCGTGGTATGTAAAAATGCAGCAAGGCGGCCATTTAAGTGCGCATATTCACGAGATTGGCTGGATTAGTGGCGCGGTATATTTGGCCATGCCCCCAGAAAGTGGCCTTGAAGGCGCGTTTGAATATGGCACACATGGCGACGATTACCCAATATTAGCGCCAAAAACAATCTCAGATTTCCCTACCGCGCATATCATGCCCAAAGTAGGTGATATCGTATTATTTCCATCTTCGTTGTTCCACCGGACGATTCCTTTTACCTCAAACCAAGCACGTATCTGCATTGCATTCGATCTCAAACCTAATAAGCCAACTATCGAAAAAAATAGTTATTAGTTTATGCGCTAAATATGTCAAAATATGTCAAAATATGTCACTTAGTTGACGAGACTCGCACAAGAGTTTCAACATAAACAACAAAAAAGTTCAACTAGAAAATAAGCTTCACTGACTTAACAGGCGATTAAAAAAATTACTTATTGATTTTAATCATTATTTTTTGTTAGTCATTGTTTATTTTTATCTCAGTAATTTTAGATCTGGTTTTAGTTTAATTGGCTTAAAAATTGCTTATATTTTATACAAATTACAATAGTAAGTCGCATATGTATATGCACTTGCACTTGGGGAAACTGCATGACCGAATTAGAACTTTTTGACGACTGCTGTGTGCTGAATATTGATGACCAATCAACCAGCCGCGCCATCCTCACGCACGTGATCAAAAGCCTCAATCCAAAAATTAAAGTCATCGAAAAAAGCAACCCCGAAGAAGCGCTAGAATGGGCCACACAACATAAAGCAGATTTAGTGTATGTGGACTTCCTAATGCCAGAAATGAATGGTGTTGATTTTGTCCGTTTGCTAAAAACCTTGCCGAATTATGCAGCGGTACCTGTGATTATGATTACCATTCGAAAAGATGCAGAAACACGCTATGCCGCGCTGGATGCGGGCGTAACTGACTTTATTAGCAAACCTATAGATGTTTATGAATGTAAAGCGCGTTGCAAGAACCTACTCACCATGCACCAACAACACATTGCCTTAGAAAACAAAAGTTACTTACTTGAAAGCTTGGTGCGAGCGGCAACGGTAGAAATTAAATCGCGCGAGAAAGAAACCCTGATGCGCCTTGCGCGGGCGGGTGAGCATAAAGATTTCGACACCGCCCAGCACCTGCAACGTATGTCTTTATACAGTCGCGCACTTGCAAATAAAATTGGCTTAAGTGAAGAAGAAGCGGAGATTATCGAACTGGCAGCGCCTTTGCATGATATTGGCAAAATCGGCATTGCAGATAGCATTTTGCTAAAAAAAGGTCCGCTCGACGATGAACAGTTAAAACAAATGCGCAAACACCCGCTCATTGGCTATGAAATTTTGCAAGACAGTCCTTCAAAATACCTACAAAAAGGTTGCGAAATTGCACTGGCGCATCATGAACGTTATGATGGAATGGGTTACCCTTACTCACTAAAAGGTAATGATATCCCCTTATCTGCGCGCATTGTGGCAATTGCTGATGTGTTTGACGCGCTTACCAGCGTGCGCCCCTACAAAGAGGCTTGGAGCATTGATAAAGCGTTGGAATACATAAACAATGAAAGCGGCAAGCATTTTGACCCAGATTTAGTTGATGCGATGTTATCTATTCGAAATACTCTGGAACAAATACATAAAGAGCACACAACAACGCCCCACTAAAGGTTATTTAAGTACTAATCTGAGAACGCCCTGACTGATTTAGCCCTTTTTAAGGACGCTTGATAAACATCCCAATATCCATTTTCAAAGCAATGCGTTGCCCCATCAAAATAAGTAATATAGTGATCAAAAAGGGCTTGTCCGTAACGCGAAACTACTGTGGCTTTATTATGTACTAGTCTTTTTTTCCACTCTGCCAAGGTACGTACATAATCTAAACCAATTCTATTTACGGCTAGAATTTCATATTTATCCACAATGGCAGCTTGAATGTCGCTAATGCAAGACAATGCCGAGCCTGGAAACACTTTTTCTTGCAAATATTTAGCGCCCCTCAGTTCAGCTAAATTATTTGGCGCTCTTGTGATAACAATAGATTGAAGTCCTATCTGTGCATCTGGTGTAGAAACGCTGAGGCACCAATCAAAGAAAATTTTATAAATATCACGCTGGCGATTAGCTAAATTGTCCTCAAAAGTAGCAAAATGCTCAAGCGCACAAACGCTCACAATTGCATCATACTTTTGCTCTGGTATCGCGTAATCCTCCCAAGTACAGTTATCTGCAGATACATTCACTTGATGTAAGTTATTTATATATTCAGCTTGGTTAGAGCTTAAGGTTACGCCATGCGCTTTTGTGCCTGCGTACTTGTCGGCAATAAAACTTAATAGTCCACCCCAACCACAACCAACATCCATCACCTTATCACCAGGTTGAACATTGGCGTAATCACACAACCTTATAAATTTATCTACTTGCGATTGCTCTAAATTAGTAGCCTTGTCCCATATGCCACAGGTATATCCAAGATACTTTTCATCTAAAAAAAGCGCAAAGAAATCATTATCTACGTCGTAATGACTTTCAATATCTGCTTGTGTTGCCATGTGTTGTCCTATTGATCAATTATTCGTAAAAGTATAAAGCAGAGTTAACTTTCTGTCACATGTGACAATAATTCTCATCATCATCCACACTCTCTAACAAACATATTTCATCAACCTATTGAATTAAAAGTATTATTTATACCAGTTTAGATCGGCACAATTATTGCTTTAATAAAAATAAACTAGAATTTTCATTGAGGATTAATATTGTGAACGAAATAACATATACACATATAATTAAATTTAATTTAATTAGCAGTATGAAAACTTTGTTAAATAATATTATTAGCGCTGTAGGGCTACGTAACCATGGTGAGGAATACCAGCAAGCCATAATGCGATTGCTAATAGTAAGTACTGCAACTTTATTCGTCTCATTTACTAGCGAAAATATAACACCCACGCTCTATTTTCTAGTAATAGCTTACCCTTCCGTTGCCATTTGCTTATTAGTTCACACAAGACTCAAAACCAAGCCAAGTACGAAGAGGCAGTTATTTTCATTATTTGCAGACGTTTCAGGCACATCGATTTCAGTATATTTAACCAATGACGTTGGTAGTGTTTTTATAGGGGTTTATCTGTGGTTGGTTATTGGCTATGGCCTACGATTTGGTAGAACCATGCTATTAGCTGCTTACTTCACAAGCTTAATTGGCTTTGTAATTGCGAGCGTTTTAAGCAATCATTGGCAAATAAATCCAGTTGCATTTTATGGGCTATTATTTACACTTATCTCCATACCTCTCTACGCGCTTGCTCTACTTACAAGGTTAAAAGAAGCCACTAATAAAGCTGAAAATGCGAGTAAAGCCAAAAGCCAGTTTTTATCACACATGAGTCATGAAATTCGCACCCCGCTTAACGGAATTGTGGGTGCGTGCAGCTTGTTAGCTAATACCCCAATCAACAAAGATCAAAAAAATCTTTTTGACGTTGTCCATTCATCTTCTGAATTATTGCTGCAATTAGTTAACGATGTGTTAGATATATCGCAAATTGAAAGTGGCAAAATTGTTAGCAAGGTAACTAGTTTTAATTTACAAGATTTAATAGAAGGTAGTGTTAATTTGTTTGGCAACCAAGCAAAAGCAAAAAATATTTTGCTAAGTTACGATATTGCAAATGACACCCCATTATTGTTGCAAGGCGAGCTTTTACATATTAAGCAAGTATTAATCAATTTAATTGGTAATGCCGTTAAATTTACTGAAAATGGCTCTGTAAAAGTCAATGTAAAAGTAACCAAACAAACTGAAAGTCAGGCACAGGTGTTGTTTGAAATTGTTGATACTGGGATAGGCATTGAAGAAGGCGCGATTAAAACGATATTTGAAAGCTTCTCTCAAGCCAATAATTCAATTAAAAACAAATTCGGCGGCACAGGCTTAGGTACAACCATATCAAAAAATCTAATCACCTTTATGGGTGGTAATTTAAACGTAGAAAGTAAATTGGGCGCTGGCTCTAAATTTTGGTTTGAGATTGCATTAGGCAAAGACAGCGAGCACCAACTTGGGAATCAAATTGAGCGTGGTTTTGTTAACACACAAGCAGGCTCTTCAGAAGTATTAGTATTTAGTGACTTTAAGAAACCCGCTAAAAAACAAATAAAATCGTATCGTGTTTTAGTGGCTGATGATAACGATGTCAACAGCATGATTATTACGCAAATTTTACTGCAAGAAAATCATCAAGTTGACACGGTTAAAAACGGTGAATTAGCCTTAGATAAGTTAAGCGACACTGATTACGATTTAATGATTCTAGATGGCAATATGCCAGTTATGGGCGGCATGGAGGTTGTTCAAATCTATCAAGCACTCAATATTGGTAAACCACAAATACCCACCATTATTCTAAGTGCCGATGCGACGATAGAAACTATAGAATCATTTAAAGAAATTGGCATAGGCGCATATTTAACCAAACCGATTCAAATCGAATTGTTAATCCAAACTATAGAAGATGTTGTATCACAATCTACATTTAAAACTGCCGAGGTGATTGATTACACTAACGCCAAGCTAGACAGTCTAAATGAGCCGATGCTGTTAGATGTAAGTAGATTAAATAGCTTGAAACAGTTAGGCAGCAATAGCCACTTTATTGAAAAGTTAATACTCGATTTTATGGCGGATGCAGAACAAAGAATAGCATCACTAAATACTTACACTAAAGCCCGTGATTTTATAAAAATTAAAGCTTGCGGTCATACGCTAGCGGGCAGCGCAGTCAATGTGGGCGCTGACGAACTGTCTAGACTATGTGTGAGCTTGAGTAATATTAAACCATCTGACAACTTTAAAAGTATTGAGATATTGGCAGGCAATGTACAAGATCACTATACCCGCACAAAAGTATTTTTATGGGACTATTTAAACCAACAAAACATTATTCAACAGATACCAAAATAATAAAACCAGCTTGCGCTGGTTTATTATCTAGCCAAACTAACTACTATGCACTTTGCCTTAACGGCACCACATTATTGCTATTAAAGTTAGGTGCTGTTACATATTGCTTCTCTTGACTGTAAATAAAACGATTCATGATACTGAACTCTCTATCAGAAAGTTTTAGCGCAACATCCACCCACAACCTAGTAATATCCATTAACTCATCAGTTGTAATGGGGTTAATGTGATTTTTAGCTTTTTGTGCGGCTAAATAACCATTAGAAAAACGTCTGTTTTTTTCTATCCAGTTATATACTGCTTTTTCACCCTCTCCGTCATCTACTAGCACATCCACCAAGCCCATTTCATAGGCTTGTTCAGCGGTGTATTGTTTGCCTTTAAGTATCATCTCGTCTGCAATTTTAACGCCAGCTTTTCTAGCAACTAGGCTGTATCCGCCCATACCTGGAAACATATTAAATAAAATTTCAGGAAAGCCAAACAGACTTTTACGCTCAGCAATCACAATATCGCTAGCAAGCACAGCTTCAAGGCCTCCGCCTAACGCAAGCCCCTGCACTAAACTAATATTAATGATGGGAGAGTTATTAAATCGTGAAAGTTTATTGGCTAAAACATCAATGCCTTTGGTGGCATAGTTAAGCAAAGCCTCTCTATGTCGATGAATGGCTAGCTCACGAATCATAGCCAAATGCCCGCCCAGATTAAACACGTTAGGTGTAACAGAAGCCGCAACCGAATATTTGATATGATGCGCTTTATCGCCATCATATAAAACGCCACCGGTGTTTTGAATCTCTTTTTGATGCTGTGTAAGCTCGCTGATAAGCTCCTGATTGAAGCAAGGAACCATATTTTTTTGATTAAAACAAGTCCACAATACTTCATGACTTTCATCGTATCGAATAAACAATTGTTTAAAATTGTTACTTAGGCCACACGCTTCAATATTCATAAAAACCTTCATTTATCAAGTATAAAACTCAATCTATTATATAGGTAGGATATAATATAACTTAAGATTTAATATAATATAACTTATTTAGGTTGTTTAAGGGTGTAAATTTATGGATGACCAAAAAATTTCATTAGATGATGAAATTAAAAAATTCTTGACGAACCTCTTGATACAAGAAAATAAAATAGATGTGGCTCAAATAAAACTTGAAAGCAGCCTTAGAGATTTAGATATCGATTCGTTCGGCTTTTTAGAGATAATTTTTAGTATTGAGCATCAGTACAATGTCTCATTCCCCAAAAATTTTGAGCATATTAAAACTCTGCAAGATGTAATCAATGTGACACACGAGTTAGTGCTTGCAAAAAGTATATCTACTTAAAAATACTGGTTTAACCCCGCATGTCAAATTACCGTCGTGTTGTTATTACTGGCTTCAGTGCGGTATCTCCACTAGGTAATACCATTGAAGATTTAGCCCACAATGTGTTTGCAGGTAAATCGGCCATTAAGTTGCTGGAATCCACATTTACAGCGCAATTGGTATGCAAAATTGCTGCACAAGTTGATTTTAACCCGGTGGATTATTTTAGTAAAAAAAGTGATTACGCCATACTTGACCGCAATGGTCAGATGGCTCTGTACTCAAGCATTGAAGCAGTTAAACATGCTCAATTACAACTAAACGATGAACTAAAATCGCGTACAGGCGTATATGTAGGCACTGGAATGGGTGGTGCTTTATCCGTTGAAGATGGCTACCAAACGCTTTACACCAAATGTGAAAATCGTCTAAAACCTTACACGGTTTTAATGTGCATGTATAACAGCGCCGCATCGGCCATTGCCACACATTTTGCAATTTCTGGCACCAATCACACTTATTCAACCGCATGCTCGTCGTCTGCTGTGGCTATTGGCCAGGCGATGAGAGACATACGGCACGGCTACACCGATATTGCATTGGCAGGCGGCACCGATGCTATTTTATCGTATGCCAGTATTAAATCTTGGGAGGCAATAAGAACGCTTGCCGATGAAGATAAAGATGATTTAAGTGCCTCATGCAAACCCTTCTCAGCCAATCGCTCTGGCTTGGTAATTGGTGAAGGCGCAGCCATGCTGGTGCTAGAAGAATACGAACAAGCAAAAGCGCGTGGCGCTGTAATTTATGCTGAAATTGTCGGCTATGGTGCCGCAAACGATTACCAACATATTGCGGTGCCATCTGTTGAAGGGCAAGCCGCCACCATGGCGGCGGCGCTTAACGACTCTGGCTTAAAACCTATTGATATTCAGTACATTAATGCGCATGGCACAGGCACTGTATTCAACGATATTACCGAAACCAATGCTATTAAAAAAGTATTCGGTTCGCACGCCTACGATCTTAGCGTCAGCTCTACCAAATCTATGCACGGCCATTTAATGGGCGCCGCAGGTGCGCTTGAAACAGTAATAACTACATTGTCTGTCTATTCAAATAGATTACCGCCGACTATTAACCTAAAACTACCAGACCCCGCATGTGATTTAGATTATGTGCCTAACGTAACAAAATCTGTTACTAGACTAGATTACGCAATGTCAAACTCATTTGCCTTTGGCGGTACTGGTGCCTGTTTAGTTTTAAAAAAACTCAATTAGAAACATTAATTCATCATTAACATTAAAATGTTGTAATAAAACAACAGGTTTTGGCCAAAGTCATCGTTAAATTTATAGCTAAAATAGTTTGTATTAATTCTGTAACATATTGAGATGGTATTATTTAGTTAGTTTTACTTACTATCTGCGGAAGCTTGTACCATGAAAAAAATATTTTTAAGTTTTGTTGTTTTAACAACGCCAGTCATTTCACAAGCTGCGGGTTTCGCTCTAATCGAACAGAGTGGCAGCGGCATGGGTAACGCGTATGCGGGTGGCTCAGCAGTTGCCGAGGATGCAAGCACTATATTTTTCAATCCTGCAGGCATGACTTATATTCAAGGTACGCAAGCGGTTGGCGCCCTTCATTTAATCAAGCCTAATGCTGAATTCAACAATCAAGGTTCTGAGGCTGCAGACTTTCCTGGCCCTTCGCCTGTAAAACCGTTAGGTGATGAAGGACCTAATGCAGGTGATTTAGCGTTTGTACCTAACTTCTATTTTATGACTGAAATTAGCCCTTCGGTTAAAATTGGCGTGGGTATCAATGCACCTTTTGGTCTTAAGACTGAATACGATAAGGAATGGTTAGGTCGCTTTCAAGCAGATATGTCCGAAGTTAAAACCATTAACATTAACCCTTCCATTGCGTTCAAAGTAAACGATCAGCTCTCATTAGGCTTTGGTGTTTCTATCATGCGCGCAGAAGCTACGCTTACGCGCGCAGTTAATTTTCCGGGGGGCGCAGGTTCGCAAGGTAGCGTGAAAATTGAGGGCGATGACTGGGGCTTTGGATATAACCTAGGTGCCATTTACCAAGCCACTGATGATACGCGTTTTGGTGTGGCTTACCGCTCAAAAGTAGAGCAACACTTAGAAGGTGATGCTAAGTTTAGGCGGCCTACAGGCATCCCATTCGCAGCAGCCCCTGATGGCGACGTTAAAGCTGACGTAAGTTTACCTGGAAGTTTCTCAGTCAGTGCATTTAGTCGGGTAAACGACAAATGGGACTTGATGGGAGACGTGACTTGGACACGCTGGAGTCAGTTTAAAGCCCTAACTATTTTCCGTGATAGCGGTGCTTTATTAACTACAACTCCAGAAAACTGGGAAAACACGATGCGCTATTCTATTGGTGTTAATTATCATTATAGCGACGCCATCAAACTACGTGGTGGCTTGGCTTACGATGAAGAAGCCATTAAAGACGAGTTCCGTACTGCGCGTATTCCTGGCAACGATAGAAAATGGCTTTCTTTAGGTGCAAGCTATCAAATGTCACCCGCATCTCAATTTGACGTGGGGTATTCACACCTGTTTATCAGCGATTCTTCGATTGATGACAACCAAACAACAACTGGCAATGGCCGCGTGCGTGGTGATTTTGAAGGTAGCGTAGATATATTGAGCATGCAATATTCACATAATTTTTAATCGTTACATTTAAAATATATGCTCTGCAACCCCCATGGATATTGGCTTTTAGGGCATGTTACTTTTAATATAAATAGAATTAAAAAGCGCACATAAGTGCGCTTTTTATTATCTAGCATTTATGCGTCTTCGCCTTCAATGGCCTCATCACCCGCTTGTTTTTTTAGTACTCTAACCATCATAAAAGTACCAATTAGCAACAGCAAAAATGGCCCAAACCACAGCAACGCGGTGTTGCTGTTGACTGGCGGGCGATAGCGTACAAAATCACCATAGCGCGTCACCAAGTAATCTGTAATTTCTGCATCGGTTTTACCCGCGCGCATTTGGCCACGAATTTCTTTGCGTAAATCTTCAGCCAAAGGCGCATCAGAATCTGCCAGCGTGGAGTTTTGGCACACCAAACAACGCAGTTCTTGCGACATGGCTTTTAAGCGCGCTTCTAGTGCTGGGTCTTCGGCCAGTGGTGTGGCTGTACCTGCAAATACTGAATGACTAAACACCAACAAAATTAAGATTAATTTTTTCATAAAAAAGTCTTTTAAGCACCCAGCTCTTTTAGCAAGGGCACAATTTTAGTCAGCAAAATATCTGGCGTAAGTGGGCCAATATGTTTATAGCGAATAATGCCCTGCTTATCAATTAAATAAGTCTCTGGCACACCGTAAACACCATAATCAATGCCTATTTTTCCATCAGCATCGGTAATCACTTTGTTGTACGGGTTACCCATGGCAACCAACACTTGTTGCGCTTCGGCATCGATATCTTTGTAAGCTAAACCATAAGTGGCGATGCGTTTAGTCTCTGCCATTTGCATCAGCAACGGGTGCTCATCGCGGCAAGCTGCACACCAAGATGCCCACACGTTGAGTAACCACACTTGGCCTTGCATGTCTTTGCTATTAAAATTTTTGCCAGCCTCACCCAATATTGGCGCTGTAAAAGCGGGTGCGGGCTTACCGACTAAAGGTGAGGGCACTTCGCGCGGATTTAAAAATAAACCTTTAAACAAAAAACCTACTGCCACTAAAAACAAAGCCAGCGGGATTAAAAATTTAAGTGTTCTGTTCATAAGATTTGGCGTGCTTAAAAAGCTTCTTGTGTTTCCTGGTTAGACTCGCGGCTAAACTCGCGGCCTAAGTTTTTATTGGCTATACGATAACGCTTATCTAACAAAGCCATCAAGCCGCCCAGCGCCATAATAATGCAGCCCGCCCATATCCATTGCACAAAAGGTTTAATGTAAATACGCACACTCCACGCACCTTTTTCTAGCGGCTCGCCAAGTGAAACATATACATCTTTTAACACGCCAGGTTCAATATCTGCCTCGGTCATGGTGGCGCCCTGCACTGGGTAAAAGCGTTTTTCTGGGTACAACATTGCAATTTTCTTAGCATTTTCGCTGACAATAAACGTGCCTTGCGACGACGTATAGTTAGGACCTTGCACTTTTTTTGAGCCTTTAAAGGTAAATTCTAAATCGCCAATTTTTGCCACGTCGTTTACTTCCATGCGCAAATCTTGCTCGCTCTCGTAACCTTTCACCAGCGTTACGCCCAACACAAACACACCTACGCCCAAGTGTGCCAGCAACATACCGTAAAAAGCTAAGGGAATGGCTTTTAAGTTATCCATTAAACTGGCGCCAGCCACTTGCTTAGTATTGATTCTTTTTTGTAGCAAAATTAAAGTAGTGCTCACAATCCAAACACCCATAAATACGCCAACCGCGGCCATCAGGGATATTTTTCCCATCACAGATGGTACCAATAAAGCAGATACCACGCTGACGACTGCGGCTAGTTTTAATCGTGTACCGATTTCTGGAATACTGGCTTTTTTCCATTTAGCCAGTGGCCCCAAACCCATTAAGAATAAGCCTGGCGCCATAATGGCCACAAACACTGCATCAAAATACGGTGGGCCAACTGAGATTTTTCCACCGCCAAGTGCGTCAATTAATAAGGGGTACATGGTGCCTAATAATACCGAAGCAGCAGCAGCAGCCAGCACTACGTTGTTGGCAAGTAAGAATGATTCGCGCGATACCACGCCAAACTTTTCACCCAAGCCTACATTGGGTGCGCGTAGCGCAAACAGCAGCAGCGCGCCGCCAATCACAATCACCAAATACAGCAAAATAAATAAGCCGCGACTCGGGTCGGTAGCAAACGCATGCACCGAGGTGAGTACGCCAGAACGTACTAAAAACGTCCCCAATAAACTAAGCGAAAACGCGCAGATTGACAGCAATACTGTCCACACTTTAAACGCGCCGCGTTTTTCTGTTACTGCTAATGAGTGAATCAGTGCAGTGCCGACTAACCATGGCATAAACGAGGCATTTTCTACTGCATCCCAAAACCACCAACCGCCCCAGCCTAGCTCGTAATAAGCCCACTTACTACCAAAGGCGATGCCTAGCGTTAAAAACATCCATGCTACCGTCGTCCAAGGCCGCGTCCAACGAGCCCAAGCGTTATCTAAAGTGCCATCTAGCAGCGCCGCAATTGCGAAAGCAAACGCTACCGAGAAACCAACATAGCCCATATATAACACTGGCGGGTGGAATACCATGCCAGGGTCTTGTAACAGCGGGTTTAAATCGCGACCATCTAGAGCAGCAGGAATCAACCTATCGAACGGGTTAGACGTAAATAAAATAAACGCTAAAAAGCCTACGCTAACCAAGCCCATGACTGCAATCAACCTGATTCTAAAACTATCGGGCAAGTTATTGGCAAACATAGTCACGGCAATCGTCCAAATCGACAAAATAGCCACCCATAACAACATGGAACCCTCGTGGCCGCCCCACACCGCGGCTAGGCGATACATCAGTGGCAATTGCGAATTGGAGGTAGAAGCGACATACAGCACTGAGAAATCGTTGGCATAAAACGCATACATTAACACTGCAAACGAAATTAAAATAAGTAGTGACTGCGCGCGCGCAGTAGGTACCGCTAAATTCATCAGCGTGGTTTTATTTTTCCACACGCCAACTAAGGGTAGCGTGCCTTGAATGATGGCAAAAATAAATGCTAGGATAAGTGCGAGTTCACCAATGGATGGCATCATTTTGCAACCTCCGCAGATGTGCTTGCTGCCGCTTTAGTTGCAGCATCTTTGGCTTTTTGCACTTTAGCAGCCTCTAGCGCTGCTGCGGCTTCTGGCGGCATATAGTTTTCGTCATGTTTGGCCAGTACTTGGTCGGCTTTAAATAAGCCGTTTTTATCCAAGCTGCCTTCGGCCACTACGCCTTTACCCTCTTTAAATAAATCTGGCAAAATGCCTTTGTATTCTACCGGCATCGTTCTTGCCGTATCCGTCACTTTAAATTGCACGCGCAAGCCATCAGGCAGGCGCTTTAAACTGCCTTCTTCTACCATGCCGCCGATGCGAAAATTGCCCGTTTTGGGCGCCTCACCGCTAGCCACTTGCGTAGGCGTAAAAAAGAATACCAAATTACTTTTGAATGACTTGGAAAACAAAACGATGGCAACAGTTAATAATATTAGTCCCAGCGCAATTAAACCAAACCTTTTATGACGTGCTTTCATGCCTATACTTACCTTTTTAAATGAATACTTTAAATTAAATTACTGCGCACTTTGCGCGATATGTTTGCGGCGCTTGTTGAGTAGCCACACCTCAATCGCCATGCATAAAAATGTAATGCAGAACGATCCCCACACATAAAAGCCATAACCACCCATAGCCAAAAACTCATTTATGCTGTTCCAATGCATCTCGTTATTCCCTATTAAACATCAGCGTTTTGTTTTCGCGCTCTAAAATCTCGCTACGCACACGCATTAAAATCACCGCCACGCTATATAGCCAAAAGCCAATCGCCATCACCAGCATGCCTTGTAGCATAATTGCCGCCATGGCGGGCGCTTTGGTCAGGCTGACAGATGAGCCTTGATGCAGTGTGTTCCACCATTTAACCGAGAAGTAAATAATTGGCACATTAATCGCACCTACAATCGCCAGCACCGCACTGGCTTTATCAGCACGATTTTTATCATCAATCGCCGATTGCAGCGAAAAATATCCCATATACAAAAATAGCAAAATCAATTCCGATGTTAAGCGCGCATCCCACACCCACCAAGCGCCCCACATTGGCTTGCCCCACAGCGAGCCAGTGACTAAGGCCAAAAAGGTAAACATGGCACCAGTAGGCGCAATCGCGCTGGCCATCATGTAAGATAGCTTGGCATTGAACACTAGGCCCATGCCTGCATAAAACGCCATCAGCAAATATAAAAACATTGAGAACCAAGCGGCAGGCACATGCACAAAAATAATGCGGTAACCTTCGCCCTGCTGAAAATCAGTGGGTGCAACGAATAAGCCAATGTACAGGCCGTAAGCAATTAAAATAGCTGCGCCCGCTGCGCACCATGGAATGATTTTGCCTGCGAGCGGATAAAATGTTTTGGGTGATGCGTATTTAAACCAATTAATTGCCATGCAAAATTTCCACTTATACAATATTTTTATTAAAAGCGATAGCCTGCTACTCTAACGCAATCTTAAGCGCGACGGATGACGCTAAGGGCGCAAAAACGAGCGCCAACGCTAACACACCACCTAGTAACGAGAGCGCACCGTTAGGGCTCATACCAATTGCCACTGCATTGACCGCGCCCGCACCAAACACTAGCACTGGAATATACAAAGGCAACACTAAAATGGCAATCAACACACCAGTGCCGCGTATTCCCAGCGTCAGCGCCGCGCCTATGCTACCAATTAAGCTTAACGCCAGCGTACCCATTAGCAACGACGAGGCCAACACCTGCAATTGATCGCCAGTTAAATTAAACTGTAAACCGATTAATGGCGCCACTAATACTAAGGGTAAACCAGAAAGCAGCCAATGCGCTAATATCTTCATTAGCACAATGAGTACCGTTGGCTGATTCGACAGCATGAGTTGCTCTAAAGTGCCATCAGCATGATCGCTAGCAAAAATTCGCGGTAGCGATAACATACAAGACAGCAAAGCCGTTACCCATAACACGCTAGGCGCCATGGCGCTCAGCAATTTTGGGTCAGACCCCGAACCTAACGGAAACAAACTAGCGGCGATAATAAAAAAGAAAAATACCGCCATGACGTCCGATTGACGGCGCAATGCCACTTTAATATCGCGCTTTAAAATACGCCACAGCACAGAAAGCGTACCAATTGTTTTGCTTGTCGTATTACTTATTGGTATGCTTATTTCAGTCATCACGCATTAAGCTTTAACTGCACAAAATGTGGCACGTTTAAGGTGAAATCTTGGTGTGATGTCATTACCACCATACCGCCATCATTGACAAAACTTTCAATTTTTTGCTTTAATAAATCAGTCGCAGCAGCGTCTAGCGCAGTAAATGGCTCGTCTAAAATCCACAATGGCAAATGCTGCAACCATAAACGCGCCAGAACCACGCGGCGTTTTTGGCCTTGCGATAGCATGCGGGTAGGTAAATTTAAGCTTTTTCCTAGCCCTAACAAGGTTAACACTTCAGTTACCTGATTGTTAGAAGCCTCAGTGCCTAACAAAGCCAGTGAAAACTGCAAATTTTCTAGTGCAGTTAAATCCTCTTTAATACCTGGCAAGTGGCCAATATATAGCACATTTTTGCTATATTCCTCAGCTAAGCTCGCAATGCTTTCACTGTTCCAACCAATACTTCCAGCGTAAGGCTGCGAAAGCCCGCAAAGTGTGCGCAAAAGCGTGGTTTTTCCAGCACCATTCGCACCTTGCAAATATAACACTGTCCCATTTTTTAGCTCAAAATTTAGATTATCAAATAACATGCGCTCGCCGCGCACTGCCGCTAAATTAATAGCAGTAAGTGTGTAATGATTAGCTAAGATACTCATGATTATCTAGCAAAAATTAAAGCAAAAAACTTGTTTTTAACATGCCGATATTATGCCATACAACGCATATTCGGCCTTTATAACAAGCGCGAAATATCTTAGCTTTTTTCGGCGCAAAGAAAAACGGCTTACATTGCTGCAAGCCATCTCAGATACTTTTTAGCCACTAATTAGTTTTAATTAATTAATGTAGGCAGAATCCCAAAGGTCGCTGATTTGCCTGAAAAAGTTAAATCTTCTAAACTGAAGTTAGACGGATTCATCAGCGCTCTTCTTGCAGCTAAATGACCACGCTCAAACAACCAATATTGGCAATCTATTGTGCTAATGAGTTCGCTGCAATCTGCTACATCACACAAGTGGCTAAATTCTGCCAAACTACCCTTGGTAGATTTATAACCTAGCTCAAACACCCAATATTGGCATTCATCCAAGCTCACTAGGTCAACAATCGCCAATTCCTCACATAAGGCACAAAACGCATCCATACAAGCATTTGCATCAAAATTTTTCATTGCCTAAACCCTGTCTTTTTGTCATGTTTAACTACTGACTGCAGTATAAAAGGCTTTAAAAATTGCTGCTGTAAACAAATGTTAAGTGTTTTGTACTTCGCTGTCTTGCGGGTTTGGGTGGTAACTCGAAACAGGTAAACGTAGGCTAAAACAAGTGTTTTTGCCAATATCGCTATCTACCTCTGCGTAGCCGTGGTGCTTTTCGGCCACAGTACGCACAAAATACAAACCTAAACCTGTGCCTTCAGCAACTTTACTGCTGCTAGATTCTCCAGTACTCACCCGACTAAAGCGTTTAAATAAAAATAGTTGCTCATTAATTGGTATGCCTTTGCCACTGTTGGTGACGCTTATCGCAGCTTGCAGATTAACCAATGCCAGTTTAATACTCACCTGTGCATGCTCAGGCGAAAACTTAATTGCATTTAATATCAGGTTAAGTACTGCACGTTGTAGCAAGCCAAAGTTGCCATTCATCCATACCTGGCCATCTAAAATATCTCGTTTTAGCGTAATATTTTTCTTTTTTGCAGCTTCAAAAGCGTCATCTACTGCTTGGTGGGTTAAGCTAGCAAAGTCGATTTCTTTAAATTTGGTGCTATCAATCATCTCAGCACGCGAGGCTTGTAGAAAGTCCTCAGCCAACAAATATGCTTGTGTTAGTGAGGCATGTAGCCTAGGTTGAGGTGTACTATTTTCTTCTAAAATCAGCAAGGCATTGGCAATTGGTGCGCGTAAATCGTGCGATACAAATGCTAACAACTCTTTCCTATCGTTCTGTAAAAATCTGAGTTGTTGGCTGGCATTTCGCACTTGCTCAATTTGCGCATTAAAACTATCAAAATCATGGCTGTTTTTAGCAGCTGGCAAATCAATTAAATTTTGTTTTAAATAATTTAACTCGAAATCTAAATACTTACGTGCTTGCTCTAATTTACGCCAGCTCCAAATAGGGTAAGCCAGCAAAATAGGCAGCAAAGCGGCGGCAGGTGGCAACCAAATGGTAAAGGTTTTTGGCAGCCACGTAGCAATAAAGCTAACAAAAACAAAGTAAACCAAGGTGGCAATTAAGCTGGCTAAGGCGGGCAACTTGGGCAGCCAAAGCATCGGCAGCAATGCTAGGCATAACAAAACGAATATTGAAATTACAGGCGAAACCTGCTGAATTAATTTATTGTCACGAATAGACTGCAGCACGTTGGCATGCACTTCTACGCCGGCCATCGGCAGACCTAAACCCGATACTGGCGTTGATAGCAAATCGTTCATGCCAGATGCAGTAGCGCCAACCAGTACTATTTTATTGTTGAACAAGTCTTTTTCGAATTGATTTTTAAGCACCTGTACGTAAGAAATTGTTAAAAAATGTCCCGGTGGGCCTAAAAAATTAATTTTTCGTTGGTCTTTTTGCTTGAGCAAAAAAGTTGATTTTTCATTCTGCGTGGTAGCAGACGGAAATTTATTTTTAGAGGCTTGCTGCTGCGCCACATTAAGTATTGCTTGCGAAAAATGTTGCCACACTGGCGCACCAACGCCCTCATATAAATGAATACTGCGCGCGATACCATCTTCATCTAGTGCAGCGTGCACACGGCCTAAATCAGCCGCTTTTTCTGCTAAATTTGGCAAAGGCAGTGTTTCAACTACCTGCCCATTTATCCGCGTAGATTCAAGCAACACAGGCAGTACCACATTTTTCGCCTCAGCTATTGCTTGTGCTAAGTCTTCATCCCCACCTTTATTACTGTTATCGGCTTCTGAGAAAATAATATCTATGCCGATTACAGCCGCACCTTCAGCTTTTAAGCGGCGAATTAAATCTGCATGAACATTGCGTGGCCATGGCCAGCGGCCAAGTTGAAACAAGCTATTTTCGTCAATGGCTACAATCACTACATCACTAGGTGCCGGTTGAAGATGCAGCTTTTGCCCAACGTCGTAGATAAGATTATCGACACGAGACAGTATGTCGGTAAGTTGAAGCAGGACAACCAGGAACGCCAAAATAAGCGCGGTTGAGAAGTAATCGTTAATGCTAAATTTTTTCACAGGGTTAAAGCTGCCTGTTACAGGCTATTGTGGCGTAGCGTTAAACTCATAAATGGCCTCAGGGCCAGCCACGCCATCAGTATCTACCAAGCTTAGTGAAAGCGTTTGCTTGCCATACTCTTTTAACAAAAAGCTAAATTCGCCACTACTTGTGCTGGCCTGCCAAACATTTTTTTGCTGATTGACTTCGTTATGCAAAACGGCTAAATAGCTTAAACCTTCAGGCGCTGCAATGGTACTTACAAATACTTTATTGTTAAGCACTTGCACCTTTAGTTGGCTAATATCAGGCGCGTTCGGTTTAGGTTTATAGGTAAAACTATTCGCCACCGCATAAGGCCCTTGATCGGTGCCATCTAAACTAGCAAGGCGCCAGTAATATTGGCCTGGCTCTAGGCTTTTCTCTATTTTGTAAGCCGTATTTACCACACGGCGGCTATCTAGCATTTGCTTAAAATCAGCATCTCTAGCTAACTCTAACAAATATTCATTCACTTGATCGACTTTTTCCCAAGTCAATTGTGGATTAGCTTCTCTTACCGTGGCTGTAGCGGCTGGCGCGCTAGATTTGGGTGCAAATGGCCGTGCATTCAGCACAAATTCGTGCATCGCATCATAGCCTTCAAAACCTTGCTTATCTTTGGCGCGCACTTTCAAATAGTATTTTCCATCTGCTAATTCGTTAAAACTCAATTGCGTGCCTTGGCTAATATTTTCTGCTGCAATACTGTTAAATGTAGATTCTATTGAAACCTTACCGAGCCAAGCTACCGCGCCATCTTGCGCAGGCATACTAAATACTGCTGGCACAGCATCTAATTTGGTGGGTAAAATTTCTGTGGCGGGGGCAGGCAACAATAAAATAGGTGGTAATGGCGGAGCGCCGCCTTCTGATAAGCTACCAAAGCCTTTATCCACGGACACTTCGGCGCCTGCAGCAATCAATGCGACTTTGCCTTCAAGCGTCTCTTGCCTGATAGACGCGTCATTGGCAGATACGCGAAATTTAGTACCGCGCACGGCCGCCACAGCGGTTGGGGTAATAATCTGCATTTTATTACCTTGAATATGTGCGGGATTAGCCTCTGTTTCTAGTTTGCCTTGCTGCAAGCGCAAGGTTGTATCCACCATGCCACCGCCGCTATACATACTAAGTGTATCTAGTTTTAGCGCTGAGTTTGGCTGCATACTCACAATTGAGCCATCGGCAAATTTAATATTAAGCTTACTTTTTTCGCCAGTCACTAGCTCAGTACCCGCTGTCAGTTGCTGGCCTGCACTTACTGGCACAATGCTATTATCTGCTTTCAGAATGCCTGCTTTACCACTCGACAACGCCACCTCGGCGGGTGCTGGTAGCTGTTTTACTAAATGCAGTGGCACACGCAAGCTTTGTCCCAATTGCATGCGGTACGGGTTTTTGATTTTATTCAGCGTTTGTAAGGTGCGCCAATCATTTGGATTTATTAAATGTTGACGCGCAAAATGAATTAAATTATCGCCCTGACGAATACTATAACGCCATTCTGGCTGCACTGAATTGGGTTGGTTAGTTTTCACTGCCTCTGCCGCAAACACCTGGGTAATGGCTGCCAAGCCAAATGAAAGCAACAATAGCGCTTTTGCTAAATTATTTGACTCGATCATTACTCTAGTTTTTCTAGGCGATAGCCATGGTGGTACACGGAAACCAAGCGCCAGCCATGCTCTGGCAGCAATTTCAATTTATTGCGTAAATGGCTGACATGCACGTCTATAGTACGCGTATCAATATCTGGCGTGGTACCCCAAACTACTTTAGTTAAGTGCGCGCGCGACAACAAAACACCCAACTGACCAAAAAAATAGAGAGCCAATTCAGTCTCTTTTTCTGTCAATTTTGCTGGAACGCCATCTAACACAAATTTTCTTTTTGAAAAATCCACCGCCAAATGGCCATAACTCACACTAGGAGTTAAATTTTTATTCGGGTTAGCGCGACGATAAAGTGCGTTCACCCTGGCGATAAGCACATTGGGATTTGCAGGTTTAACGATGTAGTCGTCTGCACCAGACTCAATCACCAACGCCACATCTTCTTCGGCATCTCTACCTGTTAAAAAAATGGTGGGTGGAAAATTGCCTTTAAGTTTTAAGCTGGCCAGCACCTCGGTGCCAGACATGTCCGGTACTTCCCAATCAAAAACGCATATATCAAAATGGCTGCTAGATACTGCTTTTAAGCATTCGCGACCAGATGCAAAATGCGCTACATCGTGCCCTGCCGCAGTAAGTGTGGTGATGATGCTCTCAGCAAAAGCCAGATTGTCTTCTAAAAATGCAATTTTCATTTGATTTTTTTACTTATCCCTAACTTTTTAAGCGCTTTAGACAGCTCAAAAAGTATGAGTATCATATCATTTATGTCGTATTTTAAACAAAGCCTAACAACAACGCTCCAACTGATATTTTGGCTGACAATGCTCTCATATATAGCCATAAAAACTAACAAGGGCTTAGATTTTTATCTAAGCCCTTGTTTTAATTGGTGGCCCCTCTGTGAGTCGAACACAGTACCAACGGATTATGAGTCCGCTGCTCTAACCAAGCATGAGCTAAGGGGCCAATAAGCTGCCGTGTATTTTATTTTACCTCGAACCTGACTGTGTCAAACTTCGCATCTCGCATAACATATCCTGCCTACGCTCGTTTTTCTTGTCAGCTTTAGCTAAATAAAACAGTAACTTTTCTAGTCTTGACCTGTTTCTAAAAAGCTACGCAAACGCTCTGAGCGCGTTGGGTGACGCAGTTTACGTAACGCTTTCGCCTCAATTTGGCGAATGCGTTCACGCGTTACATCGAACTGTTTGCCTACTTCTTCTAACGTGTGGTCGGTGTTCATTTCAATGCCAAAACGCATGCGCAACACTTTTGCTTCGCGCGGCGTGAGCGATTCTAGCACTTCGCTGGTGGCATCGCGTAAGCTGGCGTAAACCGCTGCTTCCATCGGCGCGAGTGTCGTATTATCTTCAATAAAGTCACCCAAGTGACTGTCTTCATCGTCACCAATTGGCGTTTCCATGGAAATCGGTTCTTTGCTAATTTTTAAGATTTTACGAATCTTATCTTCTGGCATTTCCATTTTCTCGGCCAGCGTTGCAGGGTCTGGCTCTACACCGGTTTCTTGCAAAATCTGGCGCGAAATACGATTCATTTTATTAATCGTTTCAATCATATGCACAGGGATACGAATCGTGCGTGCTTGGTCCGCGATTGAACGCGTAATCGCCTGGCGAATCCACCAAGTAGCATAAGTAGAAAATTTAAAACCGCGGCGATATTCAAATTTATCGACCGCTTTCATCAAGCCGATATTGCCTTCTTGAATCAAGTCTAAAAATTGCAAACCACGGTTGGTATATTTTTTGGCGATCGAAATAACTAACCTTAAATTCGCCTCAATCATTTCACGTTTGGCACGACGCGCACGTGCCTCGCCAGTGGTCATTTGTTTATTGATTTCTTTGAGCTCTTTAATCGGAATACCGACTTTGTCTTCTAGCGCTATCAGCCTGTCTTGCTGATCGACAATCGAGTGCTTATAACGCACCAATTTTTCAATATACGGTTTTTCTAGGCTTAATTCAGTGTCTAGCCAAGTTAAATTAATCTCGTTACCTGGAAAGCTTTTAATAAAATGCGTGCGTGGCATGCCCGATTTATCCACGCAAAAATCCATCACTTTACGCTCATGGCCACGTACTTCTTCTACCAAAATACGCACTTGTTCACACAAAGCTTCAACTTGTTTGGCAGAGAATCTAAAAGCCGTTAGCTCTTCCAGCACCGATTCGTGCAGTTTTTTATATTTAGCATCTTGCGATCCAGTGCTTGCACGAATCGTGTTCATCTCGGTATTGGCTTTACGAATTACCGCAAAGCGTTTTAGCACTTCTTCTTTTAATTTGGCAAGCGCCTCGGCCGAAATGGCGGCCGCTTTTGCACCATCTTCGTCTTCGTCTTCTTCCTCATCTACATCAACGTCATCTTCTTCCACCGCCTCGGCAACAATGGTGTCCACAATGCCAATATCGCTGTCAATTAAGCCATCGACTAAATCATCCACGCTAATTTCATCTTTTTCAACTTGGTCAACCATTGACAATAATTGCGCAATGGTCGTCGGGCAAGCGGCAATGGCTTGCACCATATGTTTTAGACCATCTTCAATGCGGCGTGCAATTTCAATTTCGCTTTCGCGCGTTAATAGGTCAACCGTGCCCATTTCGCGCATATACATCCGCACTGGGTCGGTGGTACGGCCAAAATCGGAGTCAACCGTGGCTAGCGCAGCTTCAGCTTCTTCTACCGCATCTTCATCGGTCACCGGGGCTGGCGCGTCAGACATCAACAATACTTCGGCATCGGGCGCCTCTTCATACACCTGAATACCCATGTCGTTAATCATGCCGATAATGCCATCAATTTGCTCAGAGTTTTGCACATCATCTGGCAAATGGTCGTTAATTTCGGCGTAGGTTAAATAGCCGCGCTCTTTACCTAAAATAATCAGGCTTTTTAAGCGCGAGCGACGCACTTCAGCGTCCATCGCAACCGCTGCTGGGTCTAGTGATGCCTCATGCTCCAGCTTTAAGCGCTCTTTTTCTAAGGTTTTGTCTGATTTTGGTCTGGCCATGCCCGATCCTATTCTGTAATAACGCTTTGACAAGCGTAGATATTGCGGTTGCATGCTGTGATTGCATGTCGTGATTCGAAAGAACCGCGGATTATACCTGAAAACCGCCTAAATTTTAAGCTTATGCCCGCTAAAATGTAAACAAAGCGCTTGTTTAATAACAAGTTTTGCGCATGAATAAAAATCGCGTAAATTAAGTTTTTTTGGCAGTTAAGTTTTTCAACATGTCACGTTCTTCTGGCGTCAGCGTGTTCAAAGGTTTTTCTTTAAGTGCATCCAAAATACCTCCATCTTGTTTGTGCTGCACTAGCTCTATTAGTTGGGTACGTGCGCCCTCAAATTCAAGCGCAAAATCTAAACTTTCATCCAGCACATGCAGCTCGCGCTTAATTTCGTTGAGTAATCTGGCTTCCACTTTTTGCTCTATGGCATGCAGTAACGCTGCAGGCTTCGATTGAGGCTGCTCAAGAGCCGCATGGATACTGGCTTGCAGCAGCACGTTTTCTTCTCCAAAGCCTTGCGCCAAATTTAAATGCTCAATTTTGGCTAAATTGGGCTGCATTAACAGCATCAACACAAAACGTTTTTTAATGCTGATTGGCGCGCGACTTTGTTTTTGCGTCGCTAGCACTGGCGCTCTATTTGGCGCAGGCAATTTTAATAAACTTTGCATTTCTGCCTCGCTCACTTCAGCCAGCTCGGCAATTTTTTTACGCATAAAAAGTGCGCTTCTTGGGGCGATTATTTGCCGTAAAATTGGCTCTGCCTCGTTTAAAAACTTCACTTTGTCTTCTTGTGATTTCAGCGGGTTACTCTCACTTAAATGCGCAATAATATATTGCGAAAGCGGCATGGCATTAGCAATTTCTGCTTCAAACTTCTCTTTGCCAAATTCGCGTACATAAGAATCAGGATCATGTTCTTTTGGCAAAAACAAAAAGCGTAATTTTAAGCCATCAGTCAACGCTGGCAGCGCATTCATGGCGGCGCGCCAAGCAGCGGTGCGGCCTGCTTTGTCGCCATCAAAACTAAATACAATTTCATCGGTTTGGCGCATTAATTTGGTAATGTGAAACGGCGTGGTAGCGGTGCCCAGCGCGGCTACGGCATACTCAATGCCATATTGCGCCAGCGCTACCACGTCCATATAGCCTTCTACTACTAATACGCGGCCAGCATCGCGAATGGCTCTGCGGGCAACAAATAAACCATACAACTCATGGCCTTTTTGAAACAGCGGCGTTTCGGGTGAGTTGTAATATTTGGGTGTATCTTCAGGATTGATGACACGGCCGCCAAAGCCAATCACCTGGCCTTTTTGGTCATGAATCGGGAACATAATGCGGTCACGAAAACGGTCATAGCGCTTGCCTTGTTCGTTTTCCACCACTAAGCCTGCAGTTTGCAAAGCTTCATTCTCATAATTAGCAAACACGCTTTGCAAATTTTGCCAGCCCGCAGGCGCGTAACCAATTTGAAACTTGGCCGCAATCACACCACTTAAACCACGATTTTTTAAGTACTCAATGGCGCGTTCCGATTTTTTAAGCTCGGCTTTATAGTAATTGGATGCTTGCTGCAAACTTTCCTGCAAGCCAAGTTTAATGGTTTTATTTTGCGCATCCGCTTCGCGCGATTGTGGTGTAGATTGCTCTTGCGGCACAATCATTCCCACATTTTTGGCTAAATCATTAATCGCCTCTATAAAGCTTAAACCCGCATATTCCATTAAAAAGCCAATAGCCGTGCCGTGCGCACCGCAACCAAAACAATGGTAAAACTGCTTGGTAGCGCTAACAGTAAAGCTGGGGGATTTTTCGTTGTGAAACGGGCAACAAGCAGAATAATTGGCGCCAGCTTTTTTTAGCGGCACACTTTTATCGATGACATCGACAATATCGACACGATTTAAAAGGTCTTGAATAAACGATTCTGGAATCATAATCGTGAGTATAAAGCTTAAATAAAAAAGGCGCTTCACGCGCCTTTATTTTTACTGTGTTTTTCTGGCTAAATTAACAAAGCTTCGCTTTAATCAGCCCAGAAACTTTGCCCATATCGGCCATGCCTGCCACCAGCGGTTTTACCAAACCCACCACTTTACCCATATCTTTTGCGCCGGCAGCGCCTGAATCGCTAATCACTTGGTCAATAATCGCGCTAATTTCAGCGTCACTCATTTGTTTTGGCATGTAAGTTTGCAGCACACTCACTTCATATTTTTCAATATCGGCCAAATCGGTGCGGTTTGCAGATTCAAACGCAGTAATCGAATCACGGCGTTGTTTCAGCATTTTTTCAATCACCGTAATCACATCCGCATCCGTCAGCTCAATGCGCTCATCCACTTCACGCTGTTTTACAGCAGCCAGCAATAAACGAATAGCACCAAGCCGCGCCGTATCTTTGGCGCGCATGGCATCTTTCATGTGTTCGGTGATTTGGTTTTTTAAACTCATGCTAAGGAGTTTAGTTTGATTGGCTGATGTATTTGTCGAAATTGGCAGTGTAATCCGCCACATTTTCGGTGAGTGCTAATTTGTATTGCTCAACAAAGTAGTCAATCGCTTTGGCTTTTTCTGCTTCAAATGCTTCTTTATTGCCGCATTGCGATGCAATCACAAACGCATTAAAGCGCGCTGAGCTATATGCAAAACCAGCGCTCACTACGCCACGGTCTGTATCGTTGGCTTGCGCGTTAGCGTGTGCCACAAAACTATCGGCTACACGCCAAAACGCTGCATCGGCCTGTGCTTGCGCATCAGTTTTTGTATTATTATCGGCCATCGTCTAAAACTTAATAAAGTTTTGCTGGAAGCGTTTGGTTACGCAAGCGACGATATTGACGTTTAACCGCAGCAGCAGCTTTACGTTTACGTTCCCACGTTGGTTTTTCGTAAAATTCGCGCGCGCGAAGGTCGTTCAACAAACCAGTTTTTTCAATTAGGCGTTTAAAACGGCGCAGGGCAACGTCAAACGGCTCATTCTCTTTTACGCGTACACTAGACATTAATTCTCTCTTATCGACTGTCGTTCAAATATGGTTTTAAATTCTATGTATCTCAAATTAGTCGGCAAAACCGTTACAAACTTGAGAAAAGCCTAACATTTTAATCGTATAATGCTTTTTTTTCAATGTCTTTTATGCATTTGTGCAGAAAAGTGACATTAAGGCTGATTTTAGGATAATTTAATGTTTGGGTTTCATGTTAATACTGGGGTTTGAATCATCGTGTGATGAAACAGGTGTTGCACTTTATGACACCGAACATGGGCTGCTTGCACACGCGTTGCACTCGCAAGTGGAGATGCACGCAGAGTTTGGCGGCGTGGTGCCAGAGCTTGCCTCGCGCGACCACATTCGGCGCGCCTTACCGCTGACTGAATTAGTATTAAAGCAAGCCAACAAAACTTTAAAAGATATTGACGGCATCGCCTACACACAAGGCCCAGGGTTGGCGGGCGCGCTATTAGTGGGCACCAGCATTGCGCAATCTTTAGCTTTTTCGCTCAACATTCCCAGCGTTGGTGTGCATCATTTAGAGGGCCATTTGCTGGCACCGTTACTAGAAGAAAATCCGCCACAATTTCCGTTTGTGGCGCTGTTGGTTTCTGGTGGACACTCACAACTCATGCGGGTGGATGGCGTTGGTGAATACGAGCTATTGGGCGATACTTTAGATGATGCGGCAGGCGAAGCGTTTGACAAAACTGCCAAATTGCTCGGTTTAGGCTACCCGGGTGGACCAGCATTGGCCAAATTAGCGGCTTTGGGTAAAGAAAGATTCAAATTGCCGCGCCCAATGTTAAATAGCAAAGATTTAAACTTTAGCTTTAGCGGCTTAAAAACAGCGGTATTGACGCTAGTAAATAATCATCAGCCATTAAGCGATGGAGTGAGAAAAGACATCGCTTGGGAGTTTCAAGAATCTGTGACGGAAATTCTCACCACAAAATGCATGGCCGCGTTGCGTGAAACAGGTTTGGATAGCTTGGTGGTTTCTGGCGGCGTGGGCGCCAACACCCGACTGCGCGAGCGGCTAAACGCAGCGACTAAGAAAAAACTATGTAAGGTGAGTTATCCACGCTTAGAGTTTTGCACCGACAACGGCGCCATGATTGCGTTTGCGGGCGCTTTACGATTAAAAGCAATGCAAAACAATCCAAAAAAAGATGCTCTGGGAGGCAATATCCATGCGGCTTCTGGCGCATATGCTTTTAGTGTAAAACCACGTTGGGATTTAGCAGAGTTAACTAAACCTTGACTGTCATTCCGTGCTCGACACGGAATCTAGTGACTTTTATTTTTTGCCAAAACCAGCTTCAGTACCAGCCAACAACTTATGAATATTACTTCTGTGCCGCCAAATTAATACCACAGAAATCACTAAAATCATCAACACATAATCTTTATACGGCAATAAAAACCACGCTATAACCGGCGCCAATGCAGCCGCCACAATCGCGCTTAGCGATGAGTACCGAAAAATCGCGAACACAATCGCCCATGCAATTAAGCATGCTAACGCCAACCAAGCCGAGATTGCCAACATCACCCCCAGCGCGGTAGCCACGCCTTTGCCGCCTTTAAATTTGTGATAAATGGGGTACAGGTGGCCAAAGAAAACTGCCAACCCTACCGATGCCACCACCCACATCAACATATCCGTTTGCAGCGCCAGCCAAACGGGCAGCCAGCCCTTTAGTGCATCACCCAGCAACGTTAAAATAGCGGGCAGTTTTTTACCGCTACGCGCAATATTCGTCGCGCCAATGTTACCGCTACCCACGGTGCGCGGGTCTGGCAGACTAAATAGTTTGCTAAAAATAATGCCAAATGAGATGGATCCGATGAGATACGCGGCGACTATCCAAACAATTGGGATTAAGGTAACGGGGACAAAACCTAAACCATCCATAAAATCTTCCAAATATGTCATTCCGATGAAAATCGGAATCTAGTGACTTTTAAACATTGATAGTATATTACTGCAATAGTACCTACGCAGGAATAATGAAGAGAGAATATGGACATCATTTTTATATCTGAACTGAAAGTAAAAACCAAGCTGGGCGTGCCCGCGTGGGAACGCATGGTGGCGCAAACTGTGATTCTTGATATAGAGATTGGCTATGATTTAAGCGCAGCAGGCAAAAGTGATGCCATTGCCGACACCATTGACTATGGCGCAGTGGTTGCGCGCATTCACCAAACCTTAAAAGAACATAGCTTTCAATTGGTAGAGGCTCTTGCGGAACATGTATGCGAATTAATTTTGAGTGAGTTTGGCGCGTTAAGTGTAAAGATTAAAGTCGCTAAACCCGCGATACTGCCAGGATTGAAGGCGTTGGGGGTTGTGATAGAAAGAAAAGCTTAATTTAATTAACAGCAGTGAAAATAAAAGAAAGCTCGGGCAATGATAATAAAAGAAAATACCAATCCCGCACCAGAAGATAAATTTGAAAAAGCTGGTTATGAAGCAGAACGCAAAGTTGCCTACTATCTAAAAATGGCTTTTGGTGATGAGCCGAAGCTATTAATTTTGCACGATTTACGCATAGAATTTGAAGACAATATCACTGCGCAGATGGACCATCTGTTGATTCATCAATTTGGGTTAATTATTATTGAAAGCAAAAGTGTAGCAGGTAAATTGCAGGTGAAAGAAGATGGCCAATGGATGAGATGGTACAACAATCAAAGCAAAGGCATGCACAATCCTATCAAGCAAGCAAAACTGCAAGGACAAACACTAAAGCGTGTTTTGCTCAATTCATCTAAAGAAGATACGCGAAAAGTTTTAGAGAGTTTTCCAATTGATGTGCTAGTAAGTATTTCAGATTCAGGGGAGTTTATAGCGCACAAACGTACACTTTATCCAGAAGTTTGCAAAGCTGACCAAGTTGACGACCGCGTTAAAGAAATCATTTTGGACAGAGCCAAAAATGTTAAAGAGGGTGACTTTCAGCTATCAGACATTAATAAAGCCAAGCTCGCTGAACACCTATTAAAAACGCATAAGCCTTATTCTAAAGCTTTTGTGATTGATGAAGCTCTGTATAAAAAAGAAGTGATTAAACCTATATTTGCCGAACAAAAAACTTCAACTTACAAGCCTTTCAGCAAGCCCAAAGCAGCTGGAGTTATTGGGATAATTGCAAACTTACTTTCTGGCCCAGAAATCAAATTTAGCCACCACTGTCTTTTTTGTAAATCTGAAAAAGTTGAAATCAAATATGGAAGAAATTATTACTTTATCTGCAATACCTGTAATAAAACTTTCTCTATTAAAAACGACTGTGCTGGATGTAAAAAACCACTAAAAATTCGTAAAGAGAAAAAGAAGTTTTTTGCAGAATGCATCTCTTGTAATAGTTCAGAACTGTTTCACATTAACATCTAGCCCCTTGCCGCGCCTTCGGCTTGAGCGGCAGATGGTAGGCGGCGAGGACTGTTTGAGCGAAGCGAGTTCCGCAGCCGACACTCATATGCGGCGCTAAGACCGAAGAAAGAAGCGGCAGCGGGGTGTGATTTTCTTTGATTACTTTCTTTTGCACAAACAAAAGAAAGTAATTAGGCTCGGGCTACCCCCGACAAGGTTCAAAACACATGCCCTATAGACCAATATCCATGCGCCTTGCAGAGCATTTATTTTTATAATAAATCAGCCCCGTGGATGATGCACACTATGCAGTTGCTTCAAGCGCTCCCGCGCCACGTGCGTATAAATCTGTGTGGTCGAAATATCTGCATGCCCCAACAACATCTGCACCACACGTAAATCGGCACCGTGATTCAATAAATGCGTGGCAAAGGCATGGCGCAGCACATGCGGGCTCATATGTTTAGTAATGCCCGCCAGTAGCGCATAACGTTTAATTAAATACCAAAAGGCTTGTCGCGTCATGGCGCTTGCGCGATTAGTCACAAATAGCGCATCGCACAAACGTTTTTGCAAAATGTCTGGGCGGGCATGGTTCAAATATTTGTCTATCCAATCTGCCGCCTCTTGCCCCATCGGCACCAGCCTTGTTTTGCTGCCCTTGCCCGTCACGCGCACCACACCATCTTGTGTGCTGACTTCGTTGACCTTTACCGTCACCAACTCGCTCACCCTTAAACCACTTGCATAAAGCAGCTCTAACATCGCTCTATCGCGCAGGCCTATGGCTTCGTTAATATTCGGTGCATTCAACAAATCTTCAACTTCTTGCTCATTCAAGCTTTTGGGCAGACTGCGCGGTAATTTGGGCGATTCAATTTGCAGGGTAGGGTCGGTGCTAATCAAATTCTCGCGCAGGGCATAGCGATAAAAACGCCGCATGCTGGCAATCAGTCGGCTGATACTGCGTGGTTTGCTTTGTGGGAATTTAACCGCTAGATATTGCTGAATATCGGCTTGGTTGGCGCTTAGAATAGTTTTATGTTGGTTGCCTAGCCATGTGCTAAACAAGGTTAAATCAGTGCGGTAACTTTCGAGGGTATTTTTTGAGAGGCCATCTTCTAGCCAAAGGTGATCGATAAACGTATCTAGTTGAACAGCGCCTAATTGAACAGTATCGAGCTGGCTAGAGTCTGACTTACTTTCAATCAAGCTGTGATGGCCTTACCAGCTTGTTATTTTTAAATGTAATGCCTTCGTGCTTTAGCAGCCAGGTTTTAATTTTTATGCCCTCTGGTTGGCCATTCATAAAACCGCCAATGCCGTTTTTGGCCACCACGCGATGACAAGGAATGACTAATGGCAGATTGTTGGCACCGCAGGCATTGGCTACAGCGCGCGGGCCACTACCAAGTTGCTGTGCAATTTCGCCATAAGTGGCTACACGCCCGCAGGCAATGGCGCTAATGGCTTGCCACACGCGGCGCTGAAATGGCGTGCCTTTAAACACGAGTGGCAGGTTAAAATCGTTGCGTGCATTGTTAAAATACGCCTCAATTTGGTTGGCCACTTTGGCTGCCACTTTATGCTCAGCAGACTTTAACGGATGATTTTGCGGCAGCAGCTCAATAGCCACTTGCACGCCCTGAATATGGATACCTACCGCGCCAAATGGGGCGGCAACTACAGCATCATATTGCAACGGGTGCTTATTTTTATGCATATTATTCAAAACTAATTATTTTGTTAATTAAACTAGACTTTTGAAGTGAATGCAAATAACAAATGCTTATAAAGCCAAAAAACAACAACAACTTTAGGCGTTAAAAAACCCCGAAACTTTTCAGTTTAGGGATTTTTGATTTTAGAAATTTTTGTTTCTAAAAAAACTTGGCTTCAGAATGCTTATTCTGCAGCAGCTTCTGGTGCCATCACTTCTTTATCACGCGCGAATAATTTTTCTTTAATACGTGCAGATTTACCTGAACGCTCACGCAAGTAGTAAAGCTTGGCACGGCGCACATCACCACGGCGTTTTACTTCAATTGCAGCAATGGCAGGTGAGTAAGTTTGGAAAGTACGTTCTACGCCCTCTCCAGATGAAATTTTACGCACAATGAATGATGAGTTTAAACCACGATTGCGAATAGCCACTACTACACCTTCGTACGCCTGCACACGTTTACGTGTACCTTCAACCACGTTTACACCCACTACAACGGTATCGCCTGGGGCGAATGCGGGGATTTTTTTACCTAAACGGGCAATTTCTTCCGTTTCTAACATTTTAATAATATCTGCCATGTTGTTTCCTTTACGTTCCTTTTAATTATGTAGAGGCTTGTTCCTGCTCACTAATACCTTCTTGTAGCAGCCGTGCTTCTTCTTTCGTCAACGACCTTGCGGCCAATAAATCCGGGCGTTTTGCCCTTGTTAGCAATAACGATTGTTTTAATCGCCATTGTCTAATTTTTTCGTGATTGCCTGATAATAAAACCTCAGGCACCACTTTATTCTCATATGCTTCTGGTCGCGTATAGTGCGGGCAATCCAGCAATCCGTTGACAAACGAATCTTGGGTCGCCGAATCTGCATCACCCAAACTGCCAGGCAATTGCCGCACAATCGCATCTATTAACGTCATGGCGGGCAACTCACCGCCACTTAATACATAATCGCCAATGGAGATTTCCTCATCCACCAGCGCGTCTAACAGCCGCTCATCTACACCTTCGTAACGACTTGCCAACAAAATTAAGCCTTGTTGCTGGCTTAATTGCATCACTTTTTCGTGCGTCAGCGGTTTGCCACGTGGCGATAAGTGAATTACCTTTGCACCCACAACACCTGCTTTTGCTTGTTCGGCTTTAGCCGCTTTAATCGCTTGGCTTAACGGCTCGGCCATCATTACCATGCCAGGGCCACCGCCATACGGCCTATCATCCACCGTTTTGTGATTGTCTGCGGTAAATTCACGCGGATTAATCACATGTAATACATAAATCTTTTTATCTAACGCCCTGCTGGTAATGCCGTGCTTGCTAATGGCATTAAACATTTCAGGAAACAAACTAATGACATCGAAGCGCATTAGTTTGCGCTAAAACTCAGCATGCTAGAAATCTGCATCCCAGTCCACCAACATGTTTTTTGCCTCCATATCTACTTGCAAAATCACGCCTTCAATATAGGGCACCAAGCGCTCTTGGCCTGCATCACTTTTGGCTACAATCACATCGTTAGCGCCAGTGGCAAAAACATCCATTATTTTACCAAAATCTACGGCTTGTAGATTTTTTACATTGAGCCCGATTAAATCAGACCAATAATATTCGTCACCTTTTAGCTTTGGCAATAACGCCCTAGGCACTGCCACCTGCTTGCCTTTGCAAGCCAGCGCACCATCGCGCTCGGTAATGCCTTGCAATTTCACCACAATCACATCGTTGTGGATTTTAGCTTCTTCTACTTTTAGCTCGCGCCAATCGTTATCTTTACCTATCCACCACGCTTTGTAATCTAACAAGCCATCTAAAGCTTCGGTTTCTGGCAGCACTTTTAGCCACCCAAAAACACCATAGGGCGCCACAATGCGCCCCATTATAACTAGGTCGGTCGCACCAGTGCGATCCATGACCACTAAATCATTTACATCTGTTGTAGCCATTACTCAATCGCAAAGGCTATTTAAAACTTAAGCAGCTGGTGTGTCAGTTTCAGCTGGCGTTTCTGGCATAGCTTCTGGTGCTGCTTCTGCAACAACCTCAGCGGCAGCTTCAACAGCTGGTGTTTCTTCAACAACAGCTTCAACTACTGGCGCTTCTTCAACTACAGCAGCGGCTTCAGCTTCGGCCGCCTTAGCAGCTTCTGCGGCTGCGGCAGCATCGGCTGCGGCTTTAGCATCGGCTTCTGCTTTGGCAGCATCTGCAGCTAGTTTAGCTTTTGCAGCGGCGTCAGCAACGGCTTTAGCTTTATTGGCTTCAGCTTTTTGTGCATCTTTAACTTTGCCAGCCATCATGGCTTCTGGGCCTTTGGCATGGGTTTTTACCAAGCGTGTGACTGTATCTGATAATTGTGCGCCATTGCTTTTCCAATGGTTCACACGCGCTTCATCAATACGCAAGCTCTCGGTGGCTACTTTGGCAGATGGGTTGTAAAAACCCACGCGCTCAATAAAACGGCCATCGCGGCGATTGCGTGAATCTGCCACAACAACATTGTAAAATGGAGTCTTTTTAGAGCCACCGCGTGATAAACGAATAACGACCATAATCTTGTTCTCAAATAAACTTTAACTGAAAGGCGCGGATTATACGTTACTTTTGCGCAGCTTGGCAAGCATAAATGTGCTGACTAAGCAATTTTATGCAGCGTAAATTGTTGGGTCGGCGATGCCCGCTTGATGAAAGCCTTCGCGGCGCAAACGGCACGAATCGCAACGGCCGCAAGCAGCACCATTTGCATTGGCTTGATAACATGAAACGGTTGCCTTGTAAGGCACGCCCAGCTTGGTTCCCAGCGCGATAATTTCCGCTTTTGTCATATCAATCAACGGCGCATGCACGGTAATTTTTTGGCCTTCTACCGCAAATTTGGTGGCCAAATTCGCCATTTGCTGAAAAGCCGCCACGTACTCGCCACGACAATCGGGGTAACCCGAATAATCCAACGCATTCACACCGATAAAAATATCTTGCGCTTGCAGCACCTCTGCCCACGCCAGCGCCAACGACAGCATAATAGTATTGCGTGCCGGCACATAAGTGACGGGAATGCCGACAGGTATTGCAGTATTGGCGGCGCTTTCTGGCACAGCAATCGTATCGTCAGTGAGCGCAGAACCGCCAAATAGACTTAAATCTAGCTGCGCCGTTTTGTGCATTTTTGCACCCAATTGTAATGCTATATTCTGCGCGGCTTGCAGCTCGGCAATGTGACGCTGATGATAATCTAAACTTAAACAATAACAATCAAACCCTTGCGCTTTTGCAATGGCCAAGCAAGTGGCAGAATCGAGTCCACCAGATAAGAGTACCACGGCTTTTTTCATACGCCTGCCTTTTCGCCCCAGATTATCTTATGTAACTGAATTTGCATACGCACTTGTAGTTTATCTGCAAGCACCCAGCCTGCTAGTTCATCCGCTTTTAAATCGTTATAACTCGGTGAAAATAACACAGGACATTTTTCAATCAGTTTCAACTCGACTAATTTGGCTTTTGCCCAATCGTAATCCGCGCGGTTACAGAGTACAAACTTAATTTCATCTTTGGCCGATACATGATTTAGATTATCCCAGCGCATGTTTTTTTCTTCATTTGAGGCGGGTGTTTTGATATCTAAAATAATCGATACACGCGCATCTACAGGCGCAATATCCATGGCGCCGCCCGTTTCCAGCGATACGCTATACCCTGCGTCACATAAGGTTTTCAGCAGCGTATAGCACTCTTTCTGTGCCAGCGGCTCCCCACCTGTCACGGTGACAAACTTGGTACCAAACTCGGCTACTTTTTGTAAAATCTCTGCAACTTCCATATTGCTGCCACCTGAAAACGCATATTCGGTATCGCAATACGTGCAGCGCATGGGGCAACCTGTGAGGCGTACAAACACCGTCGGCAGGCCGATGCGACTGGTTTCACCTTGCAGTGAGTGGAAAATTTCGTAAATTTTTAAAGCCATGTTGATAAAAATAAAAACGCCAACGGTGAAATTGACGTTATTTTACCGCGAATTGTATCGATTAAATAATAGAAACAATCATGTAAACCATATGCTGCAAAAAAAAATGTCCTGCAGGCCTCATGGATATTGGCTCTCAGGGCATCCATTTAAGGCTATTATTCTAGTGTTGTCGCTTTATATTAGCCGCTTTTATATCATTATTTTGCATCAGCATTTGGTGTTTCGCTGCGCAGGTTTTAGAGTCTAACTCAAACGCCACTAGCAAGCTGCAAAACACATCATCGTGGCTTAATGGGTAATCTTTAAACGGCTTGGCTTGGTCTATTGAAAAATCAAAATGTTGTCCCATCCAAACAATGGCAGGCACATGCGTTTGCTGTTTAGGTGCGATGGCATAAGGCGCGGCGTGCAAATACCAGCCATTTTCGCCTAGCGACTCGCCATGGTCAGACACATACAACATGGCAGTTTCGTGCGTGCCATCATATTTTTTTAACAATTGAATCACTTCAGATAAAAAATAGTCGGTATATAAAATGGCATTATCGTAGCTATTATCAATCTCCTCTTGGCTACAGTTTTGTAGTTCACTAGTCATACACATGGGTTTAAATTTGGCAAACTCTGCTGGGTAACGTCGATAATACTCAGGGCCGTGGTTACCCATTTGGTGCAACACAATCAAAATATCTTGGTTTTTGCGGGCGGCAATATATTGATCTAATCCGCTTAACATGCCCACATCTCGGCACTCATCATCGCAAACGGGATTTAAAGTAGGCGTTTTAAAATTTTCGTATTTCAAGCGGGTGGCAACACCTTTTGAATCTGAGTTATTATCGCGCCACAAAATTTGTACCTTATTTTCAAACAACACTTCTAGCGCATTTTCGGTGTGCAGGGCTTTTTCTTTGTCGTAGTCCTCGCGCCCCAGCACAGAGAACATGCATGGCACAGAAACGCCTGTAGAAGTGCCACACGAGCTGACATTGCTAAAACTTATAATATTTTCTTTTGCCAGCAACGGATTCGTTTCTTTATGGTAACCGTTGAGAGAAAAGCGATCTGCGCGCGCAGTTTCACCCACCACCATAATCACCAGCTCATAGTGTTTATAGGTATCAATATTTTTGGCGTCTTGCGCAGTTTTTGTTACGACAGCTGAAGGCGTAGGTGTTAGCAGCGCTTGCACATATTTAATAATAGAATAACTAAAATAAGTAGGATTGGCATAAAAGCGCGTCACTTTATGCTCGCGAATAAACGACGCATAGCCTGCGCTAAAAGGTAACACTAGCACTAGCAACAACAGCAACAAAAACCCTATTGCCGTTAAGCGAGATTTTAACTCTGGCCAAATTTTATTGGCCTTGGGCGTGTATTTAAGCACTAGCCAAGCGGGAATAAAACCAAAAATAATCGCTCTGAGTATAAAGGTTGGCGTGACTAAACCAGCGAACTCTTGCGGATTGGTTTGCGCAATATTATCTAACATCACCACATCGACAATCACGCCAAACTTATCCATGTAATAAGCAGCCAGCGCTGCCGCCACCACAAAAAATGCCAGCAGCCAGCGCGTAAGTTTGCCATGGCAAACTGCCAGCAAAAACAAAGTAGTTAGGCCAGAAAAAAACAAAGCCAAAGAAATTAGAAATGGCAGCTGCTGCAAAGTGACTGGATACACCTCTAAAATGCGGCTAAATAGCGCAAGATTACCTGTGAGCATGATAAACAAGGCCACCAGCACTATCATGCGCGTTTGCGTAAATGACGCTTGCCACAGTTTTTTTATGGTTGTTATCATCAAACGTCTTTCTTAAGTTGTTTTTTTATTCAGAGATTGCGTAAAGCCCAACATCACCATAATGACCAAGCAGGTAAGCCAAGTGGACCATAAGGTATGAAACAAAAAGTGCGCACCGCGCATTTGCTGCACCCAACCCAGCGCAAAGCCTACGCTTAAGCCAGCAATAAAGACAGCAAAAGCTGTTTTTGGCTTATGTGGCAGCCAAAATACACATAGCGCCGCCAACCACAAGCCTACATTAGCGTGCCCCGCAGGAAAACAATGGCCTGCTTGCATCGCGTTTGGCACAGTATCAAACAAGCGTAGAAAAGGCGCATAACCGCCATAGCGTGCCACATCCCAAGGGCAATGCAACACAGAAAAGCTTTTTAACAAGGGGACTAATGCGGCAATAATGACAGAAGCTATAGCGACGAAACGCAAGCGCAAGCGTAACCATGGCTTAATCATGCGCCATGATTTATGCCACGAAAAGATAAAATCGAGCACCACCACCAACCACAATACACGGCCAATATCGCTGATGACATATTTGACATAGCCGTGCATGAAGTCTTTTGCAAACCAAGTACTTTTCCATGGAAACTGATGCGCTGCAGCATCGAAATAATAGTCTTCAATCATTAAATCGAGATTGGTAAATTGCCCAAGCAAAATATTAAATACTGCGAATATCAGCAAGGCAAAACTGCAACGCTTGTATATGGTGAAAGATAATTGGCGGAAAGTTAACATTTAATTACCAGTAAAAATTGTGCTAAAAAGATATGCCCTGCAGGCCGCATGGATATTGGCTCTCAGGGCAGGTTAAATAAAGCTTAAATCAATCCTGCCAAGCAGGAAACTGCGGCAAGCTGCGATAAAACGCCATATCATGGTTAGGCCAAAGCGTGGCGTTTTCTTGTTTGGCCAGCGCTTTAAGTTTGCGAATGCTGGCAATGGCTAGTGCGTCGTTATCTTGCCAGCAATAGCCAGGTGCAATTTCATCGGTTAAATTCTCAGTTAAATCGGCAGCATCGCCACAAATAATCACTGGTTTGCCTTTGGGCAATTCTATGATTAATGACATGTGGCCTGCCGAATGGCCAGGGCTGGCAATCGCCTGCACACCTGGCGCTACCGTATATTCGCCCGTCTTAATGTGCCATTGATCGCTACTTGCCCATTCATCTGCAAACACGCCATCATCAATGCCCGTGCGAGCTGCAGCCAATTCATCGGCTTGCACATGCACCTCGCAATGCGGGTTACTGCAACCTGTCACGTCAGCCAAACCACCCGCATGATCAAAATGCAAGTGGCCTAAAAAAACCACATCAATATCGGCCACACTTAAGCCCAATTTTGCCAAATAATTGGGGATGCGCTGCTGCTCGGTCATTTTGGGTGGCTCAAACAGTGGCCGCATCGGCTCATAAAATTGTGCGCTTAAAGCGGGGCTAGAAACTTTGTGATAATCGCAACCCACATCATACAAAATGCGACCATTGGGTGTTTCGATTAAATAGGCCAAAATTGGCGCATCAATGTAATGGCCAAGCCCTAAGTTTTTGGTGGAGACGACTTTTTCATAACGATGCATGCCCGTAAGCAAAGGCCAAAGTTTTAGTGCGCGCGCCATGTTTAGCTGCTAGGCTACTTTAAACCTTCTAGCGCTTTTAGACGTTTTTGCGCACTGGGCGTAACCTCAGCATTGGGGTGCTTTTCAACCAAACTGCGCAAAGTTTTTTTGGCGTTGGTGACCTGCCCCAACTGAATTTGGCTATTGGCTTGGTTATACATGGCGTCAGGCACTTTGGCGCTAGTGGGGTGTAAATCAATCACTTTTTGTTGTGTAGCGATGCTAGATTTATAATTTTTTAGCGCAAATTGGCTGTAACCCATGCCATATAAGGCATCTGGCGCTAGCTTACTGTTTGGGTACTCTTTTAAAAATACATCAAACGCAGCAAACGCATCTTTATGTTTGGCCGATTTACTTAAGGCATCCGCATCGGCAAAAGCTTTTACATCTTTTTCTTCAACCGTTGGCACAGCCGCAGAAGTCGCGCCGTTATTGGCTGGTGGCGATGTTGTAGCACTACCTTCAATACGTCTTAAACGCGTGTCGGTATCGGTATATAAATCTTTTTGCCGCGTTTGCGTGGTTTCTAAGTTGTGCTGCGCTACTTCTAAATCGCCTTTTAACTGCGCCACTTCTTGCTTTAGCGCCTCTATTTGGTTTTGCATCTCACTTAAACCACCACCTTGTACAATCGCCTCAATGGCTGCGATGCGCTTATCCATCGCAGCGGTGGTTTTTTTAAGTTCAGCAATAGCCGCTATGTTGACTTGCTGTTTTGCATCTACTTCAGCAATCTTTTTGCGCGCTTCTTTGTCGTCAAACAAAGCGGCGTTTGCCGAACTAACAAAAGTTAACGCAAAAAGACTTAGGCCGATAAAGGCTAATTTTTTTACAGCCTGCATAAATTAATCGCCTTCGTGCACAACATCTACACGACGATCTTTATCGCAAGCGTCGCCCGTGCAGTTTTGCGTGGCTTTTTCTTCGCCGTAGCTCACTGTTTCAATTTGGCTATCTTTAACACCCAATAAATTAAGTGCTTTTTTAACCGCCACAGCACGGCGTTGACCAAGCGATAAGTTGTATTCACGGGTGCCACGCTCATCGGTGTTGCCTTGCACAATCATTTTTGCATCTGGGTGTGCCAGCATATACTTGCCGTGCGCCTCCACAATCGGGCGGTATTCAGCTTTTACCGCATCGCTATCGTAATCAAAATAAATATTACGCTTAGATAAAATATTGCTTGGGTCTTTCAACGGATTATTACCAGCATCATTGGCGTTGCTGTCTATGGTTACTTCTTTTACTGCGCCAGTATCTGCGCCAGCACCAGCACCATCTCCAGTGGTAGTGCTGCCTGGGCTTTTATCTTCTACTTTTGCCGGCGTAATCGGTGTGCTTTTACAAGCCACTAAAAATACAGAAGTGATAAGCACCGCAATTAATTTAGCGCTGATATTGGTTTTTTGCATCATTTTTCTCTCCTTTGATAAGGCCAACTATGGCCAATGTCGTACAAACTATTTCTTGCCGTAATTTAATCACTATTTCGCCAGCGGTCAGCTATTTCGCAAGCGGACCCCAGGCTGGCTCACGTACATCACCGCCAGAGCTATCTTTTAAGCGTTGGCGCACTTTGCCATCACTAGAAACCGCGGCCAAAGCGCCACGACCTTTTACTTTGGTGGCGTATAAAATGACGCGGCCATTGGGCGCAAAGCTGGGCGACTCATCTTGATTGCCCTCGCTCAAAATTTGCACTTGGCCGCTGCCTAAATCTTGCAGCGCTACTTTAAAGCTGCCACCATCGTTGCGAATATACGCCAAACTTTTGCCATCGGGTGAAAATCTTGGCGAGACGTTATAACCGCCCTCAAACGTCACGCGGCTAGGGCTGCCGCCACTGGCTGGCACTTTATAAATTTGTGGTCTGCCGCCACGGTCAGAGCTGAAATAAATTTGGTTGCCATCGGGCGAGAATGCAGGCTCGGTATCTATAGCACTGCTTTTGGTGATTTGTTTTAAATCCCCACCGTTCGCTGAAACCGTATAGATTTGAGAATTTGCTCCATAAGTCAGCACGATAGCCAATTTACTGCCATCGGGCGACCAGGCAGGCGCACTATTATTGCCTTTGTAATTGGCCACAATTTCACGGCTGCCACTGGTGAGCGATTGCACATAGACAATTGGCTTTTTCTTTTCAAACGACACATAGGCCAACTTGCTGCCATCGGGCGACCACGCAGGCGAAATAATTGGCTCGTTAGATGACACCACAGTTTGCGGATTGTAGCCATCGGCATCGGCCACTTGCAGCGCATAACGCTTGCCCGTTTTAGTAATATAAGCAATGCGGCTGGCGAACAAGCCAGATTGACCTGTCATTTTTTGGTAAATAATATCGGCAATTTTGTGTGCAGTAGTGCGCACTTGGTTGGGCGATATTTGATAGTCCATGCCTGCCAATTGCGTTTGTTTTAGCGCATCCATTAAATGAAACGAAACTTTTAGCTTGCCGCCTACGCTTTCAACATTACCCACTGTAACCGCTTGTGCCTGCAGGGCTGACCATTCAGCATATTTAATTTGCGCTGGACTTGTGGGCAAGTTGGCCATGCCGCGCGTTTCTAATACGCGAAACAAACCGCTGCGGTTTAAATCGGCAGCAATAATTTCACTGATATTTTCTTTTGTATTGGTTGCACCGCCAAAAGGCACAATGGCGATGGGGATTTGTTGCGCGCCGCCGCCGCTAATTTCAATTTCTAATGCGGCGCTTGCAATTGAATGTGCAAAAAAAATCGCACAAAAAAACATCCATTTATTTAAGTTCAATATGGCAAGTTTCATAAGCTGTTAGTATCTTGTTATTGAAAAAGTTCATGTAAATTTAACCTCAAACCCGCCGCTGTGCTAGCCCATTTACAAATTATTACAACTTTTACGCTTTTTTTACAACCCGCAAAAGTTACTAATTATTTGGAGTAAAACTTAAGTTTAGGTTTCTAAAACTAGAAAACAAACTGGGGTCAGTCGGCAATGGCAATGGCTGAGAGGCAATAATTGCGCGCTCTACAGCCTCGTCACACGCATCAATTCCACTAGATTTTGTGAGTTTTGGTGCACCCGCTAATTCACCAGTTGGCAGCAAGCTAATTGAAAACTTAAGCTCTGGATTGCCATCACCACATAGCGTTCTATTTACGTTGCCACGAATTTTGGCCTGAATTTTTGCCTTATATTCGCCAATTAAACTAGCATTGGCAGCGCTAGCTTGCTTATCGTCATTGCCTTTTTCTTCAGAAAGTGCGTCTTGTTGCAGTTTTTTTAGGGCATCTGCATCTGTTTTCTTAGCATCTTTTTTCTCTTGCAAATCTTCTTCGCGCATTTGTTGCGCTAGTTTTTTTGCCGCATCTTCTTTCTTAATTTTTTCTACCAATTCTTTTTCTTTTTTAATGAGTTCTTCTTTTTTCTTTTTCTCCAACTCAATATCCACTTTGGGCTCATCGGGTTTTGGCTTGTCTTCCACCACTGGCTTAGGTTCTATAGGTTTTGGTTCTATGACTGGCTTTGGTTCATCTAGTTTTGGTGGCTCTACAGCTGGATTCGACTTAGGTAATTTATCCCATAACTCGACTTCTGTCACATTCATGACAGGGTGGGCAGCCTTCCAATTAAACGATACCAGCATCGCTGCCAGTAAACCCACATGCACCGCTAATGCATAGAAGCCTGCTTTAAAAGAATCGGGATTTTCGTGCTTACGTATCATTGAACTTAGGGCGCTGGTTTAAACAGCAAGCCGACTTTGTCCACTTTGGCTTGTTTTAGCAAGTCCATTACCTCAATGACCTTGCCGTATTGGGTTTTTTCATCGGCGGCCACTACCACTGGGCGTTGTTTATTTTTAAGCTGATTTTTTATTTCAAACAACAGTTTATCTCGTGATAAATTTTTACCATCTATCTCTGTTGATCCATCTTTTTTAACTGTGACCAAGATTGGCGCACCCGTTTGTTTAAGCGCTTGCCCCACTTTAGGCAATTCCACCACGCCCGGATTGGTCATGGGTGCGGTCACCATAAAAATCACCAACAATACCAGCGTTACGTCAATATACGGCACGACGTTAATTTGGTTCATCATGCGGCGTTTGCGGGTTCTGCTCATCGCACACTCCTAAGATTTACGCTGAAGGATATTGGTAAACTCTTCCATAAAGCTTTCGTAACGTACCGACAATCTATCTACGCTGCTTGCGAACCGATTATAAGCAATGACCGCAGGAATCGCTGCAAATAAACCAATAGCGGTGGCCACCAGCGCCTCAGCAATACCTGGGGCGACTTGGCTCAACGTAGCTTGTGCCACATTTGAAAGGCCACGGAACGAGTTCATAATGCCCCACACTGTGCCAAATAAACCAATATATGGGCTAACCGACCCAACGCTGGCGAGAAACGGTAAATGCGCGTCTAAGTCATCTAACTCGCGATTGTAAGCGGCGCGCATGGCGCGGCGCGAGCCTTCCATCACATCACTAATTTCCATTTTTCCTTCAGCGCGGTTTTGCTGGCGATGGCGGATAAATTCTTTGAAGCCAGCCTCAAAAATACTGGCCATGCCCTGCGGCTTGCGACGGCCAGCGGTTAAGCCATCATACAACTTATTCAGTTCGCCACCGCTCCAAAATGCACTTTCAAACTCTTCCGATTCTTTCTCGGCGCGTTTAATGGTGGCCACTTTAATAAAAATATACCACCATGAGTACAGTGAGGTAATCAGTAAAATTAGCATCACCGCCTGTACTGGCAAGCTGGCGCCTAAGATTAACGAAAATAAAGACATATCGTTTGCTACATTCATGGTGTCTCCAAGGCTATAAATTTGGGATTAAGAGTTTGAATTAAAGGTTTTGCCACTTGTAAAATTGTGGCAGGAATACGCGTGGGTTTAAAGGTGTGGCTATTGACAAAAGCGGCTTTGACTTGTGCTTCAATTAACACTTCGTCATCGCGTAAAATGCTTTGTGCACACTGCCAACTGCTGTTACCAAGCGCAGTTAAGTGGCATTTTATGGTGAGTAAATCGTTAAACTTGGCTGGTTTTTTAAACTGTATTTGTAAGCTATGCACCACAATGACCACCTGCAAATGATCGCGCAAATCGGTTTGTTCGAAGCCCAAAGCACGCAACCACTCAGTGCGGGCGCGCTCCATAAAATTGAGATAATTGGAATGATACACCACACCGCCAGCGTCGGTGTCTTCGTAATACACGCGCACTGGCCAGCTGAATGTTGAGTTGCTATTCACAAGCAAATTCTAACATACATATTTTATTTATAGCATAGTGATAAATTTTTAATGCCCTGCAAGCAAGTATCCATGCGGTTCGCAGGGCATGTCTTTGATTATTGTCTTACGACTGAAGCGTGTTTATTGTTGAAAAACTTCGCCTGTGGCTAATATTTTTGGCACTGGTAAACCAAAGTGCTGATACGCCAAACTAGTGGCGACGCGGCCGCGCGGGGTGCGCATTAAATAACCTTGCTGAATCAAATAAGGTTCTAACACGTCCTCAATGGTGTCGCGTTCTTCGCCAATAGCAGCCGCCAAGTTATCTAATCCCACAGGCCCGCCACCGAATTTTTCTAGTACCGCGCTGAGTAATTTTCTATCCATTACATCAAAGCCCAGCTTATCAACATCGAGCATTTTTAGTGCTGCATCGGCCACTTCGCTGCTGACAATGCCATCGGCCTTAACTTGTGCATAATCACGCACACGGCGCAATAATCTGTTGGCAATACGCGGCGTGCCGCGCGAGCGTTTGGCGACTTCAACAGCACCAGTTTCGGTAATTTCCACTTCTAGCAAACCCGCACTACGATGGACAATTCGACCTAATTCTTCAGAAGTGTAAAACTCTAAGCGCGACACAATGCCAAAGCGGTCACGTAATGGATTGGTGAGCATGCCCGCTCTGGTTGTTGCGCCAATTAAGGTGAATGGCGGCAAATCTAATCTCACCGACCTTGCCGCTGGGCCTTCGCCTATCATAATATCCAGCCGATAATCTTCCATAGCGGGGTACAAAATCTCCTCAACCACAGGAGAAAGCCGATGAATCTCGTCAATAAACAGCACGTCATTGGGTTCTAAATTAGTCAGTAGCGCAGCCAAATCACCCGCCCGCTCTAGCACGGGGCCAGAGGTTTGGCGCATATTCACACCCATTTCGCGCGCAATAATATGTGCCAAAGTGGTTTTACCTAAACCTGGCGGGCCAAATAATAATACGTGGTCTAGCGCCTCGCTGCGGCCACGCGCGGCGTTGATGAAAATCTCTAACTGGCTGCGGGCTTTTTCTTGGCCGACATATTCATCAAGTACTTTTGGGCGCAATGCGCGCTCTAACGCCTCTTCTTGAGGGTTTTCGGTAACTGGGGCAATCAGGCGGTCGGTTTCTATCATATCTATTCATCAACTAAATAACTTATAAACAACCCATCCATATTATCAGCCAAACCCTCTATTTAGCTAAACACTGAAAAATTCTCTATCAATTTTTTAATGGGAATAGGCTCGCCTAAATAAAGCCCTTGGCCATAATGCACGCCAATGATTTTGAGCTCTTTTAAAATGGCTTGATTCTCAACAAACTCAGCCACGGTTTTAATGTTCATGGCCTCGGCCACGCTATGAATCGAGCGCACCATGGCGTGGTCTATTTTATTGGTGTGCATATCTTTGACAAACGACCCATCAATTTTTAGATAATCTACCTCAAAATTTTTGAGATACATAAACGATGACATGCCGCTGCCAAAATCATCTAAGGCAAAACTGCAACCCAGCTTTCTTAAAGCCGTAAACAACTGAATGGTATTTTTTAAATTGACTATCGCGGCAGTTTCGGTAATTTCAAAGCAAATACATTCAGGCGGAATGGCGTAAATCACAAATTGCTCACGAATATACCCAAGCAAACTTTTATCGCCCAGCGAGGTGCCCGATAAATTGATTGAGAATACGTAGTTACATTTTTCGCCACTTTTATTGAGCAATTGGCGATAAGTAGAAAAAGTATTTCTAATCACCCAGCGATCAATATTCGGCATCAGCAAATAACGCTCTGCCGAAGGAATAAAAGTAACCGGCAACATAATATTACCGTCTAAACTAATTTTACGAATCAATACTTCATAATGATGTTGCTGAGAATCGGCGCCAGTTTCAGAGGTGGATGCCAGCGGCACAATGGGCTGGCAATATAGCATAAATTGCTCATCATCAATTTCGTCAGTAATATCCGAAATGGCTTCAACAGCGCTTCTGCGCTGCTTGACTTCCACATCGCCATGGCTGAATAAAAAACTTTGGTTGCGGCCTGCATTTTTGGCGGAGTAGCAGGCCATATCAGCGGCATGGACAATATCACTGACGTTGTCAAAGTTAGCATTAATCACCACAATGCCAATACTGACGCCAATATTGAAAATTTTATCTTCGTGAATAAAACGATAATCTTGTACTAATTTAAGCAATGTATTGGTAATTTGGTTGGCATCAGCCAAGCTACAATTCTCTAGTAGCAAGCCAAACTCATCACCACCCAAGCGCGCCAGAGTATCTCGATCACGCATTCTGTTGGCCAACAACACACTCACTTGACGCAGCAGTTCATCGCCCGCCGAGTGGCCGCAAGTATCGTTGACCAATTTAAACTGATCTAAATCTAAGTAGCAAAATACATGCTGAGCACCGATTTCATGCACACTTTTCAAGCTACGCTCTAGCCGCACCTCAAACTCACGCCGATTGATTAAACCTGTTAAATCGTCATGCTGCGCTTGATGCGTCAACATTGAAGTTGCATCGTTAATTTTATCTTGCATCACTTCATAGGCGTTTTTTAAACTGCTCGCCATTGAATTAAAGCCTTTTTGCAGAGTTTTAAGTTCGCCACTAGAATTTTCAATAATCGTATGCGCAAACATGCCTTCACCCACTTTATTGACCGCATATGCAATCTCTTGAATCGGTTTGGTAATATTGCGGCCTATCCACCAAGCAATTAGGGCACTCAACAACAAGCCAAATAAACTAATAATTAATATTTTGGTCATTAAATCTTGCTTAAGATTTTGCAAGCTCAAATTACTCAGCTCAACATATACATTGCCAATGTGTAAGTCCCCATACGGTTTTGTGGTAGAGGTTTCTGCCTCGTATAAATTAGTAAAATCATCTATCTCTACCAAGCTGCGATGAATGACAGAAGTAAAAATAGTGCCATCTTTAAGTTTAAAATCAGACAAATTATTTTGCGTTATTTTGCTAATGATTTCTTGAGAGATTTGTCGCCCGCTTAAAGCTAATACTCTACCTTGCTTATCCAGCACCAATACAGTTCTTAAGTCTTGTTCGTTGGCCAGCGCTTGTTGGGCAAGGCCTTGCAATATTTGCTTGTTGCCTGATATTACGCCGTACTCGGCTGCTGGTGCCAGCTGTGCCGCAATAATACGACCACGATCTCGTAGAGATTGATTTAATACTCCGAATACGTTGGAGATGGCGTAGCCCGCTAATATCATCGAAAACAATAAGGCTGGAATGGTGCCTAGGAAAATAACGCGCGTTTTTATGCCTAAATTTTTCATGGTTGGCTTTCTAAAGCTAACATTTTTTTATTAATGACGCTTTCATCCGCCATTTGAATATTCAGCGACCGCGCAACCTGATAATTTAAAGCCACAGAGAAATATTTAGGTGCTTGCGGCGGCGGTAATAGGCTAGACGCTTGCTGCGATTTAATTGAGATTTCTACCGCTTGCTTAGCCAATTGCTTACTGGTGCTGTACACCGCAGCCAAAGCGCCTGCACGTACATAAGATTGTGAAAAACCAAACACGGGTTTTTGGTGGCGATAGCTGGTCAGTAAAATAGGTTGCACAGTTTCTCGCGTATAAACCAGTGAATCTGGAATCGCCATCAGCGCATCGGATATTTCTAGCAGGGTGGTTAGATGTGGAATCAAATCTGATTCTTTTTGGATACTTTCTTGCAAAATATTAAATTGCGCACTTTCGCCCGTGTCTCTTATATCTTCCATATCTAACGAAGAGTTTGGCCCCAACAGTACACCTAAATTTTTAGCTTCTGGCAGTACGGTTTTAATCAGCGAAAAGCGTCTTGCATAGGGCTGATCAAGCACAATAGCACTTAGGTTTCCTAGCTCACGCCTACTACTGGCTAATAGACTATTAAAAGTGGGTAAGGGTGTAAACACGCCTAAAACAGGCGTAGTCAACTTAAGCTTGCTAGAGGCCACTAGCGCTTTAACACCCAACGCAATCACCAACTCACTGTTTTCTGCAACAACCAGTTTTTCTGCTTCGCTTAAATCAATCACTTTTACGCGAAAATTAGTGGTTTTGCTATTGATTAGCTCTAGCTTAAATGCTTCTATAAACTCAAGATTGGTATCGGTAGGCGCGCTCATGACAATGGTAATGCCCGTATATGCATGCGCAAAATAAGGCACAAATAAGCCGATTACCAATATAAAACTGGTCAGTAAGTTTGCGACACATGCATTTTTAAGTCTTAACAAAATACGTTCATTCAATTTTCTAAATTTAGACAAAATAATTGGCTACTAAAAATCTAACCTTAAATTAATACGGCCGCGGCGTTTCAGTGTGTTGTAATCGGCAAACTCTTCATAATGGGTATTAAACAAATTCTCTACCATGGCAGATATTTCACCGTTCCATTTTCCTGTATTAAATTTTCGCGCCACTCTAATATCACATCTTCTAGTTAAATCGACCGGGTCGCCATCCCCCAACTGGGTAGTCTCACTACTTTGGTAATAAGCCAAGCTGGTATCCCAGCCATTTTTAAAATCATGTGTAAGCATGGCCGTGAGCGTATTCACTGGCATAGATTTGGTAAAGTTTTTTTCTAGGCCCATGTGAGTTTCACGAATTCGAATGTGCGAGTGATTCAACAATAAGTTAGTTCTTGCCCCTATTTTCCAATTGGTTTGCAACTCTATGCCTTCCACCTTTGCCGAACCACTGTTTAAACCAGTATCTACGTTGGTAGGATTTACCAACTGCACATCTGCTGGCACAATAAAAGTACGCTCATTAAAACGAATCACGTCAGTAATTTCGTCACTAAAAATACGTGCATCCAACTGCACGCCGCCCAGCTTGCCAACATAGCCTAATTCTTTTGAGATAATTTGTTCTGGGTTTACATTACCTGTATCTGCCAAAACTTGCTGCAAAATTAAGCGTGGCAATGGCGCTGCTAAAGTGGTGGCAATTGCATATTTTTGATCAAACTTTTCTTCCACGTAATTGGGTGTGCGTAGTGCGCTGGATATTCCCAAGCGCAAAGCGTGATTTGGATGCGGCTTAAAATTAAGGCTGGCGCGCGGCGAAATATCGGTACCAGTAAAATCGTTATGCTCCAACATGGCGCCAGTGTTCACTGTCCACATCTTATGCGGGCGCCATTCCACATGTCCAAATAATCGTTGCAAATCAAATTTATCGGTTTTTTTATTGCCCAAATAATGCGGTGCGTAAGTCCTATCTTGCCGCACACTCGCGCCCCATACCGCGCGGATATTGGTGCCCAAACCAAAGATATGCTGCGCTTCAATATCGGTGCGTTCTGTAATCACTTCATTATTGATATAGATGCTATCGCTCACCAAACCTGCCGCAATAATGGGACCAAACACAGGGTCAAGTAATGCGATAAGTGGGCGTAAATTAACGGATGTTGTTTCGTCATCTGAACGGTCGTGGCTATGATAAGCTTGCAACTGAAAGTCGCTGGTCTCGCTTAATTGGTGCTTCCAACGCACCAAGCCATAATAATTATTCATTTGCTTGGTGCGTGGCAAAAATACGAGGTCGGATTCTTCTATATCACCTTCTCCTCGCGCGCCTTCGGTTAAACCAAACTCAAACTCAAAATTATTAATTAGATTAAATTGATAATCGGCTTGCGCATTGGCAAATCGCGTACGTTTAAAATCATTACGGTCGTCTAAACCGTCATCTTGCCGATAACCAGTGGTCACGCGATAGGCTAAATCGCCAGTTTTTCCAGCATGACGATAAAACGCTTCGTTACGACCATTGCCGTGGGTAGCAAGCACTGTGTTGGCAGGTGTTTCTGAGGGGGTAGAAGTTAAAATGTTCACTGTCGCTGCAAACGCATTGGCACCATAACTTGCTGCATTGGGGCCGCGCGTAATTTCTATACGCTCAATGTCCATCAACGCAATCGGCAGCTCGCTCCAGTTTACGCCGCCAAACAATGGGGTATAAACCGAACGGCCATTAATGAGTACTTGCATATTACCTGGGTAAGCGGTGTTCATCCCGTGATAGCTGACTGCATGATTGGTGTTATAGACATACCCAGCATTCACGCCAACGTACATGCCTGGTACTAATCTGAATAATTCAGGAATATCAATAGCGCCAGAAGCGCGAATGGTCGCACGATCAATCACCGTGACTGCTGATGGTGCATCTGCGACAGATTGCGACAGCCTAGAAACAGTAAGCACTTTAGGTAGCTCGCCTAAATAATCATCTTCGGATAATCCATCGCTAAGCGCCACTGGATAAGGCATTTGTGCGTCTTTTTCTTTGTCTGTCGCTTCCTCTGCATATGCTTGTGAATGTGCAAAGTGACTTGCTAAAAACAGCGCTGCGTATAAAAGTTTAAGTTGTTTTGCCATACTATTTTTAAACAAATTTGGCTTTGATTTTCACCCAGTATTTGCGAATCAACCACAACACTGGAATGCCGATTAATAGCCACGGAATCGCGCCCATCACAAACGTAATCACCGCACCAAAGCTTTCCATCATTACGCTGCCAGCATTTTTAAAAGCCCGTGCCACCGGCGCAAAAAAGCCTTGCTCTGTAATGCCTTGTGCGGCAGAGAAGTTAATATTGACTGCTACCAAATCGGTTTCTTGCGACAATATTTTGCGCATGCCCAACAGGCTATCTAGCTGACTCTGGGTATTCGCTAGCTCACGCTCCACCTCGATAATATCTTTAAATTTTGCACTTTTATCCGCCAACATTAAGCGTAACCTATCACGCAACTCGGTTAAATTTTTAATGCGCGCATCCGTATCTACCACTTGATTGGTTTTATCTTCACTGTCGCGACCATGTTGCAGCACTTCACCATTTTTAGCCAAACCATCCAAAAATATGGCCACATTTCTTGGTGGAACGCGCGCGCTCAAACTGGCAGAAGGTGGATTGTAGGGAGTTTCTTTGTTGTAATTTGCGCTTAACAATTCACAGTTAAGTGCTTCGCAATGCTTCACAGCCGCATCGAAACTGGCTTGCATTTGCTCGCTAGCGGTTTCTATCTGCAAGCTATGGCGCAGCGCGATGTATTTCTTTGTGCTGTTACTGTAGTTTCCAGGTTCAGAAATTTCAGTCAAACTTTGCTCAGCACCGCTTTGTTCTGCATCCGCTGCCATTTTACCCATGCTCGGCGCCATAGGTACAGGTTCAGAAGCTACATTCGGCGATGCTTCTGGCGCAGCGCTAGAAGACTGTTGGCCACAAGCAGCCAAAAATAACTGTAATATAACAATTAAAAAAATACGTTTCATTTTCAGCTATCCTTATGAAGGTTGCTTTATTTAGATAACAGTTTAAGCGCCTGCTTAATGCCGTCAGCCACACCAACATCGGCGGGCAACTGCTTTGCTGCCAACAGTGCCTCTCGGTCATTGTAGCCCAAAGCGATTAGTGCATTAAGAATATCGTGGCTGGCCGATTTTTGACCCCCAGCCGAGGCTAAGCCAGCTGCGCCGAATTTGTCTTTTAGCTCTAGCAACAAACGCTCAGCCGTTTTTTTACCAATGCCTGGAATACGCGTTAACATACCCACTTCTTGCATACTTACTGCTTGCATTAAATCTTCAATGCTGACACCGCTTAAAATAGACAGCGCCGATTTTGCGCCTATGCCATTTACTTTAAGTAATTGTTTAAATGTGCTTTTTTCTTGCTCCGTACCAAACCCATACAATAATTGCGCGTCCTCGCGCACCACCATATAAGTTAGCAAACTCACTTTGCTACCTAACTCTGGCAAGTTGTAAAAAGTGCTCATCGGCACCTCAACTTCGTAACCCACACCACCGCAATCTAACACAATAAGTGGTGGTGATTTTTCTATCAATAGCCCGTTTAGGCGTGCAATCATATGAGTCTTCCGTTCTTGATTCTAAATCCTGCCGTAGAGAGTTTTCCTAGTCCTTGTCCACCATGCGCATGGCATATGGCACAGGCCAGCGCATCGGCCGAATCTGGGCTGGGGGTAGCTGGCAATTTGAGTAATCTTTTCACCATTTCTTGCACTTGCTCTTTTTGCGCATGGCCGTTGCCTACCACCGCTTGCTTCACTTGCAAAGCGGTATATTCTGCCACAATTAAATTGCGAATCACCGCTGCGCTAATGGCTGCACCACGTGCTTGGCCAAGCAATAAAGTGGATTGCGGATTCACGTTGACGAACACCTTTTCCACCGCCACTTGATTAGGCTGGTAGGTATCAATCACCTCAAACAGCCCGTCTAATATCACTTTTAGCCGTGCTGGTAACTCTTCTCTATCATCTTCACCTTCAACCGGATTTTTTTTAGCAGAAGCCGTTTTTATCACGCCGCTGGCAATGTAAGTGATTTTCTCACCTACTTTTTCAATCACCCCAAAGCCTGTTAAGCGTAGGCCAGGGTCGATACCTAAAATGCGAATGTTGCTCACTCGTCCTCTATGACAGCAGTTGTGTATACATCTTGCACATCGTCAAGGTCTTCCAGCGCGTCCAATATTTTCTGCATTTTCAACGCATCATCACCCGTGAAAATAGTTTCCATATTTGGTTTCATCAGCACTTCGGCCACTACCGCTTTTAGGCCTGCTGCCTCTAGTGCTTCTTTAACCGTAATAAAATCATTCGGGGGTGTAATCACTTCTATGCTGCCATCCTCATCCGTCACAATATCTTCAGCGCCCGCTTCTAGCGCGGCTTCCATCACTTTATCTTCACTCGTGCCAGGCGCGTAAATCAAGCTGCCACAATGTTTGAACATAAACACTACGCTACCATCAGTGCCTAAGTTGCCGCCGTATTTGCTCAACGCATGGCGCACGTCCATCACGGCACGTTGTTTGTTGTCTGTTAAGCAATCAATAATAATGGCCGCACCGTTAATGCCGTAGCCTTCGTAACGAATTTCCTCATAGTTCACGCCTTCTAACTCACCCGTACCTTTTTTGATGGCACGCATAATATTATCTGCCGGCATATTTTCTTCTTTGGCTTCGGCCACAGCTGCGCGCAAGCGCGGATTCATATTTGCATCACCGCCGCCTAATCTTGCTGCAACCGTAATTTCTTTGATAATTTTAGTAAAAATTTTACCTCGCTTAGCGTCTTGACGACCTTTGCGGTGTTGAATATTTGCCCATTTAGAATGTCCTGCCATTTGCTAACCTTTAAACCACAAAAAAAATGAATTTTAACACAAGCTATTCTTGTCCTTGGGCGACATCCACTTCGCTATGTTTTCGAATGGTAATCACCGAAATCGTGACCAACGCCAGCGCAATCAATAGCATACCAATAAGCTCAATTTGGCTAGGTCGTTCGCCCAATTGAATCCATGCCGCACCAACTCCTATTACTGGCGCCAGCATGCTGGCCATGCTGGCAACGCCTGCTGGCAAGCGCTGCAGCGCATATGTCCACAATACCCAAGCCAAACTACCGCTTAAAAATATACTGTAAACCACGGTTAGAATAAAAGTGTTTGACCACACAATCGGCGGCGCAGGTAATATCAACGCGACGATAATAATTGGAATGGCGCCCAGCAAAGTTGGCCAAGCAGTAATATTGAGTAAATCTAAATCTGGCCGACGTTTATGCAGTTTTTTAGAGACAATGGCCGAAACTGCCCATGAAATACCTGAACCCAAAGCCATCAGCATACTCACGCCGTCACCTTTAATATGCAGCGGGTCGAATATGAGCACAATGCCAAACAAGGCAAACGCCACCGCCAGCCATTGCCAGCCTTGCACTTTTTCGCCCAACATCGGCCACGCAAACAACATCACCCAAAACGGCATGGTGTAGCTTAAAACCGCAGTTTTGCCTGCGCCGCCTTCTACCAGCGCCCAAATCAGCAGGCCAGTAAAACCGCAGGTTTGTAAAATACCCAACAACAGCATGGTGGGAAACTCTTGCAACTTAAGCGGTCGTTTTGTTAAAAACAACACCAAAAATAGCATGAGTGCGCCCAAAAATGTGCGCAAACCAGCAAATTGGAAAGGGCTGGCGTATTGCACTGCTAGCTTCATCACCACCCAGTTATAGCCCCAAATAAGTGTGAGTAAAAATAGGGCAACAAAGGCTTTAACGATAATATTTTTATTGGGTTTATTTTGCATCATTTAGCTAATTAGAATATTCACTAGTCATTATAAGGTGTATATTTTTATTCGTATGCTAGCTGGGAGAAAATCATGAAAACATTACAACAAGTGCTGCACGATAAAAAACATCAAGCATTGATTTCAATTGCGCCAAGCCGCCCAGTATTTGATGCGCTGGTGATTTTGGCCGAGTACAAAATTGGCGCGCTGGCGGTAATGGATGGCGATAAACTGGTGGGAATTTTCTCCGAGCGTGACTATGCGCGCGAAATAGTTTTGCAAGGCCGCTCATCTAAAACCACGCACATTAACGAGGTAATGACAGCAAAAGTGATTACTGGCAAACCGGATGATTTGGTGGATAGCGCCATGCGCATGATGTCTGATAAAAAGTTTCGCCATTTGCCAGTGGTAGATGGCGAAACAGTGCTCGGTATGCTTTCAATTGGGGATTTAGTGAAAGAAACTATTGCCGACCAGCAACGCGCGATTGAAGCGCTAGAAAGCTATATTAAAGGCTAATTTTAAGTATATATTTAAAGCATCTTCAAATTGATGCCCTGTAAGCCAATATCCATGCGGCTTGCAGGGCATTGTTTTTTGCTCGTGGCTTTTATGCCATGCTAATTAATCATTTATTCGCCAATTATTTTTACCAGCACCCGTTTGTTGCGACGACCATCAAATTCACCATAAAAAATCTGCTCCCACGGGCCAAAATCCAAGCGGCCTTCGCTAATTGCCACCACCACTTCGCGGCCCATTATTTGGCGTTTAATATGTGCATCTGCATTATCCTCGCCCGTATCATTGTGGCGATAGCCACTCACAGGTTCGTGCGGGGCAAGCTTTTCTAACCAAATTTTATAGTCGTGGTGCAAGCCGCGCTCATCATCGTTAATAAACACGCTGGCAGAAATATGCATGGCATTAATTAGCGCCAAGCCTTCTTTTACGCCACTTTCGCGCACACACTCGGCCACGTCATGCGTAATGTTTTTAAAATCCATGCGGGCAGGAATGTTAAACCATAGCTCTTTGCGAAAACTTTTCATTGTTATGTCTCCAAAATAATAGGTTTATTTTAGCACCCAAATTTAATGTCGCCACAACAAAAAAGGCTTCCACATGGAAGCCTTTTTAAACATACACAAATTTATTTAGCTTTTCACGTCAATCGCATGCGTAAAGCTTTTGCCTTCGTTATCTGTGGCTAATACTTCTAACTTGCCTGGCGCAGTTGGAATAAAATTAAATTTAAAATATGGGTCTTCTGCAGTGCCTACATTCACATCCACTGTCATCACCGGTTTACCATTATATTTAAACTCGGTTTTGTTAATATAAAACGCAGGAATAAAACCTTGCGATACCAACTCACGCTGCAAGCCAGTGCGCATGGGGTGTTTAATATTAAATGTGGTGGCAGTTGCTGCGCCCATTTTGACTGAATCATCTACTTTTAATTTAATTTTACCTGCAGACGCGCGCATGGCCGCTTCATCGCCATCTACCGTGCCGCCACAACCGCCCGCCGCGCGAATCTCGCGTGAGGCTAAATACAGTTTACCACTAGCATCTTCGCCCACCAAACGCACAAATGCGTCAGTCTCAAAGCGAATACGGGTTGATAACTCAAAATCGCCCAGCGCTTCAGTTAAATGATAAGTCGCGGTGAGCGGAATTGGGTTTGCATCTACGAATGAATACAATTTAACGATTTTTACGCCATTAGCTGCTTTTTGATCAATGGTATAAGTGACAGGCACTTGCGCACCGCTTTCGGCACGGCGTGGCGCTTCAATCTTCATAAAAGTCACCTCTGTCATTGGGCGTTTTTCAAAAAACGCCTCTTTCATCACAGGCCATAATTTAGGGTCGGATTCTGCAAAAGCAGGCAGGCTGCAAGCCAATAGAATAGCGCTTCCCAGAGCATTAAATAGCAACTTATTATTAGATAACTTGTTCATTTTTACATTCCTCATATTTGCAATATTACTTGCGCATTACCAATAACATCAATAACGCTTAGTTTATAGTTTGGATTACAAAACGTAATTTAAGTTTTATTCAAGCACCTGTATGTGACCAGCGTCACATTGCTTATATTTGGGTCGGGTCACCCGATGGTCGCATCACGTAATCAGGATTCCAAAACTCCTCAAAATTCAGCTCCACGCCATTGCCTGCTGGGTCTTTCAGATTAATCTGCCGCACACCATTGGCTAAAATTCGTGTGGTAAAAGCCACATTATTTTTGGCTAAATGTGCTTCCATCGCTGGCATATCGGTACAGGTAAACGATACATGGTCATAAGTGCCATGCACATTAAGCCGCGGCGGTTCAGGGGTTTTATATTCAGCCAAATGTACGACATCGTTAGTGCCGATATACAACCAATAGCCATAAGTGGTACTCGCCACCCGCTTGCCCACCGTTAAGCCCAAAATATCGCAATAAAAATCGCGCAGCTTGAGCATGGTGTCGCGGTCGGTGCGAAAATTAACATGATTGATTTCGGTAAGTGGCATATATTTTTTAATCGACAGTGTTTCAGTTGCAATATTACCCGATTCTAATTGATGTTGACAGTTTGAAATACACCACGCCTTGTGCGATACTGGTTTCATCAATTCAAACAGTACCTTAATTTTTGAGGGATGATTATGAAAGCTTTAGTTAAAAAATACGCCAAAGAAGGCCTGTGGCTGGAAGACATGCCCGAACCAACGGTTGGCAATAACGATGTCTTAATTAAAATTAAAAAAACCGCCATTTGTGGCACCGATATTCACATTTATAACTGGGATGACTGGGCGCAAAAGACGATACCAGTACCGATGATTACTGGGCATGAATACGTGGGCGAGATTGCAGGTTTTGGCTCTAACGTGACTGAGTTTAAAGTAGGCGATGTTGTATCTGGCGAAGGCCACCTCACTTGTGGGCGTTGCCGCAATTGCCTCGGCGGCCGCACCCACTTGTGCCCTAATACGATAGGTGTAGGCGTTAATCGGCATGGCGCTTTTGCTGAATATCTGGTGATTCCCGCCAAAAACGTATTTAAGCCTAGCCGCCCGATTGATACCGATTTACTTTCATATTTTGATGCCTACGGCAATGCGGTACATACTGCTTTATCATTCAATATGGTGGGCGAAGATGTGCTGATTACTGGCGCGGGCCCAATTGGCAGCATGGCGGCGCTGGTGGCGGATCACGCAGGCGCTAGAAATATTGTGATTACCGATTTGAATCAATACCGCCTTGATTTGATTAAGAGCATTATGCCAAGAATCACCACTATCAACAGTGCTAAAGAATCGATTACAAAAGAAATGATGGATTCTTTGGGCATTTTTGAAGGCTTTGATGTGGGGCTGGAAATGTCAGGCTCACCCAAAGCATTTGGCGATATGCTAAGCAAAATGATTAATGGCGGCCACATTGCCATGCTGGCGATTATGCCAGCAGGCTCTGGTATTGACTGGGACATGGTGGTGTTTAAAGGCCTCACCATTAAAGGCATTTACGGCCGCGAAATTTTTGAAACGTGGTACAAAGGCTCGATGATGGTGCAAAGCGGTTTGCCTTTGGAGAAAATTATCACGCATCGCTTTCACTACACCGACTTTCAAGAAGGCTTTGAAATCATGCGCTCTGGCAACTCTGGCAAAGTGATACTCAATTGGCAAGATAAATAAAAGACAAATAATTAGAAAGACAAAGTATGAGTTTTAAAGCGGCAAAACAAGGCTTCTCAGATGATTTAAAAGATATTGAAGCGCAGGGGCTGTACAAGACCGAGCGCGTCATTGCCTCTGATCAAAAAAATCGCATCACCCTGGCAGATGGCCGCGAAGTGATTAACATGTGTGCCAACAATTACCTTGGTTTAGCCAATCAACCAGAACTCATTAAAGCCGCCAAAGCTGGCCTTGACCAATGGGGCTTTGGCTTGGCTTCGGTGCGTTTTATTTGCGGCACACAAACTATTCATAAGCAATTAGAACAAGCCATGAGCGACTTTTTGGGCATGGAAGATACGATTTTGTATTCATCTTGCTTTGATGCCAATGCTGGCCTATTTGAAACCATTTTGGGCGAGCAAGACGTGGTTATTTCAGATGAGCTTAATCATGCCTCAATTATTGACGGCGTACGGCTGTGCAAAGCCACGCGTTACCGCTATAAAAATAACGATATGCAAGATTTAAAAGAAAAGTTAATCGAAGCAAAACAAAATAATGCGCGCCGCATTTTAATTACCACCGATGGCGTATTTTCGATGGACGGGACGATTGCTAAGTTAGATGAAATTTGTGATTTGGCCGATGAGTTTGACGCGATGGTGCACCATGATGACTGCCATGCAACGGGTTTTATGGGCAAAACTGGCCGCGGCGTGCATGAATACCGAAATGTAATGAACCGCGTGGATATTATCACCAGCACCTTTGGTAAAGCGCTTGGCGGCGCATCGGGCGGCAGCACATCTGGCCGCAAAGAGATTATTGATTTACTGCGCCAACGCTCGCGCCCGTATTTATTCTCTAACTCACTGGCGCCCACCATTTGTGCGGCCACGCTGAGTGTATTGAGCATGCTTTCAAAATCGACAGCTCTAAGAGACAAACTGGAAAGCAATACGCGTTACTTTAGAAAAGGCATGCTGGCCGCAGGTTTTGATTTAAAAGATGGCGACCACCCAATTATCCCCATTATGTTGGGCGATGCCGTGTTGGCACAAAATATGAGCAAGCGATTACTTGAAAAAGGCGTCTATGCGATTGGCTTTTTCTTCCCCGTGGTTGCAAAAGGCAAGGCGAGAATCCGCACACAGATTTCTGCCGCACATACCACTGAAGATTTAGATGCCGCGATTAAAGCGTTTGCGGAATGTAGGGATGAGTTGGCTAAAGCTTAGAGCTCAACGCGGGGCCAGTAATTCGCATTAATGATTAAGTTGTCTTTGCTTCAGAAATACCGCTCTGAACTTTTGCTGGCAAAACAAACATAAACTGTGCGAGTGCCAAAGCAAAATCAACACAACGTTTAGCATCATTAGCATCAGGCAAAGCAGCACTCTCATCAGAATGGCGCTCATCATTTGCATCTAATCGTACTTTGTGAGCCCACAAGGCCATATCATTTGTTATAAGGTGATCTTTAGCAGCTTTATCAATACGTGAATAAAGATTTCCGTCTTTCAAGTTTTTAGCTTTTAGCATCGCATCCACCGCGCTTGCGGCCAGCATTACTGCACCAGAAGGCGAGCTTAAGCTGTTAATTGCTTGATTAAGGTATTCACGTGCACGATCAGGAATGGCACCATCGACATCCACACCTGAAGGGTAAAGTTCAGTCACCTCTTCGTCTGCAGCCCCAGCTGCCGCAGTAACTACGCCACCACAACGGTTGCAACGGTAAAATCGCCAGTAACGATTAATTTTTAGTGAAAAATCAATTGTCTGCTGTTGGGCTAAAAAAGCAAGAGTAGGTTTATCTACATTGCAATGCGGACACCTATTCAAATCAAGCTGAGTAGCTAAAAGCTTTGGCATATTTATCCTTTAAGCTGCTGGGGTTTGTGTCCTTACACGGATGTGAAGTTCACGCAATTGTTTTTCGTCGACTTCATTCGGTGCATTGGTCATTAAACATTGTGCACGTTGGGTTTTAGGGAAAGCAATCACGTCACGAATTGACTCGGCACCTGCCATAAGCGTGACCAGACGGTCTAAACCGAAGGCCAAACCACCGTGTGGAGGCGCGCCGTATTGAAGCGCATCCAGCAAGAAGCCGAATTTTTCTTGTGCTTCTTCTTTGCTGATTTTGAGTGCATCAAATACTTTAGATTGAATATCTTGTTTATGGATACGCACTGAACCGCCGCCGACTTCCCAGCCGTTCAGCACCATGTCGTAGGCTTTCGATAAACACGCGCCTGGATTTGAAACCAGTATTTCTTCGTGACCGTCTTTTGGTGCAGTGAATGGATGATGTAAGGCTGCCCAACGGTCGTTTTCTTCGTCATGCTCGAACATCGGGAAATCGACCACCCATAGCGGCGCCCAAGCGCGGCCATCGACATGGCCTTTATCATGGCCAACTTTCAAACGCAACGCACCTAGCGCTTCGTTCACTACTTTTAATTTATCTGCGCCAAAGAATACGATATCGCCATTCTGCGCACCAGTGCGGTCGATAATTGCTTGCAGTGCAGTCACATGAATATTTTTAACAATCGGGCTTTGCAAGCCTTCTTCATTCAACTTGGTGATGTCGTTGATTTTGATATACGCCAAACCTTTAGCACCATAGATTTTGACGAACTCGGTATAAGCATCAATCTCAGAGCGCGAAATCGCCGCGCCGTTAGGCACTCGCAAGGCGGCAACACGGCCACCCACCATATTGGCAGCACCTGAGAACACTTTGAAATCGACATCTTTCATCACATCGCTTAGTTCAGTAATTTCAAGCGTCACGCGCATATCGGGCTTATCAGAGCCGTATTTGTGCATGGCATCGTGAAAACTCATGCGCGGGAAAGCGGCTGGAAAATCGACGTTTTGCACTGATTTGAGCATTTGGCGAATCATCTCTTCGACGATGTCCATAATTTCATTCTCAGACATAAACGATGTTTCAATATCGACTTGGGTAAATTCTGGCTGGCGGTCTGCACGCAAATCTTCATCGCGGAAGCATTTGGTAATTTGGAAATAGCGGTCAAATCCGCTGACCATTAATAGCTGCTTAAATAGCTGAGGTGATTGTGGCAAAGCGAAGAACTGGCCAGCATGCACACGGCTTGGCACCAAGTAATCGCGCGCGCCTTCTGGCGTGCTGCGCGTCAACATGGGCGTTTCTACTTCAATAAAGCCATTAGTATCGAGGTAGTCACGTAAGGTCTTTGCCACGCGATAGCGCAACATCATGTTGCGTTGCATGGCCGGGCGGCGTAAATCGATGTAACGATGTTGCAGCCTCACCGTTTCGGTCAAATTTTCGTCATCTAACATGAAAGGTGGCGTTAAAGATGCGTTCAAAATCTCAATTTCGGTCGCCAACATTTCCACTTCGCCCGTTGGAATATTAGTGTTTACCGTGCCTTCTGGCCGTGCGCGCACTTTACATGTCACTTTTAGCACGTATTCACTGCGCACAGATTCCGCATGTTTAAAGGCTTCTGGTGTATCTGGGTCTATGACAATCTGCGCCATGCCTTCGCGGTCGCGCAAATCAATAAAAATCACGCCACCGTGATCGCGGCGGCGGTGTGCCCAACCGCATAAAGTAACGGTTTGGCCAATGTGGCTGCGGTTTAAATGGCCGCAATAATGTGTACGCATCATAATAAATTTCTTAGTCTATAAAGTGTGTTGTTGTGTTTGCTGAAAGCGTAGTTGTTGCGTATGCGTATCTTTTGGTGTGACCGTGCCCATGCTAATAATGTACTTCAACGCCTCATCTACGCTCATATCTAGCTCTATCACATCCTCTTTTGGCATCATTAAAAAGAAGCCAGATGTGGGGTTGGGTGTGGTGGGCACATACACACTAATATAATCACCATGTAGGTGGTTCAGCACATCGCCACCTGGCGTGCCCGTGATAAAGGCAATTGTCCATGAGTTTTGGCGTGGATACTGCACCAAAACCGCCTTGCGGAAGGCATTGCCAGAATTTGAAAATAGCGTATCTGACACCTGTTTAACGCTGGAATAGATGGTTTTTACAAACGGAACTTTGTTTAAAAAAGACTCCCACAACATAATTAATTGCTGACCAAAAATGTTGGTGGCTACCAAACCTGTGACAAAAATAATCAGTAAGGTAAGTAATGCGCCCAAACCTGGCACATTAAAACCAAACAGTTTTTTAGGTTGCCATGCCTCTGGCAGCAAGAGCAGGCTTTGATCCATGGTGTGAATCAGCGTGCTAAGCACCCAAAGCGTGATGAATAAGGGTACCAATACTAACAAGCCGGTAATAAAATATTTTTTCATGTTTCTTTAGTCTTTAGTGGCAAGCACAGCCAGGGTTGCAGGTTGCCGCAGTCGTGGTTGTGGTCGTTTCAGCTGTTTTAGCTTCTGTTTTTTCCGTATTTTTTTCAGCCGTTATTTCATTATTTTTAGGTTTTTTATCTTTAAAATCAGATGCATACCAACCTGTACCACTTAACTGAAAGCTTGGTGCAGACAGCATCTTGGCAAAGGTTTCTTTGCTGCATTTTGGGCATGTAGTCTGGCTTGGTTGGCTAATTTTACGCATCAGCTCATCCTTAAAACCACAACTGGTGCATGCAAAGTCATAAATAGGCATATTTTTTGCTTTATTAAGTTTTGATATATAGAACAATGTGAATATACAAAACTTAATCACATAACGAATGTAAAAATTCAAAAGCAAGATTATAACTGATGTAAACCAAATGGTTAATTGATTGTTTATATTGATATTAGCCAAATAATACATAATGGCTTGGAGCCTAACATGCAAAAAACAAAAACTTTTTTATTAAAACCACTGTTTACAGTGTTTTTAATATTCACTGTGGGCTTGGCGGCGGCATATGCTGATGTTAATAATATTAAACCTGCTGGTACCGTCACCTTTGCTACTGGTGATGTTAGCATTATTCGTGCGGACAAATCTATTGTTAAAGCCGCAAAAAATGACGCTGTAAACGCGGGCGACAGCATTGAAACCAAAATGGGCCGTTTGCAATTGGCTTTAGTTGATGGTGGTAAGGTGTCGTTACAACCAAATACTATTTATAAAATTAATAAATACGAGTTCTCTGGCAAAGAGGACGGTAGCGAATATGCCTTTACCGAGCTTGTTAAAGGTGGCTTGCGCACCATTAGTGGTTTAATCGGCCATAAAAATCGTGAGCGCTACCAATTAAAAACTGCGGTGGCTACCATTGGTATTCGCGGTACAGAGTTTACGGTTAACTTTAACGATAACCAATTTTTAATGACCACCAACTATGGTAGCGTGGATGTATGTAATAGCGCAGGTTGCTTAAACGCGTTGACTGGTCAATCGATTGTAGTTTCAGGTGTTGGGGCAGCGCCAAAACCAAGCAAAAAAGCTGCTAAAGCGGCAGCGGCACCGCCAGCCAGCAGCAAAGCAGTGTTTGCAGCAACTGATCTGATTACAGCAGATGGCTCACCCGTTGTTGTTACGCAAGCTGCTGCACTGCCGCTGCCGACAACAACAAGCGGAGATACCATCGTATCTTTAGCGACCATGCAAACTGGTTTAGATAATAACGGCGTATATGTTGGCACAACCACGATGAAAGGCAACGCATTAATCAGTTATGTTGATAGCTCTGTTAGCCCAACTATTATCCCCAGCATAATAGAAGAGTCTGGTGCCAATGCTGGTTTGAAATATGGCAGAGCTTCAGGCGGCGTATATAACGGTCAATCAATGCTCATGACCACGTGGATCACTGGCACAGCTTCACCTACAAGTGCACTTACGGGCTTAGTGGGCTTCTACAATGTTAGTTCATCAACCGCCCCTTATATGGTCAATAGCGGCGCAATTACTGCAGTCGGTACGCCCAACAGCGTAGCTGGTAATTTAAGTATAGATTTCTCCAATTACTCATTTATCTACACCCTAACCGTGCCAATTGCGGGCGCAATCTACACACAGAACAGCTCTGGCACATTAACGCCTGGAAGCGCTACATTTAGAGATATTGGCAGCTCTGCAGGTGTGTTAGCTGGCGGATCCATAGTGGAAGGCTCGTTATTTGGTGCAAGTGCACAGGCCATAGGTTTGCAATACGGATTTAATGTTTCGGGCCCTAGTGTTCCTGGTGGTAATGGTAATGTATATGGTGCTGCAATTTTAAAATAACTCGCTTAACCATATAAAAAAGCCCGCGATTGCGGGCTTTTTTATATGTTCTGCAACTGCAAGCCAGTATTTGGCTTGCCCATAAAATATACCAACTAAATTTGGTTAATCATGCTTGAAACCCTCATGGATATTGGGTTGCAGGCATGCTTTATTTACACTTTTTATAGCTAAGCCCTAAAACGGAATGTCATCTTCAAAGTCATCAAAATTGCTAGCCGACTTTGCTGGCACTTGCTGATTAGATGCTGTGGCCTGCGGAGATTGGCGAGGCTGTGATTGATTCATATCGTCAGGCGCGCCGCCTTGATCCATGCCGCCATCGTAACTGGCATTTGAACTGCCACCACCATCTTTACTGCCTAACATTTGCATTTGGTCGCCAATAATTTCAGTACTGTAACGGGTAACGCCATCTTTCTCCCATTTACGTGTTTGCAAGCGACCTTCTATATAAACAGGACGGCCTTTTTTTAAGTATTCGCCCGCAATTTCAGCCAAACGGCGATACATGACAATGTTGTGCCACTCAGTTTTTTCTTGCTTAACGCCTGATTTATCTTTCCAGTTTTCGGTGGTGGCAATACTAAAATTAGCCACTGCCTCGCCATTGGGCATATAACGCACTTCAGGATCGCGCCCCAAATTACCCACTAAAATCACTTTATTGACTGATGCCATTTATGCGCTCCCGTTTGACTTTATTACTAAATAATATTACAAAAGTTTTAATATTGCTTGCTCAACCTCGTCTTGTTGCAACTTGGTTTGCTGATTGTTTATTTTAACAATTAAATTATGCTCTTGGGCGATTAATGTGGCATCAACCACGCCAGCCAAGTTTCTAACTGCAGCTTCAAGATGTTGAGCCTGTAAAACGGTTAAATCATCCACATGATACATTTTTGTTTTAACGCTGGGCGGTGTTTGCATACCAAACGCCAGTAGCAACCAGATACCCATCAACACCGCGCAAAATACAAATACGGCCGAATAACCAATTTTGTGCGATAAATAGCCACCCATTACTGCGCCCAAAAACATACCTAGCGATTGCGCCGTACTATGTACCCCCATCGCTGTACCTTTGCTGGCAGCGGGCGCCATTTTTGAGATAAGCGATGGCAATGAGGCCTCTAAAATATTAAACGCCACAAAATATACAAAAAGCGATGCCACAATGCCCCAAAACACATCAATATTAAGCGCAAAAGCAATTTGCGCCACCAACATAAGTGCTACCGCGCCAATAAAAACGGGTTTCAGTTTGGCGCGCTTTTCAGCAACAATAATGGCGGGAATCATTAATACAAATGAAGCAATTAATACTGGCAAATAGACTTGCCAATGTTGATTCTCGTTCATGCCACTGGTTTCTTTTAAGGCAAACGGCACCACAATAAACATGGCCATTTGTGCGCCATGCAAACAAAATGTACCAAAATTTAAACGTAGCAATTGCGCGTCTTTAAGTACATCTTTAATTTTGTTGGGTGCGGCTTGCGCGTCAGAGTGAAACTGGCTATGTGCTGGATCTGGCACGGCATATTTCACCACAGCGATTGCCAACAAGGACAATACGCCTGTCATCCAAAAAATACCTGGCACACCAATCAGCTGGTTCAATAGTGGCGCGGCGACCAGCGAAACCGCAAAAGTTAAGCCAATGGTCGCGCCTATCATCGCCATCGCCTTGGTGCGGTGCTCCTCACGTGTAGAATCCGCCACCAGCGCGGTGACTACGGCAGATATAGCGCCCGCACCTTGAATGGCACGGCCAACAATCACCATATAAATATCGGTTGAAATGGCCGCCACTACACTGCCAATCGCAAATAAAACTAGGCCAATATAAATTAACTTTTTGCGACCATACTTGTCTGAAGCCATGCCAAACGGCAATTGCAGCAATACTTGCATGAGGCCATAAGCACCTAGTGCCACGCCAATCAATGTATGGTTGCTGCCGCCCTCTAATTTTTCGGCATAAATTGCAAAAATGGGCAGCAGTAAAAACATGCCTAGCATGCGTAAACCGTAGATGGAGGCCAAACTAATGGTTGCGCGCGTTTCGGTACGCGTCATTTTTTCGGAAATTTGCATTATTGTTTGGAAGTATTTCGAATAATTGCGTATATTAACAGGTTGCCTGTGATTTAGAAAAAGCATGATGGAATTTATTAAAATACGCGGTGCGCGCACCCATAATCTCAAAAATATTTCGCTGGATTTACCTCGAAATAAACTCATTGTCATCACCGGTTTATCTGGATCGGGCAAGTCTAGCTTGGCGTTTGATACCTTATATGCTGAGGGCCAGCGCCGTTATGTTGAAAGTTTATCAGCATACGCACGGCAGTTTTTAGCGCGCATGGACAAGCCCGATGTGGATTTGATTGAAGGCTTATCACCCGCTATTTCTATCGAGCAAAAGGCCACATCGCACAACCCGCGCAGCACGGTTGGCACAGTGACCGAGATTCACGATTATTTGCGCTTGTTATATGCGCGCGCGGGCGATCCTGAATGTCCAGAGCACAACATTAAACTAGAGGCGCAAACTGTCAGCCAAATGGTGGATGCTGTTTTGAAGCTGCCAGAAGATACGAAAATAATGATACTGGCACCTGTGGTTTCAGGTCGCAAAGGCGAGCAGTTGGATTTGTTTGAAAACTTAAAAGCGCAAGGTTTTGTGCGCTTAAGAATAGATGGCAAAATTTACGAGATGGACGCGCTGCCACAACTGGCAAAAACCACTAAGCACAATGTTGATGTGGTGGTGGATAGAATTAAAGTGAATGTCGAGCTAAAACAACGTATTGCAGAGAGCTTAGAAACCGCACTGCGCTTGGCCGATGGCAAAGCGGTGGCGCTAGAGATGGATACTGACAAAGAACATTTATTCTCTGCCAAGTTTAGCTGCCCAGTGTGTGATTACTCACTTGCAGAGCTAGAACCACGCTTATTTAGCTTTAACAACCCAATGGGTGCCTGCCCTAAGTGTGATGGCTTGGGCAATATTAGCTTTTTCGATGCGAAAAGAGTCGTCGCTTTTCCTACTTTATCGCTGGCCAGTGGTGCCATTAAAGGTTGGGATAAACGCAACCAATTTTACTTTCAAATGTTGGCTAGTTTGGCTGCGCACTATAATTTTGATTTGGAAATGGCGTTTGAAGAGTTGCCACTGCATATTCAAGATGTGCTGTTAAACGGTAGCGGTCGCGAAGTAATTACCTTTAAATATTTAAACGAGCGCGGCACATTTTTTGGCAAAACACACACGTTTGAAGGCATTTTAAACAATTTGCAACGGCGTTATCGCGAGAGCGATTCATCTGCCGTACGCGAAGAGTTGGCAAAATACCTGAACAATCAAAGCTGCCCAGAATGTGCGGGTACGCGTTTAAGAATTGAAGCGCGCCATGTAAAAGTGGGCGGGCAGAATATACATGATGTTTGTAGGGTACCATTAAAGCAAGCACTCACTTTCTTTGAGACGCTTGAATTACATGGTTCTAAGCTGGCGATTGCCGATAAAATTGTCACCGAAATTCAGAATAGGCTGAAATTTTTAACCAATGTCGGGCTGGAATATTTATCGCTGTCACGCTCGGCAGAAACGCTGTCTGGCGGCGAGGCGCAACGCATTAGATTAGCTTCGCAAATTGGCAGCGGCCTCACAGGCGTCATGTACGTGCTGGATGAACCGAGCATAGGCTTGCACCAACGCGATAATGACCGACTGCTGGAAACGCTAAAACGCCTGCGCGATATTGGCAATACGGTGATTGTGGTAGAGCACGACCATGATGCGATTTTAGAGGCCGATTATGTGGTGGATATTGGCCCAGGTGCTGGCGAGCATGGTGGCCAGATTGTGGCAGAAGGTACGCCAGCGGAAATTCAAGCCAATCCAAAATCGCTCACAGGCCAATATTTAAGCGGCAAAAAACAAATCGAGTATAAAAAAGCGCGTACCAAAGCGGACCCTGCAAAATGGCTAAAACTGAGCGGTACTACAGGTAATAATTTAAAAAATGTGTCGGTAGAAATCCCCGTTGGATTACTCACCTGTGTAACTGGTGTTTCTGGTAGCGGAAAATCTACACTAATTAACGACACTTTATACAGAGCTGTGGCGCAACATTTATACAGAAGCAACACAGAGCCTGCGCCATTTAGCGAGTGTGATGGCTTAGACTTTTTTGACAAAGTAGTGGATGTCGATCAAAGCCCGATTGGCCGTACCCCACGGTCTAACCCCGCCACTTACACGGGATTATTCACGCCGATACGCGATTTATTCTCTGCCGTGCCAGAAAGCCGCGCGCGTGGTTATGGGCCAGGCCGCTACTCATTTAATGTAAAAGGTGGCCGTTGCGAAGCCTGCCAAGGTGATGGCGTAATTCGGGTAGAAATGCACTTTTTGCCCGACGTGTATGTGCCATGCGATGTGTGCAAAGGCCAACGCTATAATCGCGAAACGCTAGAAATTAACTTTAAAGGCAAAAATATTCGCGAAGTACTAGAGATGACGGTAGAACAAGCTCACACTTTTTTTAGTGCGCAACCGGTGATTTCGCGGAAGCTAAAAACCTTGCTAGATGTAGGCTTGGGCTATATTACGCTGGGCCAAAGTGCAACAACTTTGAGTGGGGGCGAGGCGCAACGGGTGAAATTGTCGCTAGAACTAAGTAAGCGCGATACGGGCAGAACACTATACATTTTGGACGAACCGACCACTGGCCTACACTTTGCCGACATTCAATTGTTATTAGATGTCATTCACCGATTGCGCGATGCAGGCAACACAGTGGTGATTATTGAGCACAATTTAGACGTGATTAAAACCGCTGATTGGCTGATTGACATGGGCCCAGAAGGCGGCGATGGCGGCGGCATGGTGGTGGGCGTAGGCACACCTGAAACGCTGGCAGAAAACAAAAAAAGTTATACAGGCAAATATTTAAAAGCGCTATTAAATAAAGCATAAAATAACACGAGTAGAAAAGATACTCTGTACCAGTTCTTGGCATCACCATTCTCGCTAAGTGCTAAAGCACTAAGTCGAATGCGAAACCCGCATGGATATTGGCTTGCAGGGCATCGAAATAAGATGCGCTAAAGTTTACTTATAATATGCGTAAGCAAATACGGCCAGCATGGTCAGCACCAGCACAATTTTAACCGCCAGCGCCAACACAAAACCCAGCCCCGCCGCTATGCCTACAGTCGTCGCTTTGGTGGTAGCCTCTTTGCTGGTATTTTTATGCGTTATAAGCTCGCCGATAATTGCGCCGATGGCAGGGCCAACAATCAAACCAACAATACCGCCAGCTATACCGACAATTGCACCAATGGCAGCACCCCACAGCGCATATTTACTGGCACCCGCTTTTTTGGCGGTTACCACCGAAGCGAAAAAATCCACCGCCCAAGCCATGGATGCAATGAGCCCTATCATTACCATGGTTAAAATACTCACTTGATCGAACCCGCCATGCCAAGCAGCCAATAACAAGCCAGCAAATACCAAAGGCACCCCCGGCAACATAGGTAAAATAGTGCCCGCAATACCGATGGTGACTAATAAAATTGCTACGATAATTTGCCAATCCATTATGATCTCCTTAATATAATCGTATAAAACGATATTTAAATGATTAGCCTACAGGCCGCATGGATATTGGCTCGCAGGGCATGTATTTTGGCGTGTGAATAATGCGCTTTAGCGCATATATTCCACGGACAAGCCAAATACTGGCTTAGTTTTTATGGCAGCTCTGCGAAACGCATACGTGCTTGAATTGTGGCTGTGCGCCGATTCAAATAACGCGTGCTGCGGTGCTTGTCGTAAAACCTTGGGTTAGGCACCATGGCCGCCAATTTGGCCGATTGCGTTTTACCCAAGCCGCCTGCGCTGGTTTTAAAGTAATGCCGCGCGGCGGCCTCTGCACCAAATACGCCATTGCCCCACTCAATCATGTTTAAATAAATCTCTAAAATGCGGCGTTTAGTCAGCATTTTTTCTAACATGAGTGTAATCACTGCCTCTTCTGCCTTGCGCCACGGTGTACGGCTACTAGATAAAAATAAGTTCTTGGCGAGTTGTTGGCTAATGGTCGACCCGCCACCCACAATTTTGCCTTTTTTAATATTTTTCTCGTAGGCTTTCTCAATACCTTCCCAATCAAAACCTTCGTGGTGCTTAAATTTGCTGTCTTCACTCGCCACCACTGCGCGTTTTAGGTGATTAGATATTTTGTCATAATCGACCCATTTGTGCTTTAACTCGGCATCTGGTTTGGCTTCTTGCATCACGCTTAGCCGCGCATTCATAAAAGAACTGGTGCTAGGGTTAAATTTAATCCACCACACAATATGCAAAAACACCCACAACTGGTACAAAATTAAATAGGTAAAAAATAAGACGATGACTCTTTTGAATAGCCCACCAAAACCCATTGGTGCGGCGTTTGGTTTGGTGTTAAGTAGCCAGCGTATCATGCGTTGCGCAACTGTGCGATAACAGGGGCGGTTTGTGGCCTTACACCGCGCCAAATGTAAAACGCCTCAGCAGCTTGTTCCACCAGCATACCTAGGCCGTCTGCCACTTGCGCGCCATTTGCACGCGCTTGCGTCATAAAAGGCGTTTCGCGACCATACATCATGTCGTAAGCCAAACAATTTTTAGCAAAAATAGTATTTGGAATTGGTAGAGCGGTATCGCTTAAACCAGTAGAGGTTGCGTTGATCACAATATCAAATTGTTGATTTTTTAAATTTTCAAAACTGCTCGCTACACCTTGCCAAGCTTTATCATGCAACTTACTTACCACTTTTTCAGCCTTCTCTAACGTGCGATTTGCAACGACTAGGATTTCAGGTTTTTCTACGAGTAATGGCTGAAATACACCTTCAGCAGCTCCACCAGCGCCTAGTAGTAAAACCCTTTTACCTTTCAGCATATTACCTAAATTTTCTGTAATGTCTTTTATCAGACCGCTGCTATCCGTGTTATGCGTGTAAACATGACCACCATCAAATTTTAAAGTATTCACAGCCGAAGCTAATTTTGCATCTGGTGAGTAAGAATGAAAAAGGTCATACGCCTCAAACTTAAAGGGCACTGTCACATTTGCACCTTTATAGCCCTTGTCCATTAATTCAAATACTTTGTCTTTGAAACCGCCCAAAGGAGCCAAAATTGCCTCATAGCTAATGTCTTGGGGAGTATCTGTATTTTCAAATTGTTTTGCAAATGCAGAATGAATTAGTGGCGATTTACTATGTGCTATTGGGTTGCCTATAACGGCGTACTTATCTGTCATGCTTCAATTAGTCCAAGGCAAATCTGCATGCTTCCAACCATTAATGAGGGTACGTTGATTTTGCGCGTTTGGCGCACCTTCAAAGCCTTCTGACATATTAAATGCATGTGCAAAACCCAGTTGCTGCGCCACCACAGCCGCATTATGGCTGCGGCCACCCGTGCGGCACATAAAGATTACTGTGGCATTTTTATCCACTTGCGCTAGCAATTGCGCGGAAAAATCCGCATTTGGCACCATGCCAGGGTAAAACGCCCATTCAATCGCTATTGCGTTTGGAATGCGGCCCACCAGCTCAAGCTCGGCGCGGCTACGCACATCTACCAACACGGTGGTTGGCTCACGTAAAACCTCAAAAGCTTCTTGCGGCGTCACTTCACCCGCGTAAGGCAAGCTTTTTGCAGCGGCACGTTGATTGGCTGTAATTAAAATATTAATGCGTGTGGTCATGGCAAACTCCTACCTAAAAGCAAGCAACAAAATCACACAAATTATAGCGCGAAATTAAATATAATTATTGCAATCAATAACGCACTAATATAGTGCATTTTTATGGTGCATGCACATTATTTGCGCATGCTGTTTTGAGTGTTTTTGCTAAGTGAATGACTAAAAACCGATTTTTGCTATTTTTCGCTGGCACAGTTCCTGCTAAAATAGCTATAGTTAAAGATTTAATTAATTAATTTGTTTTTTGTCTAAATTCATCGTCTAGGAGATTTTTGATGTCAGTGGCTAAAGTAATGAAAATGGTAAAAGATAACGACATTAAATTTGTCGATTTTCGTTTTACCGATACGCGCGGTAAAGAACAACACGTAACCGTGCCTGTTTCTGCGTTTAATGAAGAAAAATTTACTGAAGGCCACGCATTTGACGGCTCTTCAATCGCAGGCTGGAAAGGTATTCAAGCTTCTGATATGCAATTGATGCCTGACGCTTCAACTGCCAATATTGACCCATTTATGGACGAACCAACACTGATTTTAACGTGTGATGTGGTTGACCCAACTGATGGTAAAGGCTATGAACGTGACCCACGCAGCTTAGCAAAACGTGCTGAAGCTTATTTAAAATCAACTGGTTTAGGCGATACTGCTTATTTTGGTCCAGAACCAGAATTCTTCATTTTTGATTCAATTAATTGGTCTGTAGAAATGTCTGGCAGCTCAGTTAGAATCAATTCAGAAGAGGCCGCATGGTCATCATCTGAAAAATTTGAAGGTGGCAATACAGGCCATCGTCCAGGTGTTAAAGGTGGTTATTTCCCAGTGCCTCCAGTCGATTCATTGCAAGATGTACGTTCTGCTATGTGTATGACACTAGAAGCCATGGGTGTGCCTGTTGAAGTGCATCACCATGAAGTGGCTACGGCTGGCCAATGTGAAATTGGTACTAAATTCAGCACATTAGTACAACGCGCTGACTGGACTCAACTATTGAAATACGTAGTGTTGAACACAGCACACGCTTATGGCAAAACAGCGACATTTATGCCAAAACCAATGTTTGGCGATAACGGTTCTGGCATGCACGTGCACCAATCTATTTGGAAAGATGGCAAAAACTTGTTCGCAGGTAACGGCTACGCAGGTTTAAGTGATTTCGCTTTGTATTACATCGGCGGCATCATCAAACATGCACGCGCGTTAAACGCGATTACTAACCCAGGTACTAACTCTTACAAACGCTTAGTGCCTCATTACGAAGCACCAGTAAAACTAGCATATTCAGCTAAAAACCGCTCTGCTGCGATTCGTATTCCATTCGTTCACGGTGAAAAAGCACGTCGCGTTGAAGCACGTTTCCCAGATCCAATCGCTAACCCATACTTGGCTTTCTCTGCTTTGATGATGGCAGGTTTAGATGGCGTACAAAACAAAATTCACCCAGGTGAGCCAGCAACTAAAGATTTGTACCATCTGCCACCAGAAGAAGATGCATTGATTCCAACCGTATGTTCATCATTAGAGCAAGCGCTGGAATATTTGGATACTGACCGCGAGTTCCTGACCCGTGGTGGCGTATTTACCAATGATTGGATTGATGCTTACATTGCGTTAAAAATGGAAGAAGTCACCAAAATCCGTCAAACGCCGCATCCTGTTGAGTTTAGCATGTACTATTCATGCTAAACCAGTTTCAGCTTACGCACTAAAAAAGGGCAGCCTAGCTGCACTGTAGTAAATAAAAAAGCAGCTTCGGCTGCTTTTTTGTTGGCTTAGATTTGTTGCACCTTTTGCACTTATGCCTTTTCATACTAAACAAGTCAACCATAATAGCTAATACTTCGTTGCATACTGTAACAGTCTCATCTAAACTATTAATATGATTAAACATTTTACTCTTATAAGTATTCTATTAGCCGCATTTTTGTTGCCGCAGTTCGCGCTTGCCGAGATCTATAAACACGTCGGTCCAGATGGCCGTATTACTTATTCTAACGTCAAAATTAAAGGCGCTAAAAAACTAGATTTAGAACCCGCTGACACCAGCTTTGGAACTGGCGCAAGCAGAGGCGACGGCAATGAAGGCAGTACAGCAAAACGTCAATCTGCAACGCGCACAGCCACGCCAGCCAGCTTTCCTAAGGTAGATGCTGGCACACAGAACCAGCGTGATGGTAAACGTAAAGATATTTTACAAAGCGAATTAGATGCTGAGAAAAAAGCGCTAGATGATGCTAAAAAAGCCTACGCTGAAGGCGCATCAAACCCCGAAGTTTACAGAAAAAAGAATGCTGATGGTTCTTCTAGTACGTTCAGAAACGTGCCTAAGTTTGATGAGAAAATGAAAGGCTTACAGGCCGAAGTTGATGTGCATCAACGTAATATTGATTTGCTAGAAAAAGAAATCAGTAATATTAATTAATCATTTTTTGCTCGTTTTATCCCAATTTAAGCCAGCCTAAAAAAGCTGGCTTATGTTTTGCTTGAGCCTTTAGTATGCAAACAAGCAAACCATCAATTGCGATACAATCTTAGGCTATGGTCCAAAACATTCCATCTGGTTACACTGGCTTAGAGCACCTAGCCACAGCCACCATGCTGCTTAATCAAGCGCATCAAATCGTTTATGCCAACCCAAGTGCAGAAGTGCTATTTGCGCTAAGTGCCACGCAAATTCACCATAGCCATATTTCTGAAGTATTTTTGCACTGCGAAATTTTGCAATTGGCGATTGATAATGCAGTTAAAAATGATAGCCCGTATCGCGAGCATGAATTTGCCATCACCACGGTGCGTCAGCAATCGTTTGCAGTCACTTGCACTGTGACGCCGGTAGATATTGGCGAGGCTAATTTGCTACTAGAGTTTCAGCAGATGGATCAGCAATTGCGCATTGCGCGCGAGGAGCGCATGCTGATTCAGCAACAAGCCAACTCGGAACTTTTACGCAACCTTGCGCATGAAATTCGCAATCCGCTAGGTGGCTTGCGTGGTGCGGCGCAACTGCTAGAACATGAGCTACCGAACCCAAGTTTGCGCGAATATACGCAAGTGATTATTAAAGAGGCTGATAGGCTGCAAAGCCTGATGGATAGGCTGCTAGTGCCGCACCGCGTGCCAAAATATGAGCCTACCAACATCCATGAGGTGCTAGAACGCGTGCGCAGTTTGCTGCTGGCCGAATCACCCAATAATATCAAAGTACGTCGTGATTACGATACCAGCTTGCCTGACCTGATTGGCGACCGCGAAAAACTGATACAAACCGTGCTGAACATCGCGCGCAACGCGGTGCAAGCCATGCAATCAAATGGCACGAAAAACGCCGAGGTAGTGCTGAGAACACGCGCCGAGCGCCAAGTGACGCTAGCTAAAAAGCGTTATCGGGTGGCCATTAAATTGCAAATTAGCGACAATGGCCCTGGCATTCCAGTGGATATTCGCGATAAAATTTTCTACCCGCTGGTATCTGGGCGCGAAGGCGGTAGCGGGCTAGGGCTTGCTTTAGCGCAAACCTTTATCACGCAACACCACGGCATGATAGATTGCGAAAGCCAGCCTGGTAACACTGTGTTTACCATCTTGCTGCCAGTGGAAAGTAGCGTCATTAAACATGCCATTATTCAGCAATAACAAATTCTAATTTAGAGAGCACAATGAAACCAATTTGGATTTTAGACGACGATAAATCAATCCGCTGGGTGTTTGAGAAAGCGCTAGCGCGCACCGATTTAGAGTTTAAAACATTTTCATCGGTGGCCGAGGCCATGAATGCGCTTAACAGCGAACAGCCGCAAGTTGTGGTTAGCGACATCCGCATGCCCAATGGCTCTGGGCTAGATTTTTTAGCCGAGATTAAACAACGCTACCCAGATATTCCTGTGATTATTATGACGGCGTATTCTGACCTTGAGAGCGCCGTTGCAGCATTTCAGGGCGGCGCATTCGAATATTTAGCCAAACCGTTTGATGTGGACCAAGCCATTGACGTGATTAAGCGCGCAGTAGAAGAAAGCATGCGCCAAGCAGTGGATGATGTTGCGTTAGAAGAAACGCCAGAAATTATTGGCCAAGCACCTGCCATGCAAGAAGTATTTCGTGCGATTGGACGGCTTAGCCGTAGCCATGCCACGGTGCTGATTAACGGCGAATCTGGTAGCGGTAAAGAGCTAGTCGCTAGTGCCTTGCATAAACACAGCCCGCGCGCTGAAAAGCCGTTTATTGCCATCAATACGGCGGCTATTCCAAAAGATTTATTAGAATCAGAACTTTTCGGCCACGAGCGCGGCGCGTTTACTGGCGCTGCTGCTGCACGCCGTGGACGATTTGAGCAAGCAGATAACGGGACGTTGTTCCTTGACGAAATTGGTGACATGCCAGCTGACTTGCAAACACGGCTGTTGCGGGTATTGAGCGATGGCCAATTTTATCGTGTGGGCGGACATCAGCCATTAAAAGTGAATGTACGCGTAATTGCTGCCACCCACCAAGATTTAGAAGAACGTGTGAAGCTAGGATTATTCCGCGAAGATTTATTTCACCGCCTAAACGTGATTCGTCTTCGCCTGCCACCTTTAAGAGAGCGCCGCGAAGATATTCCGCACCTTACCAAGCATTTTCTTGCGCACAGCGCGCAAGAGTTAGGTGTAGAACCTAAACAGCTTTCAGCTGCAGCCCTGCGCTATTTAACCGCTGTGAATTGGAGCGGTAATGTACGTCAGCTTGAGAATGTCTGCCATTGGCTTACAGTGATGGCGCCTGGGAAAAATGTCGATGTAGCCGATTTACCGCCAGAACTGAAAGAAGATACGGCAAAAGCTTCTAGCACACAATCTTGGCAAGAGGCACTAGCGCTTGAAGTGGCAGATGCGCTTAACCGTGGCGAGCAAAACGTGCTAGAACCGCGCACCAAAGAGTTTGAACGGGTGATGATAGTGAAAGCCCTGCAACACACTGATGGCCGCCGCATAGAAGCCGCCAATCAGTTAGGCATGGGGCGTAATACGCTCACACGTAAAATTCAAGAGTTGGGTATAGACGACTAGTTTTATATTATTTAATATTTTTACTACGAGAAAAAATTAATGCCTCACAAGCCAATATCCATGGGGCTTGCAGAGCATCGAAATGGTGGTAATCGTTTAAATTACTTAAAAAAGTTAAATATTAATCGCATTTACCCGACTAATTGGAAACACGCTTTGTTTTTGCGCATCAATTTTGCTTACAAAAAACACCTGCGCTAAGCGTGAATCTTCAAGCGTTTTACCAAAGAAATTATTCGCCGCATGAAAATGCCGCCCTTCATAAATAATCAGTGTGTTATACATATTATTTACCCGAACAATCTCGTCAAACATATTGTGGTAGCTAGTATCCATGGCAATTTCACCTGTTTTAAAACGCACATCGTTGTTCACTAAAGCTTGCTGATATTTGGCTTCATCAAAGCTTTTATTGGGCTTAAATAACGAGGTCCCGCTATTTAACGGTGCATCAGGCGTTAAATACAATACGCCTGCAAATACTGTATTGTGATCCGTGTGAATTACGCCTTGGCTAAACTCTGCACTTACGCTTTGAAAGCTGGTGGTGATCAGCCAGCGCATGGTGTCATGCTCTGCATTATGGAAAACTGAGACTAATTTTGTGCAAATTTTATCGTAAAGCAGCTTATTAAGATTAGATAAATCTTGCGTTCTAGCGCCAGGGTAAACGTATTCAATATTAGGTACTTGTTTGCAGTAGGTAAATTTTTGCGCCAAAGCAAATTTTCGAATGACATCAGGGTTTTGGTAGAAGTTTTCTATTACTGCAACAGGGTATAAATTCATTGTTTACATTTCAAAATATATTAAATTTACCTAGATACGATTATAACAAAGCTTATTGCGAGAAGTGAAATAGGTAGCAAACAGCATTGTCTTTGCGAGGAAATAAGTGATGAAGCAACCATATATTTACACAATAGAATAATACAAGTCCAGCCAATCAGAATTACTTATTTCTATTAAAGCAGTTTTCTTATGACATGAGCCTGCCTTAATCTGCTTTTCCTGTGCTATCGCACTCAGCATATCATCACACAACCCATAATAAATTAGATGAAGTAATTGGTATTTTATAGTAAAGCCATCAACTAAATATTGCTTATGCTCCCAAACACACTTGACTAAATCTGATGTAACATTTACATAAAGTATGCCATTTTTCTCATTGGCTAAAATTTAAACTACGGGCTGCTACATAAAATTTAGAAAAAATAAGAGTGGTTATATTACTCTAGATTGCCGCGCTGTCATTGCGAGCGAAATGTAGCAATCGCAATGACCGGCAATAAAAAAACGACAACCGAGGTTGCCGTTTTTATTGTTTTCTTAAACTAAGCAGAGTTAACTCTGCGTAATTTTAGAAGAACATGATTGCGCCCAATGCAATGGTTTTTGATTTACCATCTAAATCAGCTGCAACTTTGTTATCAATTTTTGACTCAACAACTGAATACTCAGCTACTAAATTTAGATGTTTTGTAATTGGGTGATATGCACCAACGGTCCACATGGTATTCTCACTGTTATTGAATGTATCAACAGTATTACCATCTAATGTAGATTCACCGTAGCTTACACCCAATTTAGTACCAACACCTGAAAGGGTGTATGTACCTTGTACGTACCAGTCATCTGATTCACGATCGTCACCCAAGATATCAAAGCCTTGAGCTAACTGTACTGTGGTTCCGATACCATCACCTTGACCATAGTAAGCAGTTAAACCAAAACCTGCTACGTTTACTGTAGCACCAATATCAAACGCAGTTGCGCGGCCGTCACCTAAATTAACTACACCATCAGTAAGATCTTCAACTTTTTGTGTCATAGCAGAAGCCCACACTTTACCACCAAAATCGCCAGCCCACTCGTAAGAAGCTTTACCTTCGAACGCTGGAGATGAACCGCCACGGCTAAGACTTGCAGAACTTCCAACAAGGTCACCTTGCGCATTCCAAGCTTGTGTTACACCTGCTGTAAAGCTAAAGCCGTTCCAGTTTGGTGATGAGTAAGCAATTTGTGATTTCCAGTCAGCATACATAAAACCAGTACCGATACGGCCTAATGTTGTTGTATTACCAGCCAATAAACCAGCACCCGAACCAACACCTAACAATGTCATATCGTTCAAGATAGCATCAGAGGCGTAAATACCTAAATCTTTACCAACTTTGATAGAACCCCATGATTTGTCGCCGAATGTTAAGAATGCTTGACGATTTTCTTGGTTGTTTGGTGCAGTTTGAATGCCAGAATTTTTTGTAGAAGCGCCTGGGTTGATGCTGATTGTGAAACCTACATCTAAATCGTTTTGGCGTGTTTTACCAGAAACTGATAGATAGTTTGGTAACAAACCAGTTGTGATGTTGTTGATTGAATCGCCGTTTTCTGTAGCGCCACCTAAACCAGCAGCATCACCACTTTGAGAGGTGTGTGTGTAGTAAGCGTTTACGATACCACCGATGTCTAATGTCCAATCGCCTGCTGGAATCATGATGCCAGCGTTTGCGCTTGAAGCACCAGCCAATAAAGCTGCTGCAACTGCTAAATTTAATTTCGTTTTCATATAATTCTCCATAGTTTTGATTCTAAAGTTTATTTCTAAAATTTTACTTCTAAAAAACAACTTACTAAATTTACTACTAAAATACCCTCGCTCTTGATACTTTGATTATGACTAATGAGTGGCACCAAAAACGAGAAAGTTCGCGAACTTCCCTAATACTTAAAATTTACATTTATTTACTAAGAAGGTTTGATTAGTATGCCAAAAAGTGGGTTTGTGGGGCAAGGTTTTTGTGGCTTTTTGCCACACTTATATGTATATGTTGTAATAGTGCAACACTGAACTCGCAAACGATTATATAAAAACCAGTGCTAAAAATAATCTTCAACCGCAGACAGCCTACGATGCTCACGTATAGCAAATCTATCGGTCATGCCAGCAATATAATCGGCCACTGCTCGTGCTTTGTCTGTTTTAGCATATTCTTGAAACTCGTGCGGCATTAAACCAATATCTGCCAAAAATACGGCAAATAATTCACGAATAATGCGCTCGGCCTTTGCGCTCATACGGTTAACTTTGTAATGCTGGTATAAATTTTTGCGTAAAAATTGCTTTAGGGCTAAGTTTTGTTTGGCCATGCCATCGCTAAAGCCCACCAAATAAGGCTCTTGGCGAATATCATTTATGTTTTTTGGGTTTAGCTTGCTAATATTAGCGCTGCTTTGCGTGCATAAATCGACCACCAGTACATTAATCATGCGGCGTATCGTTTCGTGAATCAGGCGTTTTTGCTCTAGCTTTGGATATTTACTTTTTACAACATCCAACTGAGTGGCAAATAGCGCAACACTTTGCAGTTGCTCAATCGTAATCAAACCAGAACGCAAGCCGTCATCCACATCATGATTATTGTAAGCAATTTCATCTGCAAAGTTGGTGACTTGCGCCTCTAAACTGGGGCTGGTTTTGTTGATAAAACGTAAGCCAACATCGCCTAATTGTTTGGCATTTTTAAGCGAACAATGTTTTAAAATACCTTCACGCAACTCGAAAGTAAGGTTTAAGCCATCAAATTCCGCATAGCGTTGTTCTAGCTTATCTACCACGCGCAATGACTGCAAATTATGCTCAAAGCCGCCAAAGTTTTTCATACAATCATTGAGCGCATCCTGGCCAGCGTGGCCAAACGGCGTGTGACCAAGATCATGTGCCAGCGCAATGGCCTCGGTTAAATCCTCGTGTAGATTAAGCGTGCGCGCAATGCCGCGTGCTAGTTGGGCGACTTCTAGGCTATGTGTTAAGCGCGTGCGAAATAAGTCGCCTTCGTGGTTCACAAATACTTGCGTTTTGTACTCAAGGCGGCGAAAAGCGGTGGAGTGAATAATGCGATCGCGATCGCGTTGAAATGCGTTACGCTGTGGCGATTCTGCTTCTGCATTAGCACGGCCGAGCGAGTATTCAGGGTTGGCTGCGTAAATAGATAACATTTATTGAATAGCTTCCAGCGTTTGCGTGAGTTTTTCAGCATCATAATTGCTGGTGATTACCGCTTTGCCTATCCCTTGTTGTAGCACTAGCCTAATTTTTCCATCGGCAACTTTTTTATCGTTTGCCATCAAATTTAAGTACTTTTCAGCGCCTAAATTAGGTGCTCTGAGGGGCAATCTGGATGCGGTTAGTAGTGCATGTATTCTTTTCATATCCATATCATTTAACCAGCTCATGCGCTGCGATAAATCTGCTGCCAGCAAAATACCGGCCGCCACCGCCTCTCCATGCAACCATACGCCATAACCCATGGCATTTTCTATCGCATGGCCAAAAGTGTGGCCCAAATTTAGCAGGGCACGTTCGCCAGTTTCATGCTCATCCGCTGCCACAACTTCAGCCTTATTTTGGCATGATCGATAAATAGCATAGCTGATAACTGCTTCATCTAGATTCATTAACTTAGCGATGTTGGTTTCTAGCCAATCGAAAAAATCTGCATCGCGAATCAAACCATATTTAATGACTTCAGCCATACCTGCGGATAATTCACGCTTAGGCAAGGTTTGCAGCGTATCAATATCTGCCAGCACCAGTTTTGGCTGGTAGAAGGCACCTATCATGTTTTTACCTAACGGGTGATTAATGCCAGTTTTGCCACCAACACTCGAATCCACTTGAGATAACAGCGTGGTTGGGATTTGTATAAACGGCACGCCACGTAAATATGTTGCCGCCGCATATCCTGTTAAATCACCAATCACACCACCACCCAGCGCGATTAAAGTCGTACTACGCTCGCAGCGGTTTTTTAATAATGCGTCATATATTTGGTTGAGTGTTTCACTGTTTTTATACGCTTCACCATCAGGCAAAATAATGTCAATTACTGCTATGCCCGCTTCACACAATGACTTAGCGAGTTTTTCAAAGTATAAAGGCGCCACAGTCGTGTTAGTAACAATCGCCACCTGTTTACGCTTTAAGTGCGGCAAAATTAGCTCGGCATTTTGTATTAAGCCGCTGCCAATATGAATAGGGTAAGCGCGATCGCCAAGAGCGACATTTAAAGTTTGCATCATAGTGTTATGTTGGGGCGGGTTAAAGTGTTTTCAATTTGGTTCAGTGACTTTTCTATCTGGTTCAGTATATTGGCCACAGGTTGGTTGCCAGTATCAAAAATTAGTCCGGCAGTTTCTGTGTAAAGCGGGTTACGTTCAGCATAAAGCTGCTCCAACTTAGCACGAATATCTACATTTTGCAGTAAAGGCCGATGTTTGTCGTTGCGCATTCTGTGCCAAAGCTCGTTTACATTGGCGCGCAAGTAAATGACCCTACCATTATCTGTTAACAATTGTCTATTTTCGTCGGCCAATATTGCGCCGCCCCCAGTGGCCATAATAATATTTTTTAATTGACTAAGCTCTTGAATAATCGCTGTTTCACGCTTGCGAAAACCCGCCTCGCCTTCTAGCTCGAATATAGTGGCAATTTTTACGCCAGTGCGCTTTTCAATCTCGTGGTCGGTGTCATAAAAAGTTTTGCCTAAATGCTTAGCCAATATCTTACCAATGGTGGTTTTACCTGCCCCCATTAATCCTACAAAAAAAATATTATCTTTATTTGCTGCCACAATAAAAAATGCCCATCAGGTCAATGATAGGCATTTTAAGGCAAAGCGTACGTTCTGTCTGCGTAGAATTAAATCTTACTTAACGCAAACCTAAACTTTCATCCATAATTTTTGGTGTAACAAAAATTAGCAGCTCAGTTTTATCATCTTGCTTAGTTCTACGTTTAAATAAATTACCCAAAACTGGTAAATCACCAAAGAAAGGCACTTTTTCAACGTCGTTACGTTCTGTTTGCTCGTATATGCCTCCTAAAACAGCCGTTTCACCGTTTGCTACAAGCACCTGCGTCGTGACATTTTGTGTATCAATACCAGGCACCTCTGCTTCTCCAACACGAAAAATTCGACCAATCTTATCTTTCTTTATTTCTAAATCCATAATAATTTTATCATCAGGCGTGATTGATGGTGTCACTTCTAGGCTTAATACCGCTTCTTTAAATGATACTGTTGCTGCACCACTACTTGAAGACTCTAAATAAGGTATCTCTGTACCAGAAGCAATTTTTGCCTTTTGCTGGTTAGCTGTCGTGACACGAGGGCTAGACACAATTTTGCCGCGACTATCACTCTCTAATGCTGAAAGTTCTAAGTTTAATAATAACCCTGCTGGTAATCTGAATAAGCTAAATGCAATACTTGCAGAGTTTACAAGAGAGGATGGTAAATTTGAGTTTAAGCCGCCCGTGTTGGCAATAGCACCCGTAGTGTTACTAGAACCTGTTGCGGCACCTGTATTGTTCAACGTACCACCAATACTAAGGTCGTTATTTCCAAAACGCCCTGCTTTTTGCACGCCAAATCTAGCACCTAGGCTTTTACTAAATTTATCATCTGCCAACACTATACGCGATTCAATCATTACTTGTTTCACCGCAACGTCAGTTTTATTAATGATTTCCTGAATCTCTGCTAGCTTTTTAGCTGTATCTTGAATAAATAATGTATTCGTTCTTGGATCTACCACCGCGCTTCCGCGTTTAGAGAGAATACTTCTGTTTTGATTTGCCCCACCACCCGCGCCGGCTCCGCCTGCTGTATTAGCACCAGTTAATATCCCTCTAAACGCCTCAGCTTTTTGGTAACGTAACACAAAAACTTCAGTGCGCAACGGTTCTAAGTCTTCAATCGCGTTTACCGCCTCTAATTGTGCCTTTTCTTTTGCAGTCACTTCTTCAGCTGGTGCCACCATAATCACATTGCCAGATTTACGCATGGTCAGGCCTTTATTTTGCATAATAATATCCATGGCTTGATCCCATGGCACATCTTTTAAACGCAAAGTTAAGTTGCCTGTCACGGTATCGCTAGTAATAATATTTAAACCCGTAAAGTCTGCAATCACCTGCAACACTGAACGCACTTCAATATTTTGGAAGTTGAGCGAGAGCTTCTCGCCAGAAAAACCAGGCTTATTGCCTTTAACCAATTTATTTGGGTCTTCAATCACTTGGCGCACATCGATAATGAATTTATTATCTGCTTGATAAGCTGATTGCTCCCAATTACCTTTAGGTTCAATCACCATGCGTGCATTTTTTCCTTGTTTCATCGTGTCAACATACAATACGGGCGTATTAAAATTAATTACGTTCAGACGACGTTGTAATTCAGCTGGCACATCGGTATTCACAAAATCCACCGTAATCAGCTTACCTTTTTGTTTGATATTAATACCGGTATTTGCGTCTGATAAATCAACAATAATACGGCCTTCACCATTTTTGCCGCGCGCAAAATCTACGTTAGATATTTCGTGAGTTTGGTTGCTGGTCGCGCGAGACTCTGCAAAGCGTGTCTCTGTATTGGTACTTGCTGTTTTGGCTTCATTACCTTGCAAAGTAATAATCACATCTTTACCACTTAAAACCGTGTTATAGCCCACATTACGCGATAAATTAAGCACCATGCGTGTACGATCTTTAGCCTGTGCAAGTGAAACACTTTTTAGCGCACCTTGCTCACTCGGAATGTTACTTTTAGATAACCCGTTACCAACATTAGGAAAGTCTAATGCGATTCTAGAAGGATTATTCAATGTGAAGCCTGCGGGCGGATTTACCAAAGCCTCCTTCAACTTAACGCGAATACTGACACGCCCGCCAGACAGGGCAGAGAAATCAATATTCTCAATTTTGTTGCTGAATAAATCTTCATCTGCTGCATAAGCGTTTGCTAGTAAGCCCGAGCTTAATAACAAAATCAAAGCAAATAGTTTAGTCATCATTTTATTCATGTTCATTCCAGTCATTATTCCTGCAGATTAATACTTGCATTACGTTCCACCCAATCGCCTGACAGGTCGTCTTGGACAATTTCTTTTACAACAATATCACTCTCGTTAATTTGTGTGACTAAACCAAAATTAGGGCCCACATAATTGCCTGTTTTAACTTGTTGTATGGTGTTATCTGGCGTTTTAATCAGCGCAAAAGTAGATTTATTTTTACTTAAAGTACCAACATACTTCAAGCTTTCAAGCGGAAAAGATTCTAGTGCTTCTTTAGGCCGATTAGTGTTGGGCTGCAGTGCGCCTGCCTTGCTAAGTGCTTTGCGCGCTTTAAACGGGTCTGACAGCGTACCATCTGCATTATATTGCAAAGGCGAATATGGTAGCACCTCAGGCAATGGCTCTACACCTTTGCCCATGTCATTGGCTGCACTTGCCATGAACTTGTCAAGGTCATCACCTTCATCACCGCCACAGGCCACAAGCATTGTGGTTAGCAAAGCAATCAGAATAATTTTAAGCATGTCACTAGATTCTACTATTAATTTGATTTGCATCATTTTTTCTTATCTTTCTTATCCTTCATCTCGACTGCTTTTTTTGCTGCAATCTCAGAAGTGTCCAAATAACGATAAGTTTTTGCAGTAGCTTCTAAAGCCAGTAAGCTGTCTTTTGAATCTTTAGTCACTGGCACAATATTCATATCATTCAATGTAACGATTCTAGACAGTTTAGAAATATCTGTCGCAAATGCACCCACATCGTGATAATTGCCCTTAATTTTAATTTGAATGGGCATTTCGGCGTAGAAATCTGCCACTGTTTCTTGCCCAGGTTTAAATAACTCAAACTCTAAACCACGGCCTAGACCCGCCTGGTTAATATCTGTCAGCAAGCCATCCATTTGGGATTTATCTGGCAATTGTTTCAGCAAAGCACCAAATGTTTTTTCAATATCAATCATCTGCTGTTTATACGCATCCACTTTAATGGCTTGGGCTTTTTTGGCTAAAAAAGTTTGGCGTAACTCTTGTTCTTTGGCTTTGGCTTGATCAAGTTCATCGATTTCTGGGCTCCACAAAAACCAGTAACCCAAGCCAATTAGAATAATCGCCAAAAAGCTAAGCAATACCAGTTTGACTGGCATAGGCAAGCTGCCCGCATTTTTAAAATCTATATTGTTAAAATCATCTAATTTCATTATTGCGCTCCCGCTTTCTTGGGCGCTTCTTCCGCTTTTTGCACTTTCATGCTGACATTCATCACAAATTCATTTTGCTTAATGTTATTTACCATGATCGATTTAATTTCAACAAGATTAGGCGATTCCATCCAGTTCGATACGCTTAAATTGCGTACCAGTGTTGCCACGCGCGCATTGGTATCGGCCACGCCTTCAAGCGTAATTAAGTTACCTGTCTGCTTAATACTTCTTAAATACAAGCCTTCAGGCAATTGACGTGTTAGCTCATCTAAAATGACTACCGCTTGGCTACGATTAGTTTGTAGATTTTCAACAATCTGTTTACGTTCTAATACATTATTAATTTGATCTTTTAAATCTTTAATATCGGCAATTTCTCTGTCCAGTGCAGTAATCGCCGTTTCTAATCGTGTATTTCTTTCAACTTGGGCATCTCTTTGCGAACCCAAAAATTGCCAACCTAAAAACACGACTGCACATGCAGCACCGGCAGCCATTAATGCCATCAAACCAAATTCACGTTGGCGCTCTGCCCGCTTAATTTGGCGATGTGGTAATAAATTAATGCGCATCATAATTAATCCACCCCACGCATGGCTAAACCACACGCAATTATCAGCGCGGGCGCATCTATATTTGCTTGTTGCTGCTTGACTTTACTGCCAACCGACATACCTTGAAACGGGTTGGCTACAATGGTATTGACTTGTGTGCGATCTTGCACCATCACATCTACTGCGGGAATCGCCGCGCAACCGCCAGCCAGTACAATGTGGTCCACCCGGTTGTATTGAGTAGAACTGGTAAAAAATTGTAGCGCACGCGCTACTTCAGTTGAAAGTGACTGCACAAATGGCTGCAATACTTCATTCTCGTAGCTATCTGGCAAACCACCTTTGCGTTTGGCAATTTCGGCCTCTTCCACAGATAAACCAAATCGACGTTGAATTTCCTGCGTGAGTTGTGCACCACCAAAAGCTTGCTCGCGCACATACACAGATTTATTGTCATGTAACACATTGATGTGCATCATTACCGCGCCAATATCAATCACCATCACCGTTTGTTCTTTACCTGCATTTGGCAACTGGCTAGCAACCAAGCTGTAGGCGGCTTCGGTGGCATAGGTATCTACATCCATCACCGTCACTTTTAAGCCAGCATCTTCTGCAGCGGCCACACGGTCTTCAATCTTTTCTTTTCTAGCCGCAGCAATTAACACTTCAACTTCATCTGGGCTGCTAGGCGCTGGGCCAATAATTTGAAAGTCGATATTGACTTCTTCTAGCGGGAAAGGAATGTACTGGTTGGCTTCTGCTTCTACCTGCGCTTCCATATCTGCTTCACGCATGTCTGCAGCCATCAGCACTTTTTTGGTGATAACCGCCGCGGATGGCAATGCCAGCGCAGCACGTTTTTCGCGTGAGCCTAATAATTTCCAAGCCAATTTCACCGCATCAGACACTTGCTCTAAACCCACAATATTACCGTCAGTAATGGCATCTTTAGGAATCGCGGCGATAGAGTAGCCTTCAAGACGATACATGCCTTTACCAGCGGCAGACAACTCCACCATTTTGACTGCTGAAGTACTAATATCTACCCCAATAAGTGGAGGTGTACTTTCATTAAAAAAATCGAATTTCAAATTAAAATTCTCTTTCAATATTCGTTAGTTACGCACAATAGCGATAATTTACATTAAATCCTAGCAACAACTTATCGTAGTGTAAAGCAAATTTTAAGTTTAAATTTGCGTGCTTGCCACATTTGTTGCAGATGTACCATTTTTAACACAGTCTATATAATTAATTTTTTAATCTCGGCAAGTATATATAACTATCAACTTGTTATTGTTGATAGTTAATTGGCTAGCTTAATATGCTGTTAAAATAACAACTATTGTAATGTGGCAAGCCCAAAACTATGAGCCCAAAAAAATGGTGGCATTTTCTTATTCTGTTTGTTGTTGTGGGTGCAATTACCCTTACAGCCCTAACAGCCCTTGCTGTCACGCTTATTTACCCCTCACTGCCTTCGCTAGAGGCGCTGACCAATTACCAGCCAAAGTTGCCACTACGTGTTTACTCTGCCGATGGTGCGCTAATCAGTGAGTTTGGTGAAGAGCGTCGTGCCTTTGTAAAAATTGAAAAAGTACCTCAAAACTTAAAAGATGCGGTATTAGCAATTGAAGACAGGCGCTTTTATCAGCACGGTGGTGTTGATACTAAAGGGGTGTTGCGCGCCATTAAAAATAATGTCACAGGTAAAAGCCACGAAGGTGCCAGCACCATCACCATGCAAGTGGCAAAAAATTTCTTTACTGTGCCTGGCGGCAGACGCACCATTGTCACCAAAGTAAAAGAAACTTTGCTGGCCTTAAAAATTGAAAAAGCGTTATCAAAAGACCAAATTTTAGAGCTTTATTTAAACCAAATTTATCTTGGTCAGCGTTCTTACGGCTTTGCAGCGGCTTCACAAGTCTATTTTGGTAAATCTCTGTCAAAACTCACACTGGCTGAATCTGCCCTATTGGCAGGCTTGCCCAAAGCACCCACTGGCTACAACCCTTATATTAACCCGCAGCGTGCCATTAAGCGCCAACAAGAGGTGCTGCGCGATATGCAGCGTTATGGTTTTATTGACGAAGCTAAATTTAAGGCCGCGATAGAGCAAACCTTAAAATTCAAATCGTCTAAACTCTCTAAAGATTTAGACGCCGATTATGTGGCAGAAATTGTGCGCCAGATGCTCTACGAGCGTTATCAAGATGCCATTTATAGTAGTGGCTTAAAGGTATATACCACCATTAAAAAAGTTAACCAAGAGGCGGCCAACAACGCGGTTTTATTGGGAATTTTAGAATACCAGCGCCGCCAAGGTTATGGCAAGCCCGAAAAGCAACTTAACCTGAGTCAGTTAAATTCAACTTCGCTAGAAGAAGGCATGCAAGCGGCGCTAGCGGATATCGAAGAATATGGCGGCTTTATGCCAGCCATTGTGACTAGCGTTTCTCCCAAGCTGGTCAAAGTGTTCACCAAAAAAAGTGAGCAGCTGGATATTGCAGATACAGGCTTAAGTTTGCTGCAAAAAAATCTGGCTGATAAAGACCCAAAAAATCATAAAATCAGAGTGGGCTCTGTGGTGCGTTTGATTAAAAGTAACGGTCAGTGGCATATTGTCGAACTACCCAAAGTAGAATCTGCACTCATTGCACTTAACCCAGAAGATGGTGCAGTAACAGCCTTGGTGGGCGGTTTTGATTACAAAAAAAATAAATTTAACCATGTCACGCAAGCCTGGCGCCAACCTGGCTCTAGCTTTAAACCTTTTGTCTATTCGGCTGCATTGGAAAAGGGCCAAACGCCTGCTAGTATTTTCGATGACTCACCCATTACCATGTCAGCTGCCGAGAACGGCAGCAATAAAAGCTGGGAGCCAAAGAACTTCGATAGGCAGTACGATGGGCCAATTCGCATGAGGTCGGCTTTAGTAAAATCTAAAAACATGGTATCGATACGTTTACTGCAAAAAATTGGCCCGCGTTACGCGCAAGATTACATTACTAAATTTGGCTTTGCTCGCAAAGATCACCCTGCCTATTTAACCATGGCACTTGGCGCTGGCAACGCAACGCCATGGGGCATGGCCAATGGCTACGCGGTATTTGCCAATGGTGGTTACCGCGTCACGCCACATATTATTACTAAAATTACCGATAGCAATGGCAGACTGATTGAGCAACCACATTACCCGCGCGCTGGCAAAGATGCACCGCGCGTGATTGATAGTCGCAACGCGTTTATCATGACATCGATGATGCGTGACGTAGTAAACAGGGGCACAGCTACCAAAGCCAGGTCACTCGGTCGCCAAGATTTAGCAGGCAAAACCGGCACCACCAATAACCAAATTGATGCTTGGTTTGCAGGCTACAACGCTAAACAGGTGGCAGTCACCTGGATAGGTTACGATCAACCGCGCTCGTTAGGTAGGGATGAAACGGGCGGCAAAGCGGCATTGCCGATTTGGATACGTTATATGGCGACTGCCCTGCGCGGCATACCTGATGTGCCTTACAGCCAGCCTGATGGTGTGATGCAACTTAAAATTGACCCATTATTGGGCATTATGATTGGTGAAGACGAAGAAGGCATTTACGAGTATTTTTACCATGAAAACCCACCGCCAGAAGTAGAAATGGTATTGCCACCGTTAGAAGACCCAACGGCAGATGATTTCCCGCAGCAATCAATTCCTGACAATATGCTAGACAACCCGCTGCAACCACAGCCGCCGGAATTTGTGCCGCCACCAGCGCCAGTATCACAAGGTGAAAGTGTTAAAGCAGAGCCGCGGCCAACCCCGCAAGTAAACAGCAAAACGACTGGCAGCAATAATAATTCTGGCAACAATGCAGCGGCGCGCGCCATGAGTCCCTCTAGCTTTTAAGTTTTAGAACAAAGTAACCTTAAGAAGTTGGATTTGTTAATAAAAAATGTCACGAGAAAATTTAGATCATATTCGGCAAATGATTGCCCAGCAGGCCGCGCGTATGATGGCAGAAGATGGTATTAATGACTTTGCTTATGCCAAGAAAAAAGCGGGTAAACAGTTAGGCGTAAGCGAAAGTAGCGCACTGCCCACCAACGCCGAGATTGAAGAAGAAATTCGGCTGTATCACAACATTTACAACGCCGATGAACAACCGCTAGAGTTAGCAAAACTACGCAAAGCCGCACTGATGACCATGCAATTGTTCGCGCGCTTTAACCCACATTTAACCGGCAGCGTGTTAGATGGCACCGCAGGCAAGTTCTCACAAACCAATATTCATCTGTTTGCCGACAGCGCAAAAGACGTCGAAATATTTTTGCTCAGCCAGCAAATTCCATTTGATAGCAGCGAAAAATCATATCGCGTTTCTGACAAACCCAGCAAAGACAAGAAAGAAAAAGTACGCAAAACTGTGCCAGTGTTTACGCTAGAAACCGAACTTGGCCTGCAAAAAATCAGCGTGTTTGATGTGGATGATATGCGCGTTGCAACCAAGAGAACCAGTGATGGTAGCAATGCAGAACGTGCGGATATTAGCGATTTACAAGCACTTTTGAGCGCTTAAAAAAGATGCTCTGGAAGGCGCATGGATATTGGACTGCAGGGCATACTGTTTAAAACAATAATTACGCAAAAACATTGGCATTCATCTGGTTTTGACTTTCAATCCCCTTTGCCGCGCCTTCGGCTTGAGCGGCAGATGGATAAGCGGCGAGGACTGTTTGAGGATTGAAAATCCGAGTTCCGCAGCCGCCCAGATGCGGCGCTAAGACCGAAGGAAACAGCGGCAGCGGGGTGTCTTTTTGTTTCCCCACTTTATTTTGGACAAGCAAAATAAAGTGGGTCGCCTAAAGGCGAAACACTACTTGCTTTTATGTTTCTCTTTGAAAAACTTAAATTTTATCAAGTACTCTTGACAGTGTTGCTCGTTCTTTGAGAATAGAAAATCTCCAGTCTCACTACCTTGCCAACAGCGAGTCATGGTTATTTTACCGTCCAAACTCGCTGAATTCTTACACAGGTATTTTTTAGCCAACATTTCAGGTGTACGAAGGTATTCTGCAGGTTCACAAACAAGTTTACGAGTATTTAATTCCCAATATTCATTCGAATGGATAGGAAACCCCAAGGCAGCGCTAAAAGTTGCTGCAAGAGGCGGTAAATACCATAACCATTTTGCGACATTAAGTATTGCAACTATTCTGGCCAACCACTTCCACACTAATCTACCTGTATAAAGCTTAGAAGCATTCCATACTGCTATGATAATCAATACAAAATGTGTAAAGATGACTGCAGTCACTAAAACCAACTGCCATAAAGTCGTTGCGTGTGAGGTTAGAAAATCAAGTATTAGCGCAATTAAAACACCGCAAACCCAAAATGTAGGCGCTAAACCAAGGCGACCTGATATAAATTTTAGAAAAAAATCTTTCAACTTTTAAGCCATCTCGCCACATCCATTGCAAAATACGTCAACACCCCATCTGCCCCTGCCCGTTTAAACGCCAACAAACTTTCCATCACACAAGCCTGTTCATCCAGCCAGCCATTTTGCGCAGCAGCTTTCAACATCGCGTATTCGCCACTCACTTGGTAAGCATAGGTCGGCACGCCAAACTCTTCTTTCACGCGGCGCACGATATCCAGATAAGGCAAGCCAGGCTTCACCATCACCATGTCTGCGCCTTCTTCAATATCCAGCGCGACTTCTTTAATCGCCTCATCGGAATTGGCAGGATCCATCTGGTAATTGTATTTATTGCCTGTGCCCAGATTGGCAGAAGAGCCTACAGCATCTCTAAATGGCCCATAAAAGCTGGATGCGTACTTGGCAGAATAAGCCAAAATTTTAGTGTGAATATGGCCGGCGCCTTCTAATGCGTCCCGAATAGCCCCGATACGACCATCCATCATATCGCTTGGCGCAACAATGTCTGCGCCCGCTTCAGCATGGCATAGCGCTTGTTTCGCCAGCACCTTAACCGTCTCATCGTTTAACACATAGCCTGTGCTGTCAATCAGGCCATCTTGGCCATGCGTGGTGTAGGGGTCGAGTGCGACATCGGTAATAATCCCAAGCTCAGGATAGGCTGCTTTCAAGGCTTTAATGGTGCGAGGAACGAGGCCATCTTGATTGTAAGCTTCTGCGGCATCTAGGCTTTTATGCTGTTGTTCAATCACGGGGAAAATCGCTAACGCGGGGATGCCAAGTTTGACGCATTCGCCCGCTGTTTTTAATAGCACATCAATCGTTTGGCGCTGTACGCCAGGCATGGATTTCACCTCTTCGGTGTGGTTTTCACCATCCAATACAAACACGGGGTAAATTAAATCGTTTGTCGTCAGCACGTTTTCGCGCATCAGCCGGCGCGAAAATTCATCTTTACGCATGCGGCGCGGGCGCATAGTCAGCAGCATATTGTTTGGTTTGGGATTAGCCATAAAACACCTCCTTAAGTGCCGCGCCTGGGTCAGGCTGGCGCATAAACGCCTCACCCACCAAAAACGTATGCACATTATTTTTACACATCAGCGCCACATCATTAGCGGTAAAAATGCCACTCTCTGTGACAATAATCTTATCTTTTGCGATGCGCGGTAATAAATCCAAAGTGGTATGTAGGGTCACATCAAACGTACGCAAATTGCGGTTGTTAATGCCCAACAATGGCGTTTCCAGCTGCAAAGCCAAGTCTAGCTCTTCGCCGTTGTGTACTTCTACCAACACCGCCATGCCTAGTTCATGGGCGATACTTTCCAGCTCGCGCATCTTGGCTAAATCAATTGCTGCGGCAATCAGCAAAATGCAATCCGCTCCCATGGCACGCGCTTCATACACTTGGTAGGCATCTATCATAAAATCTTTACGCAACACGGGCAGGTTGCACGCCGCACGCGCTTGTTTTAAATAGTCCACCGAGCCCTGAAAATACTCAACGTCAGTGAGTACTGACAAACACGCTGCGCCACCTGCCTCATAACTTTTGGCAATTTCAGCCGGGTTAAAATCTGCACGAATCACCCCTTTTGATGGGCTGGCTTTTTTTATTTCGGCAATCACTGCCGCGTTTCCAGCCGCAATTTTTGCGCGAATAGCGCCAATAAAATCACGTGGTTTTGGCATGCTTTCGGCCGATGCCCTGACAGCCAATAACGGTGAGGCTTGCAGGGCATCGTTTAGCTCTCGGCGTTTAGTTTCTAGTATTTTATTTAAAATATCTGACATATTTTTTATCTATTCGTATTTCTGTCCGTTGTGAATTATCCATCCCACCTTGTTGCCACCTTGCGAGGCGCTAATTTCACCCTGTGGGTTTTTATGCGTCCAGTGCATCACGCCGCCTTTTGGGTTATACACATATTCGCCCCTAAACGTCACTGCATCCCCAATTTGTAAGTTTTCTACACGCGGCGCTAAATCGATATTGTGCGCAAATAGCAAAGTTTGCTCTGGCGAAATGCTGACCAAGAATTTTTGATGACGCGAACCTTTGTTATCATCAGCCAGCAATTTTTTTACCACACCCGCACCCTCAACAAAGATGTCACTTTTTTTATGTTTAAATGCTTCTATTAGCGCGCTGTTATCAGTTTTCGCTTCTGTATTTATTGACACGTCGCTTGCTACAAAAGATTCTGACGCACCTTGCTCACACGCCACCAGCGAGCTTAAGATAAATATTAAGGAGAATATTAGCTTCACGTTATATTTCACTTACTATTTTAAACGCCGCTTAAATTGACGAGTGCTTCTAATTTTGCCAACGCTGCGCCGCTATCAATTACTTTCGCGGCATGTTCAATACCCGCATGGATATTGCCCTGCAGGCCTGCTGTATAAATTGCAGCACCCGCGTTTAACAACACGATATCGCGTGCAGCACTATTTTTACCCACGTTAGATTTTCCTTGTAACACGTCCAAAATCATGGCTTTAGATTGTTGTGCATTTTCTACCCGAATACTTTTTAAGGCATGCAGTTTCAAGCCAAATTGCGCAGGGTTAAGCGTATATTCACGCACTTTGCCATCTTTTAACTCCGCCACAAACGTATCGCCGGTAAACGAAATTTCATCCATGCCATCGGCACCATGCACCACTAACACATGCTCGGCGCCTAAATTTTTCAGCACTTTTGCTAGCTTTAAAGTCAGGTCTTTGCTAAATACGCCCATCACTTGGCGCTTTGCTGATGCTGGATTGGTCAGTGGACCAAGTAAATTAAAAATAGTGCGTACACCCAGCTCACGGCGCACAGGCGCAGCGTGCTTCATAGCGCTATGGTGATTAGGCGCAAACATAAAGCCAATGCCAATTTCATTGACGCATTTTGCCACTTGTTCGGGTGTTAAATTGACATTCACTCCAAGCGCTTCTAACACATCAGCACTGCCACAAGTGCTTGAAACCGAACGCCCACCGTGCTTGGCGACTTTTGCGCCTGCTGCCGCCGCGACAAAGGCAGAAACGGTGGACACGTTAAAAGTTTGAATGCCGTCACCCCCAGTGCCACAAGTATCGACTAAATGCGTACTATCGCTGATGTCCACCTTGGTTGAAAGCTGGCGCATCACGGTTGCAGCTGCGGCAATTTCATCGACACTTTCACCTTTAATGCGCAGTGCCACCACCAAGCCTGCAATTTGCACAGGCGTCAATTCGCCGCCCATCACTTGCTGCATGATGGCGAGCATATCGGCATGGCTTAAATCGTTGCCAGCTAACACTTGCTCTAGCGCTTGTTTGAAAACCACTTAATACGCCTTCAAAAAGTTATTGAGTAAATCATGACCATGCTCGGTCAGGATGGATTCTGGGTGAAACTGTACGCCTTCTACCGCCAAGGTTTTATGTTTTACACCCATAATTTCACCATCGTCAGTCCAAGCAGTAATCTCTAAACAATCGGGAATGCTTTCGCGCTCTATTACCAGCGAATGATAGCGCGTAGCCGTGTAGGGGTTGGGCAGGTTTTTAAACACACCAGTGTTATTGTGATGAATGAGCGAGGTTTTGCCGTGCATTAAAGTTTTGGCTTTAATAATTTTGCCGCCAAAAGCTTGGCCAATGCTTTGATGCCCCAAGCAGACGCCGAGCAGTGGGATTTTTCCTGCAAATTCGTTAATCAACGCCAAGCTAATACCTGCCTCGTTTGGCGTACATGGCCCAGGTGAGATGACAATTTTTTCTGGCTTCATGGCGTGAATATCAGCCAGCGTAATTTCATCATTACGATGCACATGCACGTCTTGCCCTAGCTCGCCCAAATACTGCACGAGGTTATAGGTAAAAGAGTCGTAATTATCTATCATTAGCAACATTCTATTGTCCCTCTTTCAAACCAAGTCCTGCTTTGCTATCCAGACCAAGCTGCACAAGCTCTGCCGCGCGTAGTACCGCTTTGGCTTTGTTTTGTGTTTCTTCCCATTCAGATTGCGGAATAGAATCGGCTACGATGCCCGCCCCAGCTTGCACATAGAGCATATTATTTTTAATCACGCCAGTTCTAATGGCAATCGCTACATCCATATCGCCATCAAAACCCAAATAACCCACTGCACCTGCATAAATACCACGCTTGCTTGGCTCTAGCTCGTCAATAATTTCCATCGCGCGCACTTTTGGCGCGCCAGAAACAGTACCAGCAGGGAATGTTGCTTTCAGCACATCAATTGCATCTAGTCCATGTTGTAGCTTGCCTTCTACATTACTGACAATATGCATCACGTGGCTGTAACGCTCTATCAGCATATTATCAGTGACTTTTACTGTGCCAATTTGCGCCACACGACCCACGTCATTACGCCCTAAATCCATCAGTTGTACATGCTCAGCGCGCTCTTTTGGATCGGCTAATAACTCATCGGCCAGCGCTAAATCTTGCTCGCGCGTTTTACCACGTGGGCGCGTGCCTGCAATCGGCCGCGAAGTAACGACGCCGTCATCTAAACGCACTAAAATCTCTGGCGATGCGCCCACTACATGGTGATCACCCATGTCGTAATAAAACATATAGGGTGAAGGGTTTAAGCTGCGCAATGCGCGATACAGCGATAAAGGCGGCGCACTAAATGGCTGGCTCATGCGCTGAGAAAGCACCACCTGCATGATGTCACCTTCTAAAATATAGCTTTGCGCTTGCTTAACCGCGGCTTTGAAATTGTCTTCGCCAAATTCTGATTTGGCCTGGGTTTTAGGCGTTGGCGCAGATTGTGGAATCGCCACTGTTTTGCGCAACATTTGCCCCAGCTCATTTAAGCGTTGATGCGCATTTTGGTAGGCATTGGCCTCGCTTGGGTTGGCGTATACAATAAAATATAACTTGCCACTTAGGTTATCCACCACCGCAATTTCTTCAGAAACCATCAGCAGCACATCTGGTGTGTTGATATCATCTGGTTTGCTGGTATTGGCCAAACGCTTTTCAATATAGCGAATGGTTTCATAGCCAAAATAGCCTGCCAACCCACCAGTAAAGCGCGGCAGACTTGCATTGTTTGCGGGGGGGATTTTAAAACGCGCTTGGAATTGTTTTACGAAATCTAGTGCATTGGTATTTTGGTGAGTTTCGATTGTTACGTTATTTTCAATCACCTCTACTGTAAAACCATGCGCCACAATGCGCGTTTTAGCAGGCAAACCAATCATGGAGTAACGCCCAAAACGCTCGCCACCTTGCACGCTTTCTAACAAATAAGAAAACGGTGCATTGGCAAGTTTTAGGTAAAGTGAAAGTGGTGTATCGAGATCGGCAAACGTCTCTAGCACAAGCGGAATGCGGTTATAGCCCTGTTTAGCGAGTGCGCTAAATTCCGTGTGTGTTAATGGTGACAACATAAAAAATCCTCTAATAATTCAGTTTATATGGGCAAAACAAAATAGAGCGTTAAATGATTAACGCCAACTGTTTTGCCATCGCCAACATAAACTATGCATATTAAGAATATTCATGTAATAAAACTAAAAGCTAAGCCGCTGCAAGTGATGCTCGCAGCTCACTTACAATCGTATTATAGCGATTTTTGTCACTATCTTTGCCTTGCGTAAATATCGCGTTACCAGCAACAAATGTATCTGCGCCCGCTTTAGCAATCTCGGCAATATTTTGTGCATTTACGCCGCCATCCACTTCGAGGTAAATTTCACGACCAGTGGCCTTGGTGTAAGCATCAATTTTGGCACGGGCCTGGCGCAATTTATTTAATGTTTCTGGAATGAATTTTTGCCCGCCAAAACCTGGGTTAACTGACATCAGCAATACCATATCCACTTTATCCATCACGTGATCTAAATAATGTAGCGGCGTATGCGGGTTAAATACTAAACCAGATTTACAACCTAAATCGCGCACCATGGCCAATGTGCGGTCGATATGCTCACTCGCTTCGGGGTGAAAAGTAATAATGTTGGCGCCCGCTTTGGCAAAATCAGGAATGATTCGATCCACAGGTTTTACCATCAAATGTACGTCAATAACACCGCCCACGCGTTTGGCCGTTTCCTTAATCGCCTCGCACACCAATGGGCCAATGGTCAGGTTGGGCACATAATGGTTGTCCATCACATCAAAGTGCACAAAATCGGTGCCAGATGAAATCACATCATCGATTTCTTGGCCAAGTTTGGCGAAATTGGCCGATAAAATACTGGGGGCGATTCGATAAGTTTTGCTCATTATGTTAATCCTTGCCTAAATTAAGTCAGCTAAAAGTAGTTTAATACGTTATTTTAGCGTACTTTTTTAATCTTTCCATGCACAACACAGACGTTTTTTAGTGCAACTAGCGTTTTTTATCTCAACAAGTTCAAAGAGTTGGTAAAATAGAACCCATGCAGCTTTATACCATTGGTATCAATCACACCACCGCACCCATTGCAATTCGCGAGAATGTCGCGTTTTCTGACGCCAATTTGCGCCACGCACTCAGCGATTTAACGACCAATAATGCGCTAGAAGCGGCTATTTTATCTACCTGCAACCGCACCGAGATTTATGTGCAAAGCTCAACCCCAGAGCCGATTGTGGGCTGGTTGGCCAGTTATCATAAGCTAGATATAAACAAGGTACAACCTTACACCTACACGCTAAGCAACCAAGATGCGGTCAAACACGCGTTTCGTGTGGCCAGCGGGCTAGATAGCATGGTATTGGGCGAGCCGCAAATTTTGGGGCAATTTAAGCAGTCGGTCAAAATCGCGCAAGATGCTGGTACGTTGGGCACGCTATTGCACAAGTTATTTCAGCGCACGTTTGAAGTGGCCAAAGAAGTGCGCACTAATACCGATATTGGCGGCAGCAGCATTAGTATGGCGGCGGCGGCAGTTAAGCTGGCACAACGTATTTTTGGCGATATTAAAAATCAGAAAGTGTTATTTATTGGCGCAGGTGAGATGATAGAACTGTGCGCCGACCATTTTTCTGCGCAAAAGCCAAAAAGTATGACGGTAGCCAATCGTACGCTGGAGCGCGGCGAAACTTTAGCCGAAAAAATTGGTGGTGATGCCATTTTATTACAAGATTTAGCCACGCACTTTGCCGACTTTGATATTGTCATCACCAGCACCGCCAGCCAGTTGCCCATTGTAGGCTTGGGCATGGTGGAGCGCGCGGTCAAATCACGTCGCCACAGGCCCATTTTTATGGTCGATTTAGCGGTACCGCGCGATATAGAACCAGAAGTAGCCAAGCTAGATGACGTGTTTTTATACACGGTGGACGACCTAGCGCAAGTAGTGAATGATGGCATGGAAAACCGCCAAGAGGCCGCCATTAGTGCCGAAGTGATTGTGCAAGCGCGCGTAGAAACTTTTATGCAATGGTTAAAAAAACGTGATGTGGTGCCAACTATTAAAGCCTTGCGTGACCAAGCTGAAGTCATGCGCCAAACCGAGTTAGACAAAGCGCTGCGGCTGATTCAAAAAGGTGAATCGCCCGATAAAGCGCTGGAAGCTTTAAGTAACGCGCTGACCAATAAATTCTTACATGCCCCTAGCCATGCGCTAAACCAAGCACATGGTGATGAACACGCTAAATTAGAAAATATCTTAAAACAGCTTTATCAAATTAAACCTTAAAAGAAGCACCGAATGAAACCCAGCATGCTAAAAAAACTCGCCACTTTGAGCGAGCGCCTAGAAGAACTGAACCGCCTAATGAGTAGCGAAGGCATTACCAATAACATGGATAATTATCGAAAAATTACCCAAGAACATGCGGAAATTACGCCCATTGTTGAGCAATATCATGTGTTTGAGCAGGCCGAGAAAGATATTACAGAGGCGCTAAAGATGTTGAGCGACCCTGAAATGAAAGAATTTGCGCAAGAAGAAATTGAAAGTGGCAAAGCTAAGTTGGAAGCGGTAGAAGCCGCCTTGCAAGTACTGTTGCTGCCCAAAGACCCCAATGATGATAAAAATATCTTTTTGGAAATTCGCGCAGGTACTGGTGGCGATGAATCTGGCTTATTTTGTGGCGACCTTTTCCGCATGTACAGCCGCTATGCAGAGCGCCAAAAATGGAAAGTTGAAATCATGTCTGCCAACGAAAGTGAAGTGGGCGGTTACAAAGAAATTATCGCCAAAATTGAAGGTTACGGCGCGTATTCTAAAATGAAATTTGAATCTGGTGTGCATCGTGTACAACGCGTGCCAGATACCGAAACGCAAGGTCGCATTCACACTAGCGCATGCACAGTGGCGGTGTTGGCAGAGGCGGATGAAGTAAACGATGTGGTGATTAACCCCGCCGACATTCGTATTGATACTTACCGCGCCAGTGGCGCAGGTGGCCAGCACATTAACAAAACTGATTCTGCCGTGCGCATTACCCACGCGCCCACTGGCATCGTGGTGGAATGCCAAGAAGGCCGCAGCCAGCACGCCAACAAGGCGCAAGCCATGGCAGTGCTAGCGGCGCGCATTAAAAGCAAACAAGTGGATGCACAAAATAGCGCTATTGCCAGCGAGCGTAAAAGTTTGATTGGCAGCGGTGACCGCAGCGAGCGGATTAGAACTTACAACTACCCGCAAGGCCGCATTACCGATCACCGCATCAACCTCACCTTATATAAAATCGATGCGATTACCGAAGGCGATATGGATGAGCTGATTGGCGCACTGATGGCTGAACATCAGGCAGATTTGTTGGCGAGTTTGGGTGAGGATAATTAGTCTTTAAATTATGAAAGTAACGTGTACAAAGGCACAAGCCGCAACACGGCAACTTGACGAAGCAATTATCCTGCTATTTGCTGATCATGATCCTCTGGCAATCCGCACTTTAGCTTCTGCAGCACATGGCATTTTTGCAGATATCGCAGACATAAATAGCCCCAATGGTTCTTGGCGGGAGAAAATTATCTTGGGTTCTGGTTTATCCAGAAAAGAAGCCGTTAGTATATTAAATTCTGCACAAAATTATTTGAAGCACGCAGACTTTGACGCTGATAAAGAACTCTCATTCGACGAAGAAGAAAATGACCACGTAATTTTCGTTTCCACCTTAGAGTGTATTGAGTTTGGCTATCCATTGTCATTTCAAATGCAAGTTTTTCAGATTTGGTATCTCGCTAGCTACCCTGAAAAAATTGGAATAAATTCTGATCCAGTTCAAAAATCAATCGCAGCATTTCCTGCCAACTTCAATCAGCTAATTCGGGAGGAACGCCTAAAGCATGGTGCCAAGTTTACTGACACTATGAGTACCCGTTATCAAGAAGCCAATCGCTCAGTTTAGCAAGCATGGAGCGTAATAACGAAACGTATTCTGGTATATGAAATTACCCTTAATCTAAATGCCTAATTCACAATCAATTAAAACCACATTGCTTTGTGCTTCGGATCAGCTAAACACTGAAGAAGCAAACTTTGAAGCACAACTTTTGTTGCAACATGCGCTTAATGTTAATCGCGCATGGCTAATTGCACACGAAAACGATGCTCTGGAAGCCAACATCCATGCGGCCTACAGAGCACTGGTAAATCGTCGTGTAAATGGCGAACCAATTGCCTATATTTTGGGTGTGCGTGAATTTTACGGATTAAACCTTAAAGTCACACCCGCTACGTTGATTCCGCGGGCAGATACCGAAACATTGGTAGATGCTGCCTTAGCTAAAATTCCGCTGCAAAAAAACTTAAATATTTGTGACCTTGGCACTGGCAGCGGTGCGATTGCTTTAGCCATTGCTAAACATGCGCCTTTTGCAAAAATAACGGCAGTCGATACCTCACAAGCTGCATTAAGCATAGCCATCGAGAATTCGCAAAACTTAGAAATTACCAACGTAACATTTATTTTAAGCGATTGGTTTTCTGCATTAAATGACGAGAAATTTGATGTCATTGTCAGCAATCCACCGTATATTGAAGCTAACGACGTGCATTTAAACCAAGGCGACCTGCCCTGGGAGCCAATATCCGCACTGGTCGCAGGGCGCGATGGTTTAAGCGACATTAAACACATTATTCAAAACGCACCGCAACATCTTAACTCGCAAGGCTGGCTGATGCTGGAGCATGGTTACAACCAGGCCGAAAGCGTTGCTGCACTGCTTAAAAACGCGGGATTTGCTGAAGTTGAAACGATAAAAGATTTGGGCTACAACGACCGCGTAACATTCGGAAGGCTTTGCTAGCTAGCGGTGAATTGCTTCGCCCAAGTTAAAACTTTAGGCTCGCAAAGACAAGCAGCGTCATTGCGAGGCCTTTAGGCCGCGGCAATCCATAATTTCGGCAGGCATAGTATAATCATGCCATGTCACAAAATAATTCTATAGGACTTGTTAAAGCGCAAACTGCGCATTTTGATACCCCACTTACTCTAAAAAGCGGTGTTGTGTTGCCGCAATTTGATTTGGTGTACGAGACTTATGGCACGCTAAATTCTGATAAAACCAACGCAGTGCTAATTTGCCATGCGCTTTCGGGCAATCACCACGTGGCTGGAAAGTATGCCGAAAGTGACAAAAATGCAGGTTGGTGGGATAACTTAATTGGCCCAAAAAAACCGCTAGATACCAACAAATTTTTTGTGATTGGTGTAAACAATCTAGCGGGTTGCCACGGCAGCAGCGGCCCTTCAAGCATTAAACCAAAAAGTAAGAAACCTTACGGCGCCAGCTTTCCGCTGGTGACGGTAGAAGATTGGGTGAATTCGCAAGCGCGTTTATTAGACTATTTAGGCATTAAAACGCTGGCCGCAGTTATCGGTGGTAGCTTGGGCGGAATGCAGGCATTGCAATGGACGTTGATGTTTCCAGACCGTGTAAAACATGCGCTAGTGATTGCCAGTGCGCCTAACTTAACCGCACAAAATATCGCCTTTAACGAGGTGGCACGTCAAGCGATTATGACCGACCCTGAATTTTATGATGGCGACTATTATGCACACAATACGGTGCCGCATAGGGGCTTAAGAATTGCCAGAATGCTAGGCCATATTACCTATTTAAGTGATGACGCCATGGGCGAAAAGTTTGGTCGTAAGCTAAAAGACACCATTAAATATAACTTTGATGTAGAGTTTGAAATGGAATCATACTTGCGCTACCAAGGCGATAAATTCGCAGGCGAATTCGATGCCAACACTTATTTGCGCATGACGCGCGCGCTAGATTATTACGACCCTGCGCTTGTATTTAATGGCGATTTAAGCGCAGCTTTAAAACAAGCCAAAGCACAATTTTTAGTAGTTTCGTTCACTAGCGATTGGCGCTTTTCACCCACCCGCTCACGCGAAATTGTAAAAGCATTACTGGATAACGAACTAACAGTGAGCTACGCCGAAGTGACGGCCGCACATGGTCACGATGCATTTTTAATGCCAGATGCGCATTACCACGCGATTTTGCGTAGTTATTTACAAAAAATTGAAGTATGACCATGAATAATAATGTAATAATTACAAATTATAATCATAAGTTTAGGCAAGATTTCGCCATTATTGCAGGCTGGATAGGCTTTAGTAGCAAAGTACTCGATTTAGGTTGTGGCGATGGCGAACTGTTGACGTATTTGCGCAACTCGCTCGAGATAAAAGGTTATGGCGTAGAGAAGGATGATGTCAATTGGCTTACCTGCATGCAAAACGGCACCAACGTCATCCAAATGGACTTAGAAGACGGTTTATCGGGCTTTGAGGATCAATCGTTCGATACGGTCATCCTATCGCAAACCCTACAAGCCATGCATAATACCGAAGAAATTGTACAAGAAATGTTGCGTGTGGGGCGTGAGGTTATCGTCACTTTCCCTAATTTTGGCTATTGGCGCAACCGCATACAAATTGCCAGTGGCGGCCATATGCCAGTATCAAAAGACCTACCTTACCAGTGGTATGACACACCCAACGTGCATTTATGCACCATTAACGATTTTGATAAATTTTGTAAAAATTACAAAATTGATGTGATTGAACGCAAGGTAATTACTGAAGGAAATGAAGTAAGTTTTATGCCAAACTTATTAGGCAATTTAGCCATGTATCGGTTGAAGGCTGGCTAGTTAAATTCTAGTTAAGTAGCTTTATTCAGCTGACTTATAGGCTGGCGCATCCACCACAGCATCACAATACCTGGCACTGCCATCACTACTGAGAATAAAAAGAAATTCGACCAGCCCAAGCTCTCAGATAACACGCCTGCCACTGGGCTGACATAAATACGTCCAACCGCTGCCAAGGCAGATAGCAGTGCGTAATGCGTGGCGCTAAACTGGTTATTGCACAAGCTCATCAGTAAGGCCACAAATGCTGCCGTACCCATGCCGCTAGTGATATTTTCTAACGCGATGGCACTCATTAATAACCTATCAATTTGCGTAGGGTCTAGCACTGACACAAAACCTAAATCAAACGGCATCAACATAAAACTGCCCCATGCACCTTTGCCCAAAATCGCCAGCGCATAAAAGCCAAAGTTAGACAGCAGCTGTAAAATACCAAAGCTCATTAAAGCTTGAAATAAAGTCAGCCGAATCATCAGCAAACCTGCTAAAAACGCGCCTATGATGGTGAGCCAAATGCCGATAATTTTATTGACAATGCCAACCTCAATTTGGCTAAATGCCATGCCTTTTAGTAGAAATGGCGTAAACAAACTGCCAGCAAAGGCGTCGCCCAATTTGTACAAAATAATTAATATTAAAAACGCCCAAGCACCTTGTTGGCTAAAATAGCTAGCCAGTGATTGATTAAGCGTGGCAAAACCTGCTTTTTGGGCTGCCTTTAAACCCAATGGTAGCGCTACTGCCAAGCTTGCCATCACATACGCCAATTGCACCCATTTGTTGGCTTCTTGCAAATTAATACCTGCCAAGTTAAAGCCAAAGCGCACCAAATACACGCCCGCCAGCACACCCAACAGCATGGCCAAAAAGCCGATAAGTTCTTTTTTAGGGTCACTCGCAAGCGGTTTAATATCGCTTTTTACTGAAGGTAAAAAAAGTAGAGAAAATACGGCAATGCCTAGCATAATAGCGGCCATCACTGCATAAACCTTGCCCCAGCTTTGCCATTGTTCTGCCCAAATAAGCGCGATGCCGCCAGAGGCAATCATGCCAATGCGATAGCCTAACACCGACATCGAGGCACCCATACCGCGCTCATCGGTGCGCAATAAATCGGTACGATAAGCATCAATCACAATATCTTGCGAGGCCGATAAAAATGCGATAAGTAGCGCAATGGCCGCAAATATACCAGGCTTTAACGCAAACGAAACCGTAGATAAATAATAAATGCTAGCTGCTAAAATGAGCTGAGTCAGCACTAACCAACCACGCCTACGCCCAAACAATGGCAGCTCGAAGCGATCCATTAGCGGTGCCCACAAAAACTTAAAGGTGTAAGGCATACCCACTAAAGCTAAAAAACCGATGGTTGCAATGGCGACGCCATCGGTAGTGAGCCACGCTTGCATGGCTTGCCCAGTCAGGGCCAACGGCAACCCTGATGCAAAACCCAACAATAAAATGGCGACTAAACGATGGATGCGCAGAAGTTGATTCATTAAGTTGTGCAGTCAAGTTAAAACCACATTTTAACCAAAGCAAACATTTGTGGTAAAAAAACTGTAAGTTTTTGCTAAATGCGGCGACTAAGTTTTAGTAATTAAAAAAGGAGTTTCAATATGGGTTATTCAGCCAAAGCTAGCATCGCCACAAGCCTTATTCTATGCGCCTTTCAGAGCATATCTTTTGCAGCCGAATGTTCTGCCAAAAGCGGTGCCCATACAGTGCCATTGTTAGAGTTATATACCAGTGAGGGTTGCAGCAGCTGCCCACCAGCAGATAAATGGTTAAACGGCCAAAAAAATGACCCGAGCAAATTTACACCTTTGGCTTTTCATGTGGATTACTGGGATTACATTGGCTGGAAAGATAAGTTTAGCAAGGCGGAATATAGCGACAGGCAACGCAAAATTGCTGCATTTGGTGGCGCAGGCTTTGTATATACACCACAATTTGTGATGAGTGGCCGTGACTTTAAAGGCTGGGATAACTCACGATTAAGAGAAAAAGTTGAGTCTAGCCAAAAGTTAGCATCGCGCGCGCATTTAAGCTTAGACTCCGTGCAAGAAAACGGCAAAATGACGCTTAAAACGAGTGCGCAGACTACCAACCCAGCAGATGCTAAAAATGTGGATGTGTTTGTGGCAATTTACGAAAACAAATTGAGTAGCAAAATAAATGCAGGCGAAAACAGTGGCCGCGAGTTGAAACACGATTATGTAGTGCGCGAGTTTTTTGGTGCTTATCAAATTAATAATCAAAACGAATTTAGCAAAAATTTTACCTTAGACGCTGCATGGGCAAAGCGTGATGCAGGCGCAGTGGTATTTGTGCAAAACAGCCAAACGGGTGAGATATTGCAAAGCTTGGTGCTGAAGTTTTGTGATGGTTAAGCGATTTAAAGCTTAAATAATAACAATAATAATAAATACGACTGCCCTGTAAGCCCATAAATATGGGCCTACAGGGCATTGTTTTTAATCATTCATTGCTGTAATTAGGCCGCCATTTAGCCAGCTCGCTAAATATTGCGCGGCTTGCATAGTAGCAACTTCTTCCGTGGCATTTTCTTGTAAATTCTCACAAAGTTCACCAAAACTGCCACCAGAAATTACAGCTTGAATCGCTGCGTATTCAGCAAGCTCAAGCGAGCGATAATGTGAATTCAAATCTTTGCGCCACACCACACAAGGCTCGTTAGTTTGCGTTGCTTTTGGCGGTGTTTCGTTTATGTTCAACGCCTGCCAAACCAATATCACATTATATTTTGGGCTTAATAATTGCACCGCAGGATGAAATTTAAAACGTAAATCGCCCCAGTTTTCTAGCGCAATTGCGGCTAAATCTTGCAAGCTTAATACTGGCGCATCTTCTGCATCAAACGCCAAACTGAGCGCCCACTCGAATTGCGCTATCTCTGCGGCAAGGGGATGCTTAGCTAGCGTTTTAGTCAGATGCTCGCACATGGCATCTCCCACCCAGCGCATATTGCGATAGGTGGATGGATAAATATCGATATAGCTACGCGCAGTTTTATCAAACAAATTATCGCCCAACCAAGCTTTTAAAATAGGATAAGCGCTGGCCAATGCTTCAATAATGCGCAATCGGTAACCATCGGCATAAATACCCAAACGCTTTTTTACGCCTACTTTTTTATCATTGACTATTTTTTTGGTAAAGGCGGCGCCTTTGTTGCTATCTAACAAATAAGCCTGAAAGTCGTTTTGTAACTGGGCTAGATTTAACGGTGCTGGATTTAACGGTGCTGGATTTAATGGAGCTAAATTTCTCATAGCATATACTTTATATTAAGTGCTCTGGAAGGCTCATGGATGTTGGCTTGCAGGGCAGTGTTTTTTCTGTCTTGGTTGCAAAAATAGTCCTTGCAATATTAAGTTCATCTACCAACTCATCTAACTCTGGTATTTTGTCATCACGCTCTATCATGGTGGAAACCGCACCAAAGCGCGCAATGGCGTATTCATATAAATGCCACACGGGGTCGATGACAGGGGCATCGTGCGTATCAATAATATAGTCACCATTATTTTGGTGCCCTGCCAAATGGATTTGCTGAATACGCTTGACTGGCACGCCATCAATAAACGCTTTGGCATCAAACTGATGATTATAACTACTCACATAAATATTGTTCACATCTAACAGCAGCAAACAATCGGCCGCCTCAGAAATTTGGCTAATAAATTCCCACTCTGTCATGCTGGAATCAACATAACTGGCATAACTAGACACATTTTCTAGCAAAATTTGGCGGCCTAAATAATCTTGCACAATCTTCACGCGCTCGGCCACGTGTTTGGCGGTCTCGATGGTATAAGGCAGCGGCAATAAATCGTGCATATTTTGACCGTGCACGCCAGTCCAACACAAATGGTCAGAAATCCAAGCGGGCTGAATCCTGTCAGCCAGTTTTTTTAAATCGCGCAGATAACTGTAATCTACCTCGGCGGTTGAGCCAATAGAAAGCGACACGCCATGCATCACCATAGGATAATCGGCACGAATTTTATCTAAAAAATTAAGCGGTTTACCGCCCGGAATCATATAGTTTTCAGACAGCGCCTCAAACCAATCGACTTTTGGTTTAATTTCTAAAATAGCATTGTAATGCTCGGTACGCAGACCTAAGCCAAAGCCTAAAAATGGTGGGGTTGATGATGCATTTGCAGACATTTTTACTCTACTTATTCATTGTTTAATAGCTGTAATATCGCAATAATTTGACACATGATAATGCCCAAAGCACAACGGGCACGCGTATTTAAAATATACCGCCATGCCCGTTGTATACTGCATATGAATGATTACTTAAACTGCGTGGCCACCTTTAGCCGTACACTCAGCGCCTGTTAATGCTGAATGACCTAAGCTAGCGCAATCGTTTTGACCTTTACAGTTATTAGCTGCCACTTTGCAAGAACCTTGGCCTTTACAGGCATTTTTTGCAGTTTTGCATGCATTGTGGCCTTTACACTCGTTACCAGCCGTTTTGCAATCGCTAGTACCTTTGCATGAGTTAACGCCAACGCATGCAACATTAGTGCTGCCAGCTGCTGCAGTGCCGCCACTACTGGCACAACCAGCTAAAATAAGTGCTGCTGCGCCAATAGCTAATAAAGTACCTTTGCTTAAACTTGATGATGTTTGAATAGACATAATAACTCCTTCCCAATTGTTGTAAAAATCTACCATCTTTAAATTAGAAAGGTAGAATATATAGATACGTGAGGCAGAACAAATTAGATTCATTCTCGTGCCACAATTGTTAGTCGTAGCTAAAAATGAATCCTTACAAAAAAGTTTAAATTGACTATTGGGGAGTTTTTAAGGCGGTAGAGGTTTCTACTCAGTGCTAGCTTCATTCAACGGTACTACATTAACTTCTGGATTAAATTCTGGATTAAATTCGGCACTAACTTCAAGATTAATGTCAGCATTTACCTCATCGCTAACTTCATCATCACTAGCCATATTTTCTAGCGTGAGATCTATATCTTCATCTTCTAAAAGCACAACTTCTGCATCTTCTTTTTCAATCATGGTTTGTAATGTGTATCGACTTTCCTGCAGATCTTGCATCCATCCGTTTTGTGGCAACGCATCTTGAATTAGCACGCTTTCTACATGGCGCATATCCCACTCGGCTTTTTCCATCATCTTAAGCGCCATTTCATCTGCTTGACTAAGTTGCGTTGGCTTTATTTTGGCCATGGCTACCTCACTGCCCACCATCGAGGTGGCGGTAGAAGCCGCGCTAGTGAGCAAAGTTGTTGCAGTGCTGGCCTGTGCCGCTGCACTGCTTGCTCCCACAATGGCAATGGCAGGAAACAGCACGCTAGCTAGCACAGAAATAATCAGCTTGGTGGAGGTGTTAGTCTTGTGGTGACCCGCCATTACGTGCGACATTTCACGTGCGATGACAAAACCCAGCGCATCATCGCTTAACTGCAAATTTTGTATGCCGCGCAGCAGTACAATTTGCCCTTTGTTATTTGAAGCAGTACCTGCTTCTAGCTTTTCTGCCACCGAAAACACCATGCGCTGAATGACTTTTTCTTGCTGCGGGTACAAATGTAAAGCGGCTTTACTAAGATAGCGACCAATAGCACCAACACGCGCGTCAAAGTCACGATTTTCTTCACATTGGGTTGCATGGCAAACTACTGCGCTCGATTTTGTTGCTAATCGCACTCGCATGTCTATGTCGGAATATACATCGCTAATACTGGCACCAGAATCAGCGTTAGCAATATTGATTGAAGGCGCTGTCCTAATCAATCCACCAGCCTGTGCATGGCTTGCTGACAGTTGCAACATAGCAAGCAGCAGCAACGATATGCATACAGTTTGATTTTTTTGTGGGTTTTTTAGCAAAATTATTTTCAAGATTATTTCATTGATAAGCTTACTTAATAATCGATAATTAACGGCGCGTGGTCACTAAAACGCTGCTGCTTGTAAATGGTTGACTGCGTTGCCTTTTTTGCCAAATTTGGCGTAGCAATTTGATAATCTAAACGCCAACCGACGTTTTTTTCGTAGGCTGCTCCACGATTACTCCACCAAGTGTAGCATTCGTCGGTGGTGGCAGGATGTAAAGCTCTGTACACATCTGCCCAGCCAAAATGACTGAACAAATCAGTTAGCCACGCACGCTCTTCTGGCAAAAAACCAGAGTTTTTACGGTTACCTTTGTAATTTTTAAGATCAATTTCCTGGTGCGCAATATTCCAATCGCCACAAATGACTACATCGCGCCCGCTATTAGCCAGCGCCTCAAAATGCGGCAAAATACGCGCAAGCACACTAAATTTAAACGCTTGCCGCTCTTCGCCACTAGAGCCACTAGGCAAATACAGCGAAACCACACTCAAGTTACCAAATCTACATTCAATATAGCGGCCTTCACTATCAATATCAGCGATTCCCGTGCCTACAATCACTTCATCTGGCTTTAGCTTGCTATAAATACCCACGCCGCTATAGCCTTTTTTTTCAGCATAATGAAAATGCCCCACATAGCCTGCTGGTGCCATCATTTCAGCTGTCATGTCTGCCGCTTGCGCCTTCAGCTCTTGCAGGCAAACTACATCGGCCTGTGTAGTTTGCAGCCAGCTAAAAAAGCCTTTGTTAGCAGCAGAGCGTATGCCATTTAAATTAGCCGTTATAATGCGCATTCATTACTTTCTTTTTTTAATATCATGTCTAACATTAGTCAAGATTTTATTGCGTTTGCCATTCAAAAACAGGTACTTAAATTTGGCGAGTTTAAAACCAAAGCTGGTCGTCTAAGCCCGTATTTCTTTAATGCGGGGCTGTTTAACGATGGCGATAGCTTGTTAAAACTTGGCGAATTCTACGCCGAAACGATTCAAAAGTCAGACATCAAGTTTGACATGCTATATGGCCCAGCCTACAAAGGCATTACATTGGCGGCCAGTATTGCAATCGCGCTTGCCAAAAATGGTCACAATTACCCTTACGCTTACAACCGCAAAGAGGCCAAAGACCACGGCGAAGGTGGAGTAATTGTAGGTGCACCTTTGCAGGGTCGCATACTTATCATCGATGACGTGATTTCGGCAGGCACTTCGGTGCGCGAATCCATCGACTTAATTGCACAATATGGCGCCAGCGCTTGCGGCGTGGCCATTGCGCTAGATCGCCAAGAGAAAGGTTTAGGCGAGTTATCAGCCGTGCAAGAGGTGCAAGCTAGCTACCAGTTACCCGTGTGCAGTATTGCCAATTTAAGCGATTTGCTAGAATACGCATCAAATCAACAAGATATGGCACAGCACTTGCTTAACATTCAAACGTATCGCCAACAATATGGCGTAATTTGATAAGGTTTACTAAAATTAAAGCATGAAGAAACTGATCTTTATTATAATTTCAAGCGCTTTGCTAAGTACATCACTGGCTTATGCTGACGCTAAAATTGTGAAGTGGGTAGATAGCAAAGGCATAACGCATTATGGTGACAGACCACCCAGCTTTGAAGAAAGCAAAAGCAATGTTGAAATGAACAAGCAAGGTATAGTCACTAAAAAAAATGCGCTTATCTCACCAAAGGATACCGCGCAAGATGAGCAAAAATTAGCCCAAGAGCGCAAAGATAAAATCTTATTAGCCTCTTATACCAATGCAAACGAAATTGACTTAGCGCGCGACCGCAGCTTAGAGATGGACAAAGCAGCATTAACCAGCTTGGTTGCGCAAAAAGAAAGTTTGAATGACCGAATTGCCCGCAACAAGCAAACTACAGATGGCTTTAAAGCACGCAAAAAACCGTTGCCAGCTAACTTAGACAAAGAGTTTAAAAGCGCAATTGCGCAATTCGGACGAATCGATAAGCAGATGACAGAACGCAAACTTGCCATGGAGCAAACGCACAAAAGTTACACTGAAGACAAAGCGCGTTTTATAGCGTTAAAGCTACCAACTAGCGCAGAGCCTGCCAGCTCAAGCCCATCGCCAGTTGCAGCACAGGCCATTATTCAGCCTTCTACAGAAAAATAATTAGTTCGCTAATTTTTTCTTCAGCAACTCATTCACCTGCGCAGGGTTTGCCTTGCCTTTGCTGGCTTTCATGGCTTGACCCACTAATGCATTAAAGGCCTTTTCTTTTCCCGCTTTAAATTCTTCTACCATGGCGGGGTTGATTTTTAAAACCTCATCGATAATGGCTTCAATCGCACCACTATCGGACTCTTGTTTTAAGCCTTTGGCTGCAATAATCGCATCTACATCACCAGCACTTTCTCCCGCCCACATCGCTTCAAATACTTGCTTAGCAGCGTTATTGGAAATAGTTTTATCAAATATTTTTGAAAGCATTTTTGCAAATTGATTAGGTGGAACTGGACTTTCTGATATATCCAAATTTGTTTTATTTAGGTATGAGCCCAGCGTGTTAATTACCCAATTAGCGACTGACTTTGCATTGGCGTTATCTTGGTTTTGAGTAACAGTTGGAACATCTATTGTTCTAAGCTCAGCCAATACCGATTCAAAGTAATTGTAAATTTGTCTGGATGTAGTAATTGCTCTAGCATCGTCAGGGAACATATTCAAATCGTTTACATACCTTGAATACTCTTCGTTCTGAGATTTTCCCATAGTCGCTTTTACGCGTGCTTTATCGGCGGCGGTGACTTCTAATGGCAATAAATCAGGGTCTGGAAAATAGCGGTAATCGTTGGCTTCTTCTTTCGAGCGCATGGCTTTTGTTTCGCCAGTATCTGGGTTAAACAACACCGTTGCCTGGTGAATGGTGCCGCCATCTTCTAGCGTTTCTATTTGCCAGCGCGTTTCATATTCAATGGCTTGCGTCATAAATTTGAATGAGTTGAGATTTTTAATCTCACGCCGCGTGCCAAATTTCTCTTGCCCTTTTGGGCGCACCGATACGTTTACATCGCATCTAAAACTGCCTTCTTGCATATTGCCATCGCAAATATCAATCCACTGCACTAGCTCGTGCAGCTTTTTGGCATAAGCTACTGCCTCAGCCGCACTGCGCATATCGGGCTCAGTCACAATTTCTAACAATGGCGTACCTGCACGGTTTAGATCTATGCCACTCATGCCCTCTACCGCGCCGTGAACAGACTTACCAGCATCTTCTTCTAAATGCGCGCGGGTAATGTTGATGACTTTTTCGTAAGCCTCGCTATTTTTAGTGGCTGGCACTTGAATGGTCACCACACCTTTGCCCACCACTGGCAATTCAAATTGGCTAATTTGATAGCCTTTTGGCAAATCGGGGTAAAAGTAATTTTTGCGGCTAAACACAGAGCGCGCAGGAATATCGGCGTTAATCGCCAAGCCAAACTTAATGGCGCACTCTACTGCTTGCTTGTTTAACACTGGCAATACGCCTGGCAGAGCAATGCTCACCTCATCCGCTTGCGTATTAGGCTCAGCACCGTATTTAATCGATGCACCGCTAAAAATTTTAGTGTTGGTTTTAAGTTGGGTATGCGTTTCTAACCCAATCACAACCTCCCAATTATTATTGGCCCATTCCATTATTTTAAACCCTCTGGCATAGCGAGATGCCAATCTGTCACTTGTTGATAAGCATGCGCCACATCTAACATGCGCGCTTCATCAAAATAATTACCCATTAATTGCAAGCCCACTGGCAGGGGCTTTCCATCACTGCTTGGTGAGAAACCCGCAGGAATACTCATGCCTGGCAAACCTGCTAAGTTAGTGGCGATGGTATAAACGTCTTGCAGATACATGGCCACTGGATCATCCGCTTTTTCGCCCGCTTTAAATGCAGTAGAAGGCGCAGTCGGCCCCATAATCACGTCACATTGTTTAAATGCTTGCGTAAAATCATCGGCAATCAGGCGGCGGATTTGCTGGGCTTTTAAATAATAGGCATCGTAATAACCAGCACTCAACACATAAGTACCAATCAAAATACGGCGTTTGACTTCCGCACCAAAGCCTTCAGCACGGCTTTTCATGTACATATCCATCAAGTCATCATATTCCGCCGCGCGGTGACCATAACGCACGCCGTCATAGCGTGACAAATTAGAACTGGCTTCAGCTGGTGCTAATACATAGTAAACAGGGATAGATAACTGGCTATTTGGTAACGAAATATCGACTGTTTCTGCGCCCAGTTTGCGATACTCGGCAATGGCGTCTTGCACCACTTTTGCCACATCGGCATCTAAGCCATCCGCAAAATATTCTTTGGGCAAGCCAATGCGCAAACCTTTTAGCGGTTGCGCACCTTGCATGTTACCCAAACCACGCGTGTAGTCTTCTTTAGGGCGATTCAAGCTGGTGGAATCACGCTGGTCAAAGCCTGTCATCACGTTCATCATCAAAGCACAATCTTCTGCAGATTTTGCCATTGGCCCTGCTTGGTCTAAGCTAGAAGCAAAGGCAATCATGCCGTAGCGTGAAACCAAGCCGTAAGTGGGTTTTAAGCCAGTAAAGCCGCAAAGGCTGGCTGGCTGACGGATTGAACCGCCAGTATCAGTGCCAGTGGCTGCAGCACACAGCCGCGCTGCTACAGCTGCGGCACTACCGCCACTACTGCCGCCTGGCACGCGGTCAAAATCCCACGGGTTTTTAACACCGCCAAAATAACTGGTTTCATTCGATGAACCCATCGCGAATTCATCCATATTGGTTTTACCCAAATTTACTGCGCCAACATTATTAAATTGACTAATCACATGCGCATCGTAAGGTGCAATAAAATTGGCTAACATTTTTGAGCCGCAGGTAGTTTGCCAGCCTTTTGCGCAAAAAATATCTTTTTGTGCAAAAGGAATTCCCGTTAATGGTTCGGCATTACCACTTGCAATGCGCTCATCTGCGGCTTTAGCCTGTGCCAGCGTTTTAGAATCATCTAGCGCTATATAGGCATTAATACTCGGGTTATATTGGTTGATACGAGTAAGAAACGTTTGCGTCATTTCAACGCTGGAAATTTCTTTTTTAGCCAGCATTTGGCCAAGATGTTTTAAGCTGCTATTAATCATTTTTTATATTATTCAATTACCAGTTTATTCAATCACTTGCGGCACTAAGTACAAACCACTATCTACGGCTTGCGAAGTTGAGCCATTGCCAAGTTTGGGCGCATTGGCTTGAAAAGCCTCGCGCTGGTTAGCGGCTGTCACCACATCATCACGCAGGCGTTGCACTACATCTTGCGAATGCGACATCGGTGTAATGCCAGTGGTATCAACCGCCTGCATTTGCTCAATTAGGCCTAAAATGCCAGATAGTTTTGTGAGAGTTGACGCAGCTTCCTGTTCGTTAATTTCAAGCCGAGCCAAGTGTGCAATACGTTTTATATCGGTGGTGTTTAGTGCCATAAAATTAATTCAGGTTATGTTGTATATTTTGCTGTACGTTTTGTTTGTAACAATGTGTAAATGTGACTTAAATTTTAGCTTCGATACTTAAATTTAGTCACAATTTAAGTTATTATACCTTGGTTTCAAAGCATGATTTTAAAGCATGACTCTAAGCGCATAAATAAGTCATGTAAACATTCGCGCAAAGCACAGGATAAAACAATATGTTCGGTTTCATCAGTAGTTACTTTTCAAATGATTTAGCCATCGATTTGGGCACAGCAAACACGCTGATTTACGCACGTGGCAGAGGCATTGTACTAGACGAACCTTCTGTAGTCGCCATTCGCACCGAAGGCGGCCCTAACGGCAAAAAAGTATTGTTGGCGGTGGGCACCGATGCCAAAGGTATGCTAGGCCGCTCGCCTGCTAACATTCAAGCAATTCGCCCAATGAAAGATGGCGTAATCGCCGATTTCACCGTCACCGAGCAAATGCTCAAATATTTTATCCGTAAGGTACATGATGCACGCTGGTTTTCACCCAGCCCGCGCATTATTATTTGTGTGCCAGTTGGC
>JANOQW010000035.1:0-75967 GCA_031422335.1 Methylophilaceae bacterium
ACTTGAGTTACATCTGCTTTATTTTGGTGCCGGGAGGGGGAATCGAACCCCCACGTTGTCGCCAACGCGGGATTTTGAGTCCCGTGCGTCTACCAATTCCGCCATCCCGGCTTGAGGTATAATTACAACGTCGCCATTATAGCAACATTTTTGGCAATTCAAACCCATAAAATTTATTTAACACACAATCCATTAAAACCCAAAACTGATTTATGAAAACGCAGGATTTCGACTTTTATTTACCCGATACGCTCATCGCGCAACATCCCACCCAGCAACGCAATGCCAGCAGACTTTTGCATTTAACTTGCAGCACAAGCCAATTGCAAGACAAATTATTTACTGATTTACTCAGCATTGTTCAAGCAGGAGATTTGCTGGTGTTTAATGACACGCGTGTGATTAAGGCACGCTTATTTGGCACAAAAGCCAGTGGCGGTGCAGTCGAAATGTTAGTTGAGCGCGTACTTGATACGCATCATGTGTTAGCACATATTCGCGCCTCGCGCGCACCAAAAATGGGCACCCTAATAAAATTAGCGAATGCGTTTGATGCAGAAGTAATTGGCCGTGATGATGATTTATTTCACGTTGAGTTTTTAGGCGAGGCGCCTGTGCTTGATTTGCTTGAGCAATATGGCGCGTTACCTTTGCCACCTTATATTACACATGCCGCAGAGGCTGAAGATGACGAACGCTACCAAACTGTATATGCCAAACATCCTGGCGCGGTGGCGGCACCCACGGCGGGCTTACATTTTGATGACGTGATGTTGGCGCAGCTAAAAACTAAAGGTGTGAATATTGCCTATGTGACGCTGCATGTGGGTGCTGGCACGTTTCAGCCAGTGCGGGTGGACGACATTAAAGACCACAAAATGCACAGCGAGATTTATCATATTTCTGCTGAAACGCGGGCAGCCGTTCAAGCCACCAAGCTGGCGGGTGGCAATGTGATTGCGGTGGGCACCACCAGTTTGCGTGCACTTGAAAGCGCTGCTGCAAAAAATACTTTATTTGATGCTGAAAAACATACTACAAAAAAAGATGCTCTGGGAGCCAATATCCATGCGCCTGCTGGCGCATTGTCAGAAAGCTCTGAGTTGTTTAGTAGTGAGTTAAGCAATTTAAGCGGAGAAACCAGCATCTTTATTACGCCAGGTTTTGAGTTTAAAGTGGTGGATAAACTCATTACCAATTTTCATTTACCTAAAAGCACCTTATTAATGTTGGTGTCTGCATTTGCTGGCTTTGACAATATTAAAAATGCCTACGCACATGCCGTACAACAACAATATCGATTCTTTAGTTATGGCGATGCCATGCTATTAGAAAGACAAGACCAGTGAATGGCAAGACTGAACCCAGCTTAATTTAACCTAGGCCAATTGAACTCAAGCGTCAACACAAACACTAAACATGCGTTAACATATGCGGCATGCAATTCACCTACTCTTCAACTCACAGAAAACAAATTATTCATGAGCTTACTTAAAAAAATTATCTCTAGCGCCATCATTAGCAGCGTCATTTTAGACGGCAGCGTACAAGCACAAGTATTGCCAGAGGCAGCAGTAGGCATTAAATTTGCACTGGCAAAAAAACCCACTACGCGGCCGATGACCGTGGCCTACATTCCTGTGTTTAAGCGCTATTACATTGCCGATGGCGGCTTAGCGCCGATGGGTTCTGAGTTTGAAGCGCCTATCTCAAAATCGCTGATTCATAGTTACGATGACACGGGAAAATACATGAGCTCATCGCGGCCTGGCTACGATAATCGCTCGATTTACTTTAACCCCAATACCAGCATGCTAGAAACCATCACTTATAACGTATCTAGCGATGTGGGCTTCTCGCCCAACACTGGTATTTATGCCATTCACCTAACAGAAACTGGCGATTTAAAAGATACTTCAGACGAGATTTCGCAGTTTAATCCTGCGTTTGGTCATTCTGGTACCATGCCCACTTACGATGCAGCAAACAAACGCTATTTTGCCAAGCAAGGTCGTAGCGATAAAGTGTTTATCGTTGACCCAAAACTGCGCGAAAAAGTGGGGGAGATTACTTTAGATTTAGCCACAGCAGGCGCTAAGTTTGATGATGTAAGCGACTTATTTGTGGCCTACACTGGTGTAAAAGGCGAAGAATTAATTTTGTTAGACATTGACCACAAAGCGGCGCTGGTATTTGATATTAGTGGTAAATTTGTGGCTAAAAGCGAGCTACCAAAAGACATGAAGTTACGCTCACAAAACCACTTCAACGGGATTGGTTATGCTAATGACATGCTGTTTGTGTACCACGACAGCGAAACTGAATTTGGCACTTATTATGGCTTTAAAATTTTAAAGTAGTTAGTTTTATATAGTCAAAGTTCAGACGTGAAAAAACCGCATAAGACTTTTAAATAGGTCTCATGCGGTTTTTTTAAATCAAAGCATTATTTACCGCCCATTACTTACCACCAAGTGAGCCCGCAACTTTGCCAGAAATCATGCCAAATACTGCACCCAGTATCGTTGATACAATCACCAATAAAGCTGGATTGGTCAAGTCCATCGCAGTCGCGTTACCTGCTGTACCCGCAGTTAATGCCAAACCTGCAGTGGCAGCATAGCCATACACATTAGCTGGCACCACTGATAGCAAATTCATGCCAGCAACAGCCACCAACGGAAACACAGTGATGGCGATAATCAGCGGTGCAGCTAGAACGCCTAAACCACCCAAAGTACCTGAGCTGACCAAATATAGCGCAATGGCCGCCATAATGGCACCAAAACTCATGCCTGCGATGGTTTTTTGCAGTGCTGCATTATCAGCACCAGAGTGGAAATAGCAACCCCACGCAATAAAACCAACCCACACCAAAGCAATGCCAGCCAATGGATTTAATGCTAAAAATGCCCAAACGCCCCCTAATACAGCAATACTTAAAGCTAATGCAGTTAACTTCGACATACTTTATCTCCCTAAAAAATGGTAAATCTCTTGTAAAAATAATATATTGAGTTACTTATTTTAGTACTTGAGCCAGCAGTTTTAGGTTGGCAAAGCTACAATGAAACTAGGCAACACACCAACTTCAAACAGCTAAACTAAGCGCAGTCTAGTCCCGTTTTGGTGCGTTATGCAAGCATTTTATGCATGAGTGAAAGCAGGTTGGGCTTATTTGAAAGCTTCTTGCGCAGCAGTCTGTGGTGTTGCTGGTTGAAGCGTTTGCATGGCAGGCGGCGTATAATCCCAATGTTTACGCCATGCGCCAAGCACTAGGTTAGGATATTGTGGCTTGCCCAAGCTGCCGTTATAACGGCCTAAAGCGCGATATAAATCACCACGTTCAATATCAATATAATGCCTTAATATAGTGCAGCCATAACGCAGATTTAGTTTTAAATGAAACAAATTATGGTCTTTGGCGCCAATACTGCGCACCCAAAATGGCATCACCTGCATGTAGCCACGCGCACCCACACTAGAAACGGCATATTTTTTAAACGCACTTTCAATATGTATCAAGCCCATCACCATCTGCGGGTCTAGTCCGGCACGCGTCGCTTCGTAATGTAATGTTCTTAGAAACTCTTCACGATAGGCTTGATCGGGCAAGCGTTTTTTCAAACGCGCCGACATCTCTGTCATCCACGCTTGGCCTTCGGCCTCGTTAGCAAAAATTAACTTAGGTGCGCCTAAATCGCTAATACTTTTTTGCATTAAAGCTTTTACGCTGTTGGATAACTCGGTTTCTTTTTGATTACCTGCAAAGGCTAGATTACTAGTCAAGCACAATAGAAACGCGATTTTTATAAACTTTATCAAACTAAAATCTCTGCTGTTAATTTAACTAATATTGTATTTAAATCAATCATTTGCGCATCTTTATCTTGACGCGCTTTGTATTCAATTTTACCTTCCGCCAGCCCGCGGTCGCCAATCACTACGCGATGTGGAATACCCATTAAATCGCTCTCAGCAAACATCACGCCTGGACGCTCACCTCTGTCGTCAAGCAGCACATCAATGCCCACTTGTTTGCAGTCCGCGTACAATTTTTCTGCGGCGTTTTTCACAGCTTCACTTTTATCCATGCCAATCGGGCAAATCACCAAGGTAAACGGCGCCATATTAAGCGGGAAAATAATACCTTTTTCATCGTTGTATTGCTCAATGGCCGCGCCCACAATACGCGACACGCCAATGCCATAACAACCCATTTCCATCACTTGGCTTTGGCCTGCCTCATCTAAATAAGTTGCGTTCATGGCCTGCGCATATTTGCTGCGTAGCTGAAAAATATGACCGACTTCAATGCCGCGGCATAGCTTCAACGTGCCTTTGCCATCTGGGCTGACATCGCCATCCACCACGTTGCGAATATCAGCCACCAAAGCTGGCTCGGGCAAATCACGGCCAAAGTTCACATGCTGTAAATGATATTTTGGCTTATTTGCGCCACACACAAAATCGCTCATGTTGGCGACAGTTCTATCAGCAATAACAGTGACGTGCTTACCAACACCGACTGGGCCAATAAAGCCTGGTGGGCAGCCGTTTAAGTTTTCGCGCACTTCGTCGCCCGTGGCGAATCTAAATTCTGTACTACCAGCTAATTTTGCAACGGCTTTGCCTGCTTTAATTTCGTTTAAGTTGTGGTCGGCACGCAATAAAAGTAGGTAAAACTTCTCACTTGCCATAAGCGCTAATGCTTTTACGTTGTGCTCTAGCGGAATGCCCAACAGCTCGGCCACCGCTTCACAAGTGGTTTGTTTTGGCGTTTCCACATCTACCATGGCATGCCTGGCAGCCGCGCGGGTGTTGATTGCTGGCAATGCCTCGGCCAGTTCCACATTGGCAGCGTAATCAGAGTTTTCACAATACGCCAGCGCATCTTCACCACTATCTGCCAACACATGAAACTCTTGCGAGCCATCGCCACCAATGGCACCACTGTCTGCTTTTACTGCCCTAAACTTTAAACCCAAATGCGTAAAAATAGTGCTGTAAGTTTGGTGCATATGTGCATAAGTTTTTTCTAAACTTTCAAAACTATTATGAAAAGAATAGGCATCTTTCATCAAAAATTCTCGCGCACGCATCACGCCAAAACGGGGGCGAATTTCATCCCTAAACTTGGTTTGAATTTGGTATAAATTAAGCGGCAATTGTTTATAGCTATTGATCTCGCGCCGCATAATATCGGTAATCACCTCTTCATGCGTCGGGCCAAAACAATAATCGCGCTCGTGGCGGTCTTTAATCTTCAACATTTGTGGGCCAAACATTGCCCATCGACCCGTTTCATCCCATAACTCTTTTGGCTGTATAGCAGGCATAAGCAATTCCAATGCCCCCGCTTTATCCATCTCATCGCGCACAATGTTTTCAACCTTGCGCAATACGCGCAAACCTAGTGGCATCCATGTATACAAGCCAGAACCCAAACGTTTAATGAGTCCAGCACGAATCATCAGCTTGTGCGAAATGAGCTCGGCCTCAGTAGGGGCTTCTTTTTGAGTGGCAATAAAAAATTGGGATGCGCGCATGAAATCTTTAAGTCAATAAATAGGCTGAATTTTATAGGTAAATGCGTAGCAAGTCAGCAAAGACTTTTTATTACGGCACATTTACCTGCACAGTGATGCGGGTGACGCACAGGTGGTAAGTTTTTATAGTGGGCTGATGGAATTACAAAGCAAAGAATCGTGGCCTGTCCCCTATTGTCCCATTTTTGGTAGTCACACGCCCGCGCGCTCTACCTTGCAAGTGGCTAAGTTGCCGCGCTGTGTGTTCGTGGAAATTGAGGCGATTATGGCGTTATGAATCAATTGAAACGGCCTCTATTTAATTGGTAGACCTCAATAAAAATACACTTGAAGGTGTTTGGTTGTATTAGATAAAGTGATTCTTTTACAAACATAACTAAAGGAAAATAAAATGTCACTTTCACAAGCAGGTCAGGATGCCGTAGAATTTATTTTGAATCAAATTGAATCAGGTGTAATGTTGCTACCAACAGAGATTGATTTAGAAAGAATTGGAAAATCCATTGGAGTTTCTAATCAAGTACTAGGGTCTGCTTTCAAAGATTATATTGAGAAGCCCCTAGCAGCCAAAGGGATTGCTGCAAGGAAATGTGGTGTGCCTAGAAGAATCCAACTCAGAAAAGTATAGGTAATTACAGAGAATCTTAGGTAAGATTGCATTCAGAAACATAATCACTATAAGAGGAGTTTTATGTACTTTAATTTTAAAGGTTTACCTAGCATTGTTCTTACTTTAGTGTTGTGCTTAAGTTTGCCTCTCGAAGCTCAAGCGGGTAAAAAGAAGGCAATAAAAATAAGTGAACCGCAAAAGATAACTGAGCCAGAAAAAGTAGTGCCACAAAAACAAAAATGGAGTGAGGAGCCAACCTCTTTTCTTGGTATTTCTCTTAATGAACCACTAACTGTAGAATTAAAGAGCCCAATTGATGATTTTACAAATCCAGTTGTATCAAAGGATGAGAGCGGCAATGTGGTGCAGGTGCAAACGAAAATTAAGGATGGCGTTATATTTAAAGAAGTTGAAGATATGATGATTTCTAAATACGGTCAACCACATAGTAGAACTACTGGAAAGGTAAAAACACAAGGCGGACAGGAGTTTGATAACCAAATATTAGACTGGTCTGGAGAAAACGTGTCTATTCATGTGGAGTCGTTATATGAAAGATGGATTGAAGCAGGACATTTATGGGAGCTTGGCGTTGTCTCTGTAAGAACTAATAGCTTCATTGCCAAACAGAAAGATGACGCGAACAGAGCAGCTAAAGATGCAGCGAGCAAGCTCTAAATAGCCTGCTAAATAACATCATAAATCTAGATCGACAATAAGGTATAGCCCACGATTATTTTCTATAACATGCTCTGGAACCCAATATCCATGCGCCTTGCTAGCCTGCTTATTTTTTTACTGTTTCGCGCGGCTTGCCCACTGTGCTATCTTCTGGCTGAAAATTGGCTTTCCATTGTTTAAAAGGCACAATGGTTGCCGCATGACCGTTATCGTAAAACCAGCTATCCACCGCATATCTTTCGCCAGTTTTAATCTCGTGTATTACCGCCGTGCTGTGTGGCCAACCGGTAAAAAAGAAGTTACGTGTGCGCGTGTCTTCTATCTCGTGCAGCGGCATAAAGCCATTGGCTTTTAACAGGCGCATATAAGTGGTGCTGTTAATCGCTTCGTCATTACAATCTTGCTGGCCTGTTAAATTGCCATTATAAAATGTGCCAGCTAAATCAGCTGTAGTGCCTATTTTTTTGCCAACCAAGTCTTCTAAGACGCCAATCGCTTGGGCGATTTTTTGGCGTTCTTCCTCAGCGTTTTTAGCTGGAACATTAAAAATACGGGTCACCGCGTTCCATTCTAGTTCGGTCAGCGATATTTTTGAAAGCAGCGCACAACCGCCGCCTTGGCAAATTTCGAATGCATTTAGTTGCGGGGTTTGGTGAAAAATACGTGAAATATCACTTAATTCAGCGCGGGCAAGCATGGGAGAAAAAATCACTAGGCTACAGACCAATATCCATGCGGGCTGCAGGGTATGCCTACATAACAATTGGTTTGTTGGATACTTCATTTTTACTAGTACCTGTTTGCGGGAAATGCTGCTGTAAAGCAGCGCTAATGTGAGCGATACCTTGCAATATGCCAGCTTCAAACTCGGCTTTTTTAAACAAGGCTTCCATCTCACGGCAAATTGCTTCCCAGCCATCGTGACCCACCTGCTTGTCTATGCCACGGTCGGCCACAATTTCCACATCGCGGTCGGCCAACAACAAATAAATCAATACGCCATTATTATGTTCGGTATCCCAAATATTAAGCCGCCCAAATAGCTCAATGGCGCGTTTTTTAGGTGTTTTTTTGCACAAAATTTCGTACGGGTGCAGGCCAGCCTCGACCACAAATCGAATCTCACCAGCGTGCGTTTTTTCACTAGCAGAAATGGCTTTTTCAATATTACGCAGTGCCTCTGCGGAAAAATGACGTTTAACCTGCCACGGGTGGCTAAACATGTGCTTAATGAAACGAATCATAGGATGTGTTCTTTTCATTTTAATTATTTACCAATCACCTGAAGCCCCACCACCGCCAAAATCGCCACCACCACCGCCCCAACTGCTTGAGCTGCCACCGCCTGACCAACCTCCACCGCCCATCGGAATACCACCGCTGTAACCGTTCATGCCGCGCCCACCCAGCATCATGGTGATAAAAAATGCAATCACACCCAATATCGCAGCGCCGACCAAAGCCACACCCAACACCCAAATCAATGTGCCAATAAGGCCACCATTGATTGCACTGCCAAAAAAAGTGCCAAACATGCTGCGCAAAAATAAGCCCGTAATTAAGCCGCCAAACATCAACAAAGGCAGTATATCCATGGCACCCATGCCAGTAGACTCTGCTTTGTTAGGCGCTGGCAAAGCTTCGCCATCCACCAAACCAATTAAGCTATTCAAGCCAGCATCCAAACCACCAAAATAATCGCCTTGCTTAAATTTTGGGCCGATGACTTCAGAAATAATACGCTTAGCATATAAATCTGGAATCGCACCTTCCAGCCCATAACCCACTTCGATACGCATTTTGCGGTCATCTTTGGCAATCAACACCAACAAGCCATCATCGACTTTTTCGCGGCCAATCTGCCATTTCTCTACCACGCGCAGCGCATACTGTTCTATTTCTTCAGGCTGGGTAGTCGGTACAATCAATAGAGCAATTTGACTGCCTTTTCTTGCTTCAAATGCAGCCAGTTTTTGCTCAAGCTGCGCTTGTTCGGCTGCCGATAAGGTTTGGGTTAAATCGGTGACTCGGCTAGAAAGTTCAGGGATGGCGGCTTGCTCAGCATATGCAAAGCCATTCAATAGCAAACATGATGCTACCAATAGCAGAATGTTTTTTGCATAGCCAGCACCCGCATGGATGCTAGCCTGCAGGCCAGTCTTTATAGAGGAAAACACAGCTTAAATTAAAGCGCTAAATTACTTTTTGTCGCCAAACTCAACTTTTGGTGCGCTAGAAATGGCTTTTTCGTTTTCAACGGTGAATGTGGGTTTGGTATTGTAGCCAAACATCATCGCCGTTAAATTGTTAGGAAAGCTACGAATGGCAATGTTGTAATTTTTAATGGTTTCAATATAACGATTACGCGCCACAGTGACACGATTTTCGGTGCCTTCTAACTGTGCCTGCAAATCTCTAAAACCTTGATCTGCTTTCAAGTTTGGGTAATTTTCCGCTACTGCCATTAAGCGTGATAACGCGCCTGTGAGTTGGCCTTGTGCAGCTTGAAATTTGGCAAATGCTTCTGGGTCATTCAACAGCTCTGGGGTAATTTGCATGCTGCCCACTTTGCTACGTGCATTGGCCACATCAGTCAGCACTTCTTGCTCGTGCGCGGCGTAACCTTTTACGGTTTCCACCAAATTAGGCACTAAGTCGGCACGACGTTGATATTGATTCAGCACTTCAGACCAACCAGCTTTAGCTTCTTCATCTAAACTTTGAAACTGATTGTATCCGCAAGCATTTAACACAAGCGCTAAGCTGGCAATGGCTAAAAATTTTATCCAAGTTTTCATATTATTCTCCTTAATTTTTAAACGATATTCTTTGAAGCTACAATGCAAAGTATATGGGGTTTATTCTTTGCTTTGCAAGTTTTGTAAATAAGCGCGTGCCAAACACAAATCCTGCCACACTTTAGCCTTATCAAGTGGGTGCGCTAATAAATGCGCCAAATCGTCAGTAACGATTACTTGTGCATCACCCATTGTATGCAACTTGCCACGTAAATTTTCTAATGCGTCTTGCGTATTTAGCAGCGCTTGCGCCACGCTTTCGCCCATCGCCACAATAATTTTTGTATCAATATCTGCAACGCTAGCAGCTTGTATTTTGCTAGGTTTTTCAATGCCTAAAGCCTGCAAAATGTTATTTAATAGCATACTCTGGGAGTCACCAATATCCAAATCCATGGCCATGCGGCCTGTAGGCAGGCTAATTTCGCACGCAAAAGACCAGTTTTTATCTTGCGACATGGTGATTTCATATCGTTTAGCTGCCGCACTTATAGGTTTTTCAGCTTCTACGACTTCAACTTCAGTTTTTTCAAATTGTTTCGTTTCAATTTCAATCGGCGCACGTAGCTTCCATGCTGGCAACAACTCAAGCTCACGCAAAACGTCATCACGTGTCATATTGTTAGTGTCGTCACGCGTTAAACTCATATCGCCAACCCCATTAACACCGCATCTTCGCGGCCCTCTTTTGCTGGGTAATAACCACGCCGCACTGTCATCTCGCAAAAGCCCATATTCTCGTAAAGTGCAATGGCAGAAATGTTACTGCTACGCACTTCTAAAAACATATTCGCTGCCTTGTGGCGTTTGGCAATTTTTAACATATGTTCCAACAAATAGCGCCCCAGCCCTCGTTTTTGGCGGTTTTTGGCGATGCTTAAATTGAGCAAATGCGCCTCATCCATCACCATCATCATTAAGGCATAGCCTATCATTTCGCCTACATTTTCCAATCCAGTATCTTCTAACACCCAAGCGCTATAGCCGCTATTTAAAGAGTCGCTAAAATTGCCGCGCGTCCACGGATGCGTGTATATCATCGGCTCAATTTGCATAATCGCATCTAAATCGCCAATTTGCATAGGCCGTAAACTTAAATTTGGTTTTAATTGCGCACTCATAAACGCTGCCCTGCCTCGCGCTGCAGCGTGGTCAGCGCCACGCGATTGCGAATATAAATCGGCGCAGCTTCACTGGCAGGTTTAGCCTCACCTGCGGCAAAAATGGGCTGGGCAAGCTGCAAAATAGCGGTGGCCATTGGCGTAACATTAGTTAAGATATTTTCTAAATTTTCAGCATAAATTTTACTTAAAACTTCACCATAAACCGCCCAACCACTGCCTATGCCAATCCAATTTTTTGCGTATGTTATCTTTGATGATTCTCCAGCAACCAATATTGGCGCGGCTTCTGGCTTGCATACTTTGGTCTCAGATATTTCTTGCCATTGATGATTGTCTTTTTCACTGGTTTTAATTTTTTCAAAAGCCGCGTGGTAAATCTCGCCCATGCGCGCATCTAGACAAACAATTACTTTATCAGCACCGCTAGCTTGCGCCACCGCTAATAAGGTGTTCACGCCCACCACAGGAATATTGGCACCAAAACCCAACCCTTGCGCTACGCCGCAGGCAATGCGCACACCCGTAAATGCGCCAGGCCCTGCGCCAAACGCAATGCCATGCAAATCTTTTAGTTGCATATTTGCAGCATCTAACAACGCCTGAATTTGCGGCAGAATCAACTCAGATGAAGCGTTGCCTACATGTTGATGATGCGTATATAGTTTATCGCCAGCTTGTATAGCCAGTGATAAAAATTCGGTTGAGGTATCTAAACTTAATAAATTCATTCGGATGATATTTTACCGCGCAATTGCTTCACTTGCTTACGTAATGTCTTGCCCTCCAATCGCCGCTGTTTAGAGCCATAACTCGGCTTAGTTGCATAGCGCATCGGCTTTACTTGGTTTGCAGCATTCACAATCTCATGCAAACGCTTAATCGCATCTTTTTTATTCGCCTCTTGCGTACGGTATTGTTGGGCTTTAAGAATCAACACACCTTCTTCAGTGATGCGATTATCTTTACTATCTAGTAAGCGTGATTTCAACCAATCGCTTAAAAATGAAGCATTAATATCAAAGCGCAAATGAATGGCGGAAGAGACTTTATTCACATTCTGCCCACCCGCCCCTTGCGCACGTATAGCTGTGAGTTCGTACTCGGTTTCAGGCAGGATAATCATGATGCAAAAAACGCTTCCACATCCGCCAATTCTTTAGTACGCTTAAATGGCGGTAAGCTTTGCCAGATGCGCTTGCCATAAGGTTTGGTGATTAAACGTGGGTCACAAATCACCAGTACGCCTCTATCGGTTTCATCGCGAATTAACCTGCCAGCGCCCTGCTTTAGCGTAATCACTGAATACGGTAATTGGTATTCCATAAAAGCATTTTTGCCATCTGCTGTCAGTTTATCAATACGCGCCGACAGCACCGGGTCATCGGGCGGGGCGAATGGGAGTTTGTCGATAATCACCACAGATAGCGCTTCGCCGCGCACATCGACGCCTTCCCAAAAGCTCTGTGAGCCAACAAGCACGGCGTTGCCGTGCGCACGAAAGCGGTCTAGTAACTCAGTACGCGTGCTTTCGCCTTGTAATAATAGCGGGTATTCCATGCCGCTTTCACCAAACGCATCTTTTAATAGTGCATGTACTTCGCGCATGGCGCGTAAGCTTGTACACAGTACAAACGCGCGGCCACGGCTGGCTTGGATGACAGGTAACGCAACCGCTGCAACCGCTGCAGTATAGCCCGATGAATTAGGATCTGGCATGCCAGCAGGCGCATATAATAAGGCTTGCAGGCCATAATCAAATGGGCTTTGCCAAAAGCCTGTTTCGGCATTTTGCAAGCCCATCTGTGCTTGATAATGGCTAAAATCACTTTTTACCGCCAAGGTAGCCGAAGTGAATATCCAAGCACGCGGTTGTGCATTCAGCTGTTTGCCAAAGCTATCAGCCACACTCAGCGGTGTGGCATGCAGTTGCACACTTTGCGTAAATACTTCTACCCAGCGCACTAAATTGGCATTTTCTGCCTTTAGCCAACGCGATAATTGCAGGTTAAGCTCTTCGCCACGCTGCCAACATTTTTCTAGCATGGGGTCACGCGCCGCTTGGCTTTCTAGTACAGCATTTAAAGCTTTGAGCATGCTTTGCATGTCAGCAAATGCAGATTCGAAACCTTTTAACGCCAGTGCTTTATTCACAGGCAATCTTGAGCCTTCATACGCAAAAATCAGCCTAAAATCTTTGCAGGCTTTTTCTAATTTAGGAATCGCCTCACCTAAAGCCACACAATCTTTAGCCAGTGTGAGATGCGCAGTAAGGCTGTCACGGCACAGTTCGACCAGTTGCGAAGTTGAAATATCCTCGCCAAAAAACAAGCCTGCTACTTCTGGCAATTGGTGTGCTTCATCAAAAATCACGGTGTTAGCAGAAGGTAACAGCTCTGCCACGCCTTCATCGCGCAACATCACATCGGCAAAAAACAGGTGGTGATTCACTACAATCACATCTGCCGCCAGCGCCTTTTTACGCGCCTCCATCACAAAACATTCTTTGTAATAGTTGCAATCCTGCCCCAAACAATTATCGCGTGTGCTGGTGACGTTCATCCAAATGGTCGCATTCTCAGGCACATCGGTGAGTTCGGCTTTGTCGCCCGTTTTACTATTTTCAGCAAAGTTTTTAATCAAATGCACATACTTTGCATCTTCACGCGATGCAAAACGGCCACTTTGCGCGGCGGCCTCTAAATGATAATGGCACACATAATTGGCGCGGCCTTTTAACATGGCTACCGTCACAGGCACTTTTAACGCATCACGCACATTGGGCAAATCGCGATTAAATAACTGGTCCTGTAAAGTTTTCGTTCCCGTAGAAATAATCACCTTGCCGCCAGAAAGCAGCGCAGGCACAAGATAGGCAAATGTTTTGCCAGTGCCAGTACCCGCCTCAGCAATGAGTTGCTTATTATTTTTAATAGCATCTTCAATCGCCAGCGCCATTTCTAGCTGTTCTTTGCGTTCGCTAAAGCCCTGTATTGCGTCAGCAAGTGCGCCGTTTACTGTAAAAATTTGTTTTAAACTAGAGTTTTGTGACATGACCCAAATTATCCCATGAATACGCAATTTGATTGCTAAGCGCGCTAAAAACTATTGCGTTATGCTTTAGTTATTGTTAGCCTAAGCATGCTGTAAACGATTTATTCAGTCATTTCTTAGGGAGGATGTATGGATTTAAGTTTAATTATTCAGTTGATTAGTGGTGCCGTTGGCGGCAATGTGGCTGGCGGTTTAATGAAAAACGCAAGTTTAGGCACAGCACTTAATTCAGTTGTCGGTATTTTAGGCGGCGGTTTGGGTGGCCAATTACTCGGCATGGTAATGGGTGGCGGTGCAGAGGCCGCGGCAGGTGGTGGCATGGATATTGGTGCAATTATTGCCCAAGTGGCTGGCGGTGGCATTGGCGGTGGCGTGTTATTAGCGATTGTCGGCATGATTAAAAGCGCAATGGCAAAATAATAAATTCACTAAAAGAAGCCTACCTTGTTGATTAAGGTAGGTTTTTTCAATTTTTAGGCTACAATTATTAGTATGAAATTCTTTATCACCATTTTTTTTCTGAGTATAAGCGTATGCGTGTCCGCTCATGCAGATGAAGTGCTGACTGAAAACGCAGAAGGCGTGGTGCTTTACAGCGCCGATGAGGCTGAAGCAGAGCCAGCAACTGGCTGGAAAGCCAAAACGCAAGAAGTGATTATTAATGCGCTTAGTCTAACCGGCATTCAATATAAATACGGCGGCAACAGCCCAGAGACGGGTTTTGATTGCAGCGGGTTTGTGCGCTATGTGTTTAGCCAAGCAGCCAATTTAACCCTGCCGCCCACTGCGCGCGCCATCAGCCAAATTGGCAAAAGCGTTAAAAAAGATGAATTGCAACCGGGCGATTTGGTATTTTTTAATACGCTCAAAAGTGCGTTTTCGCATGTAGGTATTTACATTGGCGACAATAAATTTATTCACGCGCCACGCAGCGGTGCCAGTGTACGCGTAGAAAATATGCAGCAAAGTTATTGGTCTAGCCGCTTTAATGGCGCGCAACGATTAGATAAAGAAACAGAAGGAAATTAGCGCATTAAAATAAATGCTCTGCAAGCCAATATCTATGCGGCTTGCAGAGCATTGTTTTTTACACGCAGATTAATTACGCGCGCTACTTGTTATTTGAGATGCTTGTTATTCATGAAATTTGGCAATTTCACCTGGTTTACGCAGCATTTTATCCACTTCGCCAGAATGCAATTCCTCTTGGTAAATCATTTCGCGCGCATATTCTTCTAGCATAATGGAATCACCCTCAACCAGCTTTAATAAAGCTCTATAAGCGTTTAAAGCTAATTTTTCGTGCGCCATCGATTCACGCAAAATATCGCCAATGTCGTGATTGTGCGTTTCTAACAATGGGCCTATCGATAACGATGGATGTCCGCCCAAATGTGTAATCAACTCGCCGGCTTTATCGGCATGCGTCAGCGACTCTGCCGCTTGTTCGCGCAGCCAAGATACAATAGGAATGCGGTTATAGCCAAACACCATCAATGCATAATGCGTGTAACGCACGACACCTGCAAGTTCTAACTCTAAAATTGTGTTTAACGCTTTAGTTACTGGGGTATCAATACCGTGATCTGCAGCCATTTTATTCTCCTTTTCCACCTACAAATTACACATAAATTTAAGTGATTTCACTTAATGTAGCGCAGTGTATATGAAAAAAAATAGGCTTGCAGAATTGCAAATAGTTCGCATTGTCAGTCGCAAATACATTTAGAGTTATCCATGACTTTTGAATCTATTTATCACCATGGCTCTGCTTGTCACTATGGCCAAGGTCTCTTTCTGGCGCAATCACATCGCGAATCAGCTGCTTCAACTCTTTGCTTTCTGGAAAGCGCCCCGCTGCTTTACGTGAGAATATGACTGCGCCATTTAAGCGCACTTCTAACACGCCACCTGTGCCAGGCATTAAATTAACGCCTGCCAAATCAGCCTCAAATGTGGTCAACAGCTCTTGCGCTAGCCAAGCGGCGCGCAACAGCCAGCGGCATTGTGTGCAATATTCAATTTCTACTTGGTGTGTGGTCATGTACTTCCTTTTAGATAACTTAGCCTCATTTAAAATGTTTGCACTGTTTAGTGTTAAAACTGTTAAAAAAGCTTGAAATAGCGCAAAATGAACCTATTATCTTATTGTAAGCTCATAAGGTTTGTCATGCGTTAAGCATAATGATGTTAATAATAAGTAATGTTATTTATTTTAGTTAAAGGATGTACATGCGTTCTACTTTTCAAAAATTTGGTTTAATTGGTTCTGGTGTCATTATCGGCGTTCTAATCAGCCTTAATTTTTCTGCTTTGGCCGAAAAAGTCACCTCATCGCAATTACCAATTGACGATTTGCGCGTGTTTGCCGAGGTATTTGGCAAAGTAAAAAGCGATTATGTCGAATCAGTTGAAGATAAAAAGCTTATCAATGAGGCCTTAACGGGCATGTTGTCTGGGCTAGACCCACACTCCACCTTTATGGATGCCGATGCTTATAAAGACTTGCAAGCTGGCACCCAAGGTGAATTTGGCGGCTTAGGCATAGAAGTGGCGATGGAAGAAGGCTTAGTAAAAGTGGTGACGCCAATTGAAGACAGCCCAGCTTATAAAGCTGGCCTAAAAAGTGGCGATTTAATTAGCAAACTAGACGACACGCAAGTGCGCGGTTTAACATTAAACGATGCAGTTAAAAAAATGCGTGGCAAGCCAGATACGCCAATTGTGCTGACTGTATTGCGTAAAGGCGAGGCAAAACCGCTGACATTTAGCTTAGTGCGCGCCATTATTAAAACGCAATCTGTTAAAAATAAATACATCGAAAAAGATTACGCTTATGTGCGCATTACGCAGTTTCAAGAACATACAGGTGAGGATTTAGCCAAGGCTTTAATTTCGCTTCAAGCGCAAAACAAAGGCCCATTTAAAGGCTTGGTGTTAGATATGCGCAACAACCCAGGTGGCTTGTTAGACGCCTCTGTTGGTGTATCGGCTGCATTTTTAGCTAAAAACGATTTAGTGGTTTATACCGAAGGCCGCGTGCAAGATTCTAAAATGCGTTTAAGTGCTAACCCGCTAGACTACGCGCGCCGCGGCAAAAGTGATTATCTGAAAAACGTACCAGAATCGTACAAAAAAACGCCGATGGTGGTACTGATCAATGCAGGTTCTGCTTCGGCCTCTGAAATTGTGGCTGGTGCACTGCAAGACCACAAACGCGCGACTATTTTGGGTATTACCAGTTTTGGTAAAGGCTCGGTACAAACCATTTTGCCAATGAACAACGGCAGCGCCATTAAGTTAACCACTGCACGTTATTTCACGCCAAACGGTCGCTCTATTCAAGCCAAAGGCATTGTGCCTGATATTGCGGTAGATGATGGCTCTGACCCAGCCAATGCCATGCACGAAGCAGATTTAGCTAAGCATTTGTCTAATCCAAAAGATGCTGCAGAAGCAGCTGAGTCACAAAAAGTCAAAGATGCGGCAAAAGAAGCAGCGACCAAAGCTAAATTGAATGAGAAAAAATTTGCCGAAACACAAGGCCCGATTGAGCCTGCCAGCAAAGATGATTTTCAGTTTATGCAAGCCATGAATTTACTAAAAGGCTTGCCTGTGCAAAAAGCACCAGAGCCAAAAGTGGCAGAAGCGAAAGCGACTGATTTAAAACCAGCTGATGCAAAACCAGCTGATGCAAAACCAGCCGCTAAGTAGTTTTTAGCTGCATTTTTAAAAGCCTGCTTAGTTAAATAAGTGGGCTTTTTTAATGCTAACAAGCCCACAAATGCTGCTAAATTTGGATTACACTAATTGCAAGGATATTGACACATGCATATTGACCAACTGATTCACACCTTTGATATGGGCTTGCGCACGCTATTTGCCGCCAGCACTGCCGCTAGGCTGCGACCCGACGCGAGCATAGACGAACCTGCGCTAGCTGACAAAAGCAAACAGCATGCGGCGGCGCTGATGCGCGTTAACCATGTGGGTGAAGTGTGCGCACAGGCGCTATATAGCGGGCAATCACTTACCAGTAAAAACCCGCAAATAGTAAATGCACTGCAACATGCGGCGGCCGAAGAAACCGACCATTTAGCTTGGTGCGAGGCGCGGATTAATGAGCTGGGCGGCCGTAAAAGTATGCTGAATCCACTTTGGTATGCAGGTAGTTTTACACTTGGTGCCGTTGCAGGCGCGTTGGGGGATAAATGGAACCTGGGATTTTTGGCTGAGACCGAAAAACAAGTTTCAAATCACTTGCAAAATCATTTACAGCAGCTAGATGAAACCGACATTAAAACGCGTACAATTGTAGAACAAATGCAGCAAGACGAAGCGGCGCATGCGGCCGAGGCCACACAACTTGGCGCAGTAGAGTTGCCGGCGCCAGTGAAGGTGGGCATGCAAATGATGTCGAAACTAATGACCAAAACCGCTTACTATTTATAGGATGATACAGATTCAATATGCAAAAATTTAGTGACGTATTATTAACGCTAGACAGCGCCGACGAGGTGCAACGCATTGAGCTATTTGAAGAAGATGGCACCTTAGCTGGCCACATCGATAACAAACCGGGCAGCCAAGGCTCAGTAAAAGTGTTTTACCACTTATATAAAATGTTTGGTGGCATTACGCTAGATGCGGCAGTAGAAGGCTTGGCGCTGTATGCCGAGCATACAGAAGACGCCGAAAACTGCCCAGGCAAACACCCTAATGTGGATAGATTAATTAATGTGCTAGAAAACGAAGCGCCATTAACGATGAAAATAGTTACGCAGTAGTTTTAGCAGAAATGGGTGCCGATATTGGCGCTGAAATGGGCGGATGATAAATCAGCTCTAACAAATGCCCCACCGCATCTAAGCAATAAAATCCACGTGAATTATCTCGATGTGTTTTAGGCGCTTCAGTTATTTTCACACCACAACTGACAAAATACGCGTGCCAATTATCCACATCTTGTGGCGTTTTTAGCACAAAGCCAATGTGGTCTAGCCGCTGCTGCGCCTGTGGCAAGTAATCAACGCGGTGCAACGCAAACACATCACCCTCGTTGGTTAAATACACATTATCCACATCGGGCTGCCATTCAATGCGCATGCCCATGACGCGTGTGTAAAAATCTACTGCCGTATCTAATTCTTTCACAAACAGCGCCACATGGCGAATGCCAAGCATGCCATTTGGTTTATTTAATTTAGTCATTTGTAGATGCCCTAGAAGCCGCATGGATATTGGCTGCTGGCGTAGTCAATTTAAACATATGAAACTGGTTTAATCTCAAAGCCATGCGTAATTTCCACACTTTTAGCTAACATAATGCTGGCAGAACAATATTTCTCAGCCGATAATTTCACTGCGCGTTCCACTTGCGTTTCGTTTAAGTTATCGCCGGTGATCACAAAATGTACATGAATTTTGGTGAATACTTTGGGGATTTCATCTGCACGCTCTGCCGTAATATCTGCCACACAATCTACAATCGGCTGACGCGCTTTTTTTAAAATTAGCACCACATCAAACGAAGTACATGCGCCCATGCCAATCAGCAGCATCTCCATCGGCCGCATGCCAATGTTGCGTCCGCCGTTTTCTGGCGCGCCATCCAACACCACTGCGTGACCAGTTTCAGATTCGCCAACAAATGAAACACCGTCAATCCATTTGATTTTTACTTGCACTTTAACACCTTAAATTTGTAAAAAATGTCAGATTTTAAGCCAGCCTAGGCGCGAGCAAAAAATAAGGTCGCCGCATATGGGTATATGCTAGCCATTATTTTTTGCAAGCAACAACGTATGGCGACAAAGCTGGCATTTTTATTTGACGTCTAACAGCTCGACATCGAATATTAACGTGGCATTCGGCGGAATCACGCCACCCGCACCGCGTGCGCCATAGCCCATTTCTGGTGGAATAATCAGCGTACGTTTGCCGCCAATTTTCATGCCAGCAAAGCCTTCATCCCAACCTTGAATCACTTGGCCTGCACCAAGCGCAAAATCAAACGGTTGTTTTCTATCGACACTACTGTCAAATTTTTTGCCCTTGTGGCCTTCTGCAGCTTCGTCATACAGCCAGCCAGTGTAATGCACGCTCACGTTAAAGCCTGGCTCGGCTTCACGGCCTGTGCCAGGTAAAGTGTCTATTTTTTGTAACTCTGTTGATGCTGTCATTGCAGTTTTTTCCTGTGGTGATGTGTTAGAAGTTGTTGTGGTTGATTCGGCTTGGCAAGCGTTTAGCGATAACGCAAAAACGCTGGCTAATAAAATATTCAATAATTTCATGAGTAAACTTTCTTATATAAATACAAGCAATATGATACCGCAAACGCGGCTAAGTTCGTATGGCCACAAGTGCGACTTATTGCTGATACACCCATTCAATCAGTACGTCTTGCGCGTTTTTGCTGGCGCCTGCTTTGGCATGATTAATCAGCATGACCAATACATGGCGCTTATTTTGGCTATCTAACACATAGCCAGCAATTGCACTCACATTATCTAGCGAGCCTGTTTTTAAATGTACGCGGCCTAGCAAATTGCTGTCAATTAAGCGTTTTTGCGCAGTGCCATCTAGCCCAGCAATCGACAGCGAAGCCATGAATTCTGGCATGATGGCGCTATGGTAAGCGCCCACTAACAACTGGCCCAAATGTGCTGCGCTAATACGCTCGTTGCGCGATAAGCCTGAGCCGTTTTCTACCACCAACTCGTCAAATTTTTGGCCTTTATTTGCCAACCAAGTTTTAATGGCCGCTTCACCTTTGGCCTCTGTCGCGGGCAAGCTAGTTTTCTCAGCCGCAAGCGTTAGCAACAATTGGCGCGCCATCAAGTTGTGGCTCCACTTGTTAATGTCGCGAATCACATAACCCAGCGGATCAGAAACTTGTTCCAATATTTTAGTCGTGCCAAATGGAATTTCTTGCACTTTTAACTTACCACTAAATTTTCCGCCCAGCTCTTTCCACAACTTTTTAAAGGTAAAAAAAGCATATTTTTCGTCATCAAACACGCTTAATTCCAAATAACGCTCACCACAATCTGGCGAAAATGTGCCGCTGAAAGTAACAATTGAAGCGTTTTCATTTTGCTTCACTGTATAACCAAAACGGCTACGCCAGTCACCACAAGCGCCTGTTGTAAGTTTCATGTGATTGATAATTTGTATTTCTGGCAACTCAAACTCTTGGCTTACATTTACTGCGCCAGATGTCAAAGAATCGCCTGTCGCCACAAATTTAAAACTAGTGCTGCGGGCATTCACCAAAAACGCGCTGGGCTCTGCGTTGTAGGCGCGCCATGTTTCATTGTCAAAGGTTTTGCGGTTACCTACATTTTTGGCAAAATGGCTTTTATCGATGACAAAATCACCGTTAATTTGTTTAATGCCCGCCAGCTGCAAACTCATTAACAAGCGCCAAAATTCTTGCGCTTTAAAGCTCGGATCGCCATAACCTTTAATGATTAAATTGCCATTCAGCACACCATTTTCAACACTGCTATCACGATACACTTCGGTTTTCCAACGATAATTGGGTTGCAGTAAATCTAGCGCCGCATGCGTAGTGACCAGTTTCATCACACTAGCTGGGTTCATACTTTTTTCTGTATTGTGGCTCAGGCTTGGCACTGCAGCATCCACTGGTTGCACAAAAACTGCCACGCTATTTTGCGAAATTCCCGCTTTTTTAAGTGCATCCGCTACGCTGGCGGGCAACTCAGCTTGCGCCGAAAGACTGATGCTAGCTAGCATGAAAATTAATAATAATTTTATTATTTTAAACATAGTTAAATTAAACATATCTATTTAATGGCTCTGGAGACCGCATGGATACTGGATTGCAGGGCATGTGCTATCTCCTTGTGATTAATAGTGTAAGGCGGCATTAAATAAACGCTGTTGCCAATCGGCCGAATCAGCAAGCCATTTTCTAGCGCGGCTGCATAACAATCGCGCGAAAAATTAGTGTTGGTGCTGACGACATCAAAAGCAAAAATCATGCCTTGGCGCCTAAGATGTACAATCGGAAAGTCATTCAAAGCTTGCATCTGCTGCCAAATAAAATCTGACGTTTCGCGATTTTTCTGCAAAATATTGTCAGTTTCAAAAATGCTTAAAGTGGCCAAAGCCGCGCTGCAAGCTAAGGGGTTGCCAGTGTAACTGTGGCTGTGCAAAAAGCCTTTTGCCACTTTGTCGTCATAAAACGCTTGGTAAATTTCATCACGCGTTAGCACAACAGATAGCGGCAAATAGCCGCCGGTAATACCTTTAGATAAGCACATAAAATCTGGGCGGCAATCTGAATTTTTGCAGCATTTACTAGCGGTACAAGCCGCATCGCAATCGTGATAACTGGCAAACATGCTGCCAGTGCGACCAAAGCCCACCGCAATTTCATCGGCAATTAGATGGATTTTATGCTTGCTGCAAATTTCTCTGGCACGCCGTAAATACGCAGGGTGATACATTGCCATGCCTGCTGCACATTGCACCAGCGGCTCTATTATAAAGGCGGCTAATTCATGTGAGTGCTCACTTACATACGCCTCTAACGCCTCTGCGCAGCGCAGTGCGTAAGCCTCCGCGCTTTCACCCGCTACTGCCAGTCTAAAATCTGGGCTAGGCATTTGCGCGCTTTGCAACAACAGTGGTGCATAAGTGTCTTTAAAAATCGCTACGTCTGTCACTGATAAAGCACCCAGCGTTTCGCCGTGGTAACTATTTTGTAAGCTAATAAATTTGGTTTTTTTGGGTTGATTGCTATTGCGCCAATAATGAAAACTCATCTTCAGCGCAATCTCCACCGCACTCGCGCCATCACTGGCATAAAAGGCATGGCCCAAACCTGTTAATTTAGCTAATTTTTCTGATAACTCAACCACTGGCTCATGGGTAAATCCTGCCAACATGACATGCTCCAAAGTATCCAGCTGCTGCCTAATGGCATCTTTTATACGCGGGTTATTATGCCCAAATAAATTCACCCACCAACTACTCACGCCATCTAAATAGCGCTTACCATCAGCATCGTAAAGCCATACACCATCGCCACTTTTGATAGGAATAAGCGGATGAGTTTCGTGCTGTTTCATCTGCGAGCAGGGATGCCACACAGATTGCAGGCTACGCGCAAGTAAGTTTTGGCTGTTAGTCATAACGCGATTTTACGTTAAATTAATCTTAAAGCTTTATAAAATAAACAAATTTTATTCCATACTGTATGCAACTAACGGCGATGATTTGCCTCCTACTTTCGAGTAAATTGTTAACCAATCGATAAAGGATTTGATTATGAATACAAAGAAATTATTAGCACTAGCATTATTTTCTGCACCAACCTTATTTGCAGCTCAAGCTAATGCAGCTGCATGCGACACAACGATTGAAGTGACCCCAGCGATGGCCTTTACAGCTAAAACGATTGATGTACCAAAAACCTGCAAAACCTTTACCATTAATTTAAAAGCACAAGGCACCATGTCCAAAACAGTCATGGGTCATAATTTAGTGATTACTAAAGAGGCAGATAAAAACGCTGTTAATACAGATGGTGGTACCGCAGGGGCTGCAAATAATTATGTTAAAGCTAAAGATAAACGTATTGTTGCATATACCAATGTTATTGGCGGTGGTGAATCGACAAGCACTAAGTTTGATGTAAAAAAATTAAGCGCTAAAGATAATTATGTATTTTTCTGCAGTTTTCCTGGCCATGCTGGCATCATGAAAGGTGCAGTGAAGTTAGTTTAGATCATTAGTGTTTAAAAAAGCAACCAGTTAAATAGTTGCTTTTTTTATTTTAGATTAACGATTTAGCCAGTTAGCAAATATCAAAATTTACACCTACTCTCCCAGCGATATACCTAACCCCAGCACGTTTTGGGATCGGTTGTAATCTAGCAAAGTTTCGCCATAGCCACTAGATGCCAGCACATGCAACTTAAGATAAGGATTATTAAACACGCGCTGTTGCAAATCGATTTGGGCAAAGCCTTTATTGTCTGAGCGTAAATTATTGCGCAATAATAAAGATACCGCAGTAGCACGGCTTTCTGTCTCCCAGCGCACTGTCATATCACCATAACCCATGAATTTTTCAATATCTGGGTTGTCATCGTCACTTTTATTTTCGGGGATACGCCACCAAGGACGTACCAATAACGAAATTCTATCTGTAAGCTCAAAGCCACCTTCTAAATAGACACGATTCCAGCTTCTAGAAAGTGGGTTCGCGCGACCATTAGATTGATGCACAATACCTAAATTAAGCATGCGTGGTATGTAATCTTTTTTAACGCCATCTACCTCGTTATCAATCCCTAATGACAAAATGAGTTCAGGCTCGTAGTTATTTTCACGCAATGGTCGAGACGCCGCCACATCAAACAATTGCCAATAAGATTGTTGCGTATAAGCACCCCATAATCTTGAGCTGGTGACGTAGGGCAAATTGCGAATCAATGGAATATTGTTGAGCATCTCTGATTTCAAACTCAATTGAAATTTAACATCTTTATTATCTAAATTTCTATCATCTGTGTTTGGTCTGCTCGGGCTAGTTGGCGTGTTGTTTACATTGCTGTTGTAAGTTGCCAGCAAATAGTTAGCCTTATAAGTTTCAAAATCGCTAATGTCCCAATCACCCTCTGAAGTGAGCCGCCATTTTCTTTCTAGATAACTTAAATTTGTATTGGTTTTTCTAATGGCAATGCTTGCTTCTGGAATACGCGCATCGGCTGGCACTGAGGCGCTGGGGGTTGGTGCAATCGCTGTAGCATCTTTAGTTAATGTGTTTTCCGTAGCTGTCGATATTGCTTCAGCCTGCACTTCAATAGCGGGTGAGCTAATACTATCGAAGCAGGCCAGCCTTTTTTTAGCTTGCAATTGCGTGGGGTAAGTATCTTTGCACTTATTTAAAGCATCTTCAATCGTCTGAATTTCTGCTGCTTGCAAGCTTATAGCTGGCATCATCCAAACAAAAATGACTAAAAATTTAGGCCCTAAAATGTTTAAATACAGCTTCTTAAAATACTGAATCATCGTATCCTGTTCACTCTCTATCACACATTAAAAAATCCCTTATGGCGCAGGGTTGGTGTAGCGCAAGTGAATAGCGTCGATTTCTTTTAAAATTTCGGGCGATAATTGAACTTGGTAAGCCGCAATGTTTTGTTGTAGCTGCGCCATGCTAGTGGCGCCAATAATGGTGCTACCTACACACCAGCGATGATACGCAAAACTTAAAGCTAAATCTGTAGGCGAAATCTCACAGGTTTGGGCAAGCTGGCTGTAAGCTTCACACGCAGCTATCACGTTTGGTTTAGTGTAGCGCTGGGCGTAACCTTTAAACATGGTCACACGACCCACCGCCTGCGGATTGGTAATATATTTACCACTTAAATGACCAAATGCCAGTGGCGAATAGGCCAGTAAGCTGACATTTTCGCGATAACAAATTTCACTTATGCCAAAATCAATATTCCGATTCAACAGATTGTAAGCATTTTGCAGCGTGGCAATGGTTGGCAAATTAAATTGTTTGGCGATTCGCAGAAACTCCATCACACCCCACGGTTGCTCGTTGCTCAAACCAATGGCGCGGATTTTTCCTTCTTTTATTAACTCCGCCAGCGTTTCAAGCTGATTGTGTATGGTTACCCATTGTTTTTGCTGGCCGTCCGCATCCAGTTCAATTGTAGGGTCAAACTGGTATTGGCCAAATAGCGGCACGTTGCGCTCTGGCCAATGAATTTGGTATAAATCAATATAATCGGTTTGCAAGCGCGTCAATGAGTCATGCACAGCATTTCTAATGGTCGCGCGGTCAAGCGAAAATTCGTTATTGCGTATCCAGCCTAAACCCCTTCTTGGCCCAGATATTTTGCTACCGATAATGAGCTTATCGCGCGCTTGGTTTTTAAGCCAATGGCCAATGATAGTTTCGGTTCGGGTATAAGTTTCGGCCTTGGGTGGCACTGGGTACATTTCGGCAGTATCAATAAAATTGATGCCTTGCGACACTGCGTAATCCAACTGCTGATGTGCTTCAACTTGATTGTTTTGGTCACCAAACGTCATGGTGCCTAGGCAAATTTTAGAGACTTTTAAGGTGGATTGGCCAAGCTGAACAAATTGCATCTTTATACTAGACCCATCAATGCAATGTCTTTTTTACTTCGGCGCTTATCTCGCTTGCAGGCAACAGTTGCTCACTAGAACGCGCTATTAAACCCAAATCCCATTCAGCCTCTTTGGCTGAAAGCTGCAACATGTTACACAACGCTAAAGTAAGCTCTTGGGTTAAATTCATGCGCACGGTAATGCCTTCTAAACATGGCATTTCTAGTGAAGATGGTTTATTTTTATACTGGATAATCAGCACAGCGATGGCAAGCATGGCGCCATCATTTACTATATCTGTGCGTGGCTGATACGCGGTTGCAAAATCCATTTTACCCATGGTTTCGGCCACTTGTAGTTCTTGCTTAAACTGGGCAACTGCTTGTTGTGGAAGCATATCTGATTGAATTGAAGTGGCCGTAGGCAAGTGCGTTTCACTGTTTAACATTTGCCAGAGCTGCTTGGTAATGCGATAAGTTAGCCATACCAATAATTCAGAATTGTCTGCTAAACCCACCTTGAGCAACAGCCTATCCTGCTGCACATTATAACCAAGGTTAATTTGTTGAATGGGCGCTTCGGCTTTGCCTTGTAAACCAACATTATCTATCGTCATATTTTTTACAAATTTGTATTGTTTGCTATTGAAAAATTTAATTCAAACCCCAATTTAGCAATCTAGGCATGGGAGTGCTAAAATAGCGCACTGCCTAAGCAGCTTTAATTTTGCTTTCAAACCAAGCTTTATTTTTATAATCATAATAGTAACCCATTAGGAGATTCAGTATGAAAATTCGTCCATTACACGATCGCGTGATTGTAAAACGCTCTGAAGAAGAACGTACAACCGCTTCCGGCATTGTTATTCCAGATTCTGCCACAGAAAAACCAGACCAAGGCGTAGTAACAGCAGTGGGCAATGGCAAACGTGATGACAGCGGCAAAATCAATGCGCTAGACGTTAAAGTTGGCGACAAAGTGTTATTCGGCAAATATGCAGGCCAAACCGTTAAGGTCGATGGCGAAGAGTTATTGGTGATGCGCGAAGAAGACATCATGGCGATTGTTGAATAATTAAAACTTAGAAAATTATCAGGAGAATTTAACATGGCAGCAAAAGACGTAAGATTCGGTGACGAAGTTCGCCAAAAAATGACCAACGGCGTAAACATTTTAGCTAACGCAGTTAAAGTAACATTAGGCCCAAAAGGTCGCAACGTCGTACTAGAGCGTTCATATGGCGCACCAACCATCACTAAAGATGGCGTTTCAGTAGCTAAAGAAATCGAATTAAAAGACAAGTTCGAAAACATGGGGGCACAGATGGTAAAAGAAGTGGCTTCAAAAACTTCTGACATCGCAGGTGACGGTACAACAACAGCAACCGTGTTAGCGCAAGCGATTATTCGTGAAGGCATGAAATCTGTAGCCGCTGGCATGAACCCAATGGATTTAAAACGCGGTATCGATAAAGCAGTTGTAGCTGCTGTTGCCAGCCTTAAAGCACAATCTAAAGACTGTACAACTAGCAAAGAAATCGCCCAAGTAGGCTCAATTTCAGCCAACTCTGATGAATCTATCGGCAAGATTATTGCTGATGCCATGGACAAAGTGGGTAAAGAAGGCGTGATTACGGTTGAAGATGGTTCTGGTTTAGAAAGCGAGCTAGATATTGTAGAAGGTATGCAATTTGACCGTGGTTACTTATCACCGTATTTCATCAACAATCAAGAGCGTCAAATTGCATTGTTAGATAATCCTTTCGTATTATTGCACGATAAAAAAATCTCAAACATTCGTGATTTGTTACCAACTTTAGAGCAAGTAGCTAAATCAGGTCGTCCATTGTTAATCATTGCAGAAGATGTAGATGGCGAAGCATTAGCAACCTTGGTGGTGAACAACATTCGCGGCATATTAAAAACCACTGCAGTAAAAGCGCCTGGTTTTGGTGACCGTCGTAAAGCCATGTTAGAAGATATTGCCATGTTAACTGGCGGTACCGTGATTGCTGAAGAAGTAGGTTTAAAACTGGAGACGGTAACGCTCGAAATGCTAGGCCAAGCGAAACGCATTGAAGTAGGCAAAGAAAACACCATTATTATTGATGGTGCTGGTAAAGAAGCAGATATCAAATCACGCATTGCTCAAATTAAATCGCAAATTGAAGAATCAACTTCGGATTACGATAAAGAAAAATTGCAAGAACGTGTGGCTAAATTAGCAGGCGGTGTTGCGGTAATTAAAGTGGGCGCGACCACTGAAATTGAAATGAAAGAGAAAAAAGCCCGTGTAGAAGATGCGCTTCATGCTACTAGAGCAGCAGTTGAAGAAGGTATTGTTGCTGGTGGTGGTGTTGCATTAATTCGCGCACGTGATGCGATTGCTAAAGTAAAAGGTGACAACCTAGACCAAGAAGCAGGCATTAAAATTGTATTGCGCGCGGTTGAAGAGCCATTACGCCAAATTGTGCAAAACGCTGGTGTTGAGCCTTCAGTGGTTGTGAACAATGTAGCCGCTGGTAAAGGCAACTATGGTTACAACGCTGCTAACGAGACCTATGGTGACATGATTGAAATGGGTATTTTAGACCCAACTAAAGTCACGCGTAGCGCCTTGCAAAATGCAGCTTCAGTGGCTGGCTTAATGCTAACCACTGATTGTATGGTAGCCGAACTGCCTAAAGATGACGCACCAGCAATGGGTGGTGATATGGGCGGTATGATGTAGCCTTTGATTTTTGCATCAACTTATCTATTTTGCGATGGGTTGATGCAATAACGAAATGCAAGCTTGCTACTCCGTAATATTAAAACCTCGCTTCGGCGAGGTTTTTTATTGCATGTTGCTATTTGACGTAAAGCAACCCGTCAATTAGGATGGCTATTTTATGTTTGGCATGACTCAAGGAGCTTTAATTGACTAATGTGAAAATCACTCTAGTAGCACCCAATGAGTTACCAATCATTGGAGTTCGATTAGAAGATGGTTCTATCCATGATTTTGAGTATTTTTATGACAATGTGAATCTAGTACGCAGCTTTATTCTTAAAGATGGCGCGAAATCCAAAACACTAAACCAAAATGGTGACCACGTTCTAGTGGACTCCAATGGAAATGATTGGCCAGCCTCTGATATTGAATATAACTCAATCTTAAAAGGTTAAACATGGTTGCAGCGTTCAAAAAGAAAAATACACTTGAGCAAACTGGACTTGCGTTAGTCGATGGTGGCTTCACATACTCCAACAAAATTTATAAGTTTGAAGATGTTATAGAAACTCGCATTATTCGAAGTGTCTTGGAACATAGGGTTGTTCTTGTTGGCTCTGAATATCACCACTCTGTTTCAATAATGATTGGCGTTAAGTCTGGAGATCTATTGCAAGTAACAGAACAGCCAACTTGGTTGTCGGATAGCAATTTAAGTAGCGTAGAGCATGTTGAAAACATGTTCTCTATTATCGCGCAGAAGTCATGGGATAACAGGGTTCTTAAATACACCAAAAACATAGATGACCTTGGTTATTTTGAATACAATGGATGGCGCTTTTATACCAAGCAATACAAAATTCAACATATTAAAAACAATAAATACTATGACTTGAGGTCAGTTGATTTGCTGAAAAGCTATGGCTACATTGAAGTTAAAGAAAAAAATGAAGGCCTTAGATCTAAGCTTATCAATAGCTTGGTAGGTGGTAAGGTCGGAATTGGAACCCTCATTGATACCGATGTCTTTTTTGCCTTACTAAAACATTTTTTTGAGTTTAGTTGGTCTTGATTTTGCAATCAAGAACCAATCCGCCCAACCTATCCATCAAGTGGGACAGGCTAAAGCGCGCGCCTTTAATTCAAAGTTAAACCATTTAGCCTTATGTCTCAAGAAAAACCTGGTCAACTTCATCCCTCATGGCTAGCAGTCATCGGCGATGAACTAGAAAAGCCTTATATGCAGGCTTTGCGTGACTTTTTGAAGCAAGAAAAAGCGGCTGGTAAGGTGATTTTTCCGCCTAGTCCATTGATTTTTAATGCGTTTAATCACACGCCTTTTGATAAAGTCAGGGTAGTGATTATTGGGCAAGACCCTTATCACGGCCAAGATGTTAATGGTCAACCTCAAGCGCATGGCTTGAGCTTTTCGGTGCCAAAAGGCATCGCCCCACCGCCATCATTAATGAATATTTTCAAAGAAATTTCGTCTGATTTAAATATCAAGATGAGTAGAAATGGTGATTTAACGCTTTGGGCAGACCAAGGTGTGTTGCTGTTGAACGCCACATTGACAGTAGAGCAAGCCAAAGCGGGTGCGCATCAAGGCAAAGGCTGGGAGGCATTTACCGATGCCGCCATCGCCGCATTAAATGCACATCGCGAAGGTTTGGTGTTTGTATTGTGGGGTAGTTATGCGCAGAAAAAAGGCGCGTTTATTGACGAGAAAAAGCATTTAGTTTTAAAATCGGTACACCCATCGCCACTATCAGCGCATCGTGGCTTTTTTGGCAATCATCAATTTTCTAGCATTAATCAATATTTAACACAGCAAGGCCAAACGCCAATTAATTGGCAATTGTAGCGCAACTATTTATTGATAAAAAAAGCCCCGATTAAGGGGATTAAATCGGGGCGAAATGCCTCATCGTCTAAGGCTTCCGCTCAGGGAGGAAAGAAGCGGAAAGATAGTTAACATACATTAACTACCATGCAAATTCAGACTTATGGTTAATGGGTAAGTTCAAGCGATTTTCGGCATTTTTGTAACATTTTGTATCTTGACCTTTTGTGGCTGTTTGCGTCAATTGTGCGCTGTCCATGCGATAATATCGGCATGCAAAACGAATCATCCATCCTCACTGGCCTCAATAATAAACAGTTCGAAGCTGTCACTTTGCCGCACCAATCTGCGCTGATTTTAGCTGGTGCGGGCAGTGGTAAAACGCGCGTACTCACCACTAGAATTGCTTGGTTGATTCAGACAGAGCAGATTTCGCCGCTTGGTTTAATGGCAGTGACCTTTACCAACAAAGCCGCCAAAGAAATGCTAACGCGGCTTACAAGTATGTTACCAATCAACACACGCGGCATGTGGGTAGGCACGTTCCACGGGCTTTGTAACCGTTTATTGCGCGCGCACCATCGTGAGGCTGGCCTGCCCAGCACCTTCCAAATTTTAGATACCGCAGACCAATTATCCAGCATTAAACGCTTGATGAAATTGATGAATGTGGATGATGAAAAATACGCGCCCAAGCAGGTGCAAGGCTATATTAATAGCTGTAAAGAGGAAGGCTTGCGCGCCGATAAAGTGGAGGCTTACGATGCGCACAGCCAAAAATTGCGTGAAATTTACGAGGAATATGACAAGCAATGCAACCGCGAAGGTGTGGCCGATTTTGCCGAGCTATTGCTACGTTGCTACGAATTGCTGCAGCGTGATATACGGATTCGTGAACACTACCAAAGCCGATTTAGGTACATTTTAGTTGACGAGTTTCAAGACACCAATCGTTTGCAATATTTATGGTTAAAACTGCTAGCCGGCCAAGAAAATTGTTTGTTTGCTGTGGGTGATGATGACCAATCCATCTACGGTTTTCGCGGCGCGCGTGTTGGCAATATGCGCGATTTTGAAAAAGATTTTAACGTACAAAATATTGTGAAGTTAGAAGAAAATTATCGCAGCCATAGTAATATTTTAGATGCCGCCAATGCCATTATTTCGCACAATAGCAATCGGCTAGGTAAAAATTTATGGACGTCAGCAGGCGCAGGCGAGCCTGTTCGTATTTACGAAGCCTACAACGACAATGACGAAGCACAATTTATTGTCGATGAAGTAAAAATGCTGCAATCAGAGGGCACCCCACTAGCAGATATGGCGCTGTTATATCGTAGCAATGCGCAATCACGCGTGCTTGAACACGCGCTATTTTCGGCGAATTTACCATACCGCGTGTATGGCGGCTTACGCTTTTTTGAACGCGCCGAGATTAAGCATGCATTGGCTTATATGCGCCTCATCGCCAATGCCAACGATGATACTGCGCTGTTGCGCGTGATTAACTTCCCTACTCGCGGTATTGGCGCGCGCAGCCTTGAGCAGCTGCAAGAAGGCGCACGCCAAAATGATTGCAGCTTATGGCAAGCTGCCATAAACAAGGTAGGCAATGGCAGTGCTGGCGGCAAAGGCATTGACGGGTTTGTGCATTTAATTCGCGAGATGACAGACCAAGCCTATGGCATCACGCTGGCTGAAGTAGCTGAGCTAGCGACTACATTATCTGGCTTAAAAGCGCATTACCAGAACGAGCGCGAAGGTGAAGACCGCATTGAAAACTTAGAGGAATTGGTGACTGCCGCGGTGGCTTTTACCAACCAAGCTTTTGGCAACCATAACAATGTGGATGGCGATAGCGAACAAGACTTAATGACACAGTTTTTGACACATGCAAGTTTAGAAGCTGGCGACCATCAAGCAACAATAGGTTACGACGCGCTGCAATTAATGACGGTGCATGCGTCTAAAGGCTTGGAGTTTAAAGCGGTGTTTATTAGTGGGTTAGAGGAAGGCTTATGCCCGCATGAGCAAAGCTTCTCGGAAACTGGTGGGCTAGAAGAAGAGCGGCGCTTGATGTATGTAGCTGTCACCCGCGCGCGACAACGCCTATACCTGAGCCACGCGCAAAGCCGTATGTTGCACGGGCAAGTGCGTTATGGCATTCCGTCGCGCTTTTTAGATGAAATACCTGAAGGCTTATTAAAACGCTTAAACAGCAAGCCGATGGCAAAACCTTATACTGCCAGCAACAACTATCAAGCTAGCGCAGCGCCAGCTTCTCAGACTAATCATTACCCGTTTAAAATTGGCCAAAGCGTGCGTCATGCCAAATTTGGCGAGGGTGTGGTGGTGACTTACGAAGGCAACGCTGCCAACTTGGTGATTAAAATTAATTTTGGCAGCAATGGCTTGAAAATGTTGGCGATGGAATATGCCAAACTAGAAAAATTATAAGCTAAATTAAATAAAACTTATTAAAATGCATGCTCTAGGAGCCGCATGGATATTGCCTCGCAGAGCATTTATTTTAGCAATTAAGCTCCTAATACTTAGGCCGATCTAAACACATCACGATAACTCACATATTGAAACGCTAACATCAGCGCTGTGGCCAGCAATAAAGTACCAAATAATATAATCGACATCAGCATCTGCCCCAGCACTGGTACGATGGCACTAATTAAGCCTACTACAATTCCCACCACCAACATCAGTAAAACAATGCCGCCAGTAAGCAGCATCCATGCGGCTCCCAGCGCCACCATATATTGAATAGAGCCAGCAATGCTCGATTTAATGGCTTTAAGCAAATTATAGTTATTAAACGCGATGAGCATGGGTGCAAACCAAGTTGCCATCATTAGCGGAATCAGCAATAAAGTCAGTTTTAATAACAGTGGGAACATTTTTTGCAAAAATGCCATCATTTGCGATTCGGTCATTTTATCTTTATTGCCCAGCAACACTTGCAAGCCTTGCAAATCACTATTCAGTACAAAGCTCACCAGCACTGCATACAGCAAACATGCACCTCCCAGCCCGATCAAATGAGATATTTTGGGTTGAATTTGCGTGATAATCTCACCCACCGTTTGCTGTTTTTTCATATCTGCATTGCGATAAATGGCAATGGCGACAGCTAAAAATACTGGCCAAATTAAAATGCTAATAAACGCAAAAAACTGTAACACGGGAATAGATGGCAGCATCATAAACAGACCCACATACACCAGCGCAACGGATAACCATTTGCGTGGTGCGGTGTTAAATAAAGCCACGCTCTCCTTCACCCAGCTGATGCCAGTTTGCGTGCGTGATTGTAAAATGGCCATGGTTTAAATAATCCTTATGAGTCTGCCAATTGTTGCAACTTAATGCGGTTTAACAAAATGCGTTTGAAATGCTTTGGGTCTTTGGCATGCGTAAGTTCGCCAGTAGCAGGATAATAAAAATCAAATAATCGCGATAACCAAAATCTAAGCGCTGCGCTACGTAAAAGTGCGTGCCAGCTTGCATGTTCGGCCGCTGTAAATGGCCGCACTGCTTGATATGCGCTTAAAAAAGCATTTAATTTTTCGGTATCAAAACTGCCATCTTCTAGCACGCACCAATCGTTTACTGCTATCGCCACATCGTAGGCTTGACTATCATCGCAGGCATAATAAAAATCGATAAACCCGCCGAGATTGTTGCCATCAAACAGTACATTATCGCGAAACAAATCGCCATGCACGACACTATGTGGCAAGGCGCTTAAGTCTAATTTTTCTTGAAAATCTAGCTCTGTTTTCAACAAGGCTTGTTCATCAGCAGGCAGTTTTAGCATCACTTGTTCAGCCGTTACATTGCGCCAATCAGCGCCCAGTTGATTATGCGATTTTCTCGTGAACTTGAGCCCTGCGATGTGCATCTGCGCCAATGTTTTGGCTACCTGTGCGCATTGCGCAACATTCGGCGTCGCCGTGTCGCTGCCTTTTAGGCAGCTTACCATTAACGCTGGCTTACCTTTTAGCACGTGCAAAGCCAAACCACTTTTATCAGCGATTGGCGCAGGACAAGGCACGCCATGCTTAGCAAGATGCGTCATTAAATCGACAAAATAAGGTAACTCTTCTAGCTTATTGTGTTCAAAAATAGTGAGCACATATTTTGTTTGTTCTAAACGATTGTTTTGAGTGACGACAAAATAATTGGTGTTGGTAATGCCCGCCGCAATGCCGCGCAACTCTACAATGTTGCCCAAATCAAAATCGCGCAACCAAGTGCGCACTTCTTCTAAATTTAAGGTGGTGAAAACAGACATGTTGTTATACAAACAATCAAGAGGGCGATGCCCTCTTGTTGTTTAGAATCGAAAAAGAATCCACTTAGGAATCGCCAACGGCGGATTAGGTCCAATATTCACCCAGCCACCCTGTTGATCTTCTTTATGCAAATAATAAGGTACGCCATGCTCGGGCGTGACTTTCATCATGTACATCTCGCCATTAATGCGATATTCCTCAATCGTTTCCGCACCTTTTTTGCGAATGGTCACTTGTGGCTCGCCTTCTAGCACTTCGCCATCAATGGCTTTGGGCGGCGGCGGCACTTCTTCTAGCGGCTCCAAATTGTCAGGCGTTTTTTTATCTGCAGCCGTTGCCAACAAAGGTAATGTAAGCAAAACCAACCACAAATATTTGCTAAAATTTTTCATGTGTCGCCTTTAAATTTTCCATAGTTTTTATTTTAGCAAATTCAGCGCTAATAAACGTATCCCAATATAAATAAAGGCCAAATAAAAGCTACAAAAATAACTGTGCTTTTCTTTCGGCTGGTGTCAGCTCAAAACCAGTGGCCTCAAAATGCTTAAAGATAGCTTCTACAATAGCCTCTGGCGCGTCAATTATTTGAATTAAGTCTAAATCTTTAGTTGAAGCCATACCCCGTGCCACCAGCGTATTTTTTAGCCAATCCATTAAACCGCTCCAAAATGCTTGGCCCACCAAAATAATCGGTATTTTGCGCGATTTTGTGGTTTGCATCAGCGTAATCACTTCCATCAGCTCATCTAATGTGCCAAAACCACCCGGCATCACCACATAGGCGCTGGCGTATTTTACAAACATCACTTTACGCATAAAAAAGTGTTGAAAATTGATGCTGATATCTTGATAACTATTACCACTTTGCTCATGTGGCAGCTCAATATTTAAGCCTATACTCGGCGATTTGCCTGCAAATGCGCCTTTGTTGGCGGCCTCCATAATGCCTGGCCCACCACCAGAAATCACGCTAAAACCCGCATCACTTAACTGGCGCGCAATCTGCTCAGTCAGCAAATAATCTGGATGGCCAGGCTTGGTGCGCGCGCTGCCATAAATAGACACGGCTGGTGTAATTTCTTTCAACTTTTCGGTGGCGCTGACAAATTCTGCCATAATCTCAAATGCATGCCAGGCTTCGTGGCTTTCCGAGTTGTTGTTAAGCAATTCTGGCTCGATTATTTTTGGTAATTTTTTTGTCATTTTTTAAAGCATCCTAAAACATGAAAACGCTGTTACTTGTAGATGGTTCATCTTATCTTTACCGTGCTTTTCACGCCATGCCCGATTTGCGCAACAGCAAAAACGAACCCACTGGCGCGATTCAAGGCGTGCTAAATATGTTACGCCGTTTGCATAAAGATTACCCGAGTGATTATAGCGCGTGCGTGTTCGATGCCAAAGGCAAAACCTTTCGCGATGACATTTACCCACAATATAAAGCCAACCGTGCAGCCATGCCAGATGATTTGCGCCCCCAAATAGAGCCGCTACACGAGGCGATTAAAGCTTTGGGCTGGCCGCTGATTATGATTGACGGCGTGGAGGCCGATGACGTGATTGGTGCACTGGCTAAGCAGGCCGAGCGTGAAGGCATTCGCACTATTATTTCTACTGGCGATAAAGATATTACGCAACTGGTAAACGAACAAATTACTGTGGTAAACACCATGCGCGATGCGTTTAGGCGCGTGGATGACGTATTGGATATTGCAGGCGTAACTGCCAAATTTGGCATTCCGCCAAGCTTAATGATTGATTATTTAGTATTGGTTGGCGACACCTCAGACAACGTGCCGGGTGTAGAAAAAGTGGGGCCAAAAACGGCGGTAAAATGGCTGACGCAATTCGGCAGCCTAGAAAATATTGTGGCAAATGCTGACAACATTACCGGCGTGGTAGGTGAAAATTTACGCAAAGCGCTACCATGGCTGCCCACTGCGCGTGAGCTTATTACGATACGCACTGACGTGGGCATTCAAGAAAGCCTGAGCGACCTTGCGCCGCAGGCGATTGATAAGCCTAAATTGGCAGAGCTATTTGACCGCTTTGAGTTTAAAAGCTGGCGGCGCGAGCTGGATAATATGCAAGATAGCGCACAAACTAATGCTCAAAATTCCGAAAAAACACCTGCCCTACCCTCTAGTATCCATGCGCCTTCCAGGGCATCTGTTTCGGATAGTTTTGAAGCAGAAATATCCAATATTGATTACAAACCCAACACCAGCCGCAACTTTGAAACTATATTAACAAACGCGCAATTAGATGTTTGGCTAGAAAAATTGCGCAACGCCGAACTGGTTTGCTTCGACACCGAAACTACCTCACTAGAGCCGCTGCTGGCCAAAATTGTCGGCATGTCGTTTTCTGTTGAGCCAGGCAGTGCAGCCTATTTACCACTCACGCACGATTATTTTGATGCGCCAGATCAACTAAATTTTGCCGAGACTTTAGCCAAAATTAAGCCAATTCTTGAAAATGAAGCGATTAAAAAAGTCGGCCAAAATTTAAAATATGACCAACACGTGCTTGCCAATCATGGCATTGCGCTAAACGGCATTGCGCACGACACTATGCTGCAATCTTATGTGTTTGAATCGCACAAAACACACGGCATGGATGCACTGGCAGAGCGCCATTTGGGCTTACAAACTATCCATTTTGAAGATGTGGCAGGCAAAGGTGCCAAGCAAGTAAGCTTTAACCAAGTGACGGTAGAAGTGGCAGCGGAATATGCGGCAGAAGATGCTGATATTACGCTGCAATTACACGAAGCGATGTATCCGCAAATTGCGGCCGATGCAAAACTGGACTTTATTTACAGCCAAATTGAGATGCCCAGCTCCGCCTGTTTATTTACCATCGAGCGCAATGGCGTGTTGATTGACGCTGAAATGTTAAGGGCGCAGAGCAACGAGATTGGCCTAAAATTAATCGCGCTAGAAAACCAAGCGTATGAGCTGGCAGGCCAGCCGTTTAACTTGGCCTCACCTAAGCAATTGCAAGAAATCTTGTTCGATAAACTCGGCATCAAACCCACCAAAAAAACGCCTAGTGGTGCGCCATCAACAGATGAAGACGTGTTGCAAGAACTGGCACTAGACCACCCACTGCCTAAGGTATTATTGGAATATCGCGGCTTGGCCAAACTCAAATCCACCTACACCGACAAACTGCCAAAAATGATTAACGCCACCACTGGTCGTGTGCATACTAGCTATAACCAAGCGGTGGCGATTACGGGCAGGCTGGCCAGCAGCGACCCGAACTTGCAGAATATTCCCGTCAGAAGTTTAGAGGGACGCCGCATTCGCGAAGCGTTTATTGCACCACAAGGCAGTCACATTGTTTCTGCCGACTACTCGCAAATCGAGCTGCGCATTATGGCGCACTTATCTCAAGACGCCGGCATGCTACAAGCATTTGCCAATAACGAAGATATCCATCGCCATACAGCAGCTGAAGTGTTTGGTGTAGAACGCGATGCCGTAGATAGCGAACAGCGCAGATATGCCAAAGTGATTAATTTCGGCCTCATTTACGGCATGAGCGCATTTGGCCTCGCGCAAAACCTGAATATTGAACGCAGCGCCGCCGCCAGCTACATCGAGCGCTATTTTGCGCGCTACCCTGGCGTAAAAGCCTACATGCAAAACACGCGCGAAGAAGCTAAACAAAAAGGCTACGTAGAAACCTATTTTGGCAGGCGTTTATGGGTACCAGAAATCAATAGCGCGAATGTTCAACGGCGTAACGGCGCAGAGCGTGCCGCCATTAACGCCCCCATGCAAGGAACGGCGGCAGACTTGATTAAACTCGCCATGATTGCCGTAGCCAACTGGTTGGCGACAGAAAAGTTAAGTGGTGAAAGCTTAAAAAGCAAACTTATCATGCAAGTACACGATGAACTGGTGCTTGAAGTGCCTGATGGTGAGCTTGAATTAGTGAAAGCTACTTTGCCAACGCTGATGGAAAATGTCGCTAAATTATCTGTACCGTTATTGGCGGAAGTGGGCGTAGGGAATAATTGGGAAAGCGCGCACTAGCAATGGATAGCGAATTTGGTTTTTTAATCAATCCCCTTAAAGGTGATTTTTTAGGTGTATCAATCATACCTTTGTCTGACCATGCTAATAGATTAAAAGCTATCCAAAAAGATTCCAATAGAGATGGTTTCTACTATCCTCCCCAAATAGCAAGCTACAGTGTAGATTTAATAACAAACAAGCGCAAAGACAAAGTCGAGCGCTCAGAGAAACCTGCAACAGTTTTCTTTCTTCCTTCATCTCATCAAATCTCAATTCAAAATCCAATCTGTAAGGATGGTGAAAAAGGTACTGATGAAGCTTTAATTGTTTTTCTACTGGCTTATATATACGGCACTAGACTAATGCCAAGCCAATGGAAGTTTGACGGTCGTGTTCCAATAAAGCCAGTTAACAACATTTACATAACAAGCGCCACCAGTTTGCATTTTATAGAGCATGTTTATACTTGGTGGAAAACCTTAAATGAAAGCCAACGTATTAAGTTTGTAAATATTCTATATGTCTTCAATCGAGCCAGAAGCCTAGAGTGGGACTGGGATGCGTTCTTACATCAATATATGGTGTTTGATGCGCTGTATAACTTTCACCTTGAATTTAAACCATACCTCAAAGAATTAAAACCCACTCATAAAATGCGTTTTAATATTCTTTGTGATGCATATAGCCTTTTTAATGAGGACTTAATTAACCGTATCTACAACGCTAGAAATAACTTATTTCATGAAGCGATGTGGGTAAAATCAACAATTGGTTTTGGCTCTCCTGACGGAGATGCTTATCAACTCCCACGATATTTGTCTGAACTAAACTCACAGATAATTTGCGGCATTACTGGATACAAAAATAAATATACTCGCCTTCCTTGGTGGACATGGCAGACTTTAGAATTCGATAAAATCATTTAGGTAGCTAGCTCTATGTGTATTAAAAACCTTACCCTTCCATCCTTCGGCATTTACATCATCGGTGATGAAATTCTCTCCGGTAAGCGGCAGGACGGGCATTTAAGCAAAGCGATTGAAATTCTCTCTGCGCGTGGTTTGCAGCTAAGTTGGGCGCAATATTTAGGCGATGACCCAGCGCAATTAACAAATGCGTTTAAAACCAGCTTTGCAAAAAGCGATATTGTATTCAGCTTTGGCGGCATTGGCGCTACACCAGATGATTACACACGGCAATGTGCGGCAGATGCGCTGAACGTAGCCATTGAACGCCATGCTGGCGCTGTGGCAGAAATTGTGGCGCAATTTGGTAAAAGCGCTTACCCCAAAAGAGTGTTCATGGCCGATTTTCCTCAAGGTGCGAATTTAATCCCTAACCCAGTGAATCGGGTTGCGGGATTTTCTATCAAAGGTCATTATTTTCTGCCAGGCTTTCCTGCCATGGCGCACCCAATGATGGAATGGGTGCTGGATACGCATTACTCACACTTGTTTCATCAAACCGAATATTTGGAACAATCGATTATTGTGGTGGATGGCATTGAAAGCCAATTAATTGATTTAATGAATGAAACGCTGCAAAAATATCCAGAAATTAAAGTATTTAGCCTGCCAAAACTAAAACCTAATAGACAAATTGAGCTGGGTGCAAAAGGCGCACCTGAACAAGTGAAGCTGGCCATGCAGGATTTAAAAGCAGGAGTAAGCCACCTTGACTTTATTTGGCAAGATTTTAAAGCCAATGATTTGTAGAGAAGGATGCGGCGCCTGCTGCATCGCGCCGAGTATTAACAGCCCTATACCCGGCATGCCAAACGGCAAGCCAGCTGGCATGCGTTGTGTTCAATTAGATGGCGAAAACCGCTGCAAAATATTCGGCCAGCCAGAGCGCCCTGCTTTTTGCGCCAGCTTGCAGCCTAGCGAGGAAATGTGCGGCGAGACACGTGAGCAGGCGATTGAATGGTTAAGCAAATTAGAGCTACTTACCATACCCCATTTTTAAGTTAAAAATTAAACAAAAAATTAGCAGTTAGTAGTGTCAAGTCATAGCGATTGCGTATAAAATAGGCAACTTTCTGCAAAACAACAATTGAATGCAAATCGGCAATCACATTTTAAAGAACAACCTAGTCGTCGCGCCCATGGCGGGCGTCACGGATAGGCCTTTCCGTCAGCTTTGCAAAAAGTTGGGCGCAGGGCTAGCGGTTTCTGAAATGGTGACTTCGAACTCATTGCTTTATGGCAGCGAAAAAACACGCCGCCGTGCGAATCATGAGGGCGAAGTAGACCCTATCTCGGTGCAAATTGCGGGCGCTGACCCAAAAATGATGGCAGAAGCCGCGCGCTATAACGTGGATAACGGCGCACAGATTATCGACATTAACATGGGCTGCCCAGCCAAAAAAATCTGCAATGTGATGGCAGGTTCTGCATTACTAAAAGACGAGCCGCTGGTTTCGCAAATTCTCAAAGCCGTAGTGGGCGCAGTGGATGTGCCAGTGACGCTAAAAATTCGTACTGGTTGGGATAAAAATAACCGTAACGCAGTGATGATTGCAAAAATTGCCGAAGATATTGGCGTGCAAGCACTGGCCATGCATGGTCGCACGCGCGCCTGCTTGTATATGGGCGATGCGGAGTACGATACGATTGCGGCGGTTAAACAAGCAGTGAATATTCCGCTGATTGCTAATGGCGACATTACCACGCCAGAAAAGGCCAAATATGTGCTGGATTACACAGGCGCAGATGCGGTGATGATTGGCCGTGCCGCGCAAGGCAGGCCATGGATTTTCCGCGAGATTGAACATTACCTAAAAACAGGCACGCATTTATTACCGCCCACCGTGGAAGAAATCCACACCGTGATGTTGGAACATATCAATGATTTATATGGCTTTTATGGCGAACTTGCTGGCATGCGCGTGGCGCGCAAGCATATTTCTTGGTACACCAAGGGCTTAGCAGGCTCGGCTAATTTCCGCCACAATATGAATACACTGCAAACCATCGAGCTGCAACAACAAGCCATTAACGATTTTTTTGCCGAACTCAAAACTAAAAACGAGCGTTTGGTGTATGTAGAAGAAATTGCTGATGTAGAACCTGAGGCGCTCGCTGCTTAACAGCGGCGGATAGATAGGTCGCGTAGAAAATATGGCAAACGAACTCGCTGACTGTGTTAAAAAATCGCTTGATGAATACTTCAAGCATTTAGATGGTCAGCCGCCACACGCCATTTACGACATGGTGCTGGGTTGCATCGAAAAACCACTGCTGGAATATATATTGCATAAAGTGGGCGGCAATCAATCCAAAGCTGCTGAGATGCTGGGCTTAAACCGTAATACTCTGCGCAAAAAAATGGCCGAGTATCATTTAAATTAGCTATAACCTTCAGTAGCATTCAATCACTTTTTAAGAGTTATACATGGCCGCAATCAAAAGAGCACTCATCAGCGTATCAGACAAAACGGACGTTATCGAACTTGCCTCTGCACTGGTTAAATTAAACGTAGAGATTTTATCTACCGGCGGCACTGCTAAACTGTTTCGCGAAAACAACATTCCTGTGATTGAGGTAAGTGACTACACAGGCTTCCCCGAAATGTTAGATGGTCGCGTGAAAACGCTGCACCCTAAAGTACATGGCGGGTTACTCGGACGCCGCGATTTACCCGAACACGTAGCAGCTATGCAAGCGCAAGGCATACCGAATATCGATTTGCTAGTGGTCAATTTGTACCCGTTTGAGGCGACGATTGCCAAGGCCAATTGCACGCTAGAAGACGCAATTGAGAACATCGACATTGGCGGTCCCGCCATGGTGCGCAGCGCTGCCAAAAATTGGAAAGATGTGGCTGTGCTTACAGATGCCAGCCAATACGAGGCCTTTTTGACTGAGCTGCAGACCAATAGCGGCGAGGCTTCCAGCGATACTAAATTTAAGCTTTCTGTTGCTGCCTTTAACCGCATTAGTAATTATGATGGTGCCATTAGCGATTATTTAAGCAGCCTGAATGTTGACGGCAGCCGCAATGCCTTCTCTGACCAAACCAATGGCCGCTTTGTAAAAATGCAAGATTTGCGCTATGGCGAAAACCCACATCAGCAAGCTGCGTTTTATCGCGACCTGTATCCTGCACCTGGCAGCTTAGTGACTGCCGAGCAGTTACAAGGCAAAGAGTTAAGCTACAACAATATTGCCGACGCGGACGCTGCTTGGGAAACAGTCAAATCATTTACAAGCACGGCGTGCGTCATCGTCAAGCACGCCAATCCATGCGGTGTCGCGCTGGGTAAAGATGCGCTTGAAGCATACGGCAAGGCCTTTAAAACTGATCCCACCTCTGCGTTTGGCGGCATTATTGCTTTCAATACAGTAGTAGATAAAACAACGGCAGAGGCTGTGAGCAAGCAGTTTGTAGAAGTATTGATTGCGCCAGAATATACTGCGGATGCGCTGGCGATTTTTACTGCAAAAGCCAATGTGCGTGTGCTTAAAATTGCGTTGCCAAAGGGTGGAAATACGCCATGGGAGCAAGGCCGTAACTCACATGACACCAAACGAATTGGCTCTGGCTTACTGATTCAAACCGCAGATAACCACGAAATTTCAGCTTCCGACCTAACAATTGTCAGCAAAAAACAACCTTCACCGCAACAAATGGCCGACATGCTGTTTGCGTGGAATGTCGCGAAATATGTCAAAAGCAACGCCATTGTGTTTTGTGGCGATGGCATGACCCTAGGCGTAGGCGCAGGCCAAATGAGCCGTGTCGATAGCACCAAAATTGCCGCCATCAAAGCGCAAAATGCGGGCTTATCACTCAAAAATTCGGTAGTCGCATCCGATGCATTCTTTCCATTTCGCGATGGTATTGATGTATTGGCAGACGCCGGTGCAGCTTGCGTGATTCAACCGGGCGGCAGCATGCGCGATGATGAAGTGATTGCTGCGGCAGATGCACATGGTTTGGTGATGGTTACCACCGGCATTCGCCATTTCAGACATTAGTTACAGTCACTAAGGGATATTGAGTATGAAAATATTAGTGATTGGTAGCGGCGGCCGCGAACATGCGATTGCTTGGAAAATTACCCAGAATAAAGAAATTAGCCGCGTCTATGTAGCGCCTGGTAATGCAGGCACTGCCACCAATCCGGATATGGTGAACGTACCAATCTCTAGCGTGCCTGATTTATTGGCGTTTGCGCAAAAAGAGCACATTGGCCTGACCATTGTGGGGCCAGAGGCACCGCTTTCTCAAGGCGTGGTGGATGCTTTTCGCGCAGCAGGATTAAAGATTTTTGGCCCAACTAAAGCTGCAGCACAACTGGAGTCTAGTAAAGACTTTGCCAAAGCGTTTATGTTGCGCCACAACATTCCCACTGCTAAATATCAAACCTTTACCGATGCCAAGCTTGCGCATGACTATGTCAGCGCACAAGGCGCGCCGATTGTGATTAAAGCCGATGGTTTAGCTGCTGGCAAGGGCGTGGTGGTGGCGATGGATGAAGCCGAAGCACACGCCGCGATTGATGCCATGTTGGCGGATAACAAACTCGGCAGCGCTGGCTCTAGAGTGGTGATTGAAGAATTTTTAACCGGCGAAGAAGCCAGTTTTATTGTGATGGTGGATGGTAAAAATATCCTCCCGCTCGCGACCAGCCAAGATCATAAACGTCTATTAGACTGCGACCAAGGCCCGAATACAGGTGGTATGGGTGCTTATTCCCCAGCACCATGCGTAACGCCAGAAATCCACGCCCGTGCGTTACGCGAGGTGATTCGCCCGACGGTAGAAGGCATGGCGAAAGATGGTATTCCTTACACTGGCTTTTTGTACGCAGGTTTAATGATTTCCCCAGATGGCAGCATTAAAACGCTAGAGTTTAACTGCCGCATGGGCGACCCAGAAACACAACCGATTATGGTGCGACTGAAGTCTGATTTTGTGGCATTGGCTGAGCATGCGGTAAATGGCACGCTAGATTTGGCCGAAGCCGAATGGGATAGACGTACTGCACTAGGCGTGGTGATGGCCTCTCACAATTATCCTGAAGCGCCAAGATTAGGTGATGAAATTACGGGTTTGCCGAAAGATTTGCAAGATGGCTATGTGTTTCACGCAGGTACAACGCTGAAAGACGGCAAAGTACTCACTAGTGGTGGCCGTGTATTATGCGTAACAGCATTGGGCGAAACGGTAAAATTTGCGCAACAACAAGCTTATAAAATAGCGGGTAGTATTCACTTTGATGGCTCGCAGAACCGCACAGATATTGGCTACCGGGCCATTAAAGGTTAAACACTTTGAGCGACACAATCAATGCGCAAGCCGTTTTAACTTATCTGCAAAGCTTACAAGCTAAAATTATTGAAGCATTAGAAATTGTTGATGGCAAAACTTTTTTGCATGATAGCTGGAACAGGCCAGAAGGTGGTGGTGGTAATAGTTGCTTGTTAGAAGGTGGCAATGTGTTTGAGCGCGCTGGTGTTGGATTCTCACATGTGTTGGGCAACAAGCTGCCGCCTGCAGCCACCATCGCCCACCCCGAAGCTGCGGGCAGAACTTGGGAAGCAATGGGTGTTTCGCTGGTGCTGCACCCGCGCAACCCTTATGTGCCCACTGTACATATGAACATTCGCTTTTTCGTTGCGGAAAAAGAAAATGAGCAGCCGATTTGGTGGTTTGGCGGCGGTATGGATTTAACGCCCTATTATGGTTTTGAAGAAGACTGCCAGCATTTTCACCGCACCAACAAAACAGCGCTGGATAGCTTTAATGCTGGCTATTACCCGCAATTTAAAAAGCAATGCGACGAATACTTTTACCTAAAACATCGCAAAGAACCGCGCGGTATTGGAGGTATTTTCTTTGATGACTTTAACGAACTTGGTTTTGAGCAAAGCTTTGCGCTGCAACGCGCTGTGGGGGACAGCTTTTTACAGGCCTACTTGCCGATTCTGCAACGCCGCAAAGATATAGCTTATGGCGAGCAGCAGCGCGACTTTCAAGCTTATCGCCGGGGCCGATATGTGGAGTTTAACTTGGTATTCGACCGCGGCACGCTATTCGGCTTACAGTCGAATGGCCGCACCGAATCGATACTGATGTCGATGCCGCCGATTGTGAAATGGCGTTACGATTGGAAACCAGAAAATGGTAGCGCAGAGGCCAAACTATACACGGATTTTTTGATTGACCGCGACTGGCTTTAATTGAGGTAAACTGGCGTAAAAGTATAAAAGCACAAGGGATAAAAAATGTTAGAAAAACTTTTACGCACCAAACCCGTCATTGCGCATGGCAGCAGTGGCCTAAAAAAATGCTTAAGCGCGTTTGATTTAGCGCTATTGGGCATAGGTTGCGCAATCGGTACCGGTATTTTTGTGCTGACTGGCTTAGCGGCCGCCACACAGTCTGGCCCAGCGGTAGTGCTGTCATTTGTTTTCGCGGGCATTGCTTCGGCCTTTGCTGCCCTCGCTTATGCTGAGCTAGCCTCATCTATTGGTGGCTCTGGCAGCGCTTATGGCTATAGTTATGTGGCGTTTGGCGAGCTGCTGGCTTGGTTGATGGGTTGGATTTTGTTGTTAGAATATGGCGTAGGCGCGGCTGCAGTAGCCAATGGCTGGTCAGGTTATTTTGTGAACACGCTGGCTAACTTCAGTATTTATCTACCAGAAACTCTAACCAAAGCACCGATGTTGGGCGGCACCATCAATTTACCCGCATTTGCAATTATCTGGCTACTAACCGTCTTATTAATTGTTGGCGTAAAAGAAAGCGCACGCGTCAATAATATTATCGTGGTCATCAAATTAGCCACCATTGCCATCTTTATCGCACTAGCAGTTGGTCATATCAACAGCGCCAACTGGCAGCCTTTTATGCCGTTTGGCTGGTTTGACACACTCGATACTGGTAAAAATATTGGTGTGCTGGCAGGCGCCTCATTGGTATTTTTTGCTTACTTTGGCTTTGATGCGGTATCTACCGCAGCAGAAGAATGTAAAAACCCGCAACGTGATTTGCCAATTGGTTTGCTTGCATCGCTGGCATTTTGTACCATTATTTATATTTTAGTTTCTGGCATACTGACTGGTGTGGTGCCTTATTTAGAGCTGAATACTGCTTCGCCTGTGGCTTATGCACTCACTAAATTAGGCTATACATGGGCCTCTACGCTAGTCGCTACAGGTGTGCTGGCTGGACTTATCACGGTGTTATTGGTGCTACTGTATGGTTTAACACGTATTTTATTTGCCATGAGTTGCGATGGCTTAATTTCACCTATATTTTCTAAAGTAAATCCCGATCGTCAAACACCTACGCGTATCATTTTAATGTGCGGTTTTGTCGTATCTTTAGTGGCTGGCTTTTTCCCGCTAGGTGAGCTGGCAGAAACAGTGAACATTGGCACATTAGCTGCGTTTGTCATGGTATGCGTGGGTGTGATTGTGTTGCGCATTCGTCAACCCAATTTACCACGCCCATTTAAAAATCCGTGGAATCCATTGATTCCAGTGCTAGGCATTTTATCTTGCGGCGCCTTGATGGGTTTTTTACCAAGCTCCACTTGGGTGCGCTTTGGTATTTGGATTGTCATAGGCCTAGTGATTTATTTTGCTTACTCTATCAGGCATAGCAAGCTTAATAAGTAAGCTATCCAATATAATAAATAAACATAGGCAAAAAAAGCCAGCTTATCAGCTGGCTTTTTTAATTGGTACTTGTTACTTGGCAATAGCCAAATTACATGGCTAAAATCCACTGTACGATTGATTTAATATCATCATCTTTAACTTGTGGGCTATTCGCTGGCATCGGCATAGGACCCCAAACGCCACTACCACCTTTTTTAACTTTAGCGATCATTTTCGCTTCAGCTGTTGCATCACCTTTGTATTTAGCCGCGACATCTTTTAAAGATGGCCCTAATACTTTTTTATCAATGGCGTGGCAAGCTAAGCAGCCACTTTTTTGTGCCAAAGCTTGTGAAGCACTGGCTTGACCAGCGAATAACACGGCTGCGGCTGCGATTGTTACTAATAAAACTTTCATGCTATCTCCTTGAATTCTTGTAATAAAACCTGCAATCTTTTGCAATAGACATATTACCTGACATTTTAAAATCTACAATAGCCCTCTGGCTCAATACTAGGGTTAATAGCAGCCTTGGCTGATTAACATTTGTAAATTTACAACGCCAAGCTTTTTAGCAACACTTGCAAATCACTTAAACTTGGTGAACAAACAACGCCTTGGCAAACCCAAGCGTTGACATCTTTAGCTAATTTTCTTTGTAATGTAGGTGGCAAATGTTGCTTATTCTTATCCCAAGTTTCGTCTAAATAAAACAACAGATGATGTGGATAGTAATGTTGCTGAATCCCATCACGCCAAACTGCCAATTTTTTAGCCTCTCCACGAATAATGACTATGCTAGGTGGTGTTAAAAATTCCTCTAGCGCGTGCGTCAAGCTAGCGCAAGCGGCAGGATTATTGACTAAGTTTTTATCGAAAGCCTTTAAGGCGCGCTCAGCTGCTTGCAAATAGCGCGGCTCACCCAAGATATGCCCCAAACGTTGCAAGGCCACCGCAGCAATACCGTTGCCATTAGGCGTGGCGTTATCATAAGCTTGCTTGGGCCGATGAATCAGCGTCTCGTGCGCATGGCTGGTAAAATAAAACCCACCATCTTCTGCTTCAAAGCTCCCCAATAGTACTTCGGCTAAATCTTCGGCTAAACTTAAATCTTCTGCACGATAATCAGTTTGCAATAACTCAATTAAGGCATCCAATAAAAACGCGTAATCATCCAAATAGGCATTTAAATGCGCATGATAATTTCCAGCACCATCATTTTTGCAAGTGGCTAGCAAGCGTTGATCTTTCCACAGTTTTTCGCGGATAAAGTCCACCGAATTTTGCGCAAGTTCTATCCAATCTAGTCTATTAAACACGCGCCCTGCCCGCGCTAAACCTTTAATCGCCAGTGCGTTCCAAGATGTGAGAATTTTTTCGTCACGGCCTGGGTAAGCACGTTTGGCACGCGCTTTAAACAACTTGGTTTGCGCATCCATTAATACGAGAGTTTCATCATGCTCTGCAGGCCGCACCAAATAAGGGTGGTAGGCCTGCGTATTTGAGTGTGGGTCTTCAAAATTAGGCGCGCGGTCAAAACCAAAACATTGACTAGCCACTATAAACTCTTCTGAAGTCAGTAGTTTTTTTACTTCTGCTGGTTGCCACACATAAAATGCGCCTTCGGCCGAGTGTCCATTTTCATCTGGCGAATCTGCATCTAAAGACGAATAAAATGCGCCTTGTTTATCGTGCATTTCACGCACTAACCATGCTACCGTTTCTTCAATGATTTGTTGATAACGTGGATTTTTAGATATCTGCCAGCCGTCGCAATACAGAAATAATAATTGGCCATTGTCATAAAGCATTTTTTCAAAATGCGGAATATTCCAGCGCTCATCTACCGAATAACGACAAAAACCGCCACCTAGTTGATCGTAAATACCGCCGTTTGCCATTGAGGTTAACATTTGCAAGGCCATAGCTTCGGCTTGCTTGTTACCTGCTTTTGCCTGATGTAGCAACAAAGTAATATCAGCTGGGTTGGGGAATTTTGGCGCACTGCCAAAACCGCCATGTTCAAAATCGAAGCTGTTTTCTAGCGAATCAAAGGCTAACTTTAATGTATCTTGTGAAGCGCTTAATGTACTACTAGGCTCAGGAATAGTGCGTTTCAGCGCATCGGCCAATTGAGAGTTTTGCACCGCTAAATCGTCTTTTTTCTCGTGATAAAAAGTAGCCACGCGTGGAACTAGATCAGCAAAACCCGGCAATTGGTAACGAGCAGTTTTGGGAAAGTAGGTGCCCGTAAAATACGGCTGCTGATCTGGCGTTAAAAAAACCGTCAGTGGCCAACCGCCACTTTTATTACTCAGCATGCTGTGTGCAGTTTGGTAAATTTGGTCTATATCTGGGCGCTCTTCGCGGTCCACCTTAATATTAATAAAGTGCGCGTTCATCACTGCGGCCACATCAGCATCTTCAAACGATTCATGCGCCATCACATGACACCAATGACAGGCAGAATAGCCAATTGATAGTAAGATTGGTTTATCTTGCTCGCGTGCTAAAGTAAGCGCTTCTTCACCCCACGGGTACCATTCAACAGGGTTTGTAGCATGTTGTAGCAGATAAGGGCTGGTTTCGTGCGCTAATGCATTTGGCATTACAGCGTCTCGATTACGTACTCCGCGCTGATTACATGGGTGCGGCCTGGGTTAATCACCACCATATTATCTAACGCATTGGTGGTTTCCACACACAGGGTTTTACGCCATTCGTCTGCGGCGCCCATGTCGGTCATTTGCGCCGCTTTTTCCTCGCCTGGTGTCCATACGACGGTGGTATCACTGCCGGATTTTGATATGTGAATAAGGCGATTGAATCCTACATCGTGCACCGTGCAATCTGAGCTATGGTTTATATAGACACGATCAAACTCGCCATCAAATTTAAGCGCGTTGTGTTCTACATGGCGTTGATATTTAAGTATTTTATCGGCATATACGCAATCTTGCATACCCGTAATTTTTACGTTGGCAATGTCACTAATATTTAAATAGGTATGAAACGCTTCGCCAATCACAAACGGGTGATCAGCCTTATTAGTGGTTGACATATCCACCCGTAAACGCCGCCCCACAGTAATCGTCACCGTAAGTGCATAAGGATAAGACAACTGACGTTTTGCCTCTTCAGTTTCTAGCATTTCTAGCATGATGCGCGTAGCACCTGTGGGCGTTGCATCGATATCGATGACACGCCATGGAATGACCCGCGCAAAGCCATGTGGGCAAAAGGTGCTATCTGTAGGGTGAGCGCCAAACCATGGCCAACAAATCGGTACGCCACCGCGAATGGAGCGACCTTTTACAAAACGTGCATTACTTGATAACCACAATACGGGATCTTTTAAAAACTTAGGTTGCCAGTGCATGATGTGTGCGCCTTGCAAGGCAATTTTTGCTGTGCAAAGCGGGTTATCCACCTCAAGGTATTGCATGCCATTTTCGTCTTTGGTTTGCAGTACATGCGCATGCAATTTAATGCGCTTTTCAGTTTTTAGGTTACCAGTGGTTAAACTCACTTCTGACGTTTCTGTGTTCATATTATTTATTCACTTCAATTAACTAAAATTTAAACTAAGATATAAATTGTAACTAGGATTAAAATTGATTTTTAGTTTTTTTATTTAAGCTACTTTTTTTAATGTGGTTATTTTATAGTGCTATTTTTCAATCTGTGAAACATCGCGCACTGCGCCACGCGCCGCACTGGTGCTCATTGCTGCGTAGGCACGCAAAGCGGGCGAGACATGTCGCTCACGATTAACTGGCTTCCAAGCATCTTTACCTTTAGCCACCATTTTGCTATGGCGGTGCGACATTTCCGCATCGCTGATTGCTAAATGAATGCTACGATTTGGAATATCAATTTCAATGGTATCGCCCTCTTCTACCAAGCCAATGGCGCCGCCCTCAGCCGCTTCTGGCGAAGCATGACCGATACTTAAGCCAGAAGTGCCACCTGAGAATCGGCCATCAGTGAGCAAAGCACACACTTTGCCTAAATCTTTCGATTTTAAATACGAAGTTGGATACAACATTTCTTGCATGCCAGGGCCACCACGCGGGCCTTCGTAGCGAATCACCACCACATCACCCGCCACAATTTGGTCCGCCATAATGCCTTCAACAGCTGCATCTTGACTCTCAAAAATACGTGCGCGCCCCGTAAATTTGAGTATAGAATCATCTACGCCCGCCGTTTTTACAATGCAACCATCTAACGCGATATTGCCATATAACACAGCTAAGCCACCATCTTGCGAATAGGCGTGCGCTTTATCGCGAATGCAGCCATCTGCGCGGTCATCGTCTAGTGTGGGGTATAGCATACTTTGACTAAACGCGATGGTTGTTATGATGCCGCCCGGTGCCGCACGATAGAATTTTTTCACTTCTTCGTCGCTGGTCACTTTAATATCCCATTTTGCCAGAGCCTCACCCATGCTGGAGCTGTGTACGGTAGGAATATCGCGATGAATCAGCCCAGCGCGATCTAATTCACCCAATATGCCCATCACGCCGCCTGCACGGTGCACGTCTTCCATATGATATTTTTGCGTAGCTGGCGCAACTTTGCTTAAACACGGAACCTTACGTGATATGCGATCAATATCCGACATGGTGAAATCAATTTCAGCCTCGTGCGCTGCAGCCAGCAAATGCAATACCGTATTGGTTGAACCACCCATCGACACATCTAAGGCCATCGCGTTTTCAAACGCTTGTAGATTTGCAATAGACCGCGGCAACACTGAATAATCATCTTGCTCATAATGACGCTTTGCCAGCTCCACAATTAAACGACCTGCTTTTAAAAATAATTCTTTTCTAGCGCCATGCGTGGCCAAGGTTGAACCGTTGCCAGGTAAACTTAGCCCCAGCGCCTCAGTTAAACAGTTCATCGAGTTGGCGGTAAACATACCTGAGCATGAACCACAAGTTGGACATGCCGATCGCTCGATCGCTTCCGATTTTTCATCAGAAACTTTGCTATCAGCTGCGGCGACCATCGCATCAACTAAGTCTAATTTAAGCGTCTCGCCTTGCCAGTTAACTTTGCCCGCTTCCATCGGGCCGCCTGAAACAAATACCACGGGAATATTCAAGCGTAGTGCCGCCATTAGCATGCCAGGGGTAATTTTGTCGCAATTTGAAATGCAGACTAATGCATCAGCACAATGCGCGTTGACCATATATTCCACGCTATCGGCAATTAAATCGCGGCTTGGCAGGCTATACAGCATGCCACTGTGGCCCATAGCGATGCCGTCATCAACAGCAATGGTGTTGAATTCTTTAGCCACGCCACCTGCACGTTCAATCTCGCGTGCAACTAATTGGCCCAAGTCTTTCAAATGCACGTGGCCTGGTACAAACTGGGTAAACGAATTTGAAATAGCAATGATAGGCTTGTCGAAATCACCATCTTTCATGCCTGTGGCACGCCAAAGCGCGCGGGCGCCTGCCATATTGCGGCCATGTGTAGTAGTACGAGAACGATAAACTGGCATACTGATAACCTTAAATGCAAAAATTACTGTTTAAATCATATAATGACTATTTTACCGCATCACATCATTTAAGACATGCTAAATATGCCATTAATTCACCCACAATTTGATCCAATTGCCTTGCATATCACCGATAGCTTCGGCATTCACTGGTATGGATTAATGTATTTGCTAGGATTTGTCGCCTTTTTATTACTAGGCAAGCATCAAATTAAACACAAACCATGGTTCGGCTGGAACACACAAATGCTGGATGATGCCTTATTTTACGGTGCTTTGGGCGTTATTTTAGGCGGCAGAATCGGCTTTGTTTTGTTTTATCAATTTGGAAATTTTTTACAAAATCCGTTAGATATTTTTAAAGTGTGGCAAGGCGGCATGAGCTTTCATGGTGGTTTTTTAGGTGTGCTCATCGCCATGTTTTTTTTCAACCGTAAATATCCGCAACCTTGGTTAAAAGTGATGGATTTTGTCGCACCGCTGGTGCCGATTGGCTTGGGCGCAGGCCGTTTGGCAAACTTTATTAACGGTGAGCTTTGGGGTCGTGCAACAAATTCAAGTTATGGCATGATTTTTCCACAAGTCGATAATATTGTGCGCCATCCGTCGCAGCTTTATCAATTTGCATTAGAAGGCGTAGCGCTATTTTGCATTTTGTGGTGGTTTTCGCGCAAGCAGCGACCGGTTGGTGCTATTTCAGGCTTATTTTTAATTGGCTATGGCAGCTTTAGGTTTATTGCCGAATACGCGCGCGAGCCAGATGCTTATTTGGGTTTGCTCTCATTGGGTTTTAGCATGGGGCAATGGCTAAGCTTGCCGATGATTATGATTGGCATATGGATGTTGCTACAATCAAAACGTCATTATTTTGGTAATTAATTTTAAGCCTAGTCGAAAATCTAACATATCGCTTAATAAATCATCACTATCAAACCTAGATTCACTTAATTAATTCAATTAAATCAATGCTTTGAATTTTAATTCAACATGGCATGCAGATTGCATAGTTGTATGTACCACCTGTTGAGATATAAAAAATGAAAAGCCTATTTGAAAGATTATTTAAAAAACAATCCCAGTTTAGTTACACCATTGCGGATTATCAACCTGTGAAAGCGAGCAGGTTAAGAACGGATGTCACCATTACTGAATATCAATTGGACGCAGCCGCTGAAAAAGATGACATGGACATTGATAAAATTTATCAAAACTCCTAATTTTGTTCATCTGTGAGTTTTGTTGTGTTGTCGTGATTGATGTCTAGTCACATCTTTGCTGCGTAATTCTGCATGTTTGGTGGTTTGCCCATGTGTGCGAGCGCGCCAAAGTTTAAAAGAATTTAACTTTAAATTGGCGCGCATCACTCTAATGACGCCATCTTGATTTAAGCCAAACTGTACTTCAATCGCCTCAAATGGCGTTCTGTCTTCCCAGCCCATTTCGATGATGCGCGATAAATCTTCATCAGAAAAATCTTTATATTTGTGTGGATTTTTTAGCAACATCGCTTAATGCCCGTCCATTTTTCATCTTGCCATTGTTTAAAAAACGCTTCTCTACTAAGTGGTTTATGCTGTTCTGAACAGCTATTTTCAGCGCCGTGCAATTTTTGATGCTCTGCAAGGCGCATTAAATAACGCTCGTAGGCATCCTCGCCAGAAAGCTCCCGAATATTTTTCCAGAAATGTTTAAGTTTTTTAATCATCATTTCCATCAGTTTCATTTTTGATTCTACTAGTAAAACTTTTATTGCCCGCGTCAAGCTCAGTTTTTTCAGGAAATTTTCCAGTAGAACTTGGTTTTGCCTTGTTAACTAAAATAACTATCAAAGCACCTAATACTGGTATAAAAAATACCAATATAGCTTGAAGAATCTTTTGTTTATTATCACTTAACTCATCTTTAGTAATTAAGTGAAAGGCCATACAATCAGCCAACAGAATTAAAATTAAAACAAACCCAACTAGCATTAATCTCTCACCCATTCATCATTTAATTGCGTCATTTGATGGGGCGTTTCGGAAATTGGCAATACAGGCTTGCCGCTTAAATGGCGACTGCAAACCAGTAGCATGTCGACAATCACAATCCATAACATCGCCACAAAAAACATTGTTAAATACGCGTCGAGCTGTTGGTTAAAAATCAGCTGTGGCGCAACAGCAGCTTTATCGGCTGGCAATAATCCTGCAGCTAACTTGGTACTTAAATCATTGGCCGCCGCAAAAAATCCAATGCGTATATCATCGCTAAAAATTTTCTGCCATGCCGCTGTGGTGGTAATAGTCACCAACCAAGCCAATGGCAGTGCGGTTAACCAAGCATATTTAAGTTTGCCGCTTTTTACCAAAATACCTGTGGCTACGCACAAAGCAATGGCTGCCAGCATTTGGTTAGCAATGCCAAATAGTGGCCATAAAATATTCACGCCGCCGTTGGGGTCAATCACGCCAATATACAAAAAATAACCCCAGCCCGCCACCACAATACTGCTAGTCAATATGACAGATGGCATGTAAGAAGTCTCGCCAAGTTTTTTGTTAAAGTTGCCCAACATATCTTGCAACATAAATCGTCCCACGCGCGTGCCTGCATCGAGCGTAGTGAGAATAAAAATCGCCTCGAACATAATGGCAAAGTGATACCACACTGCCAACATGCTTTTGCCAAACGCGCTACCAAAGATGCTGGCCATGCCCACTGCCAGGCTTGGCGCACCGCCTGTGCGCGCAAACAGGCTGCTCTCACCCATATCCTTGGCGAGTTGATTCATCTGCTCTACCGTGACCGCATAACCCCAACTGTTAATTTTAGCTACAGCATCAATCGCTTCCTTACCCACTACGCCAGCAGGGCTGTTAATGGCAAAAAAGACACCAGGCTCTAGCACGGTGGCGGCAATCATCGCCATAATGGCAACGAAAGATTCCAATAGCATTGCCCCGTAACCAATCATGCGAATATCGCGCTCGTTCGCCAGCAATTTTGGTGTGGTGCCGCTTGCAATCAATGCATGAAAACCCGAAATCGCGCCACAAGCAATGGTGATAAACACAAACGGAAATAACTTGCCACCAAAAATTGGCCCTGACCCATCGGTAAACTGGGTGACAGCAGGCATGTGAATATCTGGCCGTAAAATCACAATCGCCACTGCCAGCAAAATAATGGTACCCAGTTTCATGTAAGTACTTAAATAATCGCGCGGGGCTAATAACAACCAAACTGGCAGCACCGCAGCAGCAAACCCATAGACAATAATTGCGTAAGCTAATGGCAATCCGTCGTGATCAAAATAAGTTCTTAGTGTTTCATGATGGTCTATCCAGCCACCCGCGAACACAGAAAGCAGCAACAAAACTACACCAATGGCCGATGCTTCTAACACGCGTCCAGGGCGAATATGCCGCATATAAATGCCAATAATCATCGCGATGGGAATAGTCGCAACGACGGTAGAAGTGGCCCAGGGGCTATGTTTCATGGCGTTTACGACAACAAGGCCGAGCACGGCGATGAGGATAATCATAATTAAAAACGTGCCAATTAAGGCCGCCGTGCCACCAATCACGCCAATTTCATCGCGCGCCATTTGGCCTAAACTTCTACCATTTCTGCGGGTAGAGAAAAATAGCGTCACCATATCCTGCACCGCGCCACCCAATACTGCGCCTATTAAAATCCATAGCGTGCCTGGCAAATAGCCAAATTGCGCCGCCAGCGTGGGGCCAATTAGCGGGCCTGGGCCGGCGATAGCGGCAAAATGATGGCCAAATACCACCCATTTATTGGTGGGCATGTAATCGCGACTATTATCAAGTCTTTCAGCAGGCGTGGCGCGCGTTTCATCCACCATCAGCACTTTTGCCGCAATCCAAGCCGCATAAAAACGATAAGCGATGGCGTAAATACATACCGCAGCGGTAATTAGCCACAGTGCGTTGATGCTTTCGCCACGATTTAAGGCGATAGTGCTAAGCGCGAATAGGCCGAGCAAGCCAACTGCCAACCAAATGATAATTTGAAGATTTTTATTCATGACAAGACTTTCACAATTTATGTCAGTATAAATCAGTCTCACGCTTGAACCTAGTGGGCGAATCAAGCTCCATACATACGCTTGCTAGTGCTACACTCACTCTATCATTTTAACAATCAATGCTCATGCAAACCACAGCTAATAATCTCGCCAAATCAGAGCAAAAACTGCCCGCAAAAAAACTATCGACACTGGCCAGCCTGTGGCCATTTTTGCAACCGTATCGCGCCAAGGTATTGCTGGCGTTTGTGTTGCTCACGCTAGGCTCGGCTACGCTTTTATTAGTACCACTGGCGTTTCGCGATTTAATAGACTTTGGCTTTGTGACACAACCAGCAACTAGCACAGCGCACAAAGGTTTAATTAGTAATTTAAGTTTGAATGGCCATTTTTTAGTGATGATGGCGCTGGCGACTTTTTGGGCGCTAATGATTGCGTGCCGTTATTACACGGTTTCGTGGGTGGGCGAGCGCGTTACTGCCGATTTACGCAGCGCCGTTTATGCACGCGTGATGACGCAAAGCCCACAGTTTTTTGAGACCACGCAAACGGGTGAAGTATTATCAAGGTTAACTGGCGACACCACCCTCATTCAAACGGTGGTCGGCAGCTCAATATCCATGGGGCTACGCAGCTTGTTTCAATTTACTGGCGGCATGATTATGCTGGCGGTGACTAATTTTTACTTATTTTCGCTCAATATTGGCTTAATGTTGCTGCTGATTTTGCCGATTATTTTGATAGGCCGCAAAGTAAAAAAACTATCGCGCGAATCGCAAGACCGCATTGCCGATAGCAGCGCGATGGCAGGCGAAATTTTAAACGCCATGCCCACGGTGCAATCTTATACGCAAGAGCATGCAGAAATTTCAAGATTCAGTAAATCTGCAGATTTGAGTTTTAGCACCGCATTAAAACGCGTTAAAGTGCGCTCAATGTTGACCATGTTGATGGTGACCGCTATTTTAGGCACCATTATTTTCGTGTTATGGGTAGGTGCGCGGCAAGTTTCAGCAGGGCAAATGACAGGTGGAGAGCTGGCGTCATTCGTACTGTACGCGCTCATGGTAGCAGGTGCGTGCGGCACCATGGCTGAAGTGTGGGGTGAAGTCATGCGCGCGGCGGGCGCCACCGAGCGTTTATTAGAGCTACTGCATGCAGATGCGGCGATTAAAGAGCCTGAAAATGCACAAATTTTATTAAACCCCAAACAAGCCGCAATAAGCTTTAACAATGTGCTGTTTCATTATCCATCACGCCCGCAAATTGCAGCGCTAGATCATATTAGTTTAGATATTGCCGCAGGCGAAACCATTGCCTTGGTTGGCCCAAGTGGTGCAGGCAAAACCACGCTGTTTCAATGTTTGTTGCGCTTTTACGAGGCGCAATCGGGCAGCATTAATATTAACGGCCAAGCCATTGCTACGCTCAGCTTAAAAAATTTACGCGACAACATAGGCATTGTGCCGCAAGATGCGGTGATTTTCTCTGCCAATGCGCTAGAAAATATTCGCTATGGCAAACCAAGCGCTACGGATGACGAGGTCATTGCCGCTGCCAAAGCCGCGCAAGTAGATGAATTTATTCATAAATTACCCGATGGCTACCAAACCTTTTTGGGCGAGCGCGGCACCCGATTATCTGGCGGACAGCGCCAGCGCATTGCCATTGCGCGCGCTATTTTAAAAGATGCGCCGATATTATTGTTGGATGAAGCAACCAGTGCGTTGGACGCTGAAAGCGAAATTTTAGTACAGCAAGGCTTAGAAGCAGCGATGCAAGGCAGAACAACTTTGATGATTGCGCACCGATTAAGCACGGTGCAAAAAGCTGACCGAATTATTGTGTTGGAAAACGGCAAAATAGTCGAAATTGGCAGCCCAGCCGCATTAAAGCAGCAAGGTGGTTTGTATGCACGGCTGGCTAAACTGCAGCTGGCTTAGCTGCAACTGACTAACTTGCTATATATTTAGTGTGCGCTAAATTAATTGATACAATATTGGCAATTAAACATCACGCAAGTTGTAGCGGCAAAACTAAAAAATCATGGTAAATAAAATCGGTAGAAACGACCCCTGCCCGTGTGGAAGCGGCAAAAAATATAAGCAATGTTGCGAGCAAACTGGGGCAAGTCCAATCCAATCTGCAGCACAACTCTCTCAACCACTCTCTCAAACATTATCGCCGCAGCAAGCGCTGCAAAGCGCCATGGCGCAGCACCAAGCAGGTAATTTAGTGCAAGCTGAGTTGCTTTATAAACAAGTGTTGCGCGCTCAACCAAAACAAGCAGATGCGCTGCATTTGTTGGGTTTAATCGCCAAACAAAAGGGGGATTTTAAATCCGCAGTGCAGTTAATAAAGCAATCGCTCGTTGAAAACCCCAATTATGTAGAGGCTTATGTCAATTTAGGTGCGACCTATCAAGAACAAGATAATTTGAGCGAAGCTGCCGATTGCTATCGCAAAGCATTAATGCTACGTCCCAATTATGCCGAGGTGCACAGCAACTTAGGCCTAGTGTTGAAGGCACAAAATAGTTTGCACGCATCAGCGCAAAGCTTTATTACCGCCTTAACGCTAACGCCAAGCTCAGCCGAAGTATTTACCAATTTAGATGCACTGTTAAAAGAGCAAGCTGCGCCTGATGAAGCGCTAATTTATTACCGCCAAGTGTTAGCAATTTCACCCAACAATATTGCGGCGCAACAAGCTGCGTATTTGGCTTTAAGCCGTACTGTGCCAGAGTGGCATGTGCCGATGATGAACGAGCAATACCGCAATCAAGCTTATTTTGATGCGCTAAAAACTGTTGTCAAGCCAGAATCAACTGTGTTTGAAATCGGCACTGGCTCTGGCCTGCTGGCAATGATGGCGGCCAAGTTAGGCGCCAAGCAAGTGGTGACTTGCGAAAGCGTGCCACTGATTGCCGCAACAGCTAGCCAAATTATTGCTGATAATGGTTTCGAAAAAATTATCAACGTCATCGCCAAAAAATCTACCGACATTATTATTGGCGTGGAGCTTGAGGCAAAAGCCGATATTTTGGTGTCAGAAATATTCTCTAGCGAACTGCTTGGCGAGCATGTATTGCCCAGCTTAGAAGATGCCAAACGCCGCTTGCTAAAACCCAATGGAAAAGTGATTCCTGCTGCGGGCAGCATCATGATTGGGCTATTTACCGGTGATGATATTCGCCGTAATTTGCTTGTAGATGACGCGTTTGGTTTTAATTTACAGCGCTTTAATACGGTAGTTTCTAAAAAACGCATGATTGCCAGAAACGATTTAGATATTCGATTGTTAAGCGATGGCGTGGCAGCGTTTAGCTTTGATTTTGAGGGCGATGCAGAATTCCCAGCTCAAACTAAAACGCTTGAGATTAAAGTTAAAGCTGCGGGCACTTGTTATGGCTTAGTGCAATGGATGCAATTGGACATGAATGGCGACCAAAAAGTCATGTTCGAAAATCACCCAGCGCAAACCAGCAAAGTATCTAACTGGCAGCAATGCGCGTATTTATTTGATGCGCCAATTGAGGTAAAAGCTGGGCAAATTGTGACAATAAATGCAGCGCACAACCGCGCCGTACCATGGTTTTATTTAGTTAATTAAGCTTTACTTAGCCAATTAATCCAAATGCCCTGCCCTACCACCCGCATGGGTATTGGCTTGCAGGCCAGTTATTTAAAGCTTTAAATTAAGCCTTTTTCAGAAAATGACAGCGTGTTGTTGCCTGCCACAATAAAGTGATCCAGCACTTTCACATCTACCAATTCCAGCGCTTGTTTTAATTGTTTAGTCAGCAGCTCATCCGCGCTGCTTTGCTGGGCAATGCCTGTGGGGTGATTATGTGCAAAAATCACCGCAGCCGCATTGTGGTGCAGCACACGTTTTACCACCTCGCGCGGGTAAACCGAAGTGCTGCTTAGGCTGCCGCTAAACATTTCTTCAGTGGCCAACAGGCGATTTTGTGTATCTAAAAATAGCACCAAAAACACTTCTTTGGTCAGGCTACCCAGTTTTAGTACCAAGTAATCGCGTACCGCTTGCGGCGAGTTTAATACATCGCGGGCTTGCAATTGCTCACTGAGCGCACGCTGACTCATCTCAAAAATCGCCTGCAACTGCACGTATTTGCTGCTGCCGATGCCGTGTACTTGGCTAAGCTCATTCTCTGTGGCTGCAAAAATGCCATTTAAACTGCCAAATTTTTTAAGTAAATCGCGCGCTAAATCTACCGCACTTTTACCTGTGACGCCCACCCGCAAAAATATCGCCAGCAACTCGGCGTCAGATAGCGCTTCAGCACCTAGTTCTATTAGTTTCTCGCGTGGACGCTCGGCGGCAGGCCAATCAGTGATTGCCATTTTAATACTCCCTTTACTTTAGCCAACCAATCTCGCGCGCAGTTTTTTCACCAATCAAGGTTTGCGCCAAACTTTTCGGTATCTCGGCTTTGCTGTCACTTATCGCAACTCTGCCGCCCATTAGCTCGGCAAAATCTTGCGGATGGCGTGGCTGTTTGTCTGGCTCAGCATAACCTTCTGGGTAGGTGGGTAGCGTATTACTTAAATCATATTTGTCTGTTGCTGTTAGGGTATGCAGTAACTCGTGCGCGGTAATCACTAAATTTTGTTTATTATAGGCCGCATCGCCAAACAAGTTTACCCGCCCAATACGGCCTTGTTGAATGGCGGTGGAATGGCTTAATGTTGAGCTGGTTACAGGGTTGTAGTAGAGCAAATATAATTTAATATCGGGCTTTACATTTACTTTAGGGCTGTTGTTAAAGGCAAACAACCTAAATTTTAAGCTCCAAATTATGGTGTTCAACATGCTGCCATTTTCTGGTGGTGCAGGTGGAAGCTCTCTCACCATATCGCCCAATTGCACCTCGACTGGACGGCGCATGCCTAAGTTGTAGCGCGCGCCTTCTTCGGCAAAATATTCTGCCATTGGCTCAAAATCATCACGCGTTAAGCTTTTGATGTAAGCGCCCACTTCGGAGCTGGTATCTGCATTCACTGGGTACACCACTACATAAAAATTATCTTTCCAATCTAAGCTGGCTTTATCTAATAAGGTTTGCTGCACTACCGTTGCTAATACAATTAATAATATAAAAATTCTTATTTTTTTAAACATAAACTTCCGCCATAAATTTTTATGAATATTATCAGGATTATGTGGTTATCGCATACATCGCTATTCAACTGCCTTTCATATAAAATTATGTAATGACAACAGTAGCTAAAAAATTAGTATCAGGCAAACTTGTGCTTGGTATAACCGGCGGCATTGCAGCTTATAAAGCGGCAGAGCTGGTACGGCTATTGGTAAAAGCGGGTGTCGATGTCACGGTCGTGATGACCGAATCTGCCTGCCAATTTATTACGCCTGTTACCATGCAAGCTTTGTCTGGCAAGCCCGTATTTACTGGCATGTGGGATTCCACCATTGATAACGGCATGCCACATATCGAGCTTAGTCGAGACGCCGATGCGATTATCATCGCGCCTGCAACAGCTGAATTTATTGCAAAATTGCTGCATGGTCGTGCCGATGATTTGCTGTCAACTTTATGCCTTGCCCGCGACTGCCCTTTATTGGTAGCGCCTGCCATGAACAAACAAATGTGGGAAAACCCCGCCACTCAACGCAATTTTGCGCAATTAATTGCAGATAAAGTGACTGTTTTAGGCCCTGGCAGCGGTGACCAAGCGTGTGGTGAAGTGGGCCTTGGCCGCATGTTAGAACCTGAAGAATTAATGTGCGACATTAACGCATTTTTTACGCCCAAGTTATTGGCTGGCAAGCGCGTGCTGATTACTGCTGGCGCGACTTTAGAAATGATAGACCCCGTGCGTGCGATTACCAATTTAAGCAGCGGCAAAATGGGTTACGCGCTGGCGCAAGCGGCGGCTGATATGGGCGCGGAGGTGACTTTAATCAGCGGTGCGACTTCACTTGCAGCACCCAAAAATGTAACTAATATCAGTGCAACCAGCTGCGACGCAATGTACCAAGCGGTGATGAAAAATATCGCGACTTTAAAACTTAGTCCGCAAGATATTTTTATTGGCGTAGCGGCAGTGGCAGATTACACGCCAACAAGCCCCAGCGCACAAAAAATTAAAAAAAGTGAAGCTTTATTATCAATTAAACTAATTCCCACAAAAGATATTTTGGCCGATGTCGCCAGCCTGCCAAACGCACCATTTTGTGTGGGCTTTGCGGCAGAAACTGAACATTTAATTGAATACGCCAGCGCAAAACGTAAGGCTAAAAAGCTGCCACTCATTGTAGCCAACGATGTAACAAACGCGATGGGCAGCGACGAAAACAGCGTAACTTTAATTGACGATGCTGGCGTGTATCCATTGCCTAAAGATGATAAAAAAACAGTAGCACATGGCATTTTGACGCACATTGCTAATATGCTTAAATAGCAATAGGCTTTGAATAACCCCATGCAAAAAATCAATACGCTGCAAGCCAATATCCATGCGGCTTACAGGGCATGCAAATGATGATGCATTGAAATAAGGTGTTAAAAGCCTTATTTTCAGTTGTTTCAATTGCAATAATTTGGCATAAAATAGTGTTTTAGCAATTGATAAAGAAACCACCATGATAGATGTCGATATTAAAATTTTAGATGCGCGTTTGCATCACATGATGCCTGCTTATGCCACGCTTGGCTCGGCTGGGTTGGATTTACGCGCTTGTATTGAGCACCCGCAAACTATTGCTGCGGGCGAAACGGTGATGATACCCACGGGCATGGCGATTTTTTTGGATAACCCGTACTATGCCGCACTGATTTTGCCGCGCTCTGGTTTGGGCCATAAACACGGCATTGTGTTGGGCAACTTGGTGGGTTTGATTGATTCTGATTACCAAGGCCAGTTGTTAGTGAGCTGCTGGAACCGCAGTAAAGAGCCATTTTTGCTAAACCCAATGGAGCGCATTGCGCAGCTGATGATTGTGCCTGTGGTGCAAGCGGCTTTTCATATTGTGGATGAATTTACCGCTAGCGAGCGCGGCGAAGGGGGCTTCGGCAGTACAGGCAAGCACTAAACGTGCGGGAACTTAATATAAGCCAAGAATTAAGCTGTAAAAACACCACAAAATCTTATATTTAGGTTGAAATTAAAGGCTGTTTCAGTCTATAATTGCGCTCTTTCGCAAAAAGCATGTATTTAAGGATTAACCATGGCACGTGTATGTATGGTAACTGGCAAAAAGCCAATGGTGGGCAACAATGTTTCTCACGCACAAAATAAAACAAGACGCCGTTTTTTACCAAATTTACAAAACCGTAAATTTTGGGTAGAAAGCGAAAACCGTTGGGTAAGTATGCGCATTACCAATAATGCTTTACGTACTATCGACAAAAATGGTATTGATGCTGTGCTTGCAGGTATGCGTGCAGCTGGGCAAAAAATTTAACCCAAGAAATCTAAAGGTAGAATATTATGCGTGAAAAAATTAAATTAGAATCAAGTGCTGGTACAGGTCATTTTTATACCACTACTAAAAACAAACGTACCATGCCAGAAAAAATGGAAATCAAAAAATTTGATCCAGTAGTACGTAAACACGTGATTTACAAAGAAACCAAGTTAAAGTAAACCTAGGATTAAAATAATTTAAACTTAACAGATAGTTTAAATGTTAAAAAGCCAGCTAATTGCTGGCTTTTTTGTTTTCTTAATTTAGCACTTAATCTAATTTAGGCTCGGCTTTGGCAAAGCCAATATTGTTCTTTTGAAACACTTTCCATATTTCTAAATATAAATCAGATTGCAGACTTAAGGCGCCCTTTTCTGGGTCTGCCACCCACACAGTCAGGCTAAGTTCCACCATATTTTCACCAAAACCTTTAATGCGCGCGGCTGGGTTTGGCGTTTCCAACACGCGCTTTTGTTGCTTAGCAATGTCTTGCATCAGCTGCAATGCTAGCTCCAACGGGCTATTCACATTAATCGTCAACTCTATCTGCACACGACCTTTATGCTCGGTAAGCGAGTGATTGATAACGGCAGTGGTAATCAGCGATTCATTCGGGATAATCACATGCGTGCCATCTAATTTAGATAACACCATATAGCGCGAGCGCATATCTTGCACCACACCGTAATGTTTATCCACCGCAATCACATCACCAATTTGCATGGATTTATCCAGCAAAATAATAAAGCCGCTAACGTAATTACTGGCAATGCGCTGCAAGCCAAAGCCCAAGCCGACGCCAAGGGCGCCACCAAATACCGAGAGCAAGGTGATATCTAGCCCAACTGCAGAAAGTGCTACCAAGGTGGCTACAAACAGCAACACAATGCGAATAATTTTACCCAGCACCACGCGCAAATTCACATTCACTTGCTCGGCACGCATCAGTTTATTTTCTAACAAGCGACTTAGCCACAAGGCAATAAAAATGGTAACGACTACAGTTAATAAAGCTTGTAACACCAACAGTAAATTCACTTGGTTTTTGCCAATGTTAAAGCGCATATCTTCAAGCGACTGAATGATTTGAGGTAACACACCAGTTAAATGTAGCGCCAGCAAGCCCCACACGCTCCAACCAATCACGCTTTCTAGCGTTTTAAGCCAGCCACCTGGCGCAAATAAATAGCGCAATAAATAGACAATCAACCGAATAACCGCCATTGCAAGCAGCAAGCGACTTGCCAATTGCAACAACCCAGTGTGCTGCCAGCCAGATAATAGCCACTGGCTCACAAGCACCAATATTAATGTTGTCAGCGGAAACAACATGCGATTAATACTGCCGATGGCCACTTTCCAGTGTTCTGGCGCTTTGGCCATGACAAAATTGCGCAGCGCACCGTTCACCAGCCATGCCGTTGCAACTGCCGCAATAATAATGGCCAGTTGCCACAACACGGCAGTCGTTTTTAGGTCAGCTTGTAACTCTTGCCAAATTTGTAAAATTTCACTGTTCATTATTTGGTTATATTAAATTAAGAAAATCGTCGCCAAACCCAAAAATATAAAAAAGCCACCGCTATCAGTCACTGCGGTAATCAGTACACTGGTGCCCACTGCTGGGTCGCGACCAGATTTATGCATGCGTAGCGGAATCACCACACCCATGACAGCGGCCAGCAACAAGTTAAGCGTCATGGCAGTCATCATGACCAAACCCAGCTGATAATTTCCATACAGCATGTAGGCAATCAAACCTAGCACACTGCCCCACAGCAAGCCATTGAGCAAGGCCACGCCCAGCTCTTTTTTAACCAAAGAATGTATATTGTGGGATGAAATTTGCCCCAGCGCCAGGCCACGCACAATCATGGTGGTTGTCTGGTTGCCTGAGTTACCGCCTATGCCCGCCACAATCGGCATGAGTGCTGCCAGTGCGACTATTTTCTCAATAGAGCCTTCAAACAAGCCAATGACGCGCGAGGCTAAAATAGCAGTGATTAAGTTAATCGCCAACCATGCCCAACGGTTTTGTACCGATTTCCACACTGAGGCGAAAAAGTCTTCTTCCTCGCGCAAGCCCGCCATCGATAACATGTCAGATTCTGATTCGTCTCGAATATAGTCCATTACCGCATCTACCGTAATACGCCCCAGCAGCTTATTGCTGGCATCCACCACTGGCGCGGTCACTAGGTCATAACGCTCAAAAGCTTGCGCCGCCTCATCGGTGTCGTCTTGTGGGTGAAACACTACCGCATCAGCCGCCATAATATCCAGCACATTCGCTTCTAAGTCGCTCACCACTAGGCGTTTTAGTGGCAATACACCTAATAGGATATTATTTCTATCAACGACAAATAATTTATCGGTTAACTCTGGCAAACTGCCTAAACGACGCAAATAGCGTAAAGCCACTTCTAGGGTAATGTCTTCGCGTATTGTCACTACATCAAAATCCATGTGCGCGCCCACCGCTTCTTCTGGGTAAGACAGCGAAGATTGCAAACGCTGGCGGTTTTGCACATCCAAACTATCCATCAAATCTTGCAACACGTCTTTGGGTAAGTCGGGCGCTAAATCAGCCAGTTCATCTGCATCAAGCTGCTCAGCAGCAGCCAATAGCTCTTGCGAATCCATATCTGCAATTAAGCTTTGCCGCACAGAGTCGTTCACCTCAAGCAGAATATCGCCGTCTCTATCGGCTTTTACCAACTCCCACAGGTTTAAACGGTCTTCTAGCGGCAACGCTTCCAAAATATGTGCTACATCCGCTGGGTGTAAAGCATCTAGTTTCTTTTGCAGCTCGTTTAAGTTTTGTTTGTGCACCAATAGCTCAACTAAATCTTGCTTAGCCAAGTCTTGTTTGTTTAAGTCGTGCTTAGATACGCCCTGTTTATGCACAAGGTTTTCCACCAACTTGTGTTTCTCTAAAAGAGAAATCACCTGTTGCAGGCTTTCGCTTATACTTTCTTTGGTTTCTTGTTTATCGGACATGCATACCTTGCGCTGTAAACTTGATATTAGTTAAACTGCATAAAGCGTTATTATGATTTATTTTTATGGTTTTTAATATTTTAAATGCCATTCTCACAACAATTTAGAACTTTGCTAGGATTTAAACGCGTGAATAAGTATGTTTATTTGTTTAGTACTTCACATTGCCATTTGTGTGAAACTGCTTATGCACTCGTCTCACAAATGCCAGAAGTGAATAAGCTAGAAGTGATTGAAGTTGCAGATGATGCGAGTTTACTTGCGCGCTACGGTTTAAGAATTCCTGTGTTACAAAGGCAAGATACACAGGCTGAGCTTAATTGGCCATTTGCCGCAACTGATATCAGTGAGTTTTTAAAGTAATATTCAGTCAAGAAAAAAGCCAGCATATAGCTGGCTTTTTTAATTAATTAACCCTATTACTCAGCGCTAACTACCTCTGTTGTGGTATCTGGACGATCTACTAACTCCACCAATGCCATCGGTGCATTATCACCGTTGCGGAAACCGCATTTTAAAATACGCAAATAACCACCATTGCGCGCATTGTAGCGTGGACCAAGCTCACCAAACAATTTCCCCACAATGTCACGATCACGCAAGCGGCTAAACGCTAAACGACGGTTCGCTAAAGTGGCATCTTTACCCAATGTAATGAGTGGCTCAGCATACTTACGCAACTCTTTTGCTTTTGGCAAAGTGGTTCTAATAATCTCATGACGTAACAAAGACACCGACATATTGCGAAACATAGCTGCGCGATGGCTGCTAGTGCGGTTTAATTTACGATTGCTATTACCGTGACGCATAGTAATTCCTTAATTTTCTCTAAAATTCTGTAGCTTAAGCTTTTTCTAAACCAACCGGTGGCCAGTTTTCAAGCTTCATACCCAATGTTAAACCTTTGGTTGCTAATACATCTTTAATTTCATTTAAAGATTTGCGGCCTAAGTTTGGCGCTTTTAATAATTCATTCTCACCACGTTGAATTAAATCACCGATGTAGAAAATGTTCTCTGCTTTCAAGCAGTTGGCTGAACGCACAGTTAACTCTAAATCATCCACTGGGCGCAATAAAATGGGATCCACTTGCGGTGCAGATTTAACTTCTACTTCGCTCGGCGAGCCTTCTAAATTGGCAAATACTGATAATTGGCCAATCAAAATACGAGCAGCATCACGAATCGCTTGTTCTGGCTCAATAATGCCATTAGTTTCTACGTCCATGACTAATTTATCTAAGTCAGTGCGTTGCTCTACGCGTGCACTTTCCACTTGATAGCTTACTTTGCTTATTGGGCTGAATGACGCATCTACCATAATAAAGCCCAAAATACGGTCTTCTTCATCCGCTTTTTGGCGTGCAGGCACTGGTTGGTAACCACGACCCATTTCCACTTTAACTTCTAGGTTTAACTTACCACCTTTGGTTAAATGTGCAATGACATGGTTTGGGTTAACAATTTCAGCATCGTGACCAGTATCAAAATCACCAGCAGTCACAACACCTTCAGTTGATTTATTTAGCGTTAAAATGGTTTCAGATTTGTTGTTTAACTTTAAGGCAACGCCTTTAAGGTTTAACAAAATATCAACAACATCTTCTTGCACGCCATCAATGGTTGAGTACTCATGTACAACACCATCAATTTTAACTTCTGTAATAGCAAAGCCTGGAATAGATGAAAGCAATACACGGCGTAAAGCATTGCCTAATGTATAACCAAAACCACGCTCCATCGGCTCTAGCGTAACGCGAGCACGCAATGGGGTAATGACTTCGACATCTACCACATGGGGTTTTAAATATTCAGTTGGATTGTTTTGCATAAAATTCCTTGACGTTAATTGGTTGAAAGAGGTAACTAAGTATTAATTACTTAGAATACAACTCAACAACCAATGATTCGTTAATGGTTGAAGGCAAATCATCACGTTGTGGTTTAGATTTAAATGTGCCAGTCAATGCTTTTGCATCTACTTCTAACCATGCTGGGAAACCACGTTGTTCGGCCGCTGCAAGCGCTCCCTTAATACGTAACTGTGTTTTTGACGCCTCAGCAACAGAAACCACATCACCCGCTTTGACTTGGTAAGAAGGAATGTTGACACGTTTACCATTCACCAAAATGCTATTGTGACGTACGATTTGACGTGCTTCGGTACGTGAACCGCCCAAACCCATACGGAACGCCACGTTATCTAAACGGCACTCTAGCAATTGCAACAAGTTTTCGCCAGTAATACCTTTTTGACGGTCAGCTTCTGCATAATAACTACGGAATTGACCTTCTAATACGCCGTAAATACGACGTACTTTTTGTTTTTCACGCAATTGCACACCGTAATCAGATAAACGTGAGTTACGACGCTGACCATGTTGACCAGGTGGAAAATTACGTTTTTCGATTGCGCATTTATCTGTAAAGCATTTTTCTGCTTTTAAGAATAGTTTTTCGCCTTCGCGGCGGCACTGACGGCATTTAGGGTCTAAATTTCTAGCCAAGATAGTTCTCCAGTAATCTTTTTTCGCTTAGATGCGACGTTTTTTAGATGGACGGCAGCCATTGTGTGGCACCGGCGTCACATCGGTAATGCTGGTAATTTTAAAACCAGCCGCATTAAGTGCGCGCACAGCAGACTCACGGCCCGGGCCTGGGCCCTTAATACGCACTTCTAAATTTTTAACGCCAGACTCTTGCGCATTTTTACCAGCTACTTCTGCCGCAACCTGTGCAGCAAATGGTGTGCTTTTACGTGAGCCTTTAAAGCCTTGGCCGCCAGAAGTTGCCCATGCCAGCGCATTACCTTGACGATCAGTGATTGTAATAATCGTGTTGTTAAATGAAGCGTGCACGTGAGCAATGCCCTCGGCAATATTCTTTTTAACTTTTTTTCTTACACGTACATTAGCTTTTGCCATGTATTGTCCTTACCTATTGAGTCTTACTTAATATAAATATTTAAATTGCTATTTTATTTTGACTGTTTAATTGCTTTTACTGGGCCTTTACGCGTACGCGCATTGGTTTTAGTACGCTGACCACGCACTGGCAGGCCGCGGCGATGACGGACACCGCGATAGCAACCTAAATCCATTAAGCGTTTGATATTCATCGAAACTTCACGACGCAAGTCACCTTCAACTTTAACTTTAGCCACTTCATCTCTAAGCTTTTCAACGTCTGCGTCGTTAAGATCTTTGACTTTGGTTGTTGGCAATATACCGGCCGCAGCACAAAGCTTTTGCGCTGTATTTCTACCAATACCAAAAATCGCAGTTAACGCGATTTCAGCGTGTTTATTATTTGGGATATTAACCCCAGCAATACGAGCCATACTCTAACTCCAAAACATATCGCATTATGTTGCGACTAAATAAAAAAGCCCTAAATTTTAACAGCTTGAACTTATCGTTTCAAACTTAGCACTACAAACTTAAGCATTTTAAACATGTACCACTTAACCACTAACCAGCATTAACCTTGGCGTTGTTTATGACGTGGGTCTGTACAAATAATACGAACCACACCACGACGACGCACAACTTTACAATTGCGGCATAATGCTTTTACTGATGCACGAACTCTCATAATTTACCTCAACACCAATTAACTCTATCTAAAAACTTCTAATTAGCGCGCGTTTGCGCCACCTTTAAAGTTCGCTTTTTTAAGCAAACCTTCGTACTGATGCGACATTAAGTGAGATTGCACTTGTGTCATAAAATCCATTGTTACTACAACAATAATCAGCAACGAAGTACCACCAAAGTAAAATGGCGTATTAAATTTCAGTCTCAAAAACTCTGGTAGTAAACATACTAAAGTAATGTAAATTGCACCTATCAAAGTCAAACGACCCATAATTTTATCTATATAGTTGGCTGTTTGCTCACCTGGGCGAATACCTGGTATAAACGCACCACTTTTTTTCAAATTATCTGCTGTTTCTTTTGGGTTAAACACTAACGCCGTGTAAAAGAAACAAAAAAACATAATGGCAGCTGCAAAAAACAAAATATATATTGGCTGACCTGGAGAGAGCAGATTGCTCATATCTCTTAACCAATATAACTTTTCACTGCTGCCAAACCAACCAGCTAAAGTCGCTGGAAACAAAATAATACTTGATGCAAAAATTGGTGGTATCACACCTGCCATATTCAATTTCAGTGGCAAGTGTGTGGTTTGACCCCCATATACTTTATTACCCACTTGGCGTTTGGCATAATTCACCGTAATTTTACGTTGACCACGTTCTACAAACACCACTAACGCCGTCACCAATATAATCGCCACCAGCAAAAACATCACTAGTGGAATAGAAAAAGCCCCAGTACGCGTCAGTTCTAATGTGCTAGTAATCGCACTTGGTAAGCCAGCCACAATACCTGCAAAAATGATAATTGAAATACCGTTACCAATACCACGCTCAGTAATCTGCTCACCCAACCACATCAAAAACATCGTGCCGCTCACCAAAGTAATCACGGCTGTTAATCTAAATGCCATGCCAGGGTCTAGCACTAAACCAGCTTGACCTTCTAGTGCAATCGCAATTCCTAAACCTTGAAACGTTGCCAACAACACCGTGCCGTAACGCGTATATTTAGTAATGGTACGTCTGCCAGCTTCACCTTCTTTTTTCAGTTGCTCCAACTTAGGAGAAACCACCGTCGCCAACTGCATAATAATTGATGCAGATATGTAAGGCATAATACCTAAAGCAAATACAGTAAAGCGTGATAATGCACCGCCTGAGAACATGTTAAACATGCCCAAAATACCACCACTCTGCGAATCAAATAACTGCTTTAAAACGGTTGGATCTATGCCAGGCACTGGAATATGTGCGCCTAAGCGATATACCACCAACGCACCTAACACGAACCATAAGCGGCTTTTCAGCTCACTCATTTTACCTACTGCACTTAAAAGACTATCTTGCGCCAATGCTTTTACTCTTACGCTACTTTGCCGCCAGCCGCTTCAACTGCAGCGCGCGCGCCTTTAGTCAACAGCAAACCAGTTAGGTTAAGTTTTTTAGTAATCTCACCAGATAGAAATATCTTAGCTGCCAAAGCATTGCCTGAAATGACGTTAGCTTGCTTTAACACCAATAAATCAATGGTATCCACTGGCAGATCATTCAACTCAGAAGTACGTACATGCGCAGTATCTTTTTTAGTGAGTGATTTAAAACCACGTTTTGGCAAACGGCGTTGCAAAGGCATTTGACCACCTTCGAAACCCACTTTATGGAAGCCGCCAGTACGTGATTTTTGACCTTTGTGACCACGACCTGCTGTTTTACCAAAACCTGAACCAATACCGCGACCAACACGACGACGTTCTTTTTTAGCACCTTCTGCAGGCTTAATTGTATTTAATTGCATTATGCTTCTACCTTTAAGAGATAGTTCACGGTATTAATCATGCCGCGAATTGCTTGTGTATCTTGGACTTCGACCGTGTGGTGCATGCGACGTAAACCCAAACCTTTAACTGTGGCTTTGTGAGATTCGATACGGCCAATTAAGCTCCTTACGAGCGTAACTTTAATCATAGCGCTAGGTTTAATTGCCGAAGCTGTTGCTTTTTCTTTTTTTGTTGCAGGTTTAACTGCTGGTTTTGCGGTTGCCATTATTAACCTCTAATTTCTTCTACAGATTTGCCACGTTTAGCTGCAATTTCCGCCGGAGTATTCATTGATTCAAGGCCATTTAAAGTCGCACGCACCAAGTTGTAAGGGTTCGTTGAACCGATACATTTAGCCACTACATTGGTAATGCCCATCACTTCAAAAATCGCACGCATCGCACCACCAGCAATGATGCCAGTACCTTCAGACGCAGGCTGAATAAACACTTTAGCAGCACCGTGTACACCTGTTACCGCGTGAAATAGCGTACCGTTATTTAAGTTTACTTTAGTCATGCCGCGGCGTGCTTCATCCATGGCTTTTTGTACGGCTACTGGCACTTCACGCGCCTTACCTTTGCCCATGCCTACTGCACCATCGCCATCACCGACAACAGTCAATGCTGCGAAACTCATAATACGTCCACCTTTAACCGTTTTACTCACGCGGTTTACAGTAATCATTTTTTCACGCAAACCATCGGTTTGCTGTGATTGTTGTTCCATTTCTCTAGCCATTATCTGTCTCGCTTATTAAAATGACAGGCCGTTTTCGCGCGCAGCATCAGCCAACGCTTTAATACGACCATGATATTTGTAGCCCGAACGATCAAAAGCTACAGTAGTAATACCTGCTTTTTTTGCTTTTTCAGCAATCAGTTTACCAATTGCAGCAGCAGCTTCTACGTTGCCGCCATTTTTTACTTTCTTGCGCACATCCGCTTCAACAGTTGAAGCGCTTGCTAGTACTTTATCGCCAGTTTCGGCAATAATTTGTGCATATATATGCGTATTAGTACGATGCACGCTTAAACGTGTAACTTTTAACTCGGCAATTTTGGCACGGGTTTTACGTGCACGGCGCAAGCGATTATTTACGTTGTTCATTATCTTGAGTCCTAATTATTTTTTCAGTCTAACTATTTCTTTTTGGTTTCTTTAATTGTAACCACTTCATCTGAATAACGAACACCTTTGCCTTTATATGGCTCTGGCGCACGGTAAGCACGAATTTGTGCAGCTACTTGACCAATCACTTGCTTATCGGTGCCCGTCAGAATAACTTCCGTTGGCGTTGGCGTTGCAACAGTAACGCCTACAGGCATTTTGTGATTAATTGGATGTGAGTAACCTAACTCTAGATTCAACATTGCACCTTGCGCATTAGCTTTGTAGCCAACGCCTACCAATGTTAATTTACGCGTAAAGCCTGAAGAAACACCCTGCACCATATTCGCAACTAAAGCACGCACAGTACCGGACATAGCGCGTGAATGCTGACTATCGCTAGATGCAGAAAATGTAATGGTCTCGCCTTCGCGTCTTAGTACCACCGCATTAGTAAGCGCTTGTGAAAGCTTGCCCATCGGACCGTTAACTGCAATGCTAGTTGGGCTTAAGATGACTTCTACTTTTTCTGGAATAGCGACTGGATTTTTAGCAACACGTGACATTTGCTTCTCCTTAAGCTACTACGCACAACACTTCGCCACCAATACCGGCTGCTTGTGCTTTACGATCTGTCATTACACCCTTGGATGTAGACATAATTGTCACACCAAGACCATTCATTACTTTAGGTATATTATCTGAACCTTTGTAAATGCGAAGACCAGGCTTACTCACACGGTCAATTTTCTCAATCACAGGACGGCCAGCGTAATATTTTAAACTGATGCTCAATAAAGGTTTACCATCGTTCGCAATGACTGCAAAGTCATCAATATAACCTTCATCTTTTAATACGGCAGCAATAGCGCCTTTAAGCTTAGAAGCTGGCATTGAAACTGAAACCTTATTTACGCTTTGTGCGTTACGAATACGCGTTAGCATATCGGCAATCGGATCACTCATACTCATAATTTATTCCTCCGTTACCAGCTAGCTTTGGTAATGCCTGGCACAAAACCAGCCATCATCAAATCGCGCAATTTGCTACGACCGATACCAAATTTACTGAAAACACCACGTGGACGGCCTGTGAGTGCGCAACGATTGCGCAAACGCACTGGACTGGAATTACGTGGCAGACTTTGCAATTTTAAACGCGCATTACGACGATCTTCCAAGCTAGCTTTTTGATCATTAATCGTTACATTTAAAGCATCACGCTTGACCGCGAATTTTGCAACTGTTGCGCGACGTTTAGATTCGCGTTCTGTCATACATGTTTTTTCCATGTCTTAACCCCTAAAAGGAAAACTAAACGCTGCCAAAAGTGCTTTAGCTTCTTCGTCAGTTTTTGCCGTTGTAGTAATCGTTATATTCATACCGCGAATCGCGTCAATTTTGTCATACTCAATTTCTGGAAATATGATCTGCTCTTTAACACCCATGTTGTAATTACCACGACCATCAAATGATTTTGCTGGAATACCGCGAAAGTCACGAATACGTGGAATAGCAACAGTAATTAGACGATCTAAGAATTCGTACATACGCTCGCGACGCAAAGTGACTTTACAGCCCACAGGATAATCATCACGAATTTTAAAAGCGGCTACAGATTTTTTCGCCTTGGTCACAACTACTTTTTGACCAGCGATTTTTTCCATATCACCTACTGCGTGTTCCATCACTTTTTTGTCCGCCACCGCTTCGCCCACACCCATGTTTAAGGTGATTTTTTCAATGCGTGGCACTTGCATAACTGAAGTGTAGCCAAATTGCTCTGTCATTTTTTTAACAACCGAGTCTTTATAAAATTGCTTTAAGCGCGCCATAATTTATCCTATGCGTTTATATATTTACTGCGCTAAGCGTCAACTGCTTCGCCGTTAGATTTGAATACGCGCACTTTTTTGCCGTCTTTCAAAATCTTGTAACCTACGCGGTCAGCTTTTTGTGTTGCAGCGTTAAATAGC